>DATKQJ010000020.1:0-195531 GCA_035532785.1 Candidatus Acidiferrales bacterium | reverse complement strand
ATCCGCCGTGCGCGTAGGAGACTTGAGGAGGGTTGACCCTAGTACGAGAGGACCGGGTTGAACGAACCGCTAGTGTACCGGTTGTCACGCCAGTGGCAGCGCCGGGTAGCCATGTTCGGTGCGGATAAGCGCTGAAAGCATATAAGCGCGAAGCCGACTCCAAGATAAGGTTTCCCACCGGGTTAACCGGGTAAGGGCCCTGGTAGACCACCAGGTTGATAGGCCGGAGGTGTAAGGCACGTGAGTGCTTGAGCTGACCGGTACTAATAGCCCGAGGGCTTGTTCACTTACACATCACTCTTCAGGTTCTGAGGAGTGCGGATCCCAGACAATTCGGACGAGAATCTCGAACCCTATTTCGGTTGCCACCTGGTTGGCCAGGCGGGCCGGTGCGTCGTGTGGGCGGAGCTGGCTATAGTGCCAGCATTGGCCCTCTTCGACGATGCTGGCTCTGACAGTGCCGCTATGCGATCGGCACTGTCGCTGGCTGCGCGCGCCGACCACCGGACCAGTCCTAATCCGATGGTTGGGGCACTGATCGTCGACGCTGACGGCGCCGTTGTCGGGCGCGGCTATCACCACCGGCCAGGAGAGCCGCACGCTGAGATTCTCGCGCTCCGCGAGGCCGGTTCCAGAGCTCACGGAGCGACCCTGGTCGTGACCCTGGAACCGTGCTCGGTCCAGGGTCGGACGCCGCCGTGCGTCGACGCCATCGTTGCTGCCGGCATCCGCCGCGTGGTCATGGCCGCCGAGGACCCTGACGCCACCGCCCAGGGCCGGGGCCGGCGCTGGCTGGAGGAGGCTGGCGTGGAGGTCGTGAGCCCGGTGCGGGAGGAGCAGGCCCGGCGTCTGAACGAGTTCTACGAGGTTCACCGCCGCACCGGGCGGCCCTTCGTCACAGCCAAGTTCGCCGCCAGCTGGGACGGGCGCGTCGCCACCCGGTCGGGTGAATCGAAATGGATCACCGGCCTCCAGGCCCGCCATCATGCGCACCTGCTGCGCCATCGCCACGACGCGGTTCTGGTCGGGGTGAACACGGTGCTGGCGGATGATCCCGAGCTCACGGCGCGCTTCCCGGGCGCGCGTCAGCCCCTGCGAGTGGTGCTCGATTCCAGGGGCCGGACGCCCATAGCCGCCCGCGTCCGGGCCCCAGCGGGGGAATTGCTGATCGATCCGGGGAGCGACCTGCGCCGTCTCTTGGAGCGTCTGGCCGGGCGAGGCGTGTTGAGCCTGCTGGTGGAGGGCGGTCCGACCGTGCTGGGCTCCTTTTTTGATCAGGGGCTGGTGAATAAGGTTTACGCCTACATCGCCCCGCTCATCGTCGGGGGAGAGCGGGCTCGGCCTGCGGTCGGGGGAGAGGGCGCCGGCCATCTGGAATCCGCGCCCCATTTGGACGACGTTGAAATGCGGCGGCTGGGGAAGGACTTCTTACTTTCCGGATATGTTCACCGGAATCGTTAGCGGGCGAGGCCGGGTGCTTCAGGCCCCGCCTGCCCAGCTGGGGGTCGAGCACGAGTTCGCTTCAGAGCTCGCCCGCGGGGCCAGTGTGGCCGTCAACGGAGTCTGCCTGACCGTGCTCGACACCGGCGACCGGGCCTTTTTCGCCGACGTCGTGCCGCAGACGCTGAGTCTGACCAACCTCGGGCGCCTGACGGCGGGCCAGGGCGTCAACCTGGAGCTGCCACTGCGGGCCGACGACCGGCTGGATGGGCATCTGGTGCAGGGCCATGTGGACGTCTGTTCGACGGTGAGGTGCGTGACCCCAGTTGAGCTTGGCCGCATGGTCGAGTTCGATCTGCCGCCGGCTGTGGCCCACCTGGTGGCGGAGAAGGGTTCCATCGCCATCGACGGCGTGAGCCTGACGGTGGCGGCCCTCGATCGGGCCCGAGGGACGTTCTCGGTCGCATTCATCCCCCATACGCTGGCCAGCACGGTGGCGGGGGAATACGAGGCCGGGTCCGTCGTCAATCTCGAGGCTGACGTTGTGGCACGATATCTGGCACGCCTGATCGAGCATCGAGGCGGTTAGCACCATGCCCCTTGCAAGCGTCCCCGAGGCGATCGACGATTTCAAAGCCGGTCGCTTTGTGATCATCGTCGACGACGAAAATCGGGAGAACGAAGGCGATCTGTGTGTGGCCGCGGAATCGGTAACCCCCGAGCAGATCTCGTTCATGGCCCGCGAGGCGGGCGGCCTGATCTGCTTGCCGATTCTCGCCGAGCGCCTCGACGAACTCGAGATCGAGCCCATGGTGACCCGCAACACGAGCCGGCTTGGAACCGCCTTCAGCGTCAGCATCGAGGCCCGCGATCTGGTCACCACCGGGATCAGCGCCTACGATCGCGCGGCCACGATTCGGCACGTTCTCGAGCCCAGCGCCAAGCCCTCCGATTTCGCCAAGCCCGGCCACACCTTCCCACTCCGGGCAGCGGCCGGCGGGGTGCTCGCCCGGGCCGGTCAGACGGAGGCCGCCGTCGACCTGGCGCGCCTGGCGGGACTCTACCCGGCGGGCGTGATCTGCGAGGTGATGAAGAGCGACGGGACCATGGCGCGGATGCCCGACCTGGAGGAATTCGGACGCCTCCACGGGATAAAGATCATGGCCATCAACGACCTCATTCAATATCGGCATCGGACTGAGAAGCTGGTCGAACTCCAGGTCGTCAGCCGGGTTCCGATCGCGGGCAAAATGTGGCGCGCCCACGCCTACCAGGACCTCATCAACAACCAGGTGCACCTGGCCATGGTGCTGGGCGAGGTGAACCCCGACCGGCCCATCTTGGTGCGCGCCCATTCTCGCTGCCTGACCGGGGACGTGTTCGGAAGCCAGCGCTGTGATTGCCGACCCCAGCTCGAAGCCGCCCTCCTCCGAATCGCTGAGGAGGGAAGCGGGGTGGTGGTCTACTTCGGCAATCACGAGGGTCGCGGTATCGGTCTGGTTGAAAAATTGAAGGCCTACAACCTCCAGGACGAGGGACTCGACACCGTCGACGCCAACCTGGCTCTGGACCAGCCCGCTGATTCGCGCGACTACGGCATCGGCAACCAGATCCTCTTCGACCTCGGGGTCCGCAAGATGCGTCTGTTGACGAACAATCCGCGCAAGCTCATCGCCCTCGAGAGCTATGGCCTGGAGGTGGTGGAGCAGGTGCCGCTGCAGATCGCTCCCAACCCCTTCAATGAGCGCTACCTGGCCACCAAGAGGGACCGGTTGGGCCACCTCCTCTAGGAGATCTCCGCCCCCACAGCGCCCAACCACGGACATCGGGTAGGCTCGTTGCCGAGATGGGAACGCCTGGGACCGACGAGCTCGATGATTCCGAGCTGGATGCCGCCGATGTTCGCGTGGCCCTGGTGGTCAGTCGCTACAACCACGACATCTCGCGTCGACTGCTGCGCGGGGCGACTGACTGGCTGGCCGCGCACCGAGGTTCGAACGAGGTCGTGATCTGGGTGCCGGGCGCCTTCGAGATCCCGCTCGCCGCGCTGGTGCTGGCGGAGTCAGGGCAGATCGACGCCATCGTCGCCCTGGGAGCGGTCATCAACGGGGAGACGGCCCACTTTCAGCACATCGCCACGCAGTGTGCGGAGGGCCTGATGCACGTCAACGTGGATACCGGGATTCCGTGCGCATTCGGGGTCCTGACCACCTTTGACCGGGACCAGGCGCTGGCTCGCAGTGGCCCCAAGAACAACAAGGGTGCCGAGGCGGCGCGAACGGCGGTGGAGATGGCCCTGCTGGTGCGAGACCTGCAGAATGGCCCGGACCTGGTCCAGCTGAGCTGACGCTGGCTGCCGAGCGGTTCGGAGTAGGTGCGTCGCCGCCGCCGTGACCGGTGGCGCGCTCCCTCAGCTGGTCCGACCGACGGCCTGGAGTCGAGCTCGGAGGCGCCCCTGAGCGGCCGGCGGAAGAGATAGCAGCAGGCCCTCGATGGCCACGGACAAGAGTGCGAGGTCTGGCTCGAGGTAGGGGTCCTGGCCTTGGTGCTCGGCGAGGAGGGCCAGGATCGTCTCGCAGCCGTTGCGCTGGGCGTCCAAATCCGCGCTCATCGCGCCCAGCGCCGCCGCCACTTCTCGACGCCGCCGAGAGTTGTGGGGAGGGGCGAGCAGCCGGCTTGCCGCCGCCCCGGCGATGCGGCCTTCCAGCAGGGCTCCGTCGGCAGCCGGCGAGATGGCTTGTGCGGCCGGACACAGGCCCACCAATTCCTCCAGCACCGGCCCGGTCGCGAATGAGGCGGCCACGGCGCGGGCCTCGACGATACCGGCCGCACCCAGTTCGGTCAGATTCATCGAGAGTTGCTCCCCAAAGGCCAGGGCCTGAACGCCCGGTAGTCGGCGCAGTGCCCGTACGGCCCGCGCCGAAACTGCCGCCTCCAGGCCGGGAAGGGTCACGTTGTAGGCCACCAGGGGCGGCCGCTCGCCAACGCAGACGGCGCCCGCCCGCGGGTCAAGCTCGGGGCCACCGAAGTCTGGCGCCGCCCGATGATGGCGGATGTCGGCCAGCCGGGTGGGGGGAGAGGAGAGCGACGCCCCGCCGTAGAGGAAGGTCGGCAAACCCATGTCCTCCCATATCCGACTTGCCAGGGAGCGGGCGGCGGCGGCGGCCTCCGCGCGCGCGGCCGAGCCCAGGGCGACGATGGGAATCACGTCGGCGGCGCCCACGCGCGGGTGGACGCCCTTCTCGGCCCTCAGGTCGATCAGCGTCGACGCCAGCTGGGTGAGGCGGAAAAGTCGATCCAGCAGCTCGGGCAGGGAGGCCGCCACCAGGGTCAACACGGTCCGCCCATGGGCCTGATCGGAATGGACGTCGATGCAGAGTCCGCCCGCCGCGTCCCGCAATCTCCCCACCAGTTCCGGGTCGGCGGTGGAGAAATTGGGTACCGATTCAAATGCTGCGGCCGTTTTCAATCCCACCCCGCCGTTTCCATGGTCACCACCAATAAGAGTATTCGGCGCCCTTCAAGGGCCAGGGTTCGAACTAGTCGGCGCCGGCGGGAGCCCCACGACGCCTGCCGCTGGCGGGGTTTCGCTATCCTGCTCGGAGATGGCGCACCGCTCGCGCACCTCATCCGCGGCGGCGCCAGCCCGACGTGAGGAGCAGACATCGTCTGCGGCAGGGGTCGGCCTGTGACCTGGGATCCTCCCCTCGACTCCGATTCGCCCCCCCAGCTAGAGGGGATCGAGGCGCTCCTTCTCAACATCGAACGCGCCGTGATCGGCAAGCGCGACGTGGCGCTGCTGCTCTTGACCGCGATCCTGTGCGATGGGCACGTCCTGATCGAGGACGTCCCCGGCACCGGCAAGACCCTGCTCGCCAAATCCATGGCCGCCTCGCTGGATCTGGACTTCCGGCGGTTGCAGTTCACTCCCGACATGCTGCCCTCAGACGTTACCGGCTCGAGCGTCTTCAACCAGGCCACCGCGCAATTCGAGTTCCGGCCCGGTCCGGTCTTCGCCAACGTCATCCTGGCGGATGAAATCAATCGCGCCACGCCCCGGACCCAGGCCGCCCTGCTGGAGGCGATGGAGGAGCGTCAGGTCAGCGTCGACGGTACCAGCATGCCGCTGCCGCGGCCCTTCCTGGTGGCAGCCACGCAGAACCCGGTGGAGATGGAGGGTACCTTCCCGCTTCCCGAAGCGCAGCTCGACCGGTTCCTGCTGAGGGTGGGCATGGGATACCCAGCGGAGGCTGAGGAGGCGGAGATTCTGACTCGCTTCGCGGCTGGCGATGACGCCTCGAAGCTGGCGGCGGTGGTGAGCCGCTCACAGCTCGCGCAGTGGCGCGCCCAGCGGGCCGCGATCAGAGCGGTCGATGACCTGCGCTCCTACGTGGTCCGTTTGGTGCGGGCGACGCGCGGCCACCCCGACCTGGAGCTCGGGGCCAGTCCGCGCGCGGCGCTGGGGCTCTACCGTGCCAGCCAGGCCTGGGCCCTGCTCAGTGGCCGCCGATTCGTGATTCCCGACGACGTTAAGCGTCTCGCCGTCCCCGTCCTCGCCCACCGCCTGATTCCAACTGGCCAGGCCCGTCTGCACGGCACCACGGCGGAGGCCGTGGTCGAGGCCATCACCAGCGACACCGAGGCGCCGGTGGAGGTGGCTTGATCAACCGCTATTGGTTGGCCGTGTTGTGCGCCGCGCTGGCGTTGGGGCTCTGGCAGGGTGACCCCTGGCTGGGATTGGCCGGCGTCCTGGGCCTCCTGATCGGGGCCTCGGAGTTGCTCTGGCAGCGCTACTGCCTGGCCGGCGTTGAGTATGAGCGCTGGTTGGGCGCCAACCGGGCGCTGTGGGGAGAGCGGGTGGTCCTCACCGTTCGGCTCGCCAACCGAAAGTTGCTGCCGTTGCCCTGGCTGCAGGTGGAGGACCGGGTTCCGGAGGGTCTGGCCATCGATGGCGCCCGGCTCATTCCCAGCGAGGAGCGCGACTACGTGGTCTTTCTGCGCAACCTCCTGCCCATGCTGCCCTTCGAGCAGGTGGTGCGCCGTTACTCGGTGCAGTGCCGCCACCGCGGCCGCTTCAGCTTCGGCCCGGGGAAGATCGAATCGGGTGATATTCTCGGCTTCCGGCGCGCCCACCGAAGCTACGGCAAGGTTGAGCAACTGGTGGTTTACCCAAAGGTGTTCGACCTCGTCATGCCCGCCCCGCTCTCCCGGCGGATCGTGGGGCCGAGGGGCGCGAGGCGGTCCATGTTCACCGATCCGAGCCGGACCGTTGGCACCCGGGACTACGAAGTGGGCGATTCGCTGCGCCACGTCGACTGGCGGGCGAGCGCGCGGAGCACCGACCTCAAGGTGAGGATTTTCGAACCCAGCACCGATCTGGCGCTGGCCACCTTCGTCAATTTCCAATACCCCGACACCGGGCTCCGGCGATCAGACCGCGATCGCGTCGAATTTGCCATCAGCGTCGCCGCATCGGTGGCCGGCTGGGGACTGGGGCGGGGAATCTCGGTCGGCCTCTTCGCCAACGGGGGATGGGAGGGAATGTTGGGTGTCCGGATTCCCGGGGGCCGTGACGCCGATCAGTTGCGACGGGTGCTGGAGGCCCTGGCCCTGGCCTCCCCGATCGCCTACCGGCCCCTGCCGATAGGGCAGATGCTGGCCGAGGAGTCGCTCGGCATGCCCTTTGAAACCAGCCTTCTGTTGGTCACCGCGAAAATGGATTCAGCGCTCTTGGAGGCACTCAGCATCGTGGCCCGCCGCCGGCCGCTGAGCGTGCTCCTGGTCGGGGCCGAGCCCCCCGAGCGCCGGCCGGCATCCGGGATCGAGTTCGTCGCGATTCCTTACGACGAGGCCTGGAGTGAGCGCGAGCAACTACAACTGGCTTCGTGACGCCGCCCTCCCCGGGCTCAGCGCACTCCTGGAAACGCTGTGGATCTATGCCTGGGTCAGCTTCGCCCTGGCGTCGATCGGATCGACCGCGCAGCTTCGATTTCCATTTCCCTTCCTATTCGCGCTGATCGCGGCACCCCCGCTGCTTCGGCGCGGACTGCGGGCTCTCTCCCGCCCCCGTCCGGTGTGGCGGGCGATGGCGGGGCTGCTGGTCTGCGCGCTCGTCCTCCTGGCCTTTTTGAAGGCCGAGCTGGCACCGACGCTACCGATCTGGGGTGGGCAGTGGCTGGGGGTTCTATTTGTGCCCTGGTGGTCGCCCCGGGCCACCTCAGAGCTGGGCCTGATCGCCTTTGCCTGGCTGGTCGCTGGCGTGCTGCTCCTGCGCGGGCTGTGGCAGTCCGCCGAAGAGCTGGACCCCGATCGGACTCAGGTCAGGTTTTTGGCCGGCCTCGGCGCCTTCCTGGCGCTCTTCGTCAGCCTCGACGGGAGCGGCAGCAGCATGCGGGCCTTCGATCCCGAGCGCCAGCTGCTCGGGCTCTGGCTCTCGGTCTATTTTGTGGTCGGGGTGGCCTGGATGGGATTGGCGCGGCAGCAGGGCCTGGAGCGGCAGGCCTTTCGGACCACTCTCGGGCGAGTTGACCTGGCCTGGGTCCTCATGCTGGGGGTGCTGAGCGGGCTGCTGCTCGCGGTCGGAGCGCTCGCCTTCGCCCTCGGCGGAGGCGCGGCGCGAGTGCTGGAGAGCGTCGCGCTGACGGTCTTCGCGTGGCTCTGGACGCTGGTCCAGTACGCGGCGTTTGTGCTGCGCGAGCTCCTCGTCTTCCTCAGCAACCTGGTCCCCCGAGGTGGGGGGAGCGCCTCCGCGCCGCTGGCTCCGGCGCCCCCTCCGCCGCTGGCCCCGCCCCCGGTGTGGCACCTGCCCCACTGGCAGCTGGGCAATCCCAGCTCACTACTGGAGGTGGCTGCCGTCATCCTGGTGGGAATCCTGGTGATGGTGGCGGCGGTCATGGCCCGGAGCGCCCACGGGCAGTGGGGGGGCGAGGTGGCGGAGGAGGAGCAGCGCTCCTCGCTCTGGTCCTGGGGCCTGTTCTGGCGTGGGCTGCGGGACCAATTCAAGCGTTCCCGCGGACCCCGGCGGCCGGCCCCGGACAGCGCCCAGACGGGATTGGCCGCCGCCGAGCGCATCCCGGCGGTACGCGAGCTCTACCGGGCCGTGTTGCGATTTGGGCGGACTCACGGTCTGGCCCGAAACCCTGGACAGACCCCATCCGAATATCGGCCGATCCTGGCCCGAGCCGTTCCGCCCGATCTGACCGACGCCATAACCGCGGCCTACATCGAGACGCGGTACGGGGAGCGGGCGCTGGTGTCGGCAAAGGCCGACCGGCTGATCCAGCGCTGGGAGAGCTTCGAGGCCGGTCAGGACCAGGAGTCTGGGGCTCCGATTCCTTGAGGCGAGGGGTACCGAACCGACCAGCGCCCGCCGGAGGGCGGGGGAGGGAGCGGATCTAGACTCGAGACGCCCGAGCGATCCGCCACACCGCGATCTGGAGCGGAAAGGCGGTGCCGATGACCGCCGCCACGGGTGGCCCGATCCAGCCCAGGCCGGGGGGGTGGTTGAGGTGGAAATAGAGGCCGTAGGCGGCTATGGCGACCAGCACAATCACCTGCCACACGACCGCGAAGGTGAACCAGCGCGTCAGAGCCCGACGACGAACCGCAATCTCGGACGCCCTCAGCCCGGGGGCCAACAGCCGCTGGTAGGCACCGTATTGGACCACCAGACAGACGATGAACGCGGCGGAGGCCGCAGGCAGATAGTTCAGGGGGCGATGGAGCGGGTGCGCAGGCAGCGCGTGCAGACCCTGGCGCGCACCAGTTTGCCGGCTATCACCACTCTGCCCGTCTGGAGGTTAGGCAGGAAGCGACGATTGGTGTGAACCTTGGAGTGGCTCACATTGTGTCCATATTGCGGGCCCTTGCCGCAGATCTTGCATCTCTTGGCCATTGCTTTCCAGCCCGCAGAGCGGGCACGAGCCGGAATTGTAGCAATTGGACGGCCCCGGCGTTCTTGACCCAGATTGACAAATCGAACCGAAGCTGGCCAGCGTTTGTACCATAGCCCTGCCATGAACAGAGCAGCGACGGAGCGAGCCTCCAGCCATGCGCGCGCCCTGCGCTCGGCGCGGGGGCGGGGCAGCGTCGAGGTTTGGCCGGGTGTCGTGCGCATCATCGCCGGTCACGCCGCGCTGGAGTGCTACGGGGTGATGGGGATGGCGTCGCGCAACGTGCGCGAGGGCATGGCGACGCGCTTTTTGGGGCGCAGCGCCCACCGCGGCGTCGAGCTGCGCGAGGTGGACGGCAAATTGGAGCTCGACCTCTTTGTGATCGTTCAGTACGGCGTGCGCATCACCGAGGTGGCACGCAACCTGCAGGACGCGGTCGGGTTCGCGGTCGAACGCGCAGTCGGAATCGACGTTCCAGTTGTGAACGTCTTCGTCCAGGGAGTCCATGACGATAGCCCGACAGCCTAGGAAGCAGGACCGGGTCGCTGGTCGCGGGGTGGACGGACAGGTATTGAAGAGGGCCCTTCTGAGCAGCCTCTCGTGGCTCGCCGCCCACCAGGAGGAGGTGAACCGGTTGAACGTTTTTCCGGTGCCCGATGGGGACACCGGGACCAACATGCTGCTGACTCTTCAGGCGGCCGTGGAGGACGTGCGCGATTCGCCCGCCCTGGAGGTCTACAAGATCGCCAAGGTCGCCGCACACGGCAGCCTGATGGGCTCCCGCGGTAATTCGGGGGTCATCCTCTCCCAGATCTTCCGGGGCTTTGGCAACGCCGTCCAGGGCGAGAGCGAACTCACTCCGCAACAGTTGGGCCGGGCCTTCGAGGAGGCCGCCAATGCCGCCTACCGGGCGGTCCGTAACCCCACCGAGGGCACCATCTTGACGGTGGCGCGGGAAGCCGGACGGGCGGCGGTGGCGGCGGGTGGCCAGCCCTCGGCGACCGCCACCAGCGTCATGCGAGCCGCCGCCACCGGCGCCGCGGAGGCGGTGGCGCGGACACCATCGCAACTGACCGTGCTGCGCGAGGCGGGGGTGGTGGACGCCGGTGGATACGGACTCCAGATCATGCTCCAGGGCATGCTGGAGTCGGTGGCCGGGTCGGGTCCACAGGCACCGCTGGTGCCGATGGCGAGCTCCTCGGGGGAGCCGCCGCCGGGCGCCGCCGGCATGGAGCTGCCGGCCGAAGGCTGGGGCTACTGCACGGAGTTCTTGATCGAGGGTGAGAAGCTGGATTTGAACACCATCCGGGAACAGATCGAGGCCTTGGGAGACTCCGCCTTGGTGGTGGGGGAGGAAGGGCTGATCAAGGTCCACGTCCACACCGACGAGCCGGCTCGGGTCATAGCCTTGGCCTCGGGGCACGGTCGGCTGGCCAGCCTCAGCGTGGGCGACATGTCGAGTCAGCATCGAAAGCTGAAGACCCCGCCGCTGAGAGTGGCGGACCGCGTCCCGGCGGGCGGCGGTGGTGATCGGGTCGCCCGCCGCAACAACGGCCTCGGCATCGTGGCCGTGGCCTCCGGGCCGGGTCTGGCGGCGATACTCCGCGGCCTGGGGGCGGATGCCATCGTGGACGGTGGCCAGACCATGAATCCCAGCACGCTGGACATGGTTCAAGCGGTGGATGGGGTCGAATACGACCACGTCGTCCTGCTGCCCAACAACAAGAACGTGGTGTTGGCCGCCAGCCAGGTCGCCGAACTGAGTCGAAAACAGATCGAGGTGCTGCCGACCCTGACCATGCCCCAGGGCATCGCGGCCATGGTCGCATTCAGTTCCGAGCTCTCGGCGACCGAGAACCTGACGGCGATGCGGGCGGCCAGCGGGCACGTGCAGACCATCGAGGTCACGCGGGCGGTGCGCGACAGCCGCGCCAACGGCATCAGCGTCAAGGCCGGGCAGCCGATTGCGCTCGTCAACGACCGCCTGGCAAAGGCTGGCGACGACTACCAATCGGTGGTGATGGCGGCTTTGGACCAAATCGGGGCGTCGAGATTTGAGCTCATCACCGTCTACCGGGGCGAGGGGGCTTCGGATTCCGAGGCCGACCTCATGGTGGCGGCGCTCCGGGCACGCTTCGGACAGCTGACGGTCGAGGTCCAGTTCGGTGGCCAGGAGCACTATCCCTTCATAATCTCGGTCGAGTAAGGGGTGGGCGCGGACGTTGCAGTGGCCACCGATTGGCCCGCTGAGCCGTTCTTCTCGGCTGCTCGCCGCCACCACCCACGAGTGCGTCCCCGGGGCGCGATGCTCCCCACCCCCTATGGCCCCAGGGCGGCGGGGCTGGCCCTGAGCCCGCCCTGACCGCGAGGGCGGGGACGGTGGACTCTCTTTACGCTGCGGGCTGGGCTGGCCGCCCGGGATCGCCGATGCTTACCGAGCCATGAACGCTGCTCTGGGGCTCGATTCACCGCTCAGCGCGCTGGTGCGATTGGGTCCGCTCGACCTGCAGCGGCTGCAGCGCCTCTCCGTGCTCACCATCCAGGACCTGCTCTTGTGCATGCCCTACGGCGTGGAGCAATACGGCCAGCCCGTGGCGGTGGACGAAGTGAAGGCAGGCAGCCTGGCGACCGTTATCGGAAGGTTGGAATGGGTGCACGCACGACACGCCCCGGGGCGCCGGGGGGGCCGGACCGAGGCCCTCCTGGTGGATGACCGGGGCACCGGTCTGAGGCTGGTTTGGTTCAACCGCCCCTATCTGGCGCGAACCCTGGCGGCGGGTGATCGGGTGGTGGTGGCGGGCAAGGTGGCCGCCTCCCGGTACCCGCCCGGCCGGGAGATGGTCAATCCCCAGCAGGAACCGATGCCGACCCTCTCCGCCCCGCACCTAGGCGGCCTTCGCCCCCGCTACCACCTCACCGCCGGCCTGACCCAGGCCAAGCTCGAAGGCTGGATCGGCCAGGTGCTGCCGCTGGCCGACCAGGTCTCGGACTCGTTGCCCGAGGAGGTGCGGGCGAGGCGGTCGCTGGTCTCCATCGGGGAGGCGATCGGCGCCAGTCACAAACCGGCCGACGAGGCCGCCTGGGCGGCGGCGCGGCGGCGCATGGCGTTCACCGACCTCTTCGAACTGCAGGCCGGCTTTCTGCTCGCCAAGGGCCGGCTGGTGCGGGAGCGAGCCACCCCCATCCCCTACCTGCAGGGGGTCATCGACACCCTCAAAGGCCACCTCGGATTCGAGCTGACGAAAGCCCAGCGAAGGTCCATCTGGGAGATCTTTCAGGACCTCGAGCAAGCCCGACCGATGAACCGGCTCTTGAACGGTGACGTGGGGTCGGGCAAGACGGCGGTGGCGGCGGCGGCGGTGGCCATGACCCACGCCGCCAACCTCCAGTCGATCGTGATGGCGCCCACCGACATCCTGGCGCGCCAGCACCTGCTCAAGTTCCGCCACGATCTGGAGCCCGCATTTGCTGACCTCAAGGTCGAGCTCCTGGTCTCGCGGCAGGGCGCGGCAGAGCGCCGGCGAGTACTGGCGGCGGCCGCCAGCAACCAGTGCGGCCTGCTGGTGGGAACCCACGCCGTGATTGAGGAATCGGTCCAGATGGCCTCGCTGGGTCTGGTCATCGTCGACGAACAGCACCGATTCGGCACCTCTCAGCGCGAGCTCCTGCGGACCAAGAGCGGGAGCTCACATCCCCATTTTCTGGCCATGACGGCAACCCCCATTCCGCGCTCGCTGGCCCTGGCCTTGTATGGGGAGATGGAGCTATCGATCATGGACGAGATGCCCCCCGGCCGGGCCCGGGTGGAGACCCAAGTCCGTCTGGGCGAGGATCGGGCGGAGGCCTACGAACTGATTCGACGCGAGGTAGCGCTGGGCCACCAGGCATTCATCATCTGCCCCTTGGTGGAGGAGTCCGAGGCGTTGGCGGTAAAGGCGGCCACGGCCGAGTTCGACCGCCTCCGCCAGGACGTCTTTCCCGATTTGCGCATGGCCCTGGTGCACGGCCGCATGCGCGACAAGGACCGGGTCATGGAGGACTTTGGCTCCGGTCTGGCGGACGTGCTGGTGGCGACGCCGGTGATCGAGGTCGGAGTCGATGTGCCCAACGCCACGGTCATGGTGGTGGAGGGGGCGGACCATTTCGGGCTGGCCCAGCTGCACCAGTTTCGGGGGCGGGTGGGGAGGGGCAGCGCCCCGGCGCACTGCCTACTGCTGGCTGACGAGGCGGGGGTCCGCGGCCTGGACCGTCTGGAGCTCATGACCCGAATCTACGACGGCTTCGAGTTGGCCCGCGAGGACATGCGGCTCCGCGGCGCCGGCCAGCTGATGGGCGCTCGTCAGCACGGCGTCTCGGACGCCGCCATGGACGCCCTGCTCTCACCCGAGCTCTTGAACGAGGCGCGCTCGGAGGCGGAGCTGCTGGCCCGCCAGGACCCCAGCTTCGAACGCTGGCCGGAGCTGCGAGCCGCCATCGCGAGGCGTTCTGAACGGATGTCGATAAGCTGAGTCGGATGCGGATGGCAACCGCGGCCGCCCCCAACCGGCTCACCTTCGTGCCCCCGCCCGACCCGCCTCGAGCGTGAGCCGCGCACGGCCCGGTCAGATCCGGATCCGGGGCGGACAGGCGGGGGGACGCGTGCTCAGCGCCCCGGATGCGATTCGCCCCACCCAGGCCTTGGTCCGCGAGGCGATGTTGAACATGCTCGCCCCCTGGGTTCGCGGGGCACGAGTTCTGGACCTCTTCGCCGGCAGCGGTGCCCTGGGCCTTCAGGCCCTCTCTGAGGGGGCCGATTTCGCCACCTTCGTCGATCACGCCCCCGACTCGGTGGCGGCCATTTCCGCCAACCTCGACCGGCTGGGCTGGGCGGAGCGCGGCCAGGTCGTGGGGCTCGACTGCAGGGCCTGGTTGACCCTTCACCCAGCGCAGGTGGCGGAAGTCGGCATCATGCTCTTGGACCCGCCCTACAATGACCCCGTCTTGGAGGCTGTACTGAACGTGCTGGACGGGCTTTGCTCGCCCGGAACGCGGGTCGCAGTCGAGCACGCGCGGGGGCACCCGCTGCCCCCTCTGAACCGTCTGGTGACGATTCGCGATCGACGCTACGGCGTGGCCCGGGTCAGTCTGCTGGAGATGCGGTGAGCCGGGTCGCGGTGTACCCGGGGAGTTTCGACCCGGTCAGCAACGGGCACCTCGACGTGGTCATGGCCGCCCTCGACCTTTTCGATCTCGTCATCGTGGCGGTCTTGGACAATCCCGAGAAGCGGGCTCCGCTCTTCAGCGCTGAGGAGCGGGTCGAGATGCTGGCCGAGGCACTCTCCGACCAGCCTCGTGCCCAGGTCCGGAGCCTGCGCGGCCTGACCGCCGACTTCGCCCACAGCCAGGGCGCGGTGGCCATCGTCAAGGGACTGCGCAGCGGTTCCGATTTTGATTCGGAGTTGCAGCAGGCGATGATGAATCGATCGCTGGCGCCCTCGGTGCGCACCGTTTTCCTGCTCTCGCAGCCCACCCACGCGCATCTGGCGTCGAGTATTCTCAAGGACGTCGCCGCCCACCACGGGGACGTTTCCGGATTCGTGCCCGCCGGGGCCGCCCGTCGGCTGAAGGAGAAATTCAACTGAAGGTCGACGAAGTCTTAGATCGATTTGAATACCTGGTTCAACACGCGCGGCACGTTCCCTTTTCGAGTCAGGTCATGGTCGACGAGGACGAGATGATGGACTTGGTCGATCAGTTTCGCTTCAGCCTCCCAGAAGAGATCAAGCAGGCCAATTGGACGGTTCAGGAGCAGCAGCGCCTGATCGCCGAGGCTCACGCCGAGGCGGCCCGGATCATGAATCGGGCCAACGAGCGCTCGGAGGAGGCGGTGACCGACCACGAGATCCTGCGCCGCGCCGAGCGGCAATCGCAGCAGACGCTGCGGGACGCTCAGGTACGCGCCGACCAGATCATCCGCGAGGCCGAGGAATACGCGCTGGAACAATTGCAGCAGCTCGAAGCCCACCTGGGCCGAACCCTGTCCACCGTCAAGCGCGGCGTGGAGGCGCTGCAGGCAGGCCAGCCCGCGGTGGGCGCGACCGAGCCCGGCGCGCAACCCGGGGAGCCCCCGCGCCAAGCCCACTTCTGACCCTCGGAGCGCAATTCCGGTAGACTCGCTCTTCGCTCATGGGACTGCCAAAGGTAAAACTTTCGAAGGGCCGAAAAGGCCGCCGCCGCTCCCATCTGGCGCTGCATCTGGTCGACCTCCAGCCCTGCCCGCAGTGCCGCAAGCCGCGTCGCCAGCACACCATCTGCCCCAACTGCGGTCACTACGCCGGGCGTGAGGTCCTGAAGACCGATTAGCCCTCTGGTCTAGCGCTTGGCTGGAATCGCCCTCATCTTCCCGGGCCAGGGATCGCAGCTCCCGGGCATGGGCGCCGAACTGCTGGCGGATCCAGAGCTTGAGCAACTGGCGCGGAGTTGCTCATGGGCGGCGGGCGTGGATCTGCACCACCTGCTGGTGGACGCGACCGAGGATGAGTTGCGCTTGACGCAGAACGCTCAGCCGGCGCTCTTGTTCGTCGGCATGGGGCTGACGCGGTTGCTGCGCCGACGCGGCGTTGTGGCCGTGGCCAGCGCCGGCCACTCTGTGGGCGAATACGCGGCCCTGGATGCGGCGGGGGCGGCATCGTCGGAGGACCTGATGCTGGCGGTGGCCGAGCGGGGCCGCGGCATGGCCTTGGCCGCGCCGCCGCAGGCAAGTTCGATGCGAGCCGTGCTGGGCATCTCCGCCGCCGCCGTCGAGGGGGCTCTGAAGGGCCTCCCGGAGGTGTGGCCGGCCAACTACAACACACCCACCCAGACCGTCATCGGGGGCACGCTGGCGGGATTGGAGGGGGCGGAGGGTCGATTGATCGAAGCGGGCGCCAGGCGCATCCTGCCGCTCAACGTGGCCGCCGCTTTCCACACCCCGCTCATGGTCCCGGCGGCCAACCGTCTGCGGGAGGTCCTCGACCGGGTCGGGTGGGAGGAACCGGTCTGGCCGGTGGTGGCCAACCTGACCGGGCGCGTGCATCCCGGACCGGAATCGTTTGCCAAGTTGCTCCAGGGCCAGCTGAGTCAGCCCGTGCGCTGGGCCGACTCGGTTGCCCAGCTGCTCGCCTTGGGGGCCGACGTGTTCTTGGAACTGGGTCCCCGCCGAGCCCTGACGGGGATGATGAAAGAGTTGGCGCCGGCGGCTCGGGCCCAAACCGTGGCCTCGCCAGGGGCCGTCGCCGAACTGGACCTTGATGCGCTCTTGGGCGCCGGGGAGGCGCCACAGCACCCGCCCGGGATCGGCTGATACAGTAGGTCAGCAATTTCGGACCCACAAGGAGGGTGTCACCAGTTTGGAAAATAAGCTCAGCCTCGAGGACTTCAAGAACATCGTGATCGAGCGCCTCGGCTGCGAGCCGGAGCAGGTCACCATGGACGCCTCATTTCAGGAGGATCTGAACGCAGACTCTCTCGACCTCGTCGAGCTCATCTACGCCTTTGAAGAGAACACCGGGCTCGAGATACCCGACGAGGACGCGGAGCGGATCACAACCGTGGGTCAGGCGTGGGAGTACATACAGGAGAAGTCCGGCTCATAGCCAAGACCGAAGGCGTCCGGGGGCGCCGCCTGGTGCAGGATCCGCAGTTACCGGTGGGCAGCCTGGACGACCTCCAGGCGCAAATCGGTATCGCCTTCAAGCACCCGGACCTGCTGCGCGAGGCGCTCACCCACAGCTCATTCGCCAACGAGAGTCCGCACGTCTCGCCGGTGGACAACGAACGCCTGGAGTACCTGGGCGACGCCGTCCTGCAGCTCATCACTGCCGACTACCTGTTCAAGAACCGCCCCGACGCCCAGGAGGGCGAGATGACGCAGGTCCGCTCGGCGATGGTCAACACCAATACCCTGGCGGCGCTTTCCGAAGAGTTGAAGATGGGCGACTACCTCTATCTCGGACGCGGCATCGCCAAGGCCGGTGGGCGCAATCTGCGCTCGCTTTTGGCCAACGCCTTTGAGGCGGTCTTGGGCGCGGTCTTTCTGGACGCCGGTTTCGACGCCGCCTACCACTACTACCTGGACCGCTTTCGAGCCCTGCCCGAACCGGTCGACAACGAGAACTACAAGGGCCGCCTGCAGCAGGTGGTGCAGGAGACTTACGGGCAGACGCCCTATTACGACTCGGGCGGGGCCCGCGGCGGGCGCACCCGTGAATACACCGCGGTCGTCTACGCCGGCGCCGAATCACTCGGCGCTGGTCACGGGCTGACCAAGCAGGAGGCCGAGCAGCAGGCGGCCAAAGAGGCGCTGGAGAAGATCGAGGCGGCCGCCGCGCCGCCGCGCCGGCGACGGGCTTTGGCCCCGCCCTCAGCGGGGGCCCAGGAGATCGCCCCGTCTTCCGACTTGGCCCCACCGGCCGGGCCCGATCCGACTCCGCCGGCGGACTTAGGGGAGCGGCCCGAGGTCGCCGCTGAGGCCCCGACCAAGGCGCCGCCGCGCCCCCGGCGGCGCCGAAGTGCCGCGGCCACGCCACGCCTTGAGTCCGAAGTGGAACCCGCCGCCGCGCCACCCCTTGAATCCGAGTCGGACCCCGCGCCCCAGCCGCCCCCGGCCCCGGCCCCGGCCCCGGCCCCAGCCCCGGTCTCTGCCTGGGCCCAGCCGCCGGCGACCGAGCCGGTGGTGCCCGCCTCGGGTCAATGGGGCTTGCCGGCCCCCGCCCCCAGGGCGCCAGACCCACCCCCACTGCCGCCCAGCACGGTGCCTCCCGCCGCTCCCCCTGCCAGCGCTCCCGGCCCGGCGCCCCGGGGGCGGCGGACCCGACCTCCCAGCACGGAGTAGCCCGGCCAAGGCTGAACGCACATGTAGTGTGCGTGGTGTCAATGAGCCACCACATCTGCTAAGTTGGGCCCGCAGATGCAGCTTCGCTCCATCACTCTCAGCGGCTTCAAGACGTTCGCCCGACGAACCGAGATCCGGTTTGACCCGGGCGTGACCGCCATCGTCGGCCCCAACGGTTCCGGCAAGAGCAATACGGTCGATGCATTCAAGTGGGTGCTGGGCGAGAGTCAGGCCAAGGATCTGCGCGGCCGGCGCATGGAGGAGGTCATCTACGCGGGCGGCGAGCGCCGCCCCCGAGCGAGCGCCGCCGAGGTCACGATCGTGATCGACAATTCGGATCGGCGCATTCCCGTCGACTACCTTGAGGTGGCCATCAAGCGGCAGGTCGATCGGGGCGGAGCGAGCGAATATTTCCTCAACGAGACCAGGATCCGCCGCCGCGACCTGATTCAGATGCTGGCCTCGACCGGTCTCACCACCGACAGCTACTCGATCGTCGACCAGCGCGACATCGAGTCGATCATCAGCTCCACCCCCGAGCAGCGCCGGCAGCTGATCGAGGAGGCGGCGCGGGTGCGCGGGGTCAAGGCCAAACGCGGCGAGGCCATCGATCGGCTGCGGGAGTTGGCCACCAATCTGGTCCGGTTGGAGGACCTCAAGGCAGACGTTGAACCGCGCCTGGAGCAGGTCCGCGCCCAGGCCGCGGCCGCAACTGAAGCCGACCTGGCGCAGCGGCGGCTGGAGGTCCTGCGGGGCAGCATCGTCTACGAGCAGTGGCGGCAGGCCCGCGACCTGCAGCGTCGGCAGCAGACTCAGATCGCGGCCCTGGAGCGGCGCCTGGCCGAGGCCGCGAGCGCGATCGAGGCCTCCGAGGGTCTCCACAGCCGGGCGCGGGCCGCGCTCGAGGCGGCTCAGAATCAGCGTCTGCAACGGCAGCGTCTGATTGGCGATCGTGAGCTGGCGGTGGCGGGCGCCGAGCACGCGCTGGCGCTGGCCGAGGAGCGCGCCCAGAGCCAGGCGGCGCTGGCGACGCAGGCGGCCGGGGAGCGGGCCGAGTTGGAAGCCCGGGCGGCCGCGCTGGCCCTGCGCAGGACCGAGACCGAGGACCTCCTCAGCGCCGCCACCGCCGCCATCGACGCGATCAGACCTCCCCTCAGCCCTCCCCCAGCGGCCGATGCCGAACTGCCCCGGAGGGCCCAGGCGGAGGCCGAAAAGGCCCGCCGCCGGTTGATCGACGCCGTCGCCGCGCGGGGAGCGCTGGAAACCCGCCTGCGCTTTCTGCGCGATTCGGTGGCCAGCCTGGAAGCGCGGGTGGCGCCCGCCGAAGCCGGATTGAGGGCCGCCGGCGAGGGTCTCAAGGAGGCACAGGAGGCAGCCCAACTGGCCACCGAGGCGGCCACGCGCCTAGCCGCGGCGGAGGCGGAGTTGGCGGCCCTGGAGGCGCTGCGGCCGGCGCCCCCGGAAGGCCTCCAGCGACTCGGCGACGTGCTGGCCCCCAGACCCGGTGCGGAGCCCTTCCTGTCGGCGGTCTTGGGCCCCCTGTTCAGCGCCTGGGCGGCACCCGACCGCGAAACCGCGGAGCGCACCGTCGCACAGGCCGTCGAGCAGGTGACGGTCTTCTTCCCGGAGCCGGGGGCCGCCACCGAACCGGACTCGGTCCTCGATCAAGTCCGCTGCGATCCCGGTTTTGAAGCCCTCGGCCAACGGCTCTTGGGTTCTCTCGTGCCGGGTCGGGAGGTTGGTCTGGATGGGGTCCTACGCGTCCCCGGCATGATCCGCGGCGGCAACGACCCGAGCGTTCAGCTGGCCGTGCGCCGCCGCACCGTGATGGCGGAACTGGAGGCCGCGAAAAAGCTGGCCGGCCTCCAATCGAGTAGCCAGGAACGGCTGGCTGAAGCCCAGATGAGGTTGCAGACGCTGCGCTCGGCGGCGGCCGAGCGGGGCCGGCTGGATGAAGAGCGCCGCCAGCTCGAGCTGGGGGCCGCCGAACAGACCGGTCTCGAGGCGTCGGTGCCGGCCCTCCAGGAGGCCGCGGAGAGGGCCGAGGCCGCGGCCCTGGAGCTGCGCCAAGCCCTGACCGAGGGCGAACAGCGGATGGCCCAATACCGGGCCGAGGTGGGGCGAGCGAGTCAGGAGAAGGCGCGAGCGGAGGATCGGCGGCGAGACCTGACTCGACAGCGGCAGGCCATCGATCAGGAGCTGCTGGCGCTTGGTTCGGCCCTGGCCGACCGCGACCAGAAGGCCAATTTGGCCCGGGTCAAGATGGCGGAACTGGCCGCTATGGGGCCGGCCCAGCTTGCTGCCCTCCAGCAGGCGCGGTCGGAGCTGGCCCGGGCGGAGGAGCGGTCGCCGGAGGGAGAAGTGGAGCTGGCGGCCGCCGCCAAGGAGCTGACGGTGGCTGAGGAGGCCCGCGTCGGGGCCAGGATCTCGGCTTCGCGCCTGGAAGGCAGTCTCCAACTCCTGCGGCGCGAGCACGAGGGGGTGGTGCAGGAGATGAACGCCCTCCGGGCCCAGATGCCGGAGGGGATGACGCCCGACGAGGTCCCCGGGGGCAAGGCGCGGGAGCGAGAGATGCGCCAGTTGGAGCGGCGCCTGGACGAGATCGGACCGACCAATCCCCTGGCCGAAAGCGAGGCCCGCGAGCTGGAGGAGCGCTACCAGACGCTGGCCACCCAACTGCAGGACATCACGCTCGCCCGGGCCGACCTAGAGCAGCTGATCGGGCGCCTGCGGGCGGAGGAGGACGAGCGCTATGGGGCCGTGTTCGGAGCCGTTGCGGCCGGCTTCCTGGAGCTATTCCAGGAGCTCAGCGGGGGCGGCAAGGCCTCCTTGCGGCACACCGCGGGCAGCGACGGCCCGCAGAGCGGGGTCGAGATTCTGGTCCAGCCGCCGCGCAAAAAAGCCCAGAACCTGACCCTCCTCAGTTCCGGGGAGCGCTCCCTCACCGCCCTCGCCTTGGTCTTGGCGCTGGAGGCGGTCAACCCGGCCCCCTTCACCATCCTGGACGAGGTCGACGCCGCCCTCGACGACGCCAACGTGGGCCGCTTCGGCCTGCTCCTGCAGCGCCTCGGCAGCGAGCGCCAGCTGCTGGTCATCACCCACAATCACGCCACCATGGCTACCGCCTCGAATCTGTTTGGGGTCCATCTGGACGAGAGCGGCTGCTCCCACCTGGTCTCGGTCCGGTTGGAGGATGTGAGCGGCCGCGACAAGGGCCGGTCGGCCCAGAGCGCATGAGGGTGGCCGGGGGGCCCGGCCGCGGTGGCGATTCGGTCGGCTCGACGACAATGACTCGGTGAGCTCGCTTTGGCAGCGCGTCGCGGGCCGAACCCATGACCTCTTCAAGGACGGGCTGCGTGCCCTCTCGGGGCCGCTCGACGACTCCTTCTATGTTGAATTGGAGGAGGTCCTGATCCGCGCCGACGTCGGTCCGGCGAGCGCGGCCCGGCTCTGCGCGGGTGTCCGCGGGCGGTCCCCCAAGACCAGGGCGGAGGCGGCCCAGGCTCTGCGTGCGGAGGTGGTGGCGATGCTCTCGCTGCGCCAGCGACGCCTGCGCGTGGACCAGGTGCCGGCCTGCGTGCTGATTTATGGGGTCAACGGGGCGGGCAAGACGACCACCGCGGCCAAGCTGGCTCGACGCCTCAAATTGGAGGGAAGAAACCCGCTCCTCATCGCCGCCGATACGTTTCGCGCCGCCGGCATCGAGCAACTCGAGATCTGGGCGGAGCGGGTCGAGGTGCCCTGCTTCGCTGGTCGCGCCGGAGGCGATCCGGCCGCGGCCGTGTTCGACGGCCTGGCCATGGCTGTGGCCAGGGGTCACGGAGTGATCGTGGTCGACACCGCCGGCCGCCTGCATACCCAGCAGAACCTGCTCGGCGAGCTCGCCAAGGTGGGCCGGGTGGCGGCCAAGGCGCTGCCCGGCGCGCCCCACGAGTCGCTCCTGGTGCTGGACGGCAACCTCGGGCTCTCCAACCTCTCCCAGGCCCAGGCCTTCAATCGGGCGGTGCCCGTCAGCGGTCTGGTCGTGACCAAGTTGGAGGGGAGCGCCAAGGGCGGAGCGCTGATTTCGATTGAATCCGAGCTCGGGGTACCGACCAAACTGATCGGGTGCGGGGAGGGCGTCGACGACCTGCTGGCCTTTGATCCGGTCGCCTACGCAGAGGGGCTATTCAGCGAGTGAGCATCGCCGATCCCCACTGCCACACCGTCGCCTCGGATGGCATGGCGACGCCGCGGGAACTCATCGCCGCCGCCCTCTCGGCCGCTATCGACCTGATCGCGGTCACCGATCACGACACCATGCACAACGTCCAAGAATGCGTGGAGCGCGGCGGTGAAGCCGGCTTGATGGTGATTCCGGGCCAGGAGGTCACCACCGCCTGGCCCGCCCAGACGCACCTGCTGGCCTGGTTTCTGGAGCGCCCCATTAAGAGCGGCATGTCGCTCTTGGACACGGTTCGGGCGGTGCGCGACCAGGGTGGACTGGTGATCATTCCCCACCCCTTCATGCCCACCTATTTCGCCTCCTGTCAGCCCGGCATGCTGCGCCGCCTGATCGAGGTCGAAGCGGTGGATGGAATCGAGATCGTCCACACCGCGCCCATGGGGAGGCTCCGCCAGCGCCGGCTGGAGGCTTTCTATGCCCAGCATCGGCAGCGCCTGGGGGCCGCCATCGGATCGAGCGATTCTCACTTCGGTGGCCACGATTTGGGGGGTGCGCTGACCGCGTTCGAGGGCCAGACGGTGGCCGACTTTCGGGCGGCCGTGGAGTCGGGCCAGACCACGGCGGCGCGCGGCCGACCCCGCCAGGTGCCTGCCACTTTGGCCCTGCGGCAGCAGGGGCGAAGCCTGGTCTCCCTGCCCCTGCGCCGTTTGCTGGGCCAGCTCCCATAGGAGGCCTCCCGAGGGGGTAGAAACCGGGCCCAGACGAGCGCGCCGGGCGGCCGCAACGAGTTTCGAAAGTGAGCGGACCGCCAGCGCCGACCGCGGGCGTTCAGTCCTCGGCGCCCAGCCCGAACATGGCGTCCAGATCGTGGCGCGAGAACTGCTGGAAGGCGACCATGGTGTGGGTGTCCTTGACCCCCTCCATCGAGGCCAGTTGGCCGGTCACAACCTCGGCCAACTGTTGCTGCCGGCGAACTCTGACCAGGGCCACGAAATCCCACTCGCCGGTGACACTGTAGACCTCGCTGACACCATTCACGGCGGCCAGGCGAGAGCCCAATTCAGCCAGCGCCGAACGCTTCGACTTGATCAGCAACAGGGCGGTCAGCACGGCATTGAGAAGTCTAGGCCAGGGTCTGCCAGACTGATCGTCCCGTGCCCCTGGTCTTCGATGACCCCTCCTTCCCCGATCCCGGCTTCGCCGACCTCTACGCCCTCTTACCCGACGCCGAGGAGTTGGAGCCCTGGCTGGGCTGGGCCCGGGCCGGCGGCGGTCCGGTGCTCTATCTGGGCGCGGGATCGGGCCGCCTGCTGGCGCCGCTGCGGCGGCGGGGAATCGATTTCGTGGCTGTGGACGCCCATCCGCTCATGGCCGACCGGCTGCGCCGGCGCCTGCCCGGTCTGGAGGTGCACGTCGCCCGCCTCGAAGAGCTGCAACTCGAGGACCGCTTCGACCTGGTCATCGCGCCGTCCAACTTGCTCACCGGCATCGAGCGGCTGCTGGCCGCCCGGCGCTTCAGCCGGCGCTGGGTGGGGTTCGAACTGGTCAACCCGCATTGGCTGGCGGCCGGCGCGGGGGGTGGGGTGGAGGTGAAGTCGATGGATCAGGAGTTCGCCCGCCTGGAGATCCGGTATCAGGCCGGATACGTCCAGGCCGAGCGCACCGCGCTGGTCTGGCCGGAGCGGGTGGAGGATTTTCTGGACCGGGGTGGGTTGGAGTTGGCGTCCCTGCGCGGCAGCGATCCCGGCGCCGACCTGGAGCAGTGCCCAAGTTACCTGGTACTGGCCTCCCGGGCCCCGGCACCCCACTTCGATGGCGTCTTGCCCGGGCAATGACGGCGCCGCCCCCGGCCCTGGCCGACATGCTGCAGCCATGAAGATTCGGGCCTGGAGGGAAGCGGTATCGCAGGGCGGGGAGCGGCCGAGCCCGGCCGACGAGGTGCTGCAGCGCGGCTCCCGGTCCGAGGTGGCCGAGATCCTGGGCCCCTGGTATCGGTCCCAGGGCTGGCGCGTGGGAGCTTGGCCGAGCGGGGGCGTGATCGACTTCGATCTCACCCGGGAGGGCACGCGGACGCTCGTCTCACTGGATCCGTTGCTCGCCCTCAGGGTCAACGAGTCCTGGCTCCGGGAGACTCTCCACACCACGCTGGCGCTGGGAGCCGACCGCCTCATCGTGGTCAGCGGTGGCGGTAGCACCTGGGCCGCCGACGCCCTGGTCAGCTCCCACCGGGAGTGCCTGGAACTGGTCGACGGCCGCGCGCTGCGGCGCCTTCTGCTCCGGGCCCTGAACCGGGCCCCCGGGCCGCCCCTGGACCGCCCCGTCGTCGCCGCCTGATGTAGCCCACGGCGGACGCGATATGCTGTCAAGGTATGGACCTTGACAGGCTGCAGGCCCGCCAGATCAATGTCGAGCTCTTCGATCGCTACGGTCCGCTCCTGACCGATCACCAGCGGAGGGTGCTGGGCCTCCACCTGGAGCAGGACTGGTCGCTGGCCGAGATCGCCCTGGCTGAGGGCATTTCTCGAGCCGCCGTGCACGACATGATTCAGCGCTCGCAGCGCACCCTGATTGAGCACGAGCGGCGCCTGGGCCTGCTCGCCGAGGCGGAAGCGCGGGGCCAAACTCGGAACCGGCTGCTCCGCGAGCTGGAACTGGTGCAGCGCAAGGTGAGCCATCTGGAAGCCCTGGTGGGAGCGCTCTAGAGCCCCGTGTTCGAGACCCTGAGCGAACGCCTGACCCAGGTCCTGCACCGCCTCACCGGGGGCGGGGTGCTGAAGCCCGAAGAGGTGGCGCTGGCGCTGAAAGAGGTGCGCATGGCGCTACTCGAGGCCGACGTCAACTACAAGGTCGTGCGCCAGTTCATCGACCGGGTCCAGGCGCGCTCGGTGGGCGCCGAGGTCAGCGCCAGTCTCAGCCCCGCCCAGCAGGTTGTCAAGATCGTCCGGGAGGAGCTGGTGGATATGTTGGGTGCCAACCAAGAGGGCCTGCACTACGCCGCCGCGGGGCCGACCACCATCATGCTCTGTGGGCTGCAGGGCGCCGGCAAGACCACGACCGCGGTCAAGCTGGCGCTGCTGACCCGGCGCGAAGGTCATCGTCCCCTCCTGGTCGGACTTGACCGGCAGCGGCCGGCGGCGGTGGAGCAGCTTCGGGTCATGGCCGACGCCCAGCACATCGCCTTTGTTTCGGCCGATGTCGCCGCCGACCGGGGCGCCGAGCAGGCCGTGGCGGAGGCCGCCACGAAAGGCCTGGACGTGGTCATTCTCGACACCGCCGGGCGCCTCCACGTGGACGGGGACCTGCTCTCGGAGCTGGGTCGGATTGCGGCTCGGGTGTCGCTGACCGAGACGCTCTTGGTGGCCGATGCGATGACCGGACAGGAGGCGGTCAACGTGGGCACCGCATTCGCCCAGGCGGTGCGCCTGGATGGCATCATCCTGACCAAGCTCGACGGCGACCCGCGCGGTGGCGCGGCGCTCTCCCTGCGCCACGCCACCGGACAGTCGATCCGATTCGCCGGGGTGGGTGAGAAGCCGGCTGACCTGGAGGTCTTCCACGCCGATCGGATGGCGTCTCGAATCCTGGGCATGGGCGATGTCCTGAGCCTGATCGAGAAGGCCGAGCGCAGCGTCGACCCGGGTCAGGCGCGCCAGGCTGAGCGCAACCTTCGGGCGGGGCACCTGACCTTCGACGACTTCCTGATGCAGATCCGGCAGCTGCGCGGCATGGGGCCGGTGAGCGGGGTGCTCGACATGCTGCCCGGAGCCGCCCAACTCAAGGCCGCCAGCGCCGGCTCGGACCCCGAGGCGGAGATGCGCCGCATGGAAGCGATTATTCTTTCGATGACCTCCGCCGAACGTGCCCGACCGGAGCTCATCAACGGATCCCGCCGCCGCCGCATCGCTAGCGGCAGCGGGGTCGGAGTTAGCGACGTCAACAGGGTGCTGCGAGCGCGCGAGCAGATGCAGCAGATGGTCAAGCAGCTGGGACTGGGCGCCGGCGGCCGCAGGGGTCGCATGGCCCTGCCGGGCGCGGGCGGGTTGGGCCGGATCTTCGGCCGATGAAGGAGGATTGGACTTGGTAAAGATCAGATTGCGTCGGATGGGGGCCAAAAAGCGCCCCTTCTACCGACTCGTGGTGGCCGACGCGCGGAGCCCGCGCGACGGTCGCTTCATCGAGCAGTTGGGGTTCTACGATCCCCTCACCGAGCCGGCCACGATCAAGATCGATGAGGCCAAGGTCGTGCTCTGGCTGAACCAGGGTGCGCAGCCGTCGGATGCCGCCCGCACGCTCTTGAAGCGAGAGGGAATCTTGGAGCGACACGCCGCCGCCCGGCAGGCCTGAGATGGGGTCAACCCCCGGCTCGGTGTCCGGATTCAGCCAGGTTCCACCCCGGGGTGATTCCCCCGCCCGCGGCTTTCGACGCCCCGAGCCGGATGCGCCTCCCGCCATCGACTACGGGGCGCTCGTCGACTACGTCGTGCAATCGATCGCCGACCAGCCGGAAGAGGCCCAGGTGACGGTGCTCGATCGAGGGCGCGGGACGCTGGCGGTCAAGGTCAAGATGGCGGATTCGGACGTGGGCCGGCTGATCGGTAAACAGGGTCGCAACATCGAGGCCCTGCGCACCCTGGTCCGGGTGGCGTCCTTGCGCGAGCACCGCCGGGTGTTCGTGGACCTGGCGGACCAGAAATGATTCGAGTCGGCCGGGTGGTCACCGCCTTCGGGGTCAAAGGGGCCCTGAAGGTGCATCCCCTGACCGATTTCATGGATCGCTTCGATCCCGGCTCCGAACTCGAAATGGACGGTCCTCAGCGGGTGGAGTGGTCCAAGGTGCGCCCTCCCAACGTGCTCCTGAAACTGGAGGGCGTGGACGACCGCGCCTCGGCGGAGGGATTGCGGGGACGATTCCTGGAGGTGGCTGAAGACTCCCTGCATCCCCTTGATCCGGGCCAGTATTACCACCACCAACTGCTCGGACTGAACGTGGTCAGCGCCGCTGGAGTCGACCTGGGCACCCTGACCGCCGTCCTCGAACGCCCCGCCAACGACGTCTGGGTGGCCAGTGCCGGTGTCGTCGAACATCTCATTCCCGCCATTTCCGAAGCCGTACTGGGGGTCGACCTGGCGGGCGGGCGGGTGACCGTGGCGGATTGGTTGCTGGCCGTTGAGGATGTCTGAGGTGGGGATTCGGTTCGACGTCATCAGTGTCTTCCCGGAGCTGTTCGGGCCCGTTTTTGAGCGCGGAGTGGTGGGCCGGGCGGTGCAGAAGGGGTTGATCACGCTCGCCGCCCACGATCTGCGCGACTTCACCCACGACGCCCATCGTCAGGTCGACGACTCCCCCTTCGGGGGTGGCGCAGGCATGCTCCTCAAGCCGGAGCCGATCTTCGCCGCCGTCTCCGCCCTGCGCTCCAGCAACCCCGGACCGGTGGTGCTGCTGGAGCCCTGGGGCGAACCGCTGACCCAGGAGCTGGCGGCCGATCTCGCCCGCCAGCCGGGTCTGATCCTGATCTGCGGTCGCTATGAGGGCGTGGACGATCGCGTTCGCCAGGGCCTGGCCGACCGCGAGATCTCGATCGGCGAGTATGTTTTGAGCGGAGCCGAGATTCCAGCCATGGTCCTCATCGACTGCGTCGCCCGGCTCTGCCCCGGCGTCCTCGGAGAAGAGGAGTCCCTGACCCAGGATTCGTTTGGGTCCGGCCCCGGGGGGTACCCCCAATTCACGCGTCCTGCCGACTTCCAGGGATTCAAGGTCCCGGAGGTGCTGTTGTCCGGTAATCATCAGGAAATCGCCCGTTGGCGGCGCGCACACGCGCGCGGCCGATCGGGCAGAATGACGGAGCTAATCCCATGAATTTGATCGATCAACTCGAAAAAGAGCAACAGAAGGAATCCATCCCCGAGCTACGCTCGGGTGACACCGTGCGCGTCCACGTGAAGGTGGTGGAGGGCACCCGGGAGCGGATCCAGGTGTTTGAGGGGCTGGTCATCCGACGCACCGGTGGAGGCCTGCGCCACAACTTCACCGTGCGCCGGGTGGCCCACGGAGTGGGGGTGGAGAGGACCTTTTTGATCCATTCACCCCGGATCGACAAGATCGAAATCCTCCGCCACGGCAAGGTCCGTCAGGCTCGCCTCTACTACCTTCGGGCCAAGATCGGAAAGGCGGCCAGAGTCAGCGAGCGGCGCGAGTTCCAGGCTCCGACGGCCCCGGCGGCTGTCGCCTCGGACCCACTGGAGTCCTAGGCCGCAGACACATGGCCGCCCCTCGGGGTCGCTCCGTCCGACCGCGGCGGGTTGGCCGCTGGGCCTCGGAGATCACCGCCCGGGAGATGGGGTACGGCGCCATCGCCGGAATCGACGAAGTCGGCATGGGGCCGCTGGCGGGGCCGGCGGTGGCGGCAGCGGTGGTGCTGCCGGTGGGGGCGCGCCTGCCCGGGCTGAACGATTCCAAGCGCCTCAGTCCGGACCAGCGGACGGCGGTCGAAAGCCGGATCCGAAAGCTGGCCCGAGCGATCGGAATCTGCTCGGTGGAGGCTGCCGACATCGACCGGCACGGACTCACCTGGGCGCGCCAGCGGGCCATGCGGGGGGCGGTGGAAGCGCTCTCGGTGGAGGCGGATTACCTCCTCATCGACGCCTTCGACGTACCCGATCTCGCCATTCCCCAGCTGGCGGTGATCAAGGGGGACACCATCTGCGCTTCGATCATGGCCGCGAGCGTGATCGCCAAGGTCTTCCGCGATCAGGTAATGACCGACTACGACGAGGTCTATCCCGGATACGGATTCTCGTTCCACAAGGGATACGGCACCGCTCGCCACCTCTCCGCGCTGCTGGATCTGGGTCCCTGCCCGATCCATCGCCTCAGCTGGGGCCCGGTGCGGGGGCTCTACGGAGGTCCGGTTGGGGACCCGGAAATCCCAGACCCCGAACACTCCGACCGTCGGCCGTGACCCGACCGGGGCGAGCGCGCGGAGCACCGACCAACAGGACCGCGTGCGTCACGGCCGCCGTCATGAGGGCTGCGTGGGTGAGGCTGATCCCTCCCGATGCTTTTGATGCCCTACCGATGCGGATCAGCGACACCGGCCCCATTCATCGACTACTGCCGCAAGGGCGACCCGGGATCAGTCCTCGATATCTCTCCGGTCGAAGCCTCGTTGGGAGCAAGTCGTGCCATGTACGGCGGTGTCTGAGGGCCTCGCATGGTCACCACTGAAGGGTCCCTCGCTTTTCCCGGCACGGTGGCAGCGGCCGCTGACCTAGAAGGGAAACCGGGTCAGCCAGTAGGAGGGTGAGTCGGTCGCCGTCCTCACGCCCGCGACCACGCGGGGTCGGTGCCGTACGCACTCGGCGGGATGGACCTCGGGGCGCAGGCCGTTGAAGATCGGAAACCTAAGCGTGCTGTCTGGAGTCCACTCCGAATAGCGCGCCGAGATCACCAGCTGGGGCTGGCACCACTGCACCGGACGGGTGAACTGGGGCGCCGGATCGAGCGGGCATTGATCGGTCAACAGCTGCTGCATGGCCTGGGCCAATTCCGCCTCCTGCACCTGATCCCAGCCGCCGCTGAGGGAGCCACAGGGGAGCAGGCGTCCGCCCTCCCAGTAGGCGACCAGGAGGGCGCCGAAGGGGGCCCCGGGCGTGTATCCGATGACCACGAAGTCGTCGCTCTTGACCGCCTTCACCTTGAGCCAGAACGGGGACCGCTGGCCGGGGACGTAGGTGCTCTTGCGGTGCTTGGCGACAACCCCCTCCAGGCCCCGTTCCAGACAGGCCTCGAACAGGTCCACCCCCTCCGAATCGATGCAGTCGGGCACGTAGATGTGTCCCCCGCCGGTGACCACGTTGGCGAGGCGCGCCCGGCGGCGCTCCAGGGGCTGACGCATCTGCGGTTTGCCTTCCATCCAGAGCAGATCGAAGGCCAGGAATGCGACCGGTATTTGGTCTCGGCCGGCGCTGCCCAAGGCCAACCGTCGCCGAAGCAGGAGGTGGTCGGGGCGGCCGTCGGAGTCGGTTGCCACGACCTCGCCGTCGAGGACGCAGCCGCCCTTCACCTGGCGGCCCAGGTGGGCGAGTTCGGGGAGCAGGTCGGTGACCGCGTGCAGGGCGCGGTCGTGGATCCGTACCCGGCCCTCAGGGTCGATGTGAACCACGCAGCGAAGGCCGTCCCATTTGACCTCGAAGAGGTAGTCAGAGGACCGAAATGGGGCCTCAGCAGATACCGCTTGCATGGGCCGGATCGTCTCCGGGAAGCCCTCCAACGCCATCCCCAACTGGCCGACGTGCACGGGTGTAAGCGTAAGACCGCAGGGTCGGATGGCCAATACCGCGCCGGCCGGATCGGAGCCCCAGTCCCACTTCCCTCGGTAGTTCATCGATCGCCCGCGTCCAGGAGGGGCCCAACCCTCCGATATCAAAAATCGTTCTACCAGCGTCCGGGTCGGCGCTCCTGCCGTGCAGAATGTTGGCTATGTGGCTGGGTGATTTCGAGATCCACCTGCTGGCAGCGGGAGGCTGGCGGCCTGACGGCGGCACCATGTTCGGGGTGGTTCCCAAGGTCCTCTGGGAGCGGCGCAAACCCGCCGACGCCTCCAATCTGATCCGGGCCGCCTGCGTTGCCCTGGTCATTCGGCATCGGGGCAAGGTGATCGTGGTGGAGACCGGGATTGGCACCAAGCTGGATCAGAAGCGGGCGAGCCAGTTCGGGGTCTGGGAGCCAGACGGGCTGCTGACCGGTCTGGCTCGGCTCGGCATTCGACCCGAGGAGGTTGATCTGGTCACCGCCAGCCACCTCCATTGGGACCATTCGGGCGGCCTCACCCGGCGGGCCGGGGAGGGGGCCTGGCAGCTCACCTTTCCTCGCGCCAAGCTCTTTGTGCAGCGCCGGGAGTGGGATTTTGCGCTCAGTCCGGATCCCCGCAGCCAGCCCGCCTTCATGACCGAGGACCTGCTGCCGGTGGCCGAGGCTGGGCTCTTGGAACTGATCGACGGCGAGGCGGAGTTGCTGCCCGGGCTCATCCTGCGCCTGACCGGCGGCCATACCCCCGGCCACCAGACGGTGACGGTGCGTGCCTCGCCTGATCTGGCCTGTGTCTTCACCGGGGATCTGGTTGCGCTGCGGCCCAATTTGCGCCTCGGCTGGGTACCGGCCGCCGATCTGGACGTTCTGACCACGCTGCGCGAGAAGGCTCGACTGCTGGAGGAGGCCCAAAACCACCGCCACCTGTTGGTGCTAGGCCACGAGGTCGACCAGCCGGCCGGCTACCTGGGGCCGGGCGGGGAGTGGCAGGCCGAACCCGAACTCGACTTTGGACTTTGACGCGTTCCCGGTTAAGAGCCGGGCGGAGTCGGCAATTGGGATCCCCGGTGGGTTAAAGTGCACGGCCGCGGAACAATCACGTCCACCAAAGGGTAGGTAGGGGGCTGTGTCAGAAGGACTAATCATCGTCGAATCTCCGGCCAAGGCGAGAACGCTGAAGCGTTTCCTCGGCGACCGCTTCGACGTACGAGCGTCGATGGGGCACGTCCGCGACCTTCCCGAGCGCACGCTGGCGGTGGACGTGGAGCGCGATTTCCAACCCCAGTACGAGGTGGTGGAAAGCCGCAAGCAGACCCTGAGCGAACTCCGTAAGGCCCTACCCAAGGGTGCGCAAGTGATTCTGGCCTCCGACCCCGATCGTGAGGGCGAGGCCATCGCCTGGCATCTGGCGGAGGTCTTGAAGCTCAAGAACCCGAGTCGAATCGAGTTCCACGAGATCACCAGCCAGGCCGTCAAGCGAGCCCTGGAGCAGCCCCGCCAGATCGACATGCGTCTGGTCAACGCCCAGCAGGCGCGGCGTGTGGTCGACCGCCTGGTGGGATACAAGCTGAGTCCGTTTCTCTGGAGCAAGGTTCAGAAGGGCATCGGCGCGGGCCGCGTCCAGTCGGTCGCCCTGCGTCTGGTCTGCACCCGGGAGCAGGAGATTCGCGACTTCGTCAGCGAGGAGTCATGGACGGTCGACGCCATCTTGTCGCGCCACCAGGACGAATCCCGCTTCAAGGCGCGGCTGGTGAACGGGCCGGCCGGCAAGCTGGAGTTGAAGACCGGCGCTGAGGCGGAGGCGGCGCGGACCGCCCTGGCGGGAGCTGGCTACCAGGTGGTCGGCGTGGAGACCAAGCAGCGCTCCAAGTCCGCTGCGCCGCCCTACATCACCTCCACCCTGCAGCAGGACGCCTCCAGTCGGCTGCGCTACGCGCCGCGCCGGACGATGCGCCTGGCCCAGGATCTGTATGAGGGGATTGAGCTGGGCGGCGAGGGCTCGACCGGTCTCATCACCTACATGCGCACCGACTCGAGCCGGGTCTCAGAGGAGGCCGAGGCGAGCGTCAAGGCCTGGATCACATCCGCGCTGGGCGCTCAGTTTCTGGGCAAGCCGCGCCAGGAGAAGGCACGCCCGGGGGCCCAGGAGGCACACGAATCAATTCGCCCCACCGACCCCACGCGGCGGCCGGAAGACGTCAAGGCTTTCCTCAAGGATGACCAGTACCGTCTCTACGAGCTGATCTGGCGGCGCTTTGTCGCCAGCCGCATGGCGCCGGCGCGCTATTCACAGACCACGGCCGAGATCGCCGCCGGCGGGTTCGGTCTCCGGGCGAGCGGATCGATCCTGAGTTTTGAGGGCTTCTACAAGATCTGGGAGCGAGAGGTCGACGATGAGGAGCACCGGCTCCCCGAGTTGCAGGCGGGCGAGAGCCTGGACTTCCACGGGCTGGAGGCGGAGCAGCACTTCACCCAGGCGCCGCCGCGCTATTCCGAGGCGACGTTGATCAACGAACTGGAGAAGCGGGGGATCGGGCGGCCGTCCACCTACGCCAGCATCGTGGCCACCATCCAGGACCACCACTACGTGGAGCAGCTCGAGCGCCGCCTGCATCCGACCCCCCTTGGCGAGGCCGTGAACAAGATCATGTCCGAGCACTTCCCGGCCATCGTGGATGAGAAGTACACCGTCCGCATGGAGGGTCGGCTGGACGAGGTGGAGAAGGGCCAGGTGGAGTGGATTCCCGTCGTTCGGGACTTTTATCTGCCCCTGGAGGCGATGCTGGGAGCAGCCGAGGCGGCAATGCCGGCGGACACCGGGGAGATCTGCCCGGAGTGCCAGGAGGGACACCTGACCCTCAAGGCGAGCCGCTACGGGCCCTTCAAGGGATGTTCGCGATACCCAAAGTGCAAGTACCGAGAGAACCTCAGCGCCAGTGGCGAGGCGGCCGGCCCGACCCTTCTGGAAGAGACCTGTCCGGAGTGCGGCAAGCCGCTTCAGAAGCGGCGTGGACGCTACGGAGAGTTCGTTGGCTGCTCGGGCTATCCGGAGTGTCGCTACATCCGCAAGGAGGAACGCGCGGCGGCCGAGCCGACCGGAACCAAGTGCCCCCAGTGCGGGGAAGGCGAACTCTACCAGCGCCAGGGTCGATTTGGCGCTTTCCTCTCCTGCAGTCGCTATCCGCAGTGCAACTACCGGGCCAATCTGGCCGGCAAGGCGCGACCCGAGCCCAAGCTTCTCGACGAGGTCTGCCCGCTCTGCGGCAAGCCGATGGTGGAGCGAAAGGGGCGCTACGGAACCTTCAAAGCCTGCAGCGACTATCCCCGCTGCAAAGGACCACAGCAGAAGAAGACGGCCTGAAGGCGAGCCTCGGTAAACTGGCCGGTGGTCGCCGAGGCGACCCATCACACACGCTCAGAGCCAGTCCCCTGTCCTCCTTCGAGGCGACGCGCTGGGCGGAGGAACAACAGGGAGGAATTGTGACGTGGCCCAGGTAAGTTTGAAACAGCTCTTGGAGGCCGGGGTCCACTTCGGGCACCAGACCAGCCGCTGGAACCCCAAGATGCGGCCGTACATCTTCACCGCCCGCAACGGTATCCACATCATCGATCTGCAGAAGACGGTGAAGCTCCTTGACGATTCGCTCTCGTTCATCAAGGACGTGGCCGCGACGGGCCGGCCGGTACTCTTCGTGGGAACCAAAAAGCAGGCCCAGGAGACGATCCAGACCGAGGCCGCTCGGTGCGGCATGTTCTTTGTCAACCGGCGTTGGATGGGCGGCATGCTGACCAACTTCAGCACCGTCAAAAAGCGCATCGAGCGCCTCCAAGAATTGCGCCGCATGCAGCAGACGGGCCAGTTCGAACTGCTCTCCAAGAAAGAGGCCAAGCACCTGCAGGACGAACTCGACCGACTCATGTACCACTTCGACGGCATCGCCGACATGAAGCGCCTGCCGGGGGCGGTTTTCGTGGTCGACCCGCGCAAGGAGCACATCGCGGTGACCGAGGCCAACCGGCTCCACATCCCGGTCGTAGCCATAACCGACTCGAACTGCGACCCGGATCTGATCCAGTACGTGATTCCGGGCAATGACGACGCCATCCGGGCGGTCAAGTTGCTCACCTCGAAGACCGCCGACGCCTGCCTCGAAGGCCGTCAGCAGGCCATGGAACGGGGCGAGCAGCTGCCCTCGATGGAGGAGCGCGAATTTCTTGAGACGCCGCGCTACGAGGGCCTCCTGGAGGAGTACGTGGACGAGGAGGATTACCTCCCGGACGTGTCCGAGGACGAGTTCCTGGACCGCACCGACGATGAGGAGGTCCGATGATGGCGGAGGTGTCGATGGACCTGGTCAAGCAGCTCCGCGACGCGACCGGAGCCGGGATGATGGACTGCAAGCGGGCCCTGGAGCAGACTCAGGGGGACGTGGAGGCGGCCGTCACCTGGTTGCGCGAAAAGGGCATCGCCACGGCCGCCAAGCGGGCCGGCCGGGAGACCACCAACGGGGTCGTCGAGGCCTACCTGCACCGAACCTCGGACGACTACCCACCCCAGGTGGGGGTGCTGCTGGAGCTTGACTGCGAGAGCGATTTCGTGGCCAAAGGGGATGAATTCCGCAAACTGGCCCGGGAGCTATCGCTGCACATCGCGGCCGCCGCGCCGCGCTGGATCGGGCGCCAGGACGTCCCCCCCGAACTGGTCGCGTCGGAGCGCGACCTCTACCGGCGCCGGGCCGAAGAGGAGGGTAAGCCGGCCTCGGTGCTGGACAAGATCGTGGACGGCCAGCTCGAAGCCTTCTTCAAGGACAACTGTCTTTGGGAACAGCCCTACGTGCGCGAACCCAAGACGCCAATCAAGGACCTGGTCGCGCAGACCAGTTCCTTGCTGCAGGAGAACATCACCGTCAGACGCTTCAGCCGCTTCAGTATCAAAGAGGGTTAGGGCCAAGTTGGGCACCCAAGTCCAATATCGGCGGGTGCTGCTGAAGCTCAGCGGCGAGGCCCTGGGTGGCAAACGCGACTACGGTGTCGACTTCGAGGTGGTGCGCAGCGTCAGCCGGCAGCTGAAGCAGGTGATCGGCCACGGCGTGCAGATCGCGCTGGTGGTGGGAGGCGGGAACATATTCCGGGGCTTGGCCGCCTCCACCCGAGGTTTTGACCGCGCCACCGGCGACTACATGGGCATGCTGGGCACGGTCATCAACGCCCTCGCCCTGCAGGAGGGCATGGAGCAGATCGGACTTGAAGTCCGCACCATGACCGCGGTGCAGATGAATCAGGTGGCCGAGCCCTACATCCGGCGGGTCGCCCTGAGCCACCTGGAAAAGAATCGGGTGGTGCTGCTGGCGGGTGGAATCGGCAACCCCTTCTTTACCACCGACACCACCGCCGCCCTGCGCGCGGTGGAGCTGGGGGCGGAGGTGGTCTTGAAGGCCACCAAGGTGGACGGCATCTACACCGCCGATCCGCTGCTCGACCCGTCGGCGGTCAAGCTGACTCGGGTGGACTACCTGGAGATGCTCAATCGTGGCATCGGGGTGATGGACAACACCGCCCTCACCCTGTGCATGGACAATGGAATTCCGATCGTGGTATTCGATCTGTTGAAGGAGGGCAACATGGAACGCGTGATCCTGGGCGAGGAGATCGGGACCATGGTGGGGAGCCCCAAGTGAGCGTCGACGGCATCCTCCAAGAGGCCGAGTCGAAGATGAACAAGAGCAGCGAGCACCTGACTCAGGAGCTGCAGACGATCCGCACCGGGCGCGCCAACCCGGCCCTGGTGGATCACGTCATGGTGCCCTACTACGGCACCCCGACCCCGCTTCGCGATCTGGCCCAGATCACAACCCCCGAACCCCGACTGCTGCTGATTCAGATCTACGATCGCAGCCAGATCGGCATCGTCGAGAAGGCCATCCGCGAATCGGCGCTGGGCCTGAACCCGGCCAACGACGGGCAGGTGATTCGAGTTCCCATCCCGCCCCTCACCGAAGAGAGGCGAAAGGAGTACGTCAAGCTGGTCAAATCACGCGCCGAGGAGGCCCGGATCGCGGTTCGCAACGTGCGCCGGGATGAGAACCACCGGCTGCAGGAGCAGGGCAAGAGTGGAGAGGTGCCCGAGGACGCGGCCAAGCGGGCTCAGGAGCAGCTGCAGAAGATCACCGACGGACACGTGGCTCGTATCGACCAGATCGCGGCGCGCAAGGAAGCCGAGGTGATGGAGGTCTAGCGGGGGCCTCCAGGCTGTGGATCAAACCCCTTCGGTACCTCGCCACATCGGAATCATCATGGACGGCAATGGCCGCTGGGCGAGGGGCCGTGGTCGGCCCCACAGCTACGGACATCGAGCCGGGGTGCGGGCCATCAAACGGGTCATGTACGGCTGTGAGGAACTGGGTGTGGAGGTGCTCAGCGTCTACGCCTTTTCAACCGAGAACTGGAGCCGTCCACGGACCGAGGTGAGGGCCTTGATGAGGCTCTTTCACGAGACCCTGCAGCGTGAGTTCGCCGAGATCGACGCCCGCGGCATCCGAATCGTCGTCAGCGGCAGAACCGAGGAGCTGTCGCTGGCGATGCGGCGCAGCATCGATTCGGCCCAGGAGCGCACGGCCGGAAACAAGAACGGCGTGCTCAACGTATGCCTCAACTACGGTGGCAGGGCGGAGTTGGTGGACGCCGTCCGGCGCATCAGGACCGAGGGGCTGGCGGCGAGCCAGATCGACGAGGACACCATCGCCTGTCACCTCTACCACCCCCAGCTTCCGGAGCCGGACCTCATCGTCCGCACCGCCGGCGAGAGCCGGATGAGCAATTTCCTGCTCTGGCAGTCGGCCTACGCCGAGCTCTGTGTGGTCGACACCCTGTGGCCTGATTTCGACCTCCCCGACCTGAAGGCGGCCATCGCCGAGTTCCAATCCCGCACCCGCCGCTTTGGCGGTCGGCCGGCGGCGGAGGGCGGGTGAGCGCGGGGGTCGGCGCGGCGGCTCGGCCGGAACCGAAGGGGTCGGGCCTGCTGACGCGGGTCCTGACCGGCGTGGTGCTTCTGGCGATCTTGGTGGGCCTGGCCCTGAGCGGTCGCTGGGGGGTGTGGGTGCTGGTCGTTTTGGCGGGCGGGGTCGGGCTTTGGGAGTTTCGCTCCCTGTCCGCTCGAATGGGCTACCGCGCGCCGAGCTGGATGCTCTTCCCGCTCGGCTTCTACTTCGCCTTCGGCAGCACCTTGCTGAAGGGCGTCAGCGCCGAGTCGGTGCTGGCCCTGGCGTTGATCGGAGGTCTGACCGTCTTCCTGTTCCTGCCCGGCCGGCGCGAGGGTCTGGGTCGCTGGGCGATGGGGCTGGCGGGTGCGGTGTACGTCGGACTGCCCTTCAGCTACTACCTGCTGCTCTACTCGGCGCCGGCGCCGCGGGGCGTGGAGTGGGTCCTCTCCACCATCCTCACCGTCGTCATCAGCGACACCGCCGCCCTCCTCGTCGGGCGCCGGCTAGGTCGACACCCCTTCTTCTCCCGGATCAGCCCCCACAAGACGGCGGAGGGAGCGCTGGCAGGACTGACGGCGGCGGTGCTGACGATGCTGCTGCTGGGGGCGCTGGCGCTCGATCTCAAACTCATCCAGTCCCTGACCCTGGGCCTGCTGATCGGACTCAGCGCGATCCTTGGCGACCTGGTCGAATCGCAGATGAAGCGCATGGCGAAGGTCAAGGACGCCTCCCACCTGATCCCCGGCCACGGCGGCGTCCTGGACCGCATCGACTCGCTCTTGCTGGCGCCCATATTGGTCTACTTCTTCGCCTCGCTGGCCGGGGTGCTGCGATGAGCGAGCGCCTTCGAATCGTCATCCTCGGAGCCTCGGGCTCGATCGGCTCGCAGGCCCTGGAGGTCATCGATCGCTACCCGCAGTACTTCGAGGTCACCGGCCTGGTTACGGCGCGGGCGCCACTGGAGGCGCGCAGTGAGCCGGTGCTGCGGGCCTCCGAGGCGGATTCCGCCGCTCGCATCGAGGAGTTGGTGACTGGACCCAACTGTGACCTGGTGCTGGTGGCGATTCCAGGGGCCACGGTTTTGGTCCCCACCCTGGCCGCGCTGGGCGCCGGCAAGATGGTGGCCCTGGCGACCAAGGAGGTGCTGGTGATGGCCGGAAGGCTGGTCATGGCGGCGGCCGCCCAGCCATCCTTCATACGCCCTGTGGATTCCGAGCACTCGGCCATCTGGCAGTGTCTTTGGGGGGAGTCGCCCGAGAGCGTGGCGCGACTCATCCTGACCGCCAGCGGGGGCCCCTTCTGGTCCTCCCCCGAGCTCGATTGGGGCCAGGTGTCGGTGGCCGAGGCGATCAACCATCCGCGCTGGTCGATGGGCCCCAAGGTCAGCGTCGACTCCGCCACGCTGATGAACAAGGGGCTGGAGCTGATCGAGGCCCACCACCTCTTTCAGGTCGGCCTGGACCGCATCGACGTCCTCATCCACCCCCAGTCGGTGATCCACTCCATGGTCGAGTTCTGCGACGGCTCCATCAAGGCCCAGCTTTCCCACCCCGACATGAGGATCCCGATCGCCCTCGGGCTGAGCTATCCCCGGCGCCTGCCCGGGGTGGTCTCCCAGCCCGCTCTGGTCCAGGCCTCGCCGCTGGAGCTGCAGTGGCCGGACCCAAAGCGTTTTCCCGCCCTCCACCTGGCCCGCGAGGCGGCCCGCCGGGGGGGCGCCTACCCGGCCGTTTTGAACGCTGCCAACGAGGCCGCGGTGGCGGCGTTTCTGGCCGGCGGAATGAGGCTCTCTGACGTCGTTCCGGCGACCTGGGCCGCCCTCGATGCGTTCAGCGGAGGCGGCGACTCGCTGGCCGAGATCCTGCTCGCCGACGAGTTCGGACGTGAGTCGGTAGCGAGAAGGCTCGGTACTCTCTAGGTATGCCCGCATTGCAGGATCTGGTCGGGGCCATCTCGGTGGCGTTGATGTTCATGCTGCTGGTGGCGCCCCATGAGGGCGGCCACTTCGCGCTCGCCAAGCTGTTCGGCGTTCGCGTCCACGAGTATTCGCTCGGGCTGGGCACCAAGCTCTGGTCGACGACGCGGGGCGGAACCCTCTACGCGCTGCGCCTCCTCCCGCTGGGTGGCTATGTGCGGCTGGCGGGCATGGAGCCCGGCGACTACGACGCCCCCGGCGGCTTCCACTCCCGCTCCGCCTGGCAGCGGGCGGGCATCCTGGTTGCCGGTCCGGCGGTCAATTTCGTACTCGCCGCGGTGATCATGGTCTGCATCTACATGACCCAACTCAATTCGGATCCGGGCAAAGTGGTGGCGGTGATCAAGAGCGGCCCCGCCTACGCTCAGGGATTGCGACCGGGAGATTCGATCGTAAGTCTCAACGGGGTCGGGCTCAAGAGCGAGCAGCAGATCAGGAATGTGGAGAGCGCTGCGCCCACCGCGACCCTGCAGCTGACCGTCCGCCATCCCGACGGGTCGACCTTCCCGGTCGCCGTCAAGCCCGCCTACGACGCCAGCTCGCACCGCTACCTGATCGGCATTGAGGGGGCTCCGGTGGTGGGGCCGGTGGACGCGCTCCGGGCCGGGGCGCAGTTCCCGATCGTGGCCACGGGGGTCATCGTGGGGGGCATGGTGGAGCTGGCCCGCGGCCAGATCCCGGGCGGATTCTTCGGGCCCAACGGGGCGACCGGGCCGATCGGGATCGGTTACGTCACCTTCCACGCCGCGCTGGCGGGCCTGACCAGCTGGTTTTCGATCGCCGCCATTCTGTCCATGGCGCTGGGGCTGGCCAACCTCCTGCCGCTGCCGGCACTGGACGGAGGCCGGCTGGTGGTCGTGGCCCTGGAGGCGCTGCGGCGGCGGCCCTTCAATCGCGAGCGGGAGATGCAATTCCAGCGCGCCGGCCTGGTCGGCATGCTGGCGTTGATGGCTCTGATTGCCTTCTTTGACGTACAACGGCTGGCCGGCGGCCAGTTTCCGGGGATGAAGTAGATGTCAATACCTGCGCGACGCCGTTCGATTCCAGTCCGGGTGGGGGACGTGGTCATCGGGGGCGCTGCCCCGATCGCCGTTCAGACCATGACCAAGACCGACACCCGCGACGTGCGAGCCACCTTGAACCAGATCGCTGCACTGAAGGAGGCGGGCTGTGAGTTGGTGCGCCCGGCGGTGCCCGACCGCGAGGCGGCGGAGGCGCTGGTGGCGATCGTCAAGGGCTCGCCGCTGCCCATCATCGCCGACATCCACTACGACCACCGCCTGGCCCTGATGGCGATCGAGGCCGGCGTCCAGGGCCTGCGTTTGAACCCCGGCAACATCACCGATCGGGACAAGGTGGTGCGGGTGGTCCGCGCCGCCAAGGAACGCGATATCCCCTTCCGCATCGGTGTCAACGCCGGGTCCCTGCCGGAGGAGGTGCACAAGACCCAGCGCCTGGAGCGGACGGTGGACCGCGATGATCGCGAGGCGGCCGCCCGGCGCATGGTCGAGGTGGCCCTCGGTCACTGTCAAATCCTGGAGGAGCTGGACTACGGCCCGGGGCACATCAAGGTCAGCCTCAAGGCCACCGACGTGTGGACCAACGTAATGGCCAACCGCCTCTTCGCTGAAGCTCGGCCCTACCCGCTGCACCTGGGGGTTACGGAGTCGGGACCAGTCCAGGCGGGGAGCATCAGGAGTGCGGTCGGCCTCGGCATTCTGCTCGCCGAGGGGATCGGGGACACCATCCGAGTGTCGCTGGCGACCGACGATCCGACCGAGGAGATTCGGGCCGCATTTGAGATCCTGAAGGCGCTCAACGTCCGTAATGAGAGCGCCAGCCTGATCGCCTGCCCCACCTGCGGGAGGCTCGAATACGACATGGTCCCGACTGTGCGCGAGGTCGAGAAGTACATCGCCAACCTCAAGGTGCCGATCACGGTTGCGGTCATGGGCTGCGTCGTGAACGGACCCGCCGAGGCCCGCCACGCCGACATCGGCGTCACCGGAGGTCGGGGCAAGGGGGTCATTTTCCGGAAGGGACAACTGCACCGTACGGTGCCCCAGGCCGACCTGCTCAAGGTCCTCATGGCGGAGATCGACAGCCTGGTCGCCGAGCGACAGGCGGAGGGAGACTCCGCTCCTCCCGCTCCTCCCGCCCTGGTCTGAGCGGGACCGCTTTCGGGCCAGTCGTGGAAGAGATGGCGGAGCCGGTTGAGGCGACCGCGATCCTGAGCCGGTTCTGCTCGGGACTCTCACTCGCGGATCTGCCCGCTGAGGTTCTGGACCGGGTCCGCTGGCTGCTCCTGGACAGCATCGGTTGTGCTTTTGGGGGAACCGTCTCCGAGTTTGGGGCCGTCGCCCAGGGCCTGGTTGATCTGGTCGGAGGCGGGGCCGAGGCGACCGTGCTGGGGAGTGGCCGACAGACCAGCGCCCCCGGCGCCGCCGCCGCCAATGCCCGGCTGGCGGGGGCTCTGGACGGGGATGAGACCTTCCCCAGCGCCGGCCAGACCTCGCACCATGCCGTCTCCACCGTCTTCGCCGCGCTCGCTCTCTGCGAGCGATCCGCCGCCTCGGGCGCCGAGCTGGTCAGCTCCATCGCCGCCGGATACGAGCTGGGGGCGCGGTTTGGCATCGCCGTCGGTGCGTCTCGGCCGCAGCCCGGCCGCGAGAGCACGACCTGGCGGGTGGGGGGTGGCCCGGCCGGCGTCCTCGCCGCCACGACCGCCTCCGCGCGCGCTCTGGGCCTGGATGCCACCGCCACCGAGCACGCCCTCGGTATTGGCGGGGCGCACATCGACGTGCCCCCCCTCAAGTGGCTGTCGGCCCGGCCTGCCCCCATGACCAAGTCGATGGACTGCGGCTGGCACGCCATGGCCGGGGTGACCGCCGCCTACCTGGCGTCACTCGGCATGACCGGGTACCGGGGCCTCCTCGACGGCGCTGACGGGCTCTGGCGCGCCATGGGCTACGGGGAGTTCGACTTCGCCGCTCTGCAGGCCGGGCTGGGCCGGCGCTGGTACACGCTTGACGGCTCCTTCAAGCGCTGGCCCTGCCAGCACTGGATGCACCAGCCGCTGACCGCGCTGGCGCGGGCGTTGGCGCGCCACCAGCTGGACTCGAACGAGATCCAGAAGGTGGTCCTGTACACCAACTCGCGCAGCCTGGCGCCGCGATTCCAAGATCAGGACCCAGAGGGCGCGGTGACCTGCTCGTTCAACTTCCCGCACGCGGCGACCATGATCGCGCTGGGGGTCCCGCCCGGCCCCCGCTGGTTTTCGGAGTGGGCGCTGTCGGACCCGGCCGTGGTGGCCTTGCGGCACCGGGTCGAGGTCCGCCCGGATCCCCGCTCCCAGGATCTCGGACCCCTCGACGAGGGCGGCCTGATCAAACGCCTGCCGGCCGCGGCCGAGGTGGCGGCGCGGGGCACGAGCTTTCGGGAGGAGACCGAATCCGGGTATGGCAACCCCTGGTTCGAGGACAGCCGCCTGGGCCCTGACGACCTCAAAAACAAGTTCCGCGATTTCGCCCATCCCCTGGGCATCGCCGACCCGACCTGGAAGGAGCGGGTGGAACGCATCATCGAAGCCGTGCTCAGCATCGAGGAGATGGATGATGTGCGGGTGCTGACCAGACTTCTGGCCTTCCCTCGACCGCCCGGCGGGGTTTCTTGAAGCCGACCCGGAACGCCGCCCAGAGCGAAGGGCGGGGTTAGATGCGGATTCTTCGCAGCATCCTCTACACGCCCGGCCACCGCGCCGATCTGATCGAAAAGGCCTCCGATAGTGGCGCCGACGGACTCTGCCTGGTGCTCGAGGACAGCGTTCCCGAGGCGCGCAAGGCGGAGGCGAGGGAGGTGGTCCGAGAGTCGATCGCGCGCCTTGCATCGGGTGGCCGGACGGTGCTGGTCAAGGTCAACGCCCTCGGCGCGGGCCTGGAGCAGGACCTGGAGGCCATCCTGCAGCCCGGATTGGCGGGCATCATCGTGCCCAAGCTGCAATCCCCGGACCAGATCGGGCTCCTCGAATCGCTCCTGGCCGGCACCTCGGTGGAGACCCTCTTGTTGGTGGAGACGCCCCTAGCGGCGGTCAACGCCCACCAGCTGGCGCTGGCCGGCGAGCGCTGCTGCTCTCTCATCTGTGGGACCGCGGCGGGCGGGGACATGGCCCGCGCGCTCGGCTTTCAATGGAGCCAGAACGGCCTGGAGCGGCTCTATCTCCGCTCCAAGGTTCTGATGGACGCTCGCGCCGCGGGCTGCTCGCTGCCGCTGGACGGCGCCTACGGCCGCGTCCGCGATCTCGACGGGCTGGTCTCCGAGGCGGCCTTCGCGCGCCAGCTTGGATACCTGGGCAAGCTCTGCCTCAGCCCTGCTCAGGTGGGGCCCGTGAACGCCGTCTTCACCCCCAGCCCCGAGGAGCTGGAGTCGGCGCAGAGGGTGGTGGAGCTCTTCAACCAGGCCCTCGCGGAGGGCTCGGCGGCCCTCATGGTGGAGGGTGAATTCGTCGATTACGCCATGGCTCAGAGTGCCCATGCGGTGCTTGAGCTGGCGCGTGCCATTGGGAGTTTGACCGCATGAAGTACATCGATGCTCACGTCCACGCCTTTCCGTCGACGGAGATGGGATTCGATTGGCAGGAGATCGTGGGGATGACGAATCCCAAACGGGCGGGGGTGCTGAGCGAATTGGAACCACTCCTCGACGAGGCGGGCATCGAGCAGGTCGTGCTCCTGCTCTTCGCCCGATCGGGCGAGCACTACCGGCAACTGCGCCAGACCCGTCCGGAGGCGACCGAGGCGGAGATCCGAGCCCAGGTGGCCCAGGAGATTCGAGATTACAACCGCTGGGGTGTTGCCGCCGCCGGGCGCGATCCGCGCCTGATCCCATTCGTGGGTATCAACGTCCGTTACCTGGATGCCGATGAGATCCGGGCGGAAATCGACGAGCTGGTGGCCCTCGGTGCGCGGGGGGTGAAGATCATCCCGCCGTCGATGGGGCTGTACGGCGACGACCCCCTGCTGGACCCCCTCTGGCAGCGCTGCTGGGAGCTGCAGCTGCCCGTCTTGACACAATCGGGTGATGGCGGCGGACCCCCGCCCGGGCCCGGCCAGGACCACTTCGGACGGCCCTCGCATCACGAGCCCACGCTGCGAAACTTTCCCGGGCTGACCTTGATCCTGGCCCACCTCGGGCACGGCTACACCGACGACGTGGTCTCGCTCACGCAGCGCTACGAAAACGTCTACACCGACACCTCCTTCCAGTTCAGCAACGTCGGCCGGGAGGGGGGCAGAGAGGCCCGGGAGCTGGTCGATTCGATCCGCCACATGGGCACCGACAAGGTCTTGTTGGGCAGCAACTTTCCGATGGTCAACCCGGCCGGCTACGTCCAGACGCTGCAGCAACTGCCCTTCGGTGACGCCGAGCGGGCCCAGATCGGGGCCGACAACGCCCGCCGCTGCCTGCGGCTGGGCACCCCGGACTGAGCTCCGGTGGGGGCCCTGGACGGAGTCCGCGTGGTCGATTTCACCCGCCACATGGCGGGGCCCTACGCGACGCTGGTGCTGGCCGACCACGGCGCCGACGTGATCAAGGTGGAGGCGCTGCCGGGGGGCGATCCGACCCGCCGGGCGGGGAAGGACTTCGTCGGCCAGGAGAGCGCGATGTTTCTGCTCTGGAATCGCGGCAAGCGCAGCGTCGCCCTCGACTTCCGCACCCCCCAGGGCCTGGAGGTCATTTCCAAGCTGGTGGCGGGGGCCGACGTCCTGGTCGAGAACTACCGGCCCGGGGTGGCGGACCGGATCGGGATTGGTTACCAGGCCATGGCGGCGATCAATCCGGGCCTGGTCTACTGCTCGGTCTCGGCCTTCGGGGCGACCGGGGAGTTGCGGGAGGCTGCCGGTACCGATCCCGTCGTGCAGGCCTTCTCGGGGGTCATGTCGGTGACCGGCGAGGCTGGTGGCGAGCCCCTGCTGGTGGGTGTGCCGGTGGCCGACCACACCGGTGCCATGCACGCAGTGCAGGGCATCCTGCTGGCCCTCATCGCACGGCAGCGCTCGGGGCGGGGCCAGCTGGTGGAGGTACCGATGGCGTTCGCCCTGATGACCATGCTCAGCACCCGTCTGGGCAGCTACTGGGCGAGTGGCCGCGACCCCCAGGCGGCGGGCAGCGCCCACACCGCCTACGCCCCCTATCAGGTCTTTCAAACCGCCGACGGATCGGTCATGGCGGGAGCTTGGGGCGGGGACAGCTGGCCCCGATTCTGCGCCGCCATCGATCGTCCCGAGCTGGCATCCGACCCTCGCTTCGCCAGCAACCAGGGCCGGCTCCGCAACCTGGCCCCATTGATCGATCTCATCAACCCCGTGCTGGCCGCCCGCACCACCGCCCAGTGGGCCAGCCGATTCGCCGCCGCCGGCGCACTCTTCGCGCCCGTCCTCAGCATCTCGCAGGCGCTCGCCCATCCCCACACCGTGTCGGCCGGATTTGTGCAGTCGGTGCAGCACACGACTCTGGGCACGATTCCCCAGCTCGCCCCTCCCATCCGGCTGTCCGCCGACCCAGCTTCAATCCGCCTGCCGCCACCTCTTCTGGGCCAGCACACAGTCGAGGTTTTGGGCGAGTCCGGCTATGACCTGGCGCAGATCGAGGGGCTGCTCGGCAGCGGCATCGCCGCCGCCTGGGATCCGCCCCGGCCGTCGACCGGCGAGTAGGCCCGCCCGCCCCGACTGCACGCGCTTTGCGGGAGTGCTGGCGGCGGGTCGGCCGGGGCCGGGGCCGGGGTTGGGCTCAGGGCAGGAGCACGACCTTGCCCATCGTCGCCCGGTCGGCGAGCTTGGCCAGCGCCGTCGCGCCCTCCGCCAACGGCAGGGTGAGGCCGATGGGGGGCTTGACCCGGCCCGCTCGAAGCAGGTCCACCGCCGCCGGTGCCATCTTGGTGACCAGTTCGGGGTGGGCGCGGCGCAACGCACCGAAGCTGAACGGAATCAGCGTGACGGTCCGATTTCGGAGGTCGCCAGGCTCCGGCAGGGCGGGTTGCTGGCCTGAGCTGGTCCCGATCATGACGATGCGGCCAAAGGGGGGGGCGGCGGCATAGGCCTTGGCGAAGGCCTCTCCGCCGACCCCATCCAGGGCCACATCGCAGGCCGGGAAGTCGTCCTCGTAGCCGATTGCCCGATCGGCCCCGACCGATATGGCGAAGGCCCGCTTCTCGGGCGTGGAAGCCACCGCCACCACCTCGCCGGCGCCGAGCGCCTTGGCGACCTGAATGGCGGTTGACCCGATGCCTCCGGCGCCGGCCAGAACGAGGACGCTCTGGCCGGGCTGCAAGTGGGCCATGCCCGACAGGCCGAGGTGGCAGGTGATGGTGACCAAGCCGTAGGCACCGGCCTCGGAGAGGTCCAGTTGACCGGCGTCGAAGACCATCGAGCGCGGCGCCAGGACGAGGCTGGCGTATCCGCCGCCGGCGACCAGAGCCAGGACCCGGCGGCCGCTACCGCGCTCGATCCCGGCCACCTCCAACCCGGGTGTGAAGGGGGGTGGGGGGGTGGGATAGGTGCCCCGCACCGAACTCAGGTCGGCGAAGTTCACACCCGACGATTGGACCTCGATCAGAACCTGGTCCGGATCGGGGGTGGGATCGGGCAGGTTCGGCTGAAACTCCAGGACCTCTGGGCCTCCGTGACGCAGTGCGACCAGCGCGCGCATTCTCCCTTCCTCCTTCGATACGACCGGACGGCATTTGTCGATCGGACGCCGGCGCCGCCCGGAACCAGGCCTCGCCGATCCGTCCGCCGCCCCCAAGGATGACGTATGGCGGCGGCCCCGGGCGAGGCCGGGCGAAGCCGGCTGAGGTCTCGACGGGGAGGGCCGCTGGGCCGGGTGGCCAACGCTTCTGTGATAATCGCTGCCATGGGGTGGGCCGCGCCGCGGGTACGCCCGAGCCGGTCGCGCCATTTGGGAGCGCTTCCCCCGACGATGCCCGGTGGGCCTCGCCGCCGGCCGCCAATCGCGGCAAGGATGAACTAAGCCAGCTCATGAGCCAGATGGAACCCACCGATTTCGTCAAGGAAATCACCAAGATGTCGGTCGACTTCGACCGTTGGTACACCGACGTCGTGCGCAAGGCGGAGATGGCCGACTACACCCCGGTCCGCGGCTGCATGGTCATCCGGCCCTACGGATACGCGATCTGGGAGAACATTCAGCGCGCCTTCGACGACATGATCAAGTCGAGCGGGCATCAGAACATGTACTTCCCGCTCCTGATCCCCGAGGAACTCCTGATGAAGGAGGCCGAACACGTGCAGGGCTTCACCCCCGAGGTGGCCTGGGTGACCAGGGCCGGGAGCCACGGCGAGCTCGACCAGCCGCTGGCCATTCGGCCCACCTCGGAGACCATCATCGGCACCATCATGCGGCGCTACATACACTCCTACCGCGACCTGCCCCAGCTCACCAACCAGTGGTGCAACGTGCTCCGCTGGGAGCTTCGGACCCGCCTCTTCCTGCGCACCGCCGAGTTCCTGTGGCAGGAGGGGCACACCTTCCACGCCAGCCCCGAGGAGGCCCGCAGCGAGGTCGACCTGATCCTCGACTACTACCGGCAGATCGCCGAGGACTGGCTCGCCATGCCCGTCCTGGCGGGGATGAAGACGGACAGCGAAAAGTTCGCCGGGGCTGTCTACTCCAAGTCCATCGAAGCCCTCATGCGCGACGGTCTGGCGCTTCAGGCCGGAACTTCGCACTACCTGGGTCAGAACTTCGCCACCGCCTACGACATCGCCTTCAGCGGCCGCGACAACCAGCGCCAGTTTTGCCACACCACCTCCTGGGGCATCTCCACGCGCCTGATCGGGGGCCTGATCATGGCCCATGGCGACGACTCGGGCCTGATCATGCCGCCCCGCATCGCCCCCATCCAGGTCGTCGTGGTCCCCATCTTCCGCGACCAGGAGGGGAGGGACCGGATCGAGCGCTTCATCGCCGGCTGGGCGCCCGCCCTTTCTCGGGCCAAGGTCCGATACAAGGTCGACTGGAGCGAGCGCCGGCCGGGGGAGAAGTACTCCGAATACGAATTGAAGGGGGTCCCGCTGCGCCTCGAGGTGGGGCCTCGGGACGTCGATGCCAACCAGGTCATGGTCGTCAGTCGCCTCGATCGAAGCAAGCTGGCGCTACCCGTCGACGCCCTGGAAGAGCGCCTGCCCGAGCTCTTGGATTCCTTCCACGGCGCCCTCTATCAGCGCGCCCTCGACTTCCGAACTGAGAACAGTTTTGAGTTCACCCAGCTCTCCGAACTTCTCGCCCACTTCCGGGATCGCTCCGGTCTGGCCTGGGTCGACTGGTGCGAGAGTCCAGAGTGCGAAGCGCAGATCAAGGCCGAGACGGGAGGGGTGACGATCCGGAACTTCGATCCGAGGGGAGTGGCGGGAACTGCCTGCATCGTCTGCGGCCGCCCCGGCCGCCTCCGGGTGGTGCTGGCCCGCTCCTACTGATCCGGCGCCCTCCGATCGGCCGGTCCGCTCCCGGCCCCTTTCGGTCCCTCCGCCGACCGCCATGGGGCGTCGATGATGAGCTCGGAGCGGGCGGACTATCCCCAGCGCGGTTCGGGTTTCAACCAACGCGTGAACATTTCTGCTAAGAACGGGCGGAACACATTGAGCATTTCTGAACTGCTGCGAATCGCCGAGCACCTCAAGAGCCCGGACCGGGAACTGGTGCAACACGCCTACGAGCGGGCGGCCATCGCCCACCGGGGTCAGCGACGGCTCTCGGGCGAGGACTACGTGGAACATCCGCTGGCGGTCGCCTCGATCCTGGCCGACCTGAACCTGGACGCCGCCACGCTGGCCGCCGCCCTCCTCCACGACACCGTCGAGGACACCGAGCTGACCCTGGCCGCGGTGCGCGAGGAGTTCGGCCAGGAGGTGGGCAACCTGGTCGGGGGGGTGACCAAGCTGAGCCGAATCTCGTTCCGATCGGACCAGCAGCTCCAGGCCGAGAACATTCGCAAGATGCTGCTGGCCATGGCCGAGGACGTCCGGGTGGTGCTGATAAAGCTCGCCGACCGCCTCCACAACATGCGCACCCTGGACGCCCTGCCGCCGCCCAAACGGCAGCGCATCGCCCGCGAGACGCTCGACATCTACGCCCCCCTGGCGCACCGATTGGGCATCGGGCAGATCAAGTGGGAGCTGGAGGACCTGTCCTTCCGGCACCTCGAGCCCGAGCCCTATCACGACGTCGTGATGCTCTTGAAGAGCAAGCGCGCCGACCGCGAAACGCTGGTTTCAGATCTCTCCGAGGTCCTCTCCCTGGAGCTGACGAAGATCGAGATTGCGGCCGAGATCTCCGGCCGGCCCAAGCACATCTACTCCATCTGGCAGAAGATGAGCCGCGAAAAGAAGGACTTCAGTCAGATCTACGACCTGCTCGCCATGCGCGTGGTGGTGGAATCGGTGAAGGACTGCTACGGCGTCCTGGGGGTTGTGCACTCGCTTTGGAAGCCGATCCCCGGCCGCTTCAAGGACTACATCGCGATGCCCAAATCAAACGGCTACCAATCCCTTCACACCACCGTCATCTCCCAGGCCGGGGAGCCGGTTGAGATCCAGATCCGCACCCACCAGATGCATCAGGTGGCCGATTTCGGCGTGGCCGCCCACTGGACCTACAAGGAGGGCGAGACCGATCCCCACTTTGACCAGAAGCTGGGTTGGCTGCGGCTGCTCATGGAATGGCAGAAGGAGGTGGTCGACGCCGAGACCTTCGTCAACGCGGTCAAGGTCGATCTCTTCCAGGACGAGGTCTTCGTCTTCTCGCCCCGCGGTGATGTCCTGAACCTGCCCGCCGGTTCCACCCCGGTCGACTTCGCCTATCGCGTCCACACCGAGGTCGGGCACCGCTGCGTGGGCTCCAAGGTGAACGGGCGCATGGTCCCGCTCAACTACCAGCTTCAGAACGGCGAGATCGTCGAGATCCTGACCACCAAGGGACCCCACGGTCCGAGTCGCGACTGGCTCAACTTCGTCAAGAGCGCCTCGGCGCGCGAGCGCGTGCGGAAGTGGTTCAAGGGCCAGGCCCGCGAGGAGAACGTGCAGAAGGGCCGCGACCTGCTGGAGAAGGAGCTGATGCGAATGCACCGCCTCAGCGCCCTGCAGCTGCCCGAGGGCAAGTTGGAGGAGATGGCGGCCCTCTATCACCACGCCAGCGCCGAGGACTTTCTCGCCGCCATCGGCTACGGGGACGTTTCTTCCCACTCGGTGGTCATGCGCATGGCCCTGACCCGCACCGATGAGGGGGACGTGCTGCGCTCCATTCCCCTCATTCCCCAGGTCCATCCCACGCCGCGGGTGCTGGTGCGGGGGGAGAAGGGGATTCTGACTCGCATCGCGGCCTGCTGCCAGCCGGTGCCGGGCGACGCCGTCAGCGGCTTTGTGACCCGCGGTAAGGGCGTCACCGTGCACCGGCGTGATTGCATCAACGCGGTCAACACGCCCGACACCGATCGCCTCGTCCCGGTGGACTGGGATGTGGAATCCTCCACCCTCTATCCGGTCAGCATCAAGATCGAGGCCTGGGACCGAACCGGGCTCTTGCGGGACATCGCCACGGTGGTGGCCGAGCAGCGCGTCAACATGTCGGCGGCGTCGGTGCACGTCTACGACGACAAGACGGCGGTCGTCTCGACCACCATCGAGATCGACTCGCTGGCTCAACTCTCGCGCCTCATGGAGAGGATGGAGCAGGTCCGCGACGTCCACACCGTGGCCCGCGAATCCAGTTGAGGGCCGCTCTCAGGCCCCCCCGGGGCCCCAGCCGCACCTGGCGGTATCACAGATGAACCGCTCTGGAGATCGGATCCGGATCGAGTCGACCGCCGATGCGCAGATGGGGACCAACTCCTACCTGGTCTCTGACCTCCAGACCGGCGATGCCGTCATCATCGACGCGCACATGGATCCGGGCCAGATCCTGGAGCTGGTGGCGGGGAGTGGACGCCGGGTGCTGGCCATTCTCCTCACCCACACCGATTTCGATCACATCGCCGGACTGGAGGCGCTGCGCGCCGCCCTCGGTCCGCTCCCCATCGCCGTTCATGCCGCTGAGTGGAGGACGCTGGCGGAGGGGAGTCCGCTCCGCTCTGAGTTCCCCTACCCGCTGCCCGCGATGACTGGTTTGGAGGAGCTGGTCGAGGGCACCTCCTACCTGGCCGGTAGCCTCAGCTTTGGGGTCGTGCACACCCCCGGCCACAGCCCGGGCGGGGTCACCCTGGAGATCGAGCGCAACCTCTTCACCGGTGACGCCCTCTTCGCCGGCTCGATCGGGCGGACTGACTTCTCCGCTTCCGATCCGGCCCTGCTTCTGGAGTCGATCCGCGGCAAGCTGATGGCCTACGACGACGACTACCTGGTCTATCCCGGCCATGGCGTGATGACCACGATCGGGCAGGAGCGGCGGTACAACCCCCACCTCTGACGACGCCCGGTGCCCGCGGCGGGCGGGGCACGGCGGTCGGGCCATAAACTTGCCCTCGTGCCTCCAACTTCCGTAATCCGGGCTGCGCGCGGGGTGCGGGACATACTTCCCGCCGAGCGCGCCCGGTGGCGCCAGGTGGAGGAGCGGGCCCACCATTGCGCGGCGCGTCACGGCTTCGAGGAGATCGAGACCCCCATCATCGAGTCGGCCATGCTCATCGAGCGAGGTGTGGGGGAGAGCAGCGATGCCGGCGGCAAGGAACTCTATCGCCTCCAGCCGATGACCGAGGCGTCGGTTCCGCTGGTGCTGCGCCCGGAGGCCACGGCGGGAGTGGTGAGGGCCTATCACGAGGGTCACCTGGGCGCGGGCGGGGTGCCGGTGCGGCTCTATTCGCTGGGATCGATGTTCCGCCACGACCGTCCCCAGGCTGGACGCTACCGCCAGTTCCACCAGTTCAACGTCGAGGTGCTGGGAGAGGGGTCGGGGGCCATCGACGCCGACCTCATCGAACTGGGCTGGGAGTGGCTGGCGGCGGTCGGGCTGGAGGGGGTCGGGCTGGAGCTCAACAGCATCGGCGACGAGAGCTGCCGGCCCGCCTACCTGGACCTTTTGAGGGCCTACTATCGGCCCCTGCAAGACCAGCTTCACCCCGACTGCCGGCGCCGCCTGGAGGAGAGTCCACTGCGCCTCTTGGATTGCAAGGAGGCGGGCTGTGTGGCCCTGAAGGCCCGCGCCCCCAGGATCACCGATCACCTCTGCGCCGATTGCGCCCGGTCCCTGGCCGAGGTCCGCGAGCTGTTGCAGGGAGCCGGGGTGCCCCACCGCGTCAACCCCTACCTGGTCCGGGGCCTGGACTACTACACCCGGACCGTGTTCGAATTCCAGCGCGACAACGACGAGGGGGCGCAGAGCGCGCTCGGGGGCGGTGGCCGCTACGACGGCCTCTCCGCCGCGCTCGGCTTTGCCGACACCCCGGGCAGCGGCTTTGCGATGGGCTTGGAGCGCATCATCGCCAACCTCCCGGGCGAGCTCGGCGGAGAGCCCCGGCCGCCGCTGGATCTCCTCGTCCTGATCGAGGAGGGGGTTGTTTCGAGCGCGGGGGCCGAGGTGGCGCGGCGGGCGCGCCAGCGGGTGGCCGCCGCCGCCGATGCCTCACCGCGCTCATTGAAGGCCAAGATGCGATCAGCCTCGCGGGCGGGCGTGCGCTGGGTGGCGCTGATCGCCGCGGGCGATGTGGAGGGCCGGCGCCTGCGCCTGCGCGACATGGTTAGCGGCGAGCAGCGCGAGCTCGACTGGGATCAGTTGCCTGAGGCCCTGGGGTGAGTTCTAAGGGCGGCTTTGACGCTCCCCACTGCGGCTCGCTGCGGGCCGTGGATGCCGGCCGCGAGCTGGAGCTGTTCGGTTGGGTGGGGCGGCGCCGGGACCACGGCGGCCTCATCTTCATCGACCTGAGGGACCGCTGGGGCCTGGTTCAGATCGTCTTCAACCCCCAGACCGCGCCCGAGGCCCACCTGGTCGCCTCGCAGTTGCGCGCCGAGTTCGTGGTCCGGGTCACGGGCCGGGTCGCTCTGCGGCCCGCCGACGCCGTCAACCCCGCCCTGGGGACGGGTGAGGTGGAGCTGGCGGCGAGCGCGGTGGAGGTCATCAGCGCCTCCCGGACGCCTCCCTTCGCGATTGACGAACAGGACTCGGCGGACGAGAAGACGCGACTCACCTACCGTTATCTGGACCTGCGGCGGCCGCCCATGATGCGCATCCTGGAGCTCCGCCATCGGGTCAATCAGATCATTCACCGTCACCTCGATGAGCGGGAGTTCATCGAGGTGGAGACGCCGATACTGAGCCGCACCTCGCCCTCGGGCGCGCGCGATTTCATCGTTCCCAGCCGTCTCCATCCGGGCTTGGTCTACGCCCTGCCCCAGGCCCCTCAGGTGCCCAAGCAGCTGCTCATGGTGGCCGGGGTGCAGCGCTATTACCAGATCGCTCGCTGTTTCCGCGACGAGAACCTCAGAGCCGACCGCCAGCCGGAGTTCACCCAGCTCGACATCGAGATGTCCTTCCCGACCGAGGAGGACGTCTTCGGGCTCATCGAAGGCCTCCTGGCCCGGCTCTGGAAGGAGGTGCTGGGGGTCACCATTCCGCTGCCCTTCCCGCGTCTCAACATCCGCGATGCGTGGCTTCGCTATGGCAGCGATAAGCCGGACCTGCGCTACGAGCTCCCCATTGCCGATCTGGGCGCCGAGCTGGCCAACAGCGAGGCGCGGATATTCCGCAGCGTGCTCGAGAGCGGGGGTGTGATCCGGGGCCTGGCGGTACCGGGCGGCGCCGACCTGACGCGCCGGGAGTTGGATGAGCTGACCACCCTGGCCAAGGGGGCGGGGGCGCAGGGCCTGGTCTGGCTGCCGGGGGGGCCGCTGGACAAGTTCCTGCGGTCGGCGGAGGTCGAGGCGGTGATGACCGCCTGCGGGGCCCAGGCCGGCGACCGTGTTCTGATCGCGGCCGACCGGCGACGGCGGGCGGAGACGGTCATGGGCCTGATCCGGCAGGAGATCGCCCGACGGCGAGATTTGATACCGAAAGACGCCTGGCGCTTTCTCTGGGTCAACCCCACCTACCTCTTCGAGGAGGACGACCAGGGCCAGTTGACCTACGCCCACCATCCCTTCACGCGGCCGGTGGCGGGCGACCTGGACTTTGTCGGCGAGCGCCCCTACGACGTTCGGGCCCATGCCTACGACGTGGTCTGCAATGGCTATGAGCTGGGCGGTGGCAGCCTCCGCATTTTTGATCCCGTCATGCAGGAGCGCGTCTTTGGGCTGTTGGGGCTCTCACCGACCCTGATCCGCGAGCGCTTCGGCTACCTGCTCGACGCCTTTTCCTACGGCGTCCCGCCCCACGGCGGCATCGCCCTCGGCATCGACCGTCTGACCATGCTCCTGGCCGGGACCGAGAACATCCGCGACGTGGTCGCCTTCCCAAAGACCCAGTCGATGGCCGATCTCATGTCCGGCGCCCCCAGCCCGGTTGATCCGGAACAGCTGGAGGAGTTGGGATTAGTGGCCAAATCCGACGTTTGATCGTGACCCGCCCGGGTAAGATCGATGTGTCCCGTTCGGTGGAGGGTCAGCGTGCGCGTTGCCCAATAAGATCGCAAAGGGACCCCGTCGTCCAGAGCGCAGACCACATGCCCGGGCCATCCGGGACTTGGGCAAGCGTTTGGCAGGGGACCCACCTGGAGCTACCAGGACAACCCACGATCCTCGCTCCGACGGGATGCTGCGGTCGCGGGAGGCGATGATGCCTCCCGCGATCATCGTGCTGGCGATCCTGACCCTGATCCTCTCCCAGCTCTTCTACGCATTCCTGCCCTATCGCCGGCGCGCCTATCTGCCGGTCCTGCTGATGGCCCTGCTCGGCGTTCTGCTGGGTCAGCTGTGGAGCTTTGTCGGTCTCCCGGCCAAGGTCTGGGGAGAGGCCGACCTGGTCCCCGGCGTCATCTTCGCGCTGGCTCTGCAGCCGCTGGCCCAGCGAGTGCCCATAAGATGGGGCTCTAACGGCGGATGAGTTTGGGCTCGCTACCCAAGGGGGACAATTCTTGCTGAACTTCCTTTGGTTCGCTCTGGGTTTGGGAGCACTGTTGGTCGCCTTGGCGCTATGCGCGCTGATACTGCGCCTGATCCGGACCCTGGGTGCTCTGGAGGCGAGCCTGTTGATGGTGGACGAGGCGGTGAGAGAGATGGTTCCGGAACTGAAGAGCACGCTCGGCAACGTCAACGGCATCGCCTCGGGGCTGAACGTGGCGGTGCGCGGAGCCAGCTTGGGCGCGGCCCGTCTGACGGAAGCGGTCGACCTTGGCCTGGGTCGGGCCAGTCGCCAATTGAGGGCGACGGCGCACGGCGCGGGCGTCACCGCGCGCAGCCTTTTGCGCGCACTGCACATCGGGAATGAAGGAGGCGGCGATGTCGAGGGATAGCGGAGGCGGATTTGGCACCGGGTTGGTGTTGGGCGCGGCGCTCGGCGTTATCGCCGGGGCCTATCTGGCCAGCGGTCCGGCCCGGGAAGAGGTCGACCGGCTGCGCAGCCGGACCATCGAGTTGACATCGAATCCGGAGCAGCTGCGAGAGCGCGCTCGGGCGGCGGCGGGCAGCGCCCGGAGTGCGGTCAAGAACCCCGAAGAGCAGGTGCGCCGGGCCATTCACGAGGGCGTGGCCGCCGCTCGCCGGCGACGGGCCCGCCTGGAGACCGAGATCGGCCCCAGCGGCGCTCAGGAAGGCGATGGCTGATTCCGCCCGGGCCCAGCTGGCCGAACTCAAAATTCCGGCGCAGCCCGAGTTCCTCTCGCTGGCCAAACGGGTGGCGGGCTCCTTGGGGGTGCAGATGGGCTTCAAACTGGAGGAGATCGACGACCTGGGCATCGCCGTGGTCCAGGCCTGCGACAGCACCATCGACGCCGCCGAGGAGACCTGGGGCGAGGGCGCGACGCTGAAACTCACCTACAGTTCGACCGCCCGCGGCCTCGCCGTCGACGTCGAGGCGCTGCCGCCGGGTGGCGATGAATCGCTGCCCAGCCTGGCCCGCCAGCAGCCGCCCTCGACCCGCTCCGCCGTCGGCCAGAGCGAAGCTCAGCGGGCCCTCACCCGGGAGATGATCCGGCTCTTCGTCGACGACTTCTTGCCTCAGGTTGACGCCCGCAGCGGTCGGATCCGGCTCCGCATGGTGAAGTACCTGGTCTCTTGAGCCAGCCCTCGCCGCTCAGCCGGGAGGACCTACGTCGCCTCCACCAGAGCTATCGGGAAAGCACCGATCCCACGCGGCGAGAGCAGATCCGGGCCGAATTGGTCGGCGCCTACGCCGGGCTGGTGCACTTCCTGGCCCGGCGTTTCCAGAACCGAGGCGAGCCGTTCGATGATCTGGTGCAGGTCGGATACCTGGGCCTGATCAAGGCCATCGAACGCTTCGATCCCGAGCTGGGCAACGAGTTCACCACCTTCGCCACGCCCACCATCGGGGGCGAGATCAAGCGCTACTTCCGCGACAAGGGATGGGCGATCAGGTTCCCGCGCCGTCTCCACGAGCTCTATCAGCAGATCCTGCGGGTCCAAGAGCAGATGCGCCAGGAGCTCCAGCGCACCCCCACCGCGGCCGAGATCGCCGCCCGCCTCGAGGTTGAGCCGGATGAGGTCCTGGAGGCGATGGAGATGAGCAATGCCTACGTCCCCCTCTCCATCGACGCCAGCGTGGGGCCGGAGGGATCCGGCGGGCGCGGGCTATCGGAGTCGATTGGGGGGGTCGATGAGAATCTCGATCGGGTCGAGATGCGGGAGGTGCTGGAGAACGCCATGGCCCACCTCAACGAGCGCGAACGGCGGATCATGGCGATGCGCTTTTTCGACGAGATGTCGCAATCGGAAATCGCCCGCCGCCTGGGCATCAGCCAGATGCACGTTTCCCGCCTCCAGCGGGCGGCGCTGGAACAGCTGCGGCAGCAACTGCCGGCCGAACCCACCTGATCGCCGGGACCCGCTCCGGCGGGCGCGCGCTGACCACCCGGGTGGGGCGGTTAAACTAACGCCATCTCGTGACCGGGTCCGAAATTCGAAGACGTTTTTTGGCGCATTTTCAGAGCCGTGATCATCAGCTGCTGGCGAGCGCGTCGCTGATTCCGGTGGACGATCCGACCACCCTGTTCATCTCGGCCGGAATGCAGCCCCTTCAGCCCTTCTATCAAGGACTGAAGCGGCCGCCCGCGCCCCGGCTGACCTCGGCCCAGAAGTGCATGCGGGTGGGAGATCTGGAGCAGGTCGGGCGCACCGATCGGCACCAGACCTTCTTTGAGATGCTGGGCAACTTCGCACCCACCGGCGATTACTTCAAGGAGACCGCCATCGCCCTCGCCTGGGAGTTCGTGACCGACCCCGAGCGGGGCTTGGGTTTACCCCCAGATCGGCTCCGGGTAACCATCCATCCCAGCGATGAGGACGCGCGCCGCCTCTGGCAGCAGGAGGCAGGACTCAGCGCGGGCGCCGTCCACGAGGACAGCGGCAACTGGTGGGGGCTGGAATTCGGTCCCTGCGGCCCCGATTCCGAGCTCTGGTGGGACCGCGGGCCCCAGTACGGCTGCGGCGAGCCCGATTGCGGGCCCGATCACTGCGATCGTTTCCTGGAGTTCTGGAATCTGGTCTTTCCCCAGTTCGATCGACGCCCGGATGGGGAGCTGGCGCCCCTGCCGCGCCCGGCGGTCGACACCGGCCTGGGTTTGGAGCGCGTCGCGGCCATTCTCCAGGGGGTTCCGGACAGCTACTCCACCGACCTCTTCCGGCCCCTGGTGGAATTCGTCCAGGCCAATTCCTCCCAGCCCCTGGCGCTCTCCGAACGCATCATCGCCGATCATCTTCGGGCGGCCAGTTTCGCCATCGCCGACGGGGTGCTGCCGGCCAACGAGGGACGCGGCTACGTGCTCCGGCGGCTGATCCGCAGAGCGACCCTCCACGCGCACCGCTGCGGCCTGCGAGTGCCCCTGGCGGCGGGGGTGGCGGTGGTCGTGGAGACGATGCGCGATCAGTATCCCTACCTGCTCCAGCGTGCCTCCCTGATTGAGACCGCGCTCGGCGCCGAAGCCGATCGCTTCAATCGAACGTTGGAGCGTGGGATGGAGATATTCGCGCAGGTCGCGGCCCACAACCCGAAGGTCATCCCGGGAGCGGACGCCTTCCGGCTCCACGACACCTTCGGCTTTCCCCTGGCGCTCACTCGCGAGCTCGCCCAAGAGCGCGGCCAGTCGGTCGATGAGGAGGGCTTCGAGGCCGCCATGGAGGCGCAGCGGGGCCGCTCCCGGGGTCAGGTCAAGCACAGCTGGAGCAACCTGCGCGGGCTCCCCAGCTCCGAATTCGTCGGCTACGAGGAGCTCGAGGCAACCGCCAGCGTGCGCCTGCTGCGCGTGCAGGGAGCCGAGGTGGAGGTCGCCACCGAGGGCGATGAGGTGGAGGTCTACCTCGACCGCACCCCCTTTTACGCCGAATCGGGCGGCCAGGTCGGCGATCAGGGGACGCTGCGAGGGCCGAATGGCGAGGTCCAGGTGGACGACACCCAGCGTCCGCTGGAGGGAGTCATCGCCCACCTCGGGCGGGTGCGCATCGGCCGGCTGAAGCGAGGCGACCAGGTCATCGCCGCCGTGCAGCCGCAGCGCCGGCGCCAGATCATGCGCCACCACAGCGCCACCCACCTCCTCAACCGGGCCCTGGAGGAGGTGACCGGGGAGGGCGAATTGCAGCGCGGATCCTTCGTGGGTCCCACCCGAACCACCTTCGATTTCGCCTTCGATCGGGCCCTCAGCGGGACCGAGCTGACGCGGATTCGACGCATCCTCAACGCACAGGTGCGCGGGGCCCTGCCCCGCCAAGTCCAGATCCTGCCCTACACCGAGGCCGTGTCGACCGGTGCCACCCACCTCTTCGAGGAACGCTACGGCGACCAGGTCAGAGTGGTGTCATTCGGGGATTTCAGCCGCGAATTCTGCGGCGGCACCCACGTCGCGAACAGCGCCGAGGTTGGTCCGGTGCTCCTCTTGTCTGAGGGCAGCGTGGGGGCGGGGGTGCGAAGGATCGAGTTGGTGGCGGGCGAGGCGGCCGAGGAGCTGATGGAAAAGAGGTTGGGGGCCGAGACCACTTTGGCCCAGGAGTTGGGAGTACCCGTCGAGCGCCTGGCAGAGCGGGTGACCGAGCTGCGGGCGCAGCTGCGGGCGGACGAACGGCGCATCGAGCAGCTCCAGGAGGAGGTTCGGCGCTCGCGCCTGTCGTCCGCCGACGGCGTTCAACGGCGGGCGGCCCGGGTGCCGCTGATCCTGGAGCAGGTCGTCAGCGAGGGCGGTGACGATCTTCGGGCCTGGGCCGACCGCTACCTCGAATCGCTGGGCGGGAGCGGGGTGGTGGCGGTCGCCAACAGCACGAATTTTGTTATCAAGGTGTCGCGGGATTTGACTCCGGGGCTGAATGCCCAACTATTGGCCCCCGCGCTGGGCCGCGGCGGCGGCCGGCCGGAGCTCGCCCAGGGGCGCCTGGGGCGCGATCTTGTTGAAGGATTTGAGGAATTGCAGAAGATGCTGGCATGAGCAAGTTCAGGCTCCTGCGTCGCCGTGATGACTATTACCGTCATTTCACCGCGCTCGACATCGGGACCGATCTGATCAAGGTGCTGGTGGTGCGCCGGGAGCAGGACGGAAGCGGCACCGTGCTCGGGGTGGGACGCGCCCCCCAGCACCCGAGCGCCATGAGTGGGGGCGCGATCGCCGACATCGACGCCGTCATCGACGCCGCCAACGGCGCCCTCGAGGCGGCCGAGGACATGGCCGGCACGGTGCCCGGTCAGGCCATCGCCGGAATCGCCGGCGAGCTGGTCAAGGGTTTTTCCTCCTCGGTTCAATCCGCCCGTGAGCGGCCCGACGGCAAGGTCGACCGGGGGGAGATGCGTGAACTCTTGAAACTGGTCGAAAAACGCGCTCTGCGCGAGGCCCAGCACCTGCTCGAGCTGGACCGCGGATACGGCGATCTGGAAGCGCGGCTGGTGCATTCCTCCATCACCCAGGTTCGCATGGACGGCTACCCGGTCTCGACCCCGATCGGCTTTCAGGGCAAGAACCTGGACATCACCGTCTTCAACACCTTCGCCCCCATGACCCAGATCGGGGCCATCGAGTCAGTCCTGAAGGAACTGGACCTGGAGCTGGCGGGAGCGGTGGCTCAGCCCTACGCGCTGGCCCGCGCCTGCGCCGGCAAGGACGCCTGGGAGCAGGGGGCAATATTCGTGGACATCGGCGGCGGCACCACCGACGTGGCCCTCTTGCGCGAGGGCGGCGTCGAGGGTACGCGCATGTTCAACCTCGGCGGGCGGGCCTTCACCCGCCGCCTGGCGCTGGCCATGGGCGTCACCTATGAGGAGGCGGAGGCGCGCAAGCTGCGCCACTCGGAGGGGCTCTTGTCGCCCGACCAGGAGCGGCAGGTGCGGCAGCTGGTGTCGGCCGATGTGGAGGTGCTGCTGCAGGGATTGGCCCTCTGCCTGCGCGATCTGAACCGCGGCCAGGTGCTGCCGACCAGCATTTTTGTCTGTGGTGGGGGTAGCCTTCTGCCAGAAGTCATACAGCAGTTGAACCAGAACGCTTGGTCTCAAGGCCTACCCTTCTCCCGGCCGCCGCAAAGCCGCCTTCTTCGCCCCCACGACGTCATGAACCTGAAGGACTCGACCGGTGAACTCCAGACCGCCCGTGATGTGGGTCCGATGGGCCTGGCCAATCACGCGCTGCGGGTCGATGCGGAGGACAAGGACATGGTCCAGAGCGTGATGCGCGGTGTTTTGAAGGCGATGAAGGTCTAGGACTCTTCTCGGAGGCAGATATAGCAAACGACATGGCAGCCGAACCGATCTACATCGAAAGCGACGAAGAACTCCCGGAGGTGATCGAGCGGCTGCGCCGCAGCCCCAGCCAGGACGTGCCCTTGGTCCTGCCCGCTCGCTCCCGTCTCGGCCAGAGCCGCTTCAACTTCCAGCTCCTGAGCGAATACGCCACCAAGCTCAATAAGCGCGTCTCGATAGTGAGCTCCGACCCGGCCGTGCAGGAGATGGCGGCCGAGAGTGGTCTCGGCGGGTCCGGCGGGGTGACAGCGTTGCCCAGCTTGGGGACAAGCTCGGTTCCCCCAGCCCCGGCGGTGGCCGTGGCCCCCCTCATGGTGGCCGCCGGCGACCTGGAGGCGGGCAGCGTGGCTCCGGCCGCGACGCCGCCCCGGATTCGCCTCAGCGGCGGCGCCGTTCAGCACTGGAGTGCGGCCCGGCCGAGCCGCGTCGGTCTCTACGTGGGCGCGCTCCTGATCCTGGTGGCGGGGTTGTTGGGCATCATCTTCTACGTGCCCTCGGCGTCAGTCACGCTGGTCGCGCAGGCCAAGCCCTTCTCCACCGCGGTCACCGTGGAGGCCGCCCCCGGCGGCGGCCCGGTGGCGGTGCGCACCAGCCTCGACTCGCAGACCGCCACCACCAGCTTCCCCGCCACCGGCACCTTCACCACCCCCGCCACCCACGCCACCGCGACCGTCGAGGTGACGAACAATTGTCATCCGAATAATAACTTCACGTTCAGCGCGGGCCAGGATTTCTCCACCGCCGGGCCCGGCTCCGTCCTCTTCACCATCCCCCCCGGCACCCCCGACCAGTCCGTTAGTCCCGGCCCCTCAGTCCCCATCTCCGTCACCGCCGTCGACGCCGGCCCCGCGGGCAATGTGCCGGCCGGCTCAATTACGCAGATCAGCGGCAGCAATGCCGGGGCCTGCCTCGCGGCCTCCAACCCGGGCGCGGCATCGGGTGGCGCCGACCCCACCAAGTCGCCCCAGATCAGCGCCACCGACCTCCAGGGCGCCCAGGCGACCATGAATCAGAACCTGCGGCGCCAGATCGCGGCCGATCTGACCAAGCAGGCCAAGTCCGACGAGAAGCTCTCTGACGCGGTCGTCTTTCAACCCGCCAGCTTCGCGGCGGACCACGCCCAGGGCGACAAGGTGGCCAAATTCAACGTCACCATGACCCTCAAGGGGGAGGGCGCCTTCTACAAGCCGGCCCAGGTCCAAACCGCCTTCGCCTCCGCCCTGGCCCAGAAGATCCCGGCCGGGCAGCAGATGACGGGCTCCGCCCCCACCGCCACCTACACCACGACCGGCACCGCCGGCGGCCACCTGACCTTCACCGGCACGCTGAATACCAACATCGCCCACAAGCTCGATTTGCAGCAGGTCAAATCGCAGCTGGTGGCCAAGAGCGTCAGCCAGGCGCGGGCCAATCTGGGCAAGCTCCCGGTCAACTCCGCCAAGATCGACCAGTCGCCCTTCAACCTGCCCTGGATGCCCCTGCTCGAATCTCGCATCAAGGTCAGCTACGTGGTCAGCCAGACTCCCGCTGCGAGCGCCCCCGCGACCTAGCATGGGCCGCCTGATGGCCATTGATCTGGGCTCCAAGCGGATCGGACTTGCGATCAGCGACCCGCTCCGGATCATCGCTCAACCGCTGCGCACGATCGACGCCCAGCCGCAGCTGGGACTGGCCCGGAGGCTGCGCGACGTGGCGGAGGCGGAAGGCTGTGACGAACTGGTGGTGGGCTGGCCGCGGCTGATGGATGGGGGACGCGGGCCCGAGGCCGAGTTCGCCCGTCGCCTCGCCGACACCCTGCGCGCGGACACGGGCTGGCCCGTGCACCTGGTCGACGAGCGCCTGACCAGCGTTCAGGCGGAGCGATCGATGCTCGCGGCGGGGCTCTCGCGGGCGCGCCGAAAGCAGCTCTCCGATCCGATCGCGGCGACCCTCATCCTGCAGGGTTTCCTGGGCCGAATCTCCGGTGGATGAACCCCCGCAGCGGATTGAACTCATCGGCGAGGACGGCCGCGAGCACGTCTTCTTGCTCCACGACGCCTTCGAAATGGAGGGCGGAATCTACTATCTGGTCGAGGCCAGCGACGATCCCCAGCAGGTGTTGGTGCTGAAGGCGGCGGGGGATCGGCTTGAGGCGCTGCGCGGCAAGGAACTGGATCGAGTCATGGCTCACCTCGATGAAGAGGACGGGGGAGAGGAGGCTTGAAGCGGCTGGCGGCGCTGGTGGTGGTGTTGGTCCTGATCGTCCTCGCCCTGAGCCAGGGCAGCAACTGGTGGACGCTCAACGTCAATACACCGGTCTCGTCGCGCTCGGCCCCAGTCATCTTCACCGTCGCCCCGGGAGAGGGTTCGAGCGAGATCAGCGCCGCTCTCCGGACCCGGGGTCTGATTCGCAGCGCGCTGGCCTTCGACCTCTACGTGAGGCAGACCGGAAGCCGGGGACGGCTGCAGGCGGGTGACTTCATTCTGAACAAGAACATGGGGGTACCCGCCCTCGTCGCCGCCCTCGAGCATGGCCACGCCAACCAGGTCGCCGTCCGGCTCGCCGAGGGCGACACCTTTGCCCAGATGGCTCAGGCGGCCCAGGCAGCGGGCATCGGCAAGGCGCCCGACTACTCGGCCGCGGCCCAGAACCCGAACTGGTTCGCAAACTACGATTTCCTCCAGAACCGGCCGCCAAGTGCGCCCGCCAACCTGGAGGGGTTTCTATTTCCGGACACCTACCTGCTCAATCCCGGAGCGAGCGCACGAGATCTGGTCAAGCGCCAGCTGGATGAGTTCGGTCAGCAGTTCTCGCCCGCCCTGCGCGCGGAGGCGGCCAAACCGACATCGGCGCGCCCGGCCGAGTCGATCTTCACCATCGTCATCCTGGCCTCGATGGTGGAGCGTGAGATAAACACCGATCCCGCGCGCTCACTCGGCTGCGATGTCTATTACAACCGCCTCGCCCAGGGCATCCCCCTCGGGGTCGACGCTACCATCGAATACGCCCTCGGGAAGTGGACCGATCAGCTGACCGTCGCCGACCTGGCCGTCCAGTCGCCTTACAACACCAGGATTCACCAGGGTTTGCCGCCGGGACCGATATCCAATCCATCGCTCGCATCCATCAAGGCCTGCATCCAACCCACAGCCAGTGACTATCTCTTCTACTTTGTCGACCCCCACGGCGTCACCCACTTCTCCAGCACCGATGCCCAGTTCACCCAGCAGCAGAAGCAGTATGGGTTGGCCGGCCAGTAGCCCGGTCCAGACCGTGACCAGTCGGGCCCGAGTGGTCCTGCTGGGTCAGGGTATCGGCTACTCGGCAAGCCCGCCGATGCAGAACGCGGCCTTCCAGGCGGCCGGTCTGAACTGGGATTATTCGCTCCTTGACCTGCCCGCCGAAGGCCTCGGCGAAGCCGTCCGGCGGTTGCGCGGCCCCGAGTACCGGGGCGCCAACGTGACCATCCCGCACAAGATCCGGATCATGGACTTTCTGGATCAGCTGGAGGGGGATGCGCTCGCCTCGGGCGCGGTCAACACGATCTGCAAGATCGACGGCGCCCTGATCGGCCACAACACCGATGTTGCGGCGCTGAGGGCCGCGCTGGGGACCTTGGGCTGGGCGGGTGGCAGTCGGGCCGTAATCCTGGGTGGTGGCGGCGGTGCCCGGGCGGCGGCCGTGGCCCTGGCCGGGACGGAATTGACCTTTGTCGTGCGCCGCCCACCCGCGTCGCCACTGGCCGGGGCGACCTACCTGAACTGGGACGACGCCTCCTGGGGGCGCCTGGCTCAGGAATCCTCCCTCCTCATCAACGCCACCCCGGTCGGCCGCGACGAGACCGATTCGGGGCCGCTGCTGGCAGCCCTGCCCCGCTCCGGGTCGGTGATCGATCTGGTCTACGTGCGCGGAGGGACCCCGCTGGTGCGGGCGGCGCGCGAACGCGGCCGGGCGGTCTGTGACGGCTGGGAGATACTCCTGGCCCAGGGCGCGGCCGCCTTTGGGCTTTGGACCGGGTTGGCGGCGCCGCTCGATGCGATGTGGGCGGCGCTCGGGCAATGAGCTCTGCCGTGATGGATTTGGCGTGGGGGCTGCTGGGCCTCGCCCTGGGCCTGGGAGTGGTTGCGATCTCCCCCTGGCTGGAGCAGCAGGAGGGTCTCGAATCGGTCGTCCGGAGCTGGCGGGACTGGCAGCGCTGGGGACCGCCACTGCTCTGTGCGGTCCTGTTCGCCCTCTTCGCCGCACGCGACGGCCAGACCCGGATGCCGCTCCTGCTGGCGCAGAGCCTATGGCTGGTGGTCATGGTGCAGGTCATCTTCTTCGACCTGGAGCATCACCTGATCCTCGATCGCATCCTTCTCCCGGCCGCCGTGCTGGCGCTGGCACTGAGCCCCTTCATCCCCGGATTGGGCTGGAAGCGAGCCCTCCTCGCCGGGCTGGTGGCGGGGGGCGTCTTCCTCGGCCTGGTGCTGGTGGGCCGCCTGATCTACAAGGCCGACGTGCTGGGGCTGGGCGACGCCAAATTCGTAATCCTGAGCGGGTTCATCCTCGGCCCCCTAGCCGTCTTCGACGCCATCGTCACGGGTATGGTGCTGGCCGGACTCATCTCCCTCCTGCTTATCGTCATCCGGGTTCGCGGCCGGCGCGATGTGATCGCCTACGCCCCCTACCTGGCGCTCGGAACTTTGCTGGCCATGTATCGCTTCGGCGGTGCCTGAATATGATTTCGAGGTGACCCAGTTGCTGCCGGGTGAAGAGCAGATCCTCCGCGCCAACCGGCATTGGGTGGCCCTGGCCACGACTTTGGCGCTACCCGCGGCGCTGGCGCTGCTGGTGATCATCGTCGACCTGGGGGTGGGGGCATTGGGCCTGGAGACCAAGCTGGCGGTGAGCCTTCTGATCCTCTTCGTGGGGGGCTTCTGGATCCTCTGGGCCTGGGCCAACTGGTCCGCCGACAGCATCACCCTCACCGACCAGCGGCTGATCCTGGAGCGGGGTGTGCTGCGGCGACAGAGCAAGGTCATCGCCCTGGACCGGGTCCAGGACGTCTCCACCAGCCTTTCTCTGGCGGGCCGCTTGCTGGGTTACGGAAGGGTTGCCATCGCGGCCGCCGGCAGCGATGGGACCGAGGCCCTGGAGCAGGTGGCCGGGCCCCTCCAACTGCGCGATCAGATCTTCATTCAGGCCCGGGCCCAGCGCTCCCAGATCGGCGCCGGAGGGCCCGTCGCGCGGGTCGCCGAGGGCCTCTAAGGAGCAGGTGGCCAGCATCCCCGCGGATCCACCATCCCCAGCGTCGGTGGTGCAGATCCGAATCCCCGTTCCGGGCCGCGAACACATGGATGTGATCGGCGCCGGCTGCCGCTCCCGGCTGCCAGAGCTGCTCCAATCGCTGCGGGCGAGCGGGGTGGCAATGATCACCGACCGCAACGTGGCTCCCCGCTGGGCCCCCGAGGTGGTCGGGCAGGTCCAGAGCCTGGGGTTCGCCTGCCCGGTCCTGGAGTTGGCTCCGGGCGAGGAGTCGAAGTCCCCGGCCGGACTCGCGCAGGCCCTCGACTTCCTGGAGCAGCAGCGACTGGATCGCGCCTCGGTGGTTCTCGCCCTGGGTGGGGGCACGGTCGGGGACCTGGCCGGATTCGCGTCCTCGATCTGGCTTCGCGGGGTGCGCGTGGTGCAGATCCCCACCACCCTGCTGGCCATGATCGATTCCGCCGTGGGCGGCAAGACAGCCATCAATTCGGCCCACTCCAAGAACAGCATCGGCACCTTCTGGCAGCCGTCGCTGGTCTTGAGCGATCTCGATTTCCTCTCCAGCCTGACCGAGGAGGAGTACCTGGCCGCCTACGGCGAGGTGGTCAAGTACGCCGTGGCCATGGACCAAGAACTGGCCCACCAGCTCGATCAGGAGGTGAACCGCCTTCGCGCCCGCGACGGTGGGTTGCTGACCCTCCTGATCGCCCGCTGCGTGGGCCTGAAGGCCGGGGTGGTGGGCGCTGATGAGCAGGACCGGGGTGCCCGCGCGATCCTCAACTACGGCCACACCATCGGCCACGCCATCGAGGCGGCCTCGGGCTACTCAGCCGTTCACGGCCGCGCGGTGGCGATGGGGATGAGGGGCGCGGTGCGCCTGGCCTGGCGCTCCGGTCTCTGTGAGGAGGGCCTGATCCAGGCTCAGGACCGCCTGCTGGAGGCCTACTCGCTGCCTGGACCCCTGCCCCGCGTCGACCCCGGCCAGGTCCTGGCCGGGTTGTCACGGGATAAGAAGTCCAGCGCCGGCCGGATCGGCTGGGTGCTGCCGGTGAGGCTGGGCCACGCCCTGGTCGGTCAGGAGGTGGAGGAGCGCCACCTGGCTCCGGTCCTGGAGGAAATCCTGGCGTGAGCCGGACCGATTGCGATTTCGGAGGGTGGGTCGAGCATTACGATGAGGTGATTAAGGAGGGCGGTCGGGAACCAGCTTGGCAGGCCCCGCGAGGCCGCCCGGGGCGGTGGCCTCGCTCCTCTGAGTCCAACCCCTTGGGGGCATTTGGAGTGATCGATTGATCGAGACCAACGACTTCCGCGCGGGAACCGCGTTCGAAATGGACGGCAAGCTGCTGACCGTCGTCAACGTCGAGCACATCAAACTGGCGCGGGCCGGGGCGGTGATCAAGGCCAAGCTCCGCAACATCCGGGACGGCGCCATCTTCGAGCAGAGTTTTCGCAGCGGCGACAAGTACAAGGCGGTGCGGATTGAGAAATCGGCCGCCAGCTATCTCTACAGCGACGGCGACATCTTCCACTTCATGGATTCGACCAGCTTTGAGCAGATCCCCGTCGATCGAGGGCTGGTGGTCGACGTCACCCCCTTCATGAAGGAGGGGAATGAGGTCAATCTGCTCAAATATCAGGACTCGGTGATCGGCGTCGAACTCCCCATCACGGTCGAGCTCGAGGTGACCGATTCCGACCCCGGTCTGAAGGGCGACACCGTCTCCGGCACCACCAAACCGGCCCGGCTGGAAACGGGCGCGTCGGTGCACGTCCCCCTCTTCGTCAACCCCGGTGACAAAATCCGCATCGACACCCGAACCGGCGCCTACATGGAGCGGGTGTAGCATCCAGGCCATGCAGCAGGCCGCGTCGGGCAGGGTGAGGGTGGCCAACGAGGTCATCGCCAGCATCGCCGCCATGGCGGCGCGCGAGATCGACGGGGTGGCCGGGCTGGATTCTGCGGGGGCTCGTCATGTCGCGGACTGGATCAAGCGCGACATCGCCCACCACGGGGTGCGGGTTCTGGTCGATGAGCGCCGCGCCATCCACCTTGACGTCTTCCTGGAGGTTCGCTCGGGAGCGGTGATCCTGGAAGTCGCAGAACGCGTCCAGGAGAACGTGATCGAAGCCGTCGAACGGATGCTGGAACTGGAGGTCGCGGAGACCAACGTGCTCGTGTCCAGCGTCAGCTTCGGCTCCTAGCCGGGGGCCCAGCCGTGGGGGGATCGCGCCACCAAGCCCGGGAACTCGCGCTTCAGGTGCTCTTCCAGGTCGACGACGGCCTGAGAGACGTTGATTGCGAGGAGGCGCTCGCCTATTTCGGCGCCGAGGCGGGGGTCGAAAACCAGGCTCGGGCCTTCGCGCAGGACCTGGTTCGGGGCGTGATCGCCCACCGCGAGCGCCTCGACGCGGCCATCGTAGAGGCTTCCGAGCACTGGCGTTTGGAGCAGATGGGGCGGGTCGATCGCACCGTGCTGCGGATCGCCACCTATGAGATCCTGATTGGTCGCGAGGTTCCAGCCAAGGCCGCGATCAACGAATCGATCGAACTCGCCAAGACCTTTTCCGGAAACGAATCGGGGCGCTTTGTGAACGGTGTTCTGGGGCGGGTCATGGAAAGCGCCACCCGTTGAGCGAGGCGCTGCCCATCCTCGAGGAGGCGCTTCCCCTGGACCGGCTGTTGCAACGCCTGGAGGCCCTGATGGAGAGCCTCGCGCGCGGCGACGCGCCGCTGGAACAGCTGGTGGCCGACCACAATCGGGCCATCCAACTGCTCGAGGTCGCCCAAAGGCGCCTGGATGAGGCTGGAGCGAGGATTGCCCCCCGTTGAGCGTCCTCTTCCCGCCCCTACTGGCCTGGTTCATCGCCCAGGTCCTGAAGGTGACCTTCTATTCCACTCGAGAACACCGCCTGAACCTGCGCGTGCTGGCCCAAACCGGGGGCATGCCAAGCTCTCATTCGGCCATCGTGGCCGGGCTCACCACCTGCATCGGCCGCATTGAAGGAGTGAACTCGGTCAGTTTTGGGATTGCGCTTATCTTCTCGTTTGTGGTCATGTATGACGCCCAGGGCGTGCGGCGGGCGGCGGGGCGCCAGGCCGCGCTCTTGAATCAACTCGCCAACGAGCTTCTGTCCGGACACCAGATCCAGCAGATTCGGCTTCGCGAGCTCCTCGGCCACACCCCGGTGGAGGTCCTGGTCGGGGCCGCGCTCGGCATCCTGATCGGGCTGATTCCGTTCTGAATCGCCTGGACGTGGCGCTGACCGAGGCTGGACTGGTCGAATCCCGCAGCCGGGCCCAGGTCCTGATCGTGGCCGGGCGGGTCAGGGTGGACGGGGAAACCGTCCGCCGGCCGGACGCCCGGCTGCGCCCGGAGCAGAAGCTCGAGGTGTCCGCCGGTCGCCGCTGGGTTTCGCGCGGGGGCGACAAGCTGGACCCCGCCCTGGAGCACTTCGGGGTCGAGGTCGAGGGCCGCGTCTGCGCCGACATCGGCGCCTCCACGGGCGGCTTCACCGACGTCCTCCTGAGCCGGGGGGCGAGCCTGGTATTCGCCGTCGACGTCGGCCGCGGACTGATCGACTGGCGGTTGCGCAGCGACCCGAGGGTGATCCTGATGGAAAAGACCAACGCCAGGAACCTCGAGCGCTTCGACCAGCCCGTCTCCCGGCTGGTCGTGGACGTCTCCTTCATCGGACTGGAGAAGATCCTGCCCGCCCTCTGCCGCGCCGCCCCGGGGGCGGAGATGGTCTGCCTCTTCAAACCCCAGTTCCAGGTTGGGCGGTCGGACGTGGGCAAGGGCGGGGTGGTGCGCGAGGTGGCCCTGACCGTCGCCGCCCTCGGCCGGCTGCGGGAGTGGTGCGGCCCCCAGGGTCTGGAGTGGCTGGGCCAGGCACCCGCTGCCATCACCGGTTCGGACGGCAACCAGGAATGGTTCGTTCACCTCAGGAGTCAGGCGTGAGGGGCTCGGTGGGGTTCTTTCTGCACCCCCGGATCGATCCCTTGGGGGCGGCGGTGAGGGAGGGTCGGCGCGTCCTCGAAGGGGCCGGGGTACGGGTCTGGATGGCGGACCGGGAGACGCGACAGAGCACCCCCAAGGACGCCATCCTGATGGTCACCCTGGGTGGCGACGGCACCCTCCTGCAGGGCTCGCTGCGGGCGGTGGCGCGCAACCTGCCCCTGCTGGGGGTGAACTTCGGCCGGCTCGGATTTCTGACCGAACTCGAATCCGACGACCTGGTGTCGGGGCTGCAGTGCTTCCTGGCCGGCGATTATCGCCTCGAGGAGCGCACCGTGCTCCAGGTGACACGGCGGCGGGGGCTGGCGGTGAGCCGCTGGCTGGCCCTCAACGAGGCGGTGGTGCACCGCGTCGAACCCGAGGGTCTGGGCCGCTTCGAGCTCCAGGTGGAGGGCGAGGAGGTGGGTGTGATCGACGCCGACGGCTTGATCGTGGCCAGCGCCACCGGCTCCACCGCGTACGCCCGGGCGGCGGGTGGGCCGGTCCTGGATCCGACCCTGAACGACATCGTGGTGGTGCCCATGAATCCCTTCGCGCTCACGGTTCGTCCGATCGTTCTGCCCGCGCATCAGCGGCTCACCATCGGGCTGCCGGCCACGCGCGCCAGCCTGGCCCTGGACGGGGGCCGGACGCGCACGCTGGCGGTCGGGGACGCGGTCGAGATTACGGCCTACCAGAACCGACTGGGCATGGTTCGATTCACCCCGCCCGGGCGCTTCTACCAGCAACTCCGGAACAAGCTTGGCTGGGGCCTGCCGCTGGTCCCCACCCCGGGTGTCACCAGGCCGGGTGCTTAGTTCACTTCGCGTTCGGGATCTGGCGCTGGTGGAGCAGGCCGAGGTCTCTTTCGGGCCCGGCTTGAACCTCCTCACCGGGGAAACCGGAAGCGGCAAGTCGCTCATCGTGGACGCTCTCGGGCTCTGCGTGGGGGCTCGAGCCAGCGCTGATCAGGTCCGTCAGGGAGCCTCCCGTGCCCTCGTCGAGGCCAGCTTCGAGCTCGGCCCCGACCGCCCCCAGGGCGCTTGGCCGGAGGGTCTGGAGCCGTGCTCGGGGGCGACGGTGCTGGGCCGCGAGATCGCCCGCCGGGGCGGGGGCCGCATCGACGGGCGTCCCGCCAGCCCCGCTCAGCTGCGTCAGGCGGGGGCTTTGCTGGTCGCCATCCATGGCCAGCACGACCAGCAATCGCTGCTCGACCCCGAAGCCCAGACGGTGTTGCTGGACGGATTCGCGCAACTGTTGCCGCTGCGCGCGGAGGTGGCCCTGGCCCACGCCACCTGGACCGCGGCGCTATCCCAGCTGGCATCGCTGCAGCGCCAGCAGGCGCGCGGCGAGCGCGAGGCCCAGTACCTGCGCTGGCAGCTGGAGGAACTCTTGGCGGCCGACCTCAGGGCGGGCGAGGATGTGGAGCTGTCGGCCGAGCGCGGCGCTCTCCGCCACGCCACCCGGCTGGCGGAGCAGGTCGAGTCGGCGATCGAGGCCATGCGAGGGGACCAGGGCCTGCCCCGGGCCCAGGATGAGGTTCGCGGCGCGGCCGACCTGGACCCCCGGCTGGAGGAGCTGTCCGGGCGCCTGGACGCGCTGGCCGAAGAGGCCGACGGGGTTCGAGGGGAGCTTCGCCACTACCTGGAGGCGCTGGTCGTTAATCCCGGTCAGCTCGAGCTGATCGAGTCCCGCCTGCAACAGCTGGATTCCACCAAGCGCAAGTTCGGGGGCTCTATAGAGGAGGCGATCAAGGAGCGGGATCGCCTGCAGCTCGAAATCGGCGGCGAGCTGGAGGCGGGGGAGGCGATCGCGCGCGCCCAGGCCCAGGTGGAGCTCGGCCGCTCGGAACTGGAGGGCCTGGCCGGCCGCCTCACCCAAGGGCGCCGGGCGGGGGCCGAGGCGCTCACCAGCGGGGTGCAGTCGGAGCTGCGCGGGCTGCGCCTGGACGACGCCCGCCTGGAGGTCCGACTGGAGCCGAGGGGCCAGATCGAAGCCCAGGGGGCGGAGAGTGCCGCCATCTACTTTTCGGCCAATCCGGGCGAGGCGCCGGCTCCCCTGGCGCGGGTGGCCTCGGGCGGCGAGCTCTCGCGCGTGATGCTGGCCATCAAGACGGTGTCGGCGGCCTCCGACCAGGTCTCCACCCTGGTCTTCGACGAAATCGACGCCGGCATCGGCGGCGAGGCGGCCCTGCAGGTGGGCCTGCGGCTGCACCGGTTGGCAGGCCAGCGCCAGGTTCTGGTTGTCACCCACCTGGCCCAGATCGCGTGTTTCGCCGACCGTCACCTGGTGGTGGAAAAGCAGGCCGGCGCCGATGGCCGCAACCTGGTTCGGGTTCGACACCTGAACTCCGAGCAGGAGCGCGCCGCCGAGCTGGCCCGGATGATGAGCGGTGGGGTGACCGCCAAGGCCCTGGATCGGGCCCTGGAACTGATCCAGGAGGCGAGGGCGGGATCCTGATCGGAGCCGTCCGGGGCGGTGCGGGAAGCGGTCCACGCCGCACCCGCTGAGCGGCGGCGGTGGTGGCGCCGGGTATGATTTGGCCCCGATGGAAAGGCCCCGGCTGGAGGTCACAACGCCGGTCTTTGAGGGTCCCCTCGAACTGCTTTTGGCGCTGGCCGAAAGGGAGGAGCTGGACCTGCTCACGATCCGGCTGTCCGAACTCACCGACGCCTATCTGACCCAGGTCGCGGCCGCCCCTCGGACCGATCCGAACGAGCTGGCCGAGTTCCTGTGGCTGGGCGCGCGACTCCTGCTGCTGAAATCGATCCGCCTCCTGCCGGGCGAGGAGGCCGACCCCGAGGAGACCGAGCTGCTGGGCTGGGAGGAGGACGTGCGGTTGCGGCTGAGCGAATATCAGGCCTACCGGCGGATGGCCGAAAGCCTGACCGAGCGGGTGGTCGCGGAGAGCTTCTCCTTTCCCCCCGCCGCCCGCCAGGTGTCCGCGGCCGGGCAGGAGGAGCCGCTTCAAATCGATGCCCTCATGGTCGCCTTTCATGGCCTGCTGGCTCGCCTGCCCCCCCGACCGCTGGTGGTGGTGGACCAGCCCTGGAGCATGGATGACGGGCTGAACCTCCTCCAGAGCCAGCTGCGCGGGGGGGCCTTCGACCTGGTCCAACTGCTCCTTCGCTGCCGGGACCGGCTGGAGGCGGTGGTCACCTTCGTCGCTCTGCTGGAACTGCTGCGCCGGGGCCGGGTCAAGATCAGGCAGGACAAGAGCTTCGGGGCGATCTGGGTGGAGGAGCGATGAACGCCCTGGCGGCGGCGTTGGAGGCCATCCTCTTCAGTTCCCCCAACCCCCTCACCCTGCGCCAGTTGCAGCAGGCCACGGACGCCAATCGGAAAGAGTTGGAGGAGGCCCTGGAGGGGCTGGCCGAGGCGCTGACTGAGCGCGGGCTGATGCTCCAACGCCACCGCGACCTGGTTCACCTCGCCACCCGGCCCCAGTTCGCCAGCCAGGTTCGTCGTGCCCTGCGGCCGGAGGTGAGCGGCCGCCTCAGCCCCGCCGCCTACGAGACCCTGGCCATCGTCGCCTTCCAGCAGCCCGTCCCCCGATCCAGAATTGAGCAGGTCCGGGGCGTGAACTGCGATGGCGTTCTGGCCAACTTGGAGTTGCGCGACCTGATCAGCGAGGTGGGCCGCGGCGAGGGGCCGGGCCAGCCCAAGCTGTACGGCACAACCATGCGTTTTCTACAGGTTCTGGGTATCGGGAGCGTGGACGAACTGCCCTTTCCGGGGGAGGCGGCATCAGCGAGCGACTGAACCGCTACCTGGCCCGAAGCGGGGTCAGCTCGCGCCGTGGCGCCGATCGCCTGATCGCCAGCGGGGTGGTGGAGATCAACGGCCGGCGAGCGGAGCCGAGCGGAAGCATGATCGATCCCGAGCTGGATCGGGTCACCGTCCACGGCCAGTTGGTCGCCCCCGCGGTGGGTGCGCACCACTACCTGGTCGTCAACAAGCCGGTCGGGGTCATCGTCAGCGCCGGCGACCCCGGACAGCGACGCACCGTCTTCGATCTCATCGCCGATGAGCCGGGGGCTCCCCGCCTCTTCAGTGTCGGTCGCCTCGACATGGACAGCTCGGGGCTGATCCTGCTCACCGATGACGGTCCGCTGGCCCACCAACTGGCCCACCCCCGGCACAAGTTGCCCAAGGAGTACCTGGCTCGGATCGTGGGTGTACCTTCCGAGCGCGAGCTGAGGCTGCTGCGGGAGGGCGTCATGCTGGAGGGCCGGACCACGCTACCCGCCGAGGTCGAGCTGGCCGCTTCGCCCCCGGGCCAGGTCTGGATCAAGCTGGTGCTGCGGGAGGGGCGAAACCGTCAGATCCGGCGCATGCTCGATCAGGTCGGTCACCCGGTCAAAGAACTCTCCCGGGTGGCCTTTGGTCCAATTCGCCTGGGTCGCCTGAAGAGCGGGGCGTGGCGCCGTCTGCGGCCCGCCGAACTGACCGCGCTGCGCTCCGCGGTGGGGGGCCAAGACGCGTGATCGTGGCCATCGACGGTCCCGCGGGGAGTGGCAAATCGGCCGCCGGCCGGCGCCTGGCGGCGGTCCTGAACCTGCCCTTCGTCGATTCGGGGCTCTACTACCGGGCCCTGGCCTGCGCCGCCCAGGAGCGGGGCATCAGCGCCTCCGACCCGGCCGCCGCGATCGAACTGGCCCGTGACACGCTCTTTGTCGTCGACGCGGAGGTAATCCGGGGCGGCGACCGGGACTACTCGGATGGGGTCTACGCCGCCCCCATCAGCGCCCTCGCCTCGCACCTGGCGCAGATCGCAGGGGTCCGCCAGGCGCTGCTGGCTCAGCAGCGGCGGCGCGCGCTGCCGGCCGGGGTGGTGATGGCAGGCCGCGACATCGGCACCGTGGTCTTCCCCGAAGCGGAGCACAAATTCTTCCTCGTGGCCAGCTTGGAGGAGCGCCTCCGGCGCCGCGCCGCCCAGCTCCGGGCCCGCGGCGAGAGCAGCGACGCCGAGCGCCTCCGGGCCGAGGTTCAAGCCCGCGACAAGCTGGATACCGAGCGCGCGGTGGCGCCGCTCCGGGCGGCTCCCGATGCGGTCCTGGTGGACACCGACCAGATGAGCCTGGAGGAGGTGGTCCATTACTGCCTGGCCCGAATCGAATCCTCGTGAGCGGTGTCCTCTATGCGCTCATGCGCAGGATCGTGTGGTGCATCGCCCGGGGTTACCTGATTGGGATCTTCCGGGTCTGCGGAGCGGACTCGATCCCGCGGCGGGGAGCGCTCCTGATCTGCGCCAACCACTGCTCTTCGGCCGACCCGCCTCTGATCCCCGCCCTGGTGCCTCGTGGCGACACCTGGAGCATGGCCAAGTCGGAGTACTTCGAAGGCTCGCGCCGGTTGCGCTGGCTGATGCGCGCCTATCACGCCTTTCCGATCGTGCGCCACTCGCCCGACCGCGCCGCCCTTCGGCGCGGATCCGCGGTTCTGGCTGCCGGCGGAACCCTGATCGTCTACCCCGAGGGGACCCGGGTCGAGGTGGGGGGGCTGATCCGGCCCGAGGCCGGGGCCGGCTTCATCGCCCGCCATTCCCATGCTCCAGTGGTGGCGGTGGGGCTGGTCGGGACCCGAGAGTGCTTTCCCAAGGGGTCGCGATTTCCCCGCCGGGTTCCCGTCGAGGTCCGATTTGGATCGCCCTTCACGATCGCCGAGCGCCGGCCGGACGGGAGCCGGATCACCAATCAGGAGGCCGCCGACGCGGTCATGTTGCAGATCGCGCACCTGCTTCCGGCCTCGATGCGCGGCGAGTTCGCGGATCTGGAGGGCTGGTCAGAGCGGCTGCTCGGGGTGGTGCGGGAAGCCAGCCAGCAGATACCGGTCGGCCCGGACCCGCCGTCGGGCGCGGGCGGTGCCTGAGGGCGGAGCCGATCGAAGTCGAACTCAGGGGACCACGAGGTCTCGCGACTGCGGCACCTCGTCGCGGGGTGAACGCCGCCGCTGGTGCCGACCGCAGGGACGGTGCGTTGACGAGCAACCACCGATCCCAAGGCCCCTACCCCGGCGGTCACGGCGGCACCTCCTCATCGCCCCCATGATGTTCCGCCGAGGGAAAGACCCCGGCTGACTACAGGTCTTGTAAGGCGTTCAGGCTAAACGCCGTGGGCGGTCGGCTGCGACCAGTCCTCTTCGACAACCTCGCCCAGGGCGGCGTGGAAACATGCCTCGTAGGCCTCCTCCAGGCTCTGCGGGGAGAGTTTGGCCGGCAGCTGGCGGTAGGCCGCGAAGTCGACCAGGCGGTTGATGATCTGTCGCGGATGGGCTCCCCGCAACGGCCGCTTGTCGCGGTCGTAGAGCGAGAGCAAGAAAGGCACCGCCTGGGGCACCCACTCGACGCTGTGCTTGGCGCACTCGTAGGTCAGGATTCGGCCGTAGGCCTCCGGGGTGGGATTGGCAACCCCGATCTTGTACGCCATCCGCCGCAGGAAGGCCTCGTCGACCAGCGAGGCGGGGGACAGGTTGGTGGAGAACACCATCTGGCAGAGGAAGGGGAGTTCGATCTTCCGACCGGAGGCGGACAGGTCCAGGTAGTCCACCTTCTTCTCCATGGGCACGATGAATCGGTTCAGTAGGCGCATCGGCGGCTCTTCCTGGCGGCCGAAGTCGTCGACCACGAAGACGCCGCCATTGGCCTTCCACTGCAGCGGCGCCTCGTAATACCGATTGGCCGCGTCGTAGGTCAGTTCGAGCTGATTCAAGCGCAGTTCGCCGCCCACCATCACCACCGGTCGCTCGATCCGCACCAGGCGCTTGTCGGCGGGCTGAGGGCCGCTGGCGAGGTGGTGGTAGACGGGGTCCAGAAGCCTGATTATCTCGTCACCCACGGCAACGGCGTGGGGAATTTCGATGGGGTCTCCCATTAACAGCGCCATGCGCTCGGTGATCGTCGACTTCCCGTTGCCGGGGGCTCCGAAGATGAAGAGCGAGGAACGGGAGACCATGGCCCCGCCGATCTGGTCGATGACCTGCTGGTCGAGTTGGAGCTCGCCCAGCGCACGCTTCAGCGAGCTGTCGGTGATGGTCGTTCGCTCCACCAGCTGGGAGGCGATCAGTTCGACGTAGTCGTCGAGGCGGAGCGGGCAGGGGCCCAGATAGCGGGTCTGTACGGCCGACATCTCGCCCGCGCGCTGGCGGCCGCTGCTGGAGATCGTATAGGCCATGCGCAGAGGAATGGCGAGTCCGTCCAGGTCGGAGCCGTTGGCGAAGCCCACGGTGTCCATTAACTGGGCCCGTTGAAACTCGTCGATGAGCGGCTGGAGCAATTCGAACGGCAACCCGACCCGCTCCTCTAACGCCGCCCCGCTGAGCTGGTCGGCCATGGCCAGGGTGCGCAGGAGAAGGCTGGAAATCAGGTCACGATGGACGTGGACGTCCTCCAGCGAGTGGGGGGCGGACATGATGCCGGGCTGCATTCGGTCGGAAATATAGCAACCACGGGTGGGCATAGAATCGGCTTCGGCTCAATTGCGGTCATCCCGACGCCGACATGGCGCCGGGATGATTGCGAATCGGGATCTGTTTCACGGCGGGGGGTTGAGCTGGGAATTCAGCTGGGAGCGGCAGGCAATGCATAAAAGGACCCGATCGATGGCATGGCGCAGCTGATTCCGGAGCTGGCGAGCGACCCCCAGGCCTCCCGCCCCCAGGTTGGACCCGAGGCCGAGCCCGCCTTCGTGGCCCTGGATCTGGAGACGACCGGCTTTGACGCCGAACACGATCGCGTCATCGAGGTCGGCGCGGTGGCCTTTACACCGCAGGGCGTGCTGGGCAGCCTGGAGATGCTGGCCAACCCCGAGCGCGCCGTTCCGGCCGCGATTTTGGAGCTGACCGGAATCGATCCCGCCGATCTGGCCGCCGCCACCACCCCGAGTGCAGCCCTGGAGCGCCTGGCCGCCTTCATGGCCGGGCGAGAGGCGGTCGGGCATGGGGCCCGCCTCGACCTGGCCTTCCTGACCGCGGCCGGACGCTGGCCCGCTGGCACCGAGATCCTCGACACCCTGGATCTGGCCCGGATCTTTCTGCCCGGGGCCCCTAGTTATTCCCTCCCGCTGCTGGTCCGAGAGCTCAAGCTGCTCCAGCCCCGACCCCACCGCGCACTCGACGACGCCGACGCCACTCGCCAGCTGCTGCTGCACCTGATCGGGGTGGTGGCGGCGCTCCCCGCCCCGGTGCAGGCGAAGGTGGCGGCCCTGGTCGCCGCCAGCGACTATCCGGTGGCCCGTTTCGTACGCCGGGCGCTGGCGACAGGAGTTCCCTCCAGCGCCTTAGACGTGGCGCCAAACGTGTCCACCGCCGAGCCGCCCCGCCCCACCCGCCCCCAGCGCGAATCTCAGGGTGAGGGGGAGGGGGAGGCAGCGCAGGACTCGCCCGAGCGCCTGGCCGAGCTTTTGGGGCCGGACGGTCCCCTGGCCCGCATGCTGCCCGACTATGAGCAGCGCGACGCCCAGGTTCAGATGCTGCTGGCGGTGGCCCAGAACCTGCGCCGCGGCGGCCGATTGGTGGTGGAGGCGGGAACGGGCACGGGTAAGAGCCTGGCCTACCTGATCCCGGCCGCCGCCCGGGCCGCCTTCCGGCAGGAGCGGGTGGTGATCTCCACCCACACCCACACCCTCCAGGAGCAGATCCTGGGCCACGACGTTCCCGGGCTGCGGGAGTGGCTGCCGTTTTCGTTCACCGCCGCCCTGCTCAAGGGCCGAAGCAACTACATCTCCAGCCGGCGCTGGCTGCGCTACCTGCCCGAAGCCTGCGCCAGCTCCGAAGAGCTGTGCTTCAAGCTGAAGATCCTGCTCTGGCTGGAGCGGACCCGGACCGGGGACGTCTCCGAGATTCGGCTGGTGGGATCGGAGGCCTCGCTCTGGTCGCGTATCGCGTCCGAACCTCTCGATTGCTCAGGCATGAATTGCACTCCCGAGACCTGCTTTGTGCACCGGGCTCGGGCGGCGGCCGAGGAGGCGGACCTGATCGTGGTCAACCATCATCTGCTGATGGCCGACGCCGCCACCGGCAACAACCTCATCCCCGAACACCAGCACCTCATCATCGACGAGGCCCACCACTTGGAGGGGGCCGCCACCCAGGGCCTGAGGGCGCAAACCGACCGCGCCTCGCTGCTCTTGGTGCTGGATCGTCTGGGCGAGGGACTGCTGGGCCAGCTCGGTCGGCAGACGCGCCTGGACGCCGCCGATCGGGAGCTGGAGCTCGCCAACGACGCCGCCCGGGTGGCTCGGGAGCGCTGCGGCAGTCTATTCGACGCCGCTCTGGTCTGGGCCCAGGAGCAGGTGGCGAGACCGGAGGGACGCAGCGAATCGAGCCTGCGCATCCAGTCCGGCCACCGCGCCCAGGCGGGCTGGGTTCAACTCCAGGGCCTGGCCGAGGACGCCTGCACCGCCCTGGCGGCGCTCGACGCCCGGCTCCGGCGGGCGCTGAACCTGGCCCACGATTTCGTGGCCGGCGGCGACCTGGACCAGGCTCTGCGCGAGGTCGAGATCGCCCGCACCCAGCTGCTGGCGGCCGCCGAACTCATCGCCCAGGCCTTCGTCACGCCCGATCCAGATCGGGTGTACTGGGTTCACATGCCCAATTGGGGACCGGCCCTGGCCCTGCACTCGGCCCCGCTCGAGGTCGGGCCACTGCTCAGTGAGCACGTCTACGGACATCTCTCGAGCGTCTGTTTCACCTCCGCCTCGCTCTCGGTGGGGGGTGACTTCGAGTACTTCCTCAACTCGGCCGGGCTGGACCAGCAAACCGACACTCTGAACCTGGCCTCCCCCTTCGACTACCTCTCGCAGGCTCTGATGTGCCTGCCGACCGATCTGCCCGAACCCCGCGAGGGCGCCTTCGAAGGCGTGGTCGAGGAGGTGGTGGCCGATGTCGCCCGTCGCATCGGGGGCCGGACCATGGTCCTTTTCACCTCCCACCGTCAACTGCGAGACGTCTACGCCGGGCTCAAGCACCGCCGCGATCTGGACCCGGTCCTGATCCTGGGCCAGGGAATGGACGGCCAGCGCGGCCACCTGCTCAACAGCTTCGTCAACGCGGAGCAGGCCCTGCTCTTGGGCACCTCCTCCTTCTGGGAGGGAGTCGACGTGCCCGGAGCGGCTCTCTCCTGTGTGGTCATCGTGCGGCTTCCCTTCCCCGTCCCCTCCGACCCCGTTTTCGCCGCCCGCGCCGAGCGCCTGCGCGATTCCTTCAGACAGCTCACGCTGCCCATCGCCGCGCTCCGCTTAAAGCAGGGCTTCGGGCGACTGATCCGGCGCCGCAGCGACCGCGGCGCGGTGGTGATCCTGGACGCCCGGCTCTCCAGCAAGGACTACGGGCGCTCCTTCCTGGCGGCGCTGCCGCCCGCCTCCCGATTCGTGGGACCGGCGCGCGAGGTGGGGGAGCGAGTCGAGGCCTGGATCAAGGCCCGGCCCTGAGCCCGGCCGACCGGGTTCGGCCGGGCCCCCGGCATGCCGCCTCATGAGCACCCTCTACGTCATCGCCACCCCCATCGGCAACCTGGAGGATCTGTCGCCACGCGCGCTGCGCCTGCTGGGCGAGGTCTCTCTGATCGTGGCTGAGGACACCCGCGTGACCTCGCGCCTGCTCGCCCGCCACGGCCTCCGCAAGCCCCTGCTCAGCCACCGCGCCCCGGTCGAGGAGCGCAGCCTGGGGCGCGCCCTGGCCGCCCTCGCGGAGGGGGACGTGGCCCTGGTCACGGACGCCGGCACCCCCGCCGTGAGTGATCCTGGCGCTCGCCTCGTCGCCGCCGCCTGGACGGAGGGCCATCAGGTGATGCCCATACCGGGACCGAGTGCGGTCACCGCTGCCCTCTCCAGCTCCGGTTTTGGCGGCCCCGGCTTCACCTTTGTCGGCTACCTGCCCCGCAAGCCGGGCGAGATCCGGCGCCTTCTTGCCGGCCTCATCGACCAGCCCCGTCCCACCGTCGCCTTCGAATCGCCCTATCGGATCGTCAAGTCGCTGCGGTTGCTGGAGGAGGTTCTGCCCGAGCGCCAATTGATGCTGGGCCGGGAGTTGACCAAGCTCCACCAGCAGGTGGTGCGGGGGACGCCGGCCGAGGTCCTGGCGGCGCTGGACGAGCGGGTGCGAGGCGAGTTTACCCTTGTCATCGCCGGTGGCTGAGATGGAGGCGGAGAGGATTCTGATCGCGGTCGCCTGGCCCTACGCCAGCGGCCCACGCCACATCGGCCACGTGGCTGGATTCGGGGTCCCCTCGGACGTCTTCGCCCGCTACCACCGCATGGCCGGGCACACCGTCCTCATGGTCAGCGGCACCGATGAGCACGGCACCCCGATCACCTATGGCGCGGACGCGGCGGGGATCACCCCGCGCGAGTTCGCGGACGTCAACAACGCCATCATCGTCGAGGATCTGCGCCAGCTGGGCCTGACCTACGACTGCTTCACCCGCACCACCACCGCCAACCACTACCGCGTCGTTCAGGACGTCTTCACCCGCCTCCACCAGGCCGGCTACATCGCTGAGCGAACCCAGTTGGGTGCGGTTTCGCCCAGCACCGGCCGCACCCTCCCCGACCGCTACATCCAGGGAACCTGTCCCATCTGCGGCTACACCGAGGCCCGCGGAGACCAGTGCGACAACTGTGGCAATCAACTCGACCCCATCGACCTCATCAATCCCCGCTCCCGCGTCAACGGCGAAATCCCGGAGTTCAAGGAGACCACCCATCTCTTCTTCGAGCTGCCCCTCTTCGCCAGCCGCCTGGCAGCCTGGGTGGGGGCGCAGGCGCACTGGCGCCCCAACGTTCGTGCCTTCTCCTTGAACCTGCTCGGGGATCTCAAGCCGAGAGCCATCACGCGCGATCTCGACTGGGGCGTGCCGGTCCCACTGGAGGGCTGGCGGGAGCGCCCCGACAAGCGCCTCTACGTCTGGTTCGACGCCGTCATCGGCTATCTCTCGGCGTCCATCGAGTGGGCTCGCACCAAGGGCCAACCGGAGGCCTGGAGGGCCTTCTGGGAGGACCCCCGAACGCGCGGGTACTACTTCATGGGCAAGGACAACATCACCTTCCACAGCGTCATGTGGCCGGCCATCCTGCTCGGCTCGGGCGACCTCCAACTGCCCTACGACATCGTGTCCAGCGAGTACCTGACCATGGAGGGCAAACAATTTTCGACCAGCCGCGGCCACGTCATCGAGGTCCGCGACTTCCTCTCCCGCTACGACCCCGACCCGCTTCGATTCCATCTCACCATCGCCGGCCCGGAGACCGCCGACTCCGACTTCACCTGGGCCGAGTTCGTGCGCCGCAACAACGACGAGCTGGTCGGTACCTGGGGCAACCTGGTCCATCGCACGCTGGTCAATGCCCAGCGCAACTTTGGCGCGGTCCCCCCGCCGGGCGAGCTGACCGAGCTCGACCAGCGGCTCTTGGGTCGCGTCGACGAGGGATTCGAATCGGTCGGCGAGTTGATCGCGGCGGCCCACTTCAAGGCCGCCCTCCAGGAGGTCATGCGCCTGGCCGCGCTGGTCAACCAGTACCTGGGTGAGGAGCAGCCCTGGATGCTGATCGCCGAGCGGCGGGAGCGGGCCGCGAGCGTCCTCTACACCGCCCTCTGCTGCGTCGACAACCTGAATGTCATGATCTCTCCCTTTCTGCCCTTCAGCAGCCAAAAGCTGCATCGAATGCTCGGCCACTCCGGGACCCTGGCCCCCCAGCCGGAGCTGGTGACGGTCTCCGAGGAAGACGGCCGGCAGCACGCGGTGCTGACCGGCAACTACCCCCACGATGTCGTCTGGCGGCCCGCGCGGATGCTGCCGGGACAGGCCTTGGAGCCCCCCCAGGCGCTCTTCCGCAAGCTCGACGACAAGACAGCGGCCGAGGAGCTGGAGCGAATGCGGGGGGCCTCTGGAGGATGATCGACACCCACATCCACCTCGATCAGCTGCCGGACGCGGCGGCGCAACTGGAGGAGGCCAGAGGATTGGGGGTGGAGGCCTTCATCGCGGTCGGGGTGGACGAAAAAACCAGTGCCCTCGCCCTCGACTGGGCGCGGGGCAACGCGTTCGTCTGGGCCGGGGTGGGCCACCATCCACTGAACCGAACCGGACCCGACCTGGCCCGCCTCCGGGCGCTCTGCCAGGACCCGCGGGTGGTGGCTGTGGGGGAGGTGGGGCTGGACGCCCAAGATCCCGAGCGCGGCCCCGAGGCGGCGCAGCGGGAGTGGTTTGATTCCTGCTGCGATCTGGCCCTGGAGATGAGCCTTCCGGTTTGCGTGCACATCCGGGAGACCGCCCAAGACGTCTATGACGTGCTCGCCGGCCACCCCGGTCTGGGGGGCGTGATCCACTACTGGAGCCTGGGCTGGGAGTGGGCGGAGCGCTTTCTGGAGCTCGGCTTCCACCTCTCCTTCTCGGGCGTGGCGACGCGGGCCACCCAGCACCAGGTTCGGGAGGTGGCCCGTCGGATGCCGCCCGAGCGCCTGCTGCTGGAGACGGACGCGCCCTGGGGCCTGAGCCGCGGCCGCAGCGGGTCGATGCGGGCGGCCTGGATTCTGGACACGCGGCAGGTCATAGCCGAGGAGAGGCAGCTCAGCGGGCCGGAACTGGACGAGCTGGAGTGGGGCAACGCGCTGCGGCTCTTCTCCCGCCTGCGGCGGTGACCAGGACCACCGCGCCCGCTTCCTTTCGCCCCCGGCACTCTCTGGGACAGAATTTTCTGGTCGATGCCGAGCTCCGCCGCGGCGTCGTCGAGGCGGCCGGGATCACCAGCTCGGATCAGGTCCTGGAGATCGGGGCCGGTCCCGGCACCCTGACCGCGGAGCTCTGCCTACGGGCGGCGCGCGTGGTCGCGATCGAGATCGATCGGCGCCTGATCCCAGCTCTGCGCGCGGCCGCGCCCACCGCCGAGGTGGTCCAAGGGGACATCCTGCGGCTCGACCTGAGCGCACTCTTTCCCACCGGCGGGGAGGTGGTGGTCGGCAACATCCCCTACTACCTGAGCGGGGCCCTGATCCGGCTCCTGCTCGATTGGCAGCCGCGTCCGCGCCGACTGAGCCTGGTCGTGCAGAGAGAACTGGCCCGCCGCTGGTGTGGCATCGGCGGCTGGAGCCTGTCCACGGTTGCCGTCCAGTTCCACACCCGCGCTCGCATCGCCCTGGCTCTCCCGGCCAGCGCCTTTGAGCCCGTGCCCAAGGTCGATTCGGCGCTGGTGGTGATGGAGGTTCGCGAGCATCCGGCCATCGAGGTCGGCGACCCCGGCGCCTTCCTGCGATTTGTGGAGGCCGTCTTCCAGTTCCGCCGCAAACAGCTGAAGGGGGCGCTGAGCCGCGTCCTGCAGGTGTCGCCCGAGGTCGCGGGCACGATCCTGACCGAGGCCGCCATCGAACCCCAGCAGCGGGCCCAGACCCTCACCCTGCCGGACTGGGAGCGCCTGGCGCGGAGCGTCAGCCCCTACGCCGCCGCAGGAAAATCACCACCCCAGCCCCGATCAGCACGATCGCCAGGCCGCCCAATCCGAGGAATTTGACGGCCAGGTCCACCAGGTGCCAGTGGCGACCCAGGAAAAAGCCGATGGAGCCGATCAGCAGCGCCCAGATGACGGCCCCGACGGCACTGGCGAGCTGGAAGCGCCAGAAGGGCATGTGCGACATCCCGGCCAGGACCGACGCCCAGGTTCTGAGTCCGACCACGAATCGGGCGGCCAGGATGGCGCGACCGCCGTAGCGGGTGAAGAAGAGTTCAGAGCGCGCCAGGTGCTGCGGGTTGAGGTGCAGGATGCGGCCAAAGCGCTCGACAAAGGGCCTCCCCCCCAGGCGCCCGACGAGGTAGCCGAAGTCGGCTCCGGCGACGGCGCCGACCGCCCCCAGCAAAACGACCAGGCGAATGTCGAGATGGCCGGCCGCGGCGTAGGCGGAGACGGCCAGGAGCGTGGTCTCCCCGGGAAAGGGAATGCCGGCGCTCTCGATCAGAATTCCGATCGCGGCCGACGGATATCCGATGGCGTCGGCAATGGCCCGCAAATCGAAGTGCAGGGCCAGTTGCAGAGCTAGGTGCAGGGTGGATACCTCAAATCTTCCGCCGCGGGGCGGCGGGTTCCGGCTTCATATACTTGGCGCAGTCTTGAGTGACCATGGTGGGTTGGAGGAATCGGAGCAGCCCAATCCGCTCCACATGCTGCGGCATTCGGCCGCGCATCTGCTGGCCGCCGCCGCCACCGAGCTCTATCCGGGCGTCAAGTACGCGATCGGACCACCGGTCGAGAACGGATTCTATTACGACTTCGAGTTTCCCCAGCCGGTGGGGGAGGGGGACCTGCCCCGAATCGCCAAAAAGATGGCCGAATTGGTCCGGCGCCGCATTCCATTCGAGCAGCTCATGCTGCCCCGAGCCGAGGCCCGCGAGCGCTTCGCCCAGCTGGGCCAGGATTTCAAGCTCGAGATCTTGGAGCGGGAGGCGGCGGCGGACACGGTCGTCAGCTGCTACGCCACGGGTGCCTTCCTGGACCTCTGCCGGGGTCCGCACGTGCCCCACACGGGCGAGCTGGCTCACTTCAAACTGCTGCGCGTGGCCGGCGCCTACTGGCGGGGCGACGAGAAGAATCCCCAGCTGACCCGGATCTACGGCACCGCCTGGCCGACGCGGGAGGCACTGGACGCCCACCTCGCCGCCCTGGCCATGGCCGAACAGCGGGACCACAAGCGGCTGGGTCCGGAGATGCAGCTCTTCAAGCTCGACGAGCGGACCGGGGTGGGCAACGTCATCTGGCTGCCCAACGGGGCCACCATTCGGCGCCAGCTCGAGCGCTGGGTGGTGGACGAGGAACTGGCCCGGGGCTACGAGCACGTGATCACGCCCGTGGTCGCCAAACTGGACCTCTACCGCCAGAGCGGCCACTGGGCCCGCTACCAGGACTCCATGTACCCGCCCATGCGGACCGAGGAGGGGGTGGAGCTGGAGCTGCGGCCCATGAACTGCCCCCACCACATCCTGGTCTACGAATCGGAGCCGCGCAGCTACCGCGACCTGCCGGTGCGGATCGCCGAGGTGGGTACCAATTTCCGCTGGGAGAAGTCGGGCGAATTGATGGGCATGATCCGGGTCCGCTCCTTCGCCCTCGACGACGCCCACATCTTCTGCACCACCGAGCAACTGGGTGCCGAGATCGGGGCTTCGATGCTGCTCGCCCGCCACTTCATGGAGACGCTGGGCATCAGCGGTTACAGCTACCGGCTCTCGGTCCGGGACAAGGAGAAGTCCAAATACGCGGGGGGCGACGAGCAGTGGGAGGCGGCCGAGGCGGCGCTCGTCCAGGCCCTCCAGGCGCTGGGCGTGGACTACACGGTGGGCCGCGGCGAGGCCGCCTTCTACGGCCCCAAGATCGACTTCCAGGTCCGCGACGCGCAGCTGCGCGAATTCACCAACTCCACCGTCCAGGTCGACTTCTACCTGCCCGAATGCTTCGATCTGGGCTACACCGCCCAGGACGGATCACGGCAGCGGCCGGTGATGGTGCATCGCGGCGCCTTTGGCGCCCTGGAGCGGATGACGGCCTATCTGATCGAGCACTTCGGGGGCGCCTTTCCCACCTGGCTGGCGCCGGTCCAGGTCTTCGTGCTGCCCATCACCGATGCCCAGAACGCCTACGCCGAGGAGATCACGCAGGCGCTGCGGGCCCATACCATTCGGGTTCGCCTGGATTCCAGCAGCGAGCGCCTGGGCAAGAAGATCCGGTCCGCCCAGCGCCTGCGGCCGCCCTACATGCTGATCTTGGGCGCGGCTGAAACGGAGTCGAGGACGGTTTCGGTCCGCATCCGGGGTGGGGAGGAGCGCTCCCTCGCCCTCGACGAGTTCATTCAGAGCCTTCTGCAAGACGTCGCAGAACGCCGTCTCCAGCCCTAGCCACGCATCCCCGGATGGACGGATCAGGGCCCAAGTTTGGTAACATGCCGCGATCAAGCAGGGGTTCCGCCCCTCACCACCATGGCCGGCGCGGGAGTGGGCCAGAAGCGGTTGAATTATGCGGATGGCCCCTGCCATCCGTATTTATTTGTGCAGGAGAACGAACAACACTGAACTTGACCGAGGTAGCCACCCATCGCCTTTAAGGAGCTCAGGATCAACGAGCAGATCCGCTCCAACGAAGTACGCCTGATCGACGATCAGAACAACCAGCTTGGCGTCTTGAGCCTGGAGGCGGCGCAGAGGATTGCTACCGAGAAGGGACTCGATCTGGTCGAGGTGGCGCCGCAAGCCAGCCCGCCGGTCTGCCGCCTCATGGACTACGGACGATTCAAGTTCGAGACCATCAAGAAGGAGAAGGACCAGAGGCGCCGGCAGAACGTCATCAAGCTGAAGGAGATGAAGCTGCGCCCGAAGGTGGCCGACCACGACTTCGAGACCAAGTTCCGTGGTGTGCGGACCTTCCTGGAGCAGGGAGAAAAGGTGAAAGTGACGATCATGTTCCGGGGTCGGGAGCTGGTCCATCAGGAGATCGGCCGTCGACTCTTGGATCGCGTCGCCGCCGCCGCCCAGGATTTTGCGATCGTGGAGCGGGCTCCGATCATGGAGGGGCGCAACCTCTTCATGATTCTGGCCCCCAGCCACAAGGTCAAGGAGCAAGCCAGTGCCTAAGTTGAAGACCCGCAAGGGACTCGCCAAACGGATCCGCGTGACCAGGAACGGCAAGCTGGTGCGAAAGCACTCCTGGAAGAGCCACCTGCTCGAGCACAAGTCGGCCAAGCGCAAGCGCGGATACGCGTCCGCGACCCTGGTCGACCGCTCCGACGCCAAGCAGGTGCGCCGGGCGCTGGGGGTATAGACCGATGGCTCGAGTCAAGCGTGGAGTAGCAGCACACCACCGTCACAAGGCGATCCTGGCGCGGGCCAAGGGATTTCGGCTCTCCAAAAAGCTCCTCTTTCGACCCGCCAACGAAGCCGTCCTGCACGCGCTGGCCTACGCCTATCGCGACCGGCGCCAGCGCAAGCGCGACTTCCGACAGCTCTGGATCGCCCGCATCAACGCCGCCGCCCGGCAGGGTGGGCTGCCCTACAACCAGTTCATGCACGGACTGCGCCAGGCCGGAGTTGAGATCGACCGCAAGGTGCTGGCCGACCTGGCCGTGCGCGACGGCAGCTCCTTCGCCCGGCTGGTGGAGGTTGCAAAGAACAGTCTCTAGCCGACCGGTGCCGATCACCAGTTCGGACAATCCACTGGTCAGACGGCTGCGCGCCATGGGCCGCCGCCGGGAGCCGGGGCGGGTCCTGCTGGAAGGACCGCGGGTGCTGAAAGAGGCCATCGCCTGCTCGGTGCACCTCGAGTTGCTGGTCGCACGAGAGGGAACGGAGCTCGATTTCGAGGCTCCCGCCGATCGCGTCGCCGTCCTCTCCGAGCGGGTCTTCGACGCCACCGCCCAGACCGTGACCCCGCAGGGGGTGCTGGCCATCGCCTGCCACGACACGGTCAGCGCGGAGCAGGCGCTGGAGGCTGCACGCCGCGCCCGCTGGCCGCTGCTGGTGCTGGACGGGGTGCAGGATCCGGGCAATGTGGGGGCCATCTGCCGGAGCGCCGCGGGCGCTGGCGCCCCCGCCTTGATGGTGCTGGACGGGAGCGCGGATCCCCTCTCGGCGCGGGCCGTGCGGGCCTCGGCGGGGAACCTCTTCCGGGTCCAACTGGGGCGCGGAAGCTGGGCCGACCTTGGTCCCCTATCCGGTTTTGGCGCCACCGCGGAGGGCGGCGAGGATCTGCTCCAGGCCGACCTCCGGGGGGCTGCCGTCATCGCCTTCGGCAGCGAGGGTCGGGGCCTGCGGCGATCTGATCTGCGGCCCCTGAGCATCAAGATGGCGCCGGGGGTGGATTCCCTGAACGTCGCCGCGGCGGCGGCTCTGATCGTCTACGAGGTGGCGCGGAGATGGTGACCAGGCTGGATGAGATCCGCCAGAGCGCCCTGTCGGCGATCGCCGGCGTGGTCGACGCGGCCCAACTGGAGGCGGTGCGGATTGAATTCACGGGCCAGAAGAGTGCCCTGATGCAGATCCCGGGCGGGTTCGGCGGGCTGCCCGCCGAGCAGCGGGCGGCGGCGGGCAGGGGCTTCAACGAGGTCAAAGGGGCGATTCAGGCGGCGCTGGAGCAGCGCCGTCAGGAACTCGACTTGGCGCTTCGCTCGGAGCTGGTGCAGCGCGAGGCGGTTGACGTCACCTTCCCGGGCCCCCCTCCCAAGACCGGTTACCTCCACCTTCTGACCCGAACCAGGCGGGAGATCGAGACCATCTTGGAGGGGATCGGATACCAGGTCCACTCGGGGCCGGAGGTGGAGACCGACTGGTACAACTTCGAGGCTCTGAACCTGCCCCGCGGCCACGCTTCCCGCGACGTTCAGGACACCTTCTTCGTCGACGAGTCGGAACAGCTGCTGCTGCGGACCCACACCTCGCCCATGCAGATCCGCGCCATGGAGGCCCTCAAGACGCCTCCCCTCTACGTCATCGTGCCCGGCCGCACCTACCGTCGCGATGCCACCGATGCCACCCACCTGGCCCAGTTCATGCAGGTCGAGGCGCTGGCCGTGGATGTGGGTCTGTCGGTGGCCGACCTAAAGGGAACCATCCTGTATTTCGCCCAGTCGATGTGGGGACCGGAGCGCTCGATCAGGATCCGCCCCAACGACTTCCCCTACACCGAGCCCAGCTTCGAATTCGACATCTCCTGTGGGGTGTGCGGGGGCGCGGGCTGCCGCAGTTGCGGCGGGGACGGCTGGCTGGAGGTGGGTGGCTGCGGCATGGTCCACCCCCAAGTCCTCGCCAACGGTGGCATCGACCCCGACGCCTTCAGCGGTTTCGCCTGGGGGCTGGGAATCGAGCGCATCGCGATGCTCAAGTACGACATCGACGACCTCCGTCTCCTCTATGACAACGATCTCCGCTTCCTGGAGCAGTTCCCCTAGTTGCGCGTCTCATTCGAATGGCTCTGCGATCTGGCCGGCATCAGGGACGTGACGCCCGAGCGAGCCGCCCAGGCCCTGACCATGGCCGGTTTCAACGTGGAGGCACTGGAGATCCGCGATCTGTCCCAGATCAAAGTCGGAAGGGTGCTCTCGCAAGAGCCCCACCCCAGTTCCAACAAGCCCCTCTGGGTGCATCAGGTGGATCTGGGCGACGAGACCCGCCAGATTATCGCCGGGGCGCCCAACGCGGTGCCGGGAAGCCTGGTCCCGGTCGCCCTGCCCGGCGTCATCGTGCCCAGCGGCCTCACCGTCAGGGATGGCAAGATCGCTGGCCTGGCGGCGCGAGGGATGCTCTGCTCGGCGGCGGAGCTGAAGTTGGCCGAGGACCATTCCGGGATCCTCATCCTGGAGGCCGGGGAACCCGGCCAGGGCCTGGACCAGATCTATCCCCTGGAGGCCGTTATGGAGGTCGACGTGACCCCCAACCGGCCCGACTGCCTCGGCCACCTGGGGCTGGCCCGCGAGCTCGCGGCGGCGCTCGGCCGGCCCCTGGGACGGGACTTCATGCCACCCTTCACGGGCGGGGTGGAGCCCCCCGGCAGCGATCTGGTGGAGATCGATCTGCCCGAGCCCGACCTCTGCCGCCGCTACATCGGCGCGGTCGTGACCGAGGTCCAGGTGGGGCCGTCGCCGGACTGGATGCAGCGGCGCCTGCGCGCGGCCGGGGTGCGCCCCATAAACAACGTGGTCGACGTCTCCAACTACGTTCTCCTGGAATACGGGCAACCGCTCCACGTCTTCGACCTGGACCGTATTCCGGCCGCCCGTATCGTGGTCCGCAGAGCCCGATCGGGAGAGCGGCTGCTGTGCCTGGACGGCGAGACGCGCGAGCTATCCGAATCCATGCTCGTCATCACCGACGGTGAACGCCCGCTCGCCCTGGCCGGACTGATGGGCGGCGCGGAGAGCGCGGTCGGACCGGCCACGACCCGAGTTCTGCTCGAGGCGGCCACCTTCGATGGCGTCAACATCCGAGCCACCAGCCGGGCCCTGCGCCTTCGCAGCGAAGCCTCCGCCCGATTCGAGAAGGGGATCTCCCCCGAGCTCGCCCTGGCCGGCGCCAGAAGGGCCGTCGCGCTCTTGCAGGAGGTGGCGCAGGGACGGGTGCACGTCGGCTGGCCGGACGTCTATCCCCGGCCTCAGCAGCCCCAGAGCGTGACCTTTCGGCCCCCTCAGATCGACGCCATCCTGGGCACCCACGTTCCGCTGGAGGAGATGGAGGCCATCCTGCGCCGGCTGGACTTCCAGGTCCGAATCCATGAGGACGGTGGCTGGGAGGTGCTGGCGCCGGTCTTCCGGCTGGACGTCGGCATCGTCGCCGACGTGGCCGAGGAGGTGGGCCGCATCTTTGGCTACGACCGCGTCGAACCGCGCCTGCCGGGGGCCCCGCGCCCGCACTGGCAGCCCCACCAACCGAGCCCTGAACGGCGCCTCGATGCGCTCCGCGTCCAACTCGCCGCGGGCGGCTTTTCAGAGGCGGTCAGCCCGGCTCTGGTTTCGGGTCGAGAGCTGGAGCGGCTGGGCCTGCTCGAGTCTCCGGTCACAGTCGTCAATCCAGTCAGCGAGGAACAGGACACGCTGCGCACCTCGCTCCTGCCCTCGCTGCTGGGCGCGGCGGCAAGAAATCGCCGCGCCGGCCGGCCCGAAGTCCTACTCTTCGAGCTCGCCCGGGTCTATCGGGCCCACCACCTCCACCCCCAGCACCAGCCCCACGAGCCGGAGCAGCTGGCCATGCTCCACACCGGGCTGCCGGGACCGGCGCAGGCGTGGAGGGCGATGCGCGAGCTGCGCGGTCTGCTGGAGCGGGCGGCAGCGGCGCTGACCACCGCCCAGCTCACCTTCGAACCCGACCCGGCCCCGCCCTTCCAACCCGGTCGCTGCGCTCTGGTGCGCCTGGATGGAGCAGCGCTGGGCCACCTCGGCCAGCTCCATCCCGACGCCCTGGCCGGCTTCGATCTGGAGGGTCGCGCGGTCGGCCTGCAGCTCGACACCGCACCCCTCCTCGCCCCGGCCCCGCGCCGCCTCTTCCAACCCCTGCCGCGCTTCCCCTCCCTGCAGCGCGACCTGGCGGTGGTGGTGGCGGAGGCGGCGGCGTGCGCGGCGCTGCTCGAGACCATCGGCGAGGTGGGGGGGGAGTTGCTGGAATCGGTCGTCGCCTTCGATGAGTACCGAGGCGATCAGCTGCCCGCGGGTAATAAGAGCATCGCCTTCGCCCTCGCCTTCCGCAGTCCCCAGCGCACGCTCACCGACCCCGAAGCGGATAAGCTCATGGCCGCCATCAAACAGGCCCTGAAAGAGCGCCACCGCGCCGGTTTCAGGGCCTAGAACCGTCAGAGGTAGGTTGGGTGAGCCTCTTCGATGTGATCAGCGTGCTGCTCTTGGTGGGCTACGGCGTACTGGGCTTTTTCAGCGGCCTGGTGCGCCGCGTGCTGGGCCTGGTCGGCGTCTTCGTGGCCGCCCTCGTGGCCACCAACTTTGGTCAGGTGGGCGGATCCATCCTGCGCCAGGAGTTCCCTTCGCTGCCGGTCAGCGATTCCCGCGGCTACACCTGGTTTTTCCTCTTCATCGCGCTGGTGGTGGTATTCGAGATCCTGGCGGCGCTGGTGCATCGCGACATCCAGTTCACCGTCATCGCCCTCAACCGGGGATCGGGGGCGCTGGCCGGGCTGCTGACCGGGCTCGTCGTCATCACCAGCGCGGCCTACGTGCTGGGGGGACTGAGCCAGACCACCGGCCCCGCCTTTGGTGCGCTGGAATCGGCGGTGCACTCCAGCCTCAGCAACTCGCGCTTCGGACTGCCGCTGGCCGAGCGGGTGGGGCCGGCCATTCTGCCTCCGCTCACGGGCGCCCTGCCGCGCGACCCGGCGCAATATTTCGAGTTGCCGGATAGCGCCTGATCGGAGTCCCTAGCGCGCTCTGACCCCGCGCCCCCGCTGCCGCGGTGGGCGGTGCAGCGCCGGGCGCCGCACGGCTAGAGTTCTGGCGATGGCCTCGGACCTGTGGGAACGCCTCCAGTCGAGAGCGGTTCAAATCCACGTCGCCGATCACCTGCGGGCACGGATCCAGAGCGGCGAGATGCTTCGAGTCAAGCTCGGCCTTGATCCGACCGCGCCCGACCTGCACGTCGGCCACCTGGTGGTGCTGGACGTGCTGCGCGCCTTTCAGGATCGCGGCCACACCGTCGTCGCCATCATCGGCGACTTCACGGCCCTGATCGGCGATCCCAGTGGGCGTTCCGATACCCGGCCGGTGCTGACCCCACAGCAGGTCGACGCCAACGCCAAGACCTACTTCGACCAGATCTTCAAGATCCTGGATCCGGCGCGGACCGAGATTCACGGCAATTCCGAGTGGCTGGCCTCGATGGGGGCGGCCGAGGTCCTGGGCCTGCTCGGGAAGCAGACTTTGCAGGCGGTGTTGCAGCGCGACGACTTCTCGCGCAGGATCAAGGCCGGCAACCCGATCGGGGCCCACGAGATCCTCTATCCCTTCAACCAGGGCTATGACTCGGTGGCGGTGCGCGCCGACCTGGAGATCGGGGGATCGGACCAGCTGTTCAATCTGATGTTCGGACGAGAGGTCCAGCGGGGTTACGGCCAGGCCCCGCAGGATGTGGCCGTGTTTCCGCTCCTGGAGGGGACCGACGGGGTGCGCAAGATGAGCAAGTCGCTGGACAATTCGATCGGCCTCATGGAGGCGCCCGACCAGGTCTACGGAAAGACCATGTCAATTCCCGATCCGCTCACCCCGACCTACCTCAAGTTGATCTCCGGTCTGGAGCCGGAATCAATCCAGGCGGCGCTGCAAGGGGGTCCGCGGGAGGCCAAGGCGGCGCTGGCCCGGGCCCTGGTCGGCCGGCTCTGGGGGGGAGCGGAGGTCGCCCCGGCGGAGGAGGCCTTCGACGCCCGCTACCGCCGCCGGGAGATCCGGGCCGAGGAGCTGGCCGAACATCGGCCGGCCGATCCGGCCGACCTCGTCGGCACCCTGGTCGAGCTGGGTTGGTATCCAACCCGCAGCCAGGCGCGGCGGGTGGTGGAGCAGGGGGGGGTGAGCCTGGACGGCATCAGAGCCGGATTGGAGGCGAGGTTGACGGAGGGAACGGTGCTGCGGGCCGGAAAGCGCAACTATGTTCGAATAGGGGTCGGCTAACATTCAAAAACGCATGTTCGTGGGAGTCGAGTAGATGTCCGGACATTCCAAGTGGGCGGGGATCAAGCACAAGAAGGCCGTGGTCGACGCCAAGCGCGGCCAGACCTTCACCCGGGTGGCACGCGAGCTGGCCATGGCCGCCCGCGAAGGGGGGGCGGACGCGGTCGGCAACTTCCGGCTGCGCCTGGCGGTGCAGAAGGCGCGCGAGGTCAACATGCCCGCCGACAAGATCCAGGCCGCCATCGCTCGGGGCACCGGGGCGGGCAAGGCCGATGCTCTGGAAGAGCTCCGCTACGAGGGCTACGGTCCGGCCGGGGTGGCGGTCATCGTCGACGCTGTGACCGACAACCGCAATCGCACCGCCCCCGCCATCCGCCACCTCTTCGCCAAGCACGGTGGCAACCTGGGCGATTCCAACTCGGTGGCCTGGATGTTCGAGCGCAAGGGGGTGATCGAACTCGCCACCGGGACCGAGCCTGACGCCGCCGGATTGGCAGCCATTGAGGCCGGCGCGGACGACATCCGGGTGGATTCCGACGTCATCGAGATCACCTGCGATCCGGCCGCCCTGGAGGCGGTGCGGGCCGCCCTGGAGGCAGCCGGAGCGGGCATCGAGAGCGCTGGGATCACGATGCAGCCCAAACAGACCGTGGCAGTCGACGAGGAGCGCGCCCCGGCCGTCCTGCGCCTGCTGGAGGCTCTCGAGGACGACGATGACGTCCAGCAGGTCTACGCCAATTTTGACATCGCAGCTGACGTCCTTGAACGCATTTCGACCAGCGTCTAGGCCCAGCCGCGGGCGGGAATCGTGGCCCTCGCTCGCCTAGGCACGCTCTTGGGCATCGACCCCGGACTCGCCGCCACCGGCTACGGGGTGATCGAAGATGGCGACCGCGTCGTGAGCTGCGGCACCATCCGCACCCGGCCCGGTCCCACCGGTCCCCGCCTGGCCGCGATCGCCTCGGCCCTCGAAGCCATCATCGCCGCTCATCCCCCCAGTGAAGCCTCGATGGAAGAGCTGTTCGCGGGCCGTAACACCAGCAGCGCCCTGGCGGTGGCGCAGGCGAGGGGCGTCCTGTTGCTGCTCTTGGAACGCGCCCAGATCCCCGTCTACGAGTACAAGCCGGCCCAGGTCAAGGCAATCCTGACCGGCTATGGAGACGCGGGCAAGCCCCAGATGGCGCGCATGCTGGCCGCCCAGTTGCACGTCGATGAGGCCGTTGACGATCACGCCGTCGACGCCCTGGCCATCGCCCTCTGCCATCTGCGCAGCCGCCGCCAGCGCCATCAGCAGGAGCGCACGCGCTAGGTGTTGGCCTTCCTGCGGGGCCGGATCATGCGCCTGCGATCAGACCAGGTGGTGCTCGAGACGGGAGGGGTCGGATACCTGGTCAGCGTTCCCGCCACCGCCCTGGAGCGCCTGGGCAAGCTCGGCGACGTGGTCGAACTCCACCTCCACACCTACGTACGCGAGGATCAGCTGGCCCTCTACGGATTCACCAGCCCGGACGAACTCGAGTTCTTCCAGGCTCTGATCCAGGTCGATCAGGTCGGCCCGCGGGTGGCCCTGGCCATACTCAGCACGGCCGGACTGGCGAGCTTGAAACGCGCCATCCTGGAGGACGATGTGGGCCTCATTCGGCGCGCCCCCGGGGTTGGACCCCGGACCGCGCAGAAGGTGATCATCGACCTCAAACCAAGGCTCCTCGCCGAGGAGGGCCCGACGGCACGCCCGCCGCGCGAGGAGGCTCCGGTCGCGCGCCAGGTGGAGCTGTCGCTGCGCGCCCTCGGCTACTCACCCACCGAGGCCCTACGCGGCCTCGGCGCCGTCACCTGGGATGACTCGCCCGAAGCCGACCTGGCCCTGGCCCAGGCCCTGAAGGCGCTGGGCCGCTAGGACGGGGATGAGTGACAACCTGCTGACGCCCGATCTGAGCCCCGACGAAGATCAGTTCGATCGCACCCTGCGGCCCCAAAAGCTCGCCGACTACGTCGGGCAGGAGCCCCTCAAGGAGAACCTGAGCATTCTTCTGGAGGCGGCGCGCCTGCGCGGCGAGCCGGTCGAGCACGTCCTCCTGGTCGGTCCCCCCGGGTTGGGCAAGACCACCCTGGCCAACATCATCGCCAACGAGGTCGGGGTCCAGATTCGCGTCACCTCAGGGCCGGCGGTGGACCACGCCGGCGCCCTCGCCTCCATCCTCTTGAACCTGGATGACCGGGACGTCTTCTTCATCGATGAGATCCACCGCCTGAACCGGCTGGTGGAGGAGGCGCTCTACCCGGCCATGGAGGATTTCATGTTCGACACCGTGCTCGGCAAGGGGGTGGGGGCGATGAGCCAGCGCCTGCGCCTGCAGCGCTTCACCTGTGTCGGGGCGACCACCCGCCAGGGGCTCCTGTCGGGGCCCATGCGGGACCGCTTCGGCGCCGTCTACCGCCTCGAGTTCTACGGCCCGGCCGACCTCGAGAAGATCATCCTGCGCTCCGCGAGGCTGATGGGCATGGAGATCGACCCGGCCGCGGCGACCGAATTGGCGCGCCGCTCCCGGGGCACCCCGCGCATCGCCAACCGCCTCTTGCGCCGGGTCCGCGACTACGCCCAGGTCCGCGCCGACGGGCGGGCGACGCTGGCCGTGGCGGAGCGCTCGCTGGCCATGCTGGAGGTCGACCGCTTCGGCCTCGAACCACTCGATCGACGCCTGCTGGAAACGGTCATCACCAAATTCCGCGGCGGCCCGGTGGGTCTGGACACCCTCGCCACCTCGCTGGCCGAAGAGCCGGAGACGATCGAGGACGTGCACGAGCCCTTCCTCATCCAGATTGGCTTTCTGGCCCGCACCGCCCGCGGACGCATCGCCACCGACCTTGCCTACGACCACCTCGGCCTCGCCCGCCGGGAGCGGGCGGGCGAGCAGTCGGGTCTCTTTTGATCGGCCCTGACCCAACCACACCTGGACCCGGCCGGCGCCGTGCAGGCGCCTCGGGTCGGATAAACTCCTAACCCTTGCAACTGGTACTGAGCTGGCCGATCCGCATCATCGTGGTCGGGTTACTCGTCTTCTCCCTCTTCGTGGACGGGGCCGGGTACATCTATCGAATCAGCAACCACCTCCCGCTGGCGGGATCGGTTCCCGGACTGCCGCCCAATTTCAGCGGTTGGCAACTCTACGTCCACAAGGGACTGGACCTGGCCGGGGGGACCCAGCTCGAGCTCCAACTCTCCAACTTTCCCGCCGGACGCGATCGAGCCACCCTCCAGCAGCAGACCATCGACGTCATCACCAAGCGCGTCAACGCGCTCGGTGTGAACGAGCCCGTGGTCGAGCCCGCGGGCACCAACCACGACCGGGTCATCGTCCAGCTGGCTGGCGTCTCCTCCTCCCAGGCCTACAACGTGATCGGGCGCACCGCGCAACTGATCACGACCAAATGGGTGCCCGACGCCAGCATCACGAACGGTCCCTATCCCGGCTTCAAGCCCCAGATCACGCCCCTCAAGAGCGACATGCTGACCGGCGCCAACGCCTCCTTGGACCAGTCGACGGGCACCGCCTGGGTGGTTAACGTGACCTTCAACTCCCAGGGCGCGGCCGAGTTCGGCAGTCTGACCACGGCCGCCTACAACGCCCTCTCGGCCTGCGGCACGGCCAGCAGCTGTCCCCAGAACCACATCACCGAATGGCTCGACCTTACTCAGGCCGACATCAACAACTGGAACACGGACGCGGCCCAGCTCTATCAACCGGCCAGCACCGGTTCCGGCAGCGCTGGTGGCAAGCTCGTCACCGACCCCGTCATCCAGCAGGCCATCACCGGCGGGCAGGCCGTCATCTCCGGCACCTTCACCCAGCAGAGCGCCAAGGATCTGGCCACCCTGCTCAACTCGGGCTCGCTCCCCGTCGCCATCCACGTCGTGCAGTCCACCGACGTCGGCGCCAGCCTGGGGCTGAGCTCGATCAAGGAGAGCCTGGCGGCGGGCCTTCTGGGCCTGATCATCGTGATCATCTTCATGGTCGCCTTCTACCGCCTGCCGGGACTCCTGGCCAGCGCCGCCCTGCTCTTCTATGGAGGGGTGGTGCTGGCCGTGTTCAAAGTCGTTCCGGTCACCCTGACGCTGGCCGGCATCGCCGGTTTCATCCTCAGCGTGGGCATGGCGGTCGACGCCAATGTGCTCATCTTCGAACGCTTCAAGGAGGAGTTGAGGGCCGGCCGCACCATCGGCGCGGGCGTGGAGGCGGCGGTGCGCCGAGCCTGGCCGGCCATTCGCGACTCCAACATCTCGACCCTCATCACCAGCGTCGTCCTGATCTTCTTCGGCAGTGGTTCGGTCAAGGGCTTCGCGGTCGTGCTGGCGATTGGGGTCCTGGCCTCGCTGGTCAGCTCCATCATCGTGACCCACAACCTGCTCTCGATCGTCCTCAATTTCGGATGGGCCCGATCAGACGGCCTGCTGGGGGTGCACCGTGGCCGGATCGCCTGAGGTGACCAGCGGGCTCGAGCTCTCCGGCGAGGCCACCGGCGCCAGGGTGCGCACCATCGACGTGGTCGGTCACCGCAACTGGTTTTTCGCCCTCTCGCTCCTGATCATCCTGCCCGGCATCTTCTTCATGGTCACCCGGGGCTTCCTGCTCGGCATCGACTTCGAGGGTGGGACCGAGTTCTTCTATCAGTTCCAGAATCCGACCAGCGTGGCCCAGATCCAATCCGCCCTGAGCGCCGACAACGTCTCGGGGACGGTCCAGGCGGCCAGCACCGGGACCTACATCATCCGCACCGGTCCGCTCGGCCCGGCCCAGCAGCAGGCGCTGGAAAATGCGCTCGTGAGCCGGGTCGGACCGATCGATCAGAGCAGCAAGCAGATCAACGAGGTCGGCCCCTCGATCGCCAGCGAGACGGTCACCGGGGCCCTCTACGCGATCGTCAGTGCCGCCTTCCTGATCTTGCTCTACCTCGCCTTTCGCTTCCGCAAGGTGCAGGGGGGATGGCGCTCGGGCTTTCAATTTGGCGGCTCCGCGCTGCTGGCGCTGCTCCACGACGTCTTCATCCTGGCCGGCATCTTCTCCATCCTCGGCACCGGTCTGAACCTGCGCGTGGGCCAGATCGACAGCCTCTTTCTAACCGCCGTCCTGACCGTGGTCGGTTTCTCGGTCCACGACACCATCGTCGTCTTCGACCGGATCCGGGAGAACCTGATCCTCTCCAACCGGCTCACCTTCGAGCAGGTCGTGAACCTCAGCATCATGCAGACCGCAGCGCGTTCCATCATCACCAGCTTCACCGTGGTGCTGGTCCTGCTGGCGCTGATCCTGTTCGGTGGTGAAACCTTGCGCGGCTTCGTGCTGGCGCTGTTGATCGGGATCATCTCCGGCACCTACAGCTCCATCTTCAACGCCTCCCAGCTGCTGGTGGTGTGGAGAAGGCTGCAGCCGCCTCGCTAGGTCAGAACCCGTGTCCAGATGGCCAATTGAAGAAATCCAGAGTCTCTTGGAGCCGAGTCTGGCCCACCTCGGCTACTCGGTCTACGCCCTCGAGCGCACCGGGGTGGGCGGCAAGACTCTGCGCCTGACGATCGACAAGTCGCATGGGTTCGTCTCCATCGAGGACTGCGAGCGGGTCAGCCACCTGGCCGGCCCCCTGCTCGACCAGTCCGACCTGATGCCCGACTCGTACACCCTTGAGGTCTCCTCACCGGGTGCCGAGCGGCCGCTCAAGACGCCCGCCGACTACGAACGATTTGTCGGCCGCAAGGTCAACCTCCGCTACCGTCTGGGGGCGGTGGAGGTGGCGCTGGAGGGGACTTTGGGCACGGTCGACGGCGAGGGCCTGGAGGTCGTCGAGCGGCGGACGGGGGCGATCAGGATCGCCTGGGCGGATCTCATCGCCGGTCATCTGGTGGCCAGCCCTTGAACCGCGAGGAGTCGTTGGGTGATGCGCTGGACCAGCTCAGCACGCGCTTTGGGATCGAACTGCCGGAGCTGGTGGAGAGCGTCGAGGGGGCGCTCGCACAGGCCTACCGGAAGGCATTTGATCCGCCCGGCGAGATCGTCCTCCACCTGGATCCGCGCAGCGGCGAAATGCGCATCAGCAGCTGGCTGATCGCCGACGACGGCAGCCAGGTGGAGCGGATGCTCCCGGTCGACGAGTTCAAGCGCACCGCCGCTCAGACGGCGCGCTGGGCGGTGATGCGACACCTGCGGAACCTGGAGCGCGACCTCGCCCTGAGCGAGTTGGCGCAGCGCCATGGCGAACTCTCCAGCGGCACGGTGGATCGCGTCGACCGTGGGCAGGTCTACATCGACCTGGGCAAAGTGCAGGGCTGGATGCCACCCGAAGAGCAGATCCCAGGTGAGGTCTGGCGGCCAGGCCAGCTCATCACCGTGGTCCTGCTGGAGCCCCGGGCGCGCTGGCGCGATGCCCAGGTCAGGGTCTCGCGCAACTCCAAGACCTTCGTGCTACGACTCCTGGAGGCCGAGGTGCCGGAGGTGGCGTCGGGCCTGGTTCAGGTGCGCGAGATCGTACGCGAAGCCGGCCTTCGATCCAAGGTCGCTGTCTCCAGCGAGGATCGCAGCATCGATCCGGTGGGCTCCTGCGTGGGTCCGCGCGGAGTTCGACACCACGCTCTCCTGACCGAGCTCGGGGGCGAACATCTGGACATCGTTCCCTACTCGACCGACCATTCTCGGTTCGTGGCCGCGGCGCTTGGACCGGCTCGGATATTGACCGTGGAGGTCGACCTGGAGATCCGCAACGCACAGGTCACGGTGGAACGCGACCAGCTTTCGCTGGCCATCGGCAAAGACGGCCAGAACGCCCGGCTGGCGGCCAAGCTGACCGGCCTTCGAATCGACATCCGCCCTTCCGAGGCAGACCCTCTCGACGCCTCCGAAGACGGGGTTGGAGAGAATCCGCCAGCACCCGCTCCAGACCAATCTGGCGAGGAGCCCCGCCCTGGCCCCATCTGAGCCCGAGCGTACCTGCGTGGGCTGCCGGGGGCGGGAACCGCAATCGGCCCTGTTGAGGTTTGTGGCCGACCCCGGGCAGGAGTTGCGGCTCGATTCCGAGCGCCGACTACCGGGCCGCGGGGCCTACCTCCACGCTCGCAGCGAGTGCGTTGAGCAGGCCCTGAAGCGGCGCTCGCTGGGCCGCGCCCTCAAGACCAGGCTGGGCCCGGCGGCCGACGGCGTGGTCCTGGTCGCGCTGGCCAGCCTCGACCAAGCGCGCGGGGAAGGGGAGGGCGCCGCACCGTGACCCCTTTCGGCCGTCCGGAGGCGAGCTCGTCGGCCACGCCCAACCGCCCCGGCGGATCCCCGTCCAGCCGGGCGCGGAAGCCAGGGGGCGCGCGGGCGCATAATCAAACGTCCCCATGAAAGCCCAGGAACTGGCGCGCGAGCTGAACATCAACCACAAGGAGCTGCTGAACTTCCTGCAGCAGCGACGGCTCCTGCGCAATCCCACCGCACCGCTGCCACCCACCGCCATCGAGGCCGCCCGGGGGCAGTTCAAGCGCTCGTTGGCGGCACCCGACCGGGTTCAGCCCAATGGTGAGCGCAAGATCCAGCTGCCGCCGGCGGTGACGGTCAAGGACCTCGCCGACCGTCTCCAGGTCAGCCCCGTGGATGTGATCAAGAAGCTCATGGGAAGCGGAATCATGGCCACCGTCAACCAGGTCATCGACTTCGGTACGGCCGAGATCGTGGCCGACGACTTTGGCTTCGCCGTGGAAACGATCGCGAATGATGACATCGTGGCCATCGAGAGCGAGGGCGATCAGGTCGTCACCACCTCCCGCGGCCAGCTCTTTTCCCTGGTCCACGAGGACCCCGCCAACCTGAAGCCGCGGCCGCCCATCGTGACCGTCCTGGGCCACGTCGACCACGGCAAGACCTCGATCCTGGACGCCATTCGCAAGACCCGGGTGGCGGCGGGCGAGGCGGGCGGAATCACGCAGCGCATCGGCGCCTACTCGGTCGAGACCGACGAGGGCGCCAAGGTCGTCTTCGTCGACACTCCCGGGCACGAGGCCTTCACCGCCATGCGTGCGCGGGGCGCCTCGGTGACCGACGTGGCGGTGTTGGTGGTGGCCGCCGACGACGGCGTGATGCCGCAAACGGTGGAAGCCATCCAGCACGCCCGCGCGGCCGAGGTTCCGATCGTGGTCGCGATCAACAAGATCGACATCGACGGGGCCAACCCGGACCGGGTCCACGCCGAACTGGCCGAGCACGGTCTCATCACCCGCCACTACGGCGGTGAGCACGAGTGCGTTCACGTCTCGGCCAAGACCGGCGAGGGTCTGGACGACCTGCTCACCACCATCGTTCTGTCCACCCAGATTCTGGATCTGAAGGCCAACCCCGACCGCTACGCCATCGGCACCATCGTCGACGCCCACCTCGAGCGGGGCCGCGGCCCGGTCGCCACGGTCCTGGTTCAGAATGGAAGCCTGCGGGTCGGCGACAACTTCGTCTGCGGTGCCATCTACGGCCGCGTCCGGGCCCTGAGCGACGATCGCGGCACCGCTGTTCTGGTCGCGACCCCGGCCACCCCGGTCGTGGTGAGCGGGCTGAGCGAGGTCCCCAGCGCCGGTGACATCTTCCAGGTGGTCGGATCCGAGAAGGCGGCGCGGCAGATCGCACTCACCAAGCTGCAGGAAAAGCGGTCGATCGAGGCCGGGCGCGAGTTCGCACCGCGGATCACGCTCGACGAACTGGCCCGGCGGGCCAAGGAAGGCGAGGTCAAAGAGCTCAATCTCGTCGTCAAGGCCGACACCGGTGGCGCCCTGGAGGCCCTGGTGGCGGCGCTTCAGAAGATCGAGGACCCGGTCGTGCAGATCAAGGTCGTCGGCCAGGGTGTGGGTCCGGTCAACGACTCCGACATTCTTCTGGCTGGCGTCTCCAACGCCATCATCATCGGGTTCAACCTCAAGTCCAACCCCGCCGCCGAGCGGACGGCCGAGCGGGAAAAGGTCGAGGTCCGCTACTACGACGTCATCTACAAGCTGACCGAGGACGTGGAGCGGGCGGCCAAGGGCCTGCGCGAACCTACCTACCGGCAGGTTTGGGAGGGCAGAGTGGAGGTGATCACCCCCATCCGCATCCCGCGCATGGGCATCATCGCCGGTTCGAGGGTGCTAGAGGGAAGGGTCAGCCGGGGCGGCCACGTCAAGCTGACGCGGGGCAAGGAGCAGATCTTCGAAGGTCCCATAACCTCCCTGAAACACTTCAAGGATGAGGTTCGCGAGATGACCGCGGGTCAGGAATGTGGAATCGGCCTGCATGGTTTTGACGCCTTCCAGCCAGGCGATACGATGGAGACCTTCCGGCTGGAGCGCGAGGAAGTCTGAGCCTCGCCATGAGCGGTCACCGCACCGACCAGGTGGGGGCTCAGGTGCGTGAGGAGATCATGGAAATCATCCGGCGCGACCTGAAGGACCCCAGGATTGGCTTCGTCAGCCTGACCGGGATCAGGATGTCGCCCGACTTGCGCAGCGCCCGTATCCGGGTTAGCGTGCTCGGCGACGAGAAGGCCCAGGCGGACAGCCTGGCCGGCCTGAGGAGCGCGCGAGGGCTCATCCGACGGGAGTTGGGGAGACGTTTGCAAAACCTGAAATTCGCGCCCGAATTGCGCTTCGAGCTGGACCAGTCGATCGAGTATTCGGCCCGCATCTCACAGCGCCTGCGGGAAGTGCTGCCGCCCGCGCCGACGCCCAGTTCCGACGCCCCGGCGAACAATGAACAATGATCCCGGCGGCGTGCCCGTGAGGAGGTCATGGCCATCAGCATCTCCGAGCTGAGCGCCGAGGTCGGCGAACTGAAGGCGCTCCTGGACTCCGCCCGCGAGGTCCTGATCATCGGTCACAAGGACGCTGACGGCGATACTTTAGGTTGCAGCCTGGCCTTCGCCGAAGCGCTCGAGACGCAGGGCAAGCAGGCCTACGTGCTGATACCCCCGCCGCTGCCCGACCTCTATTGCTGGCTACCCGGGTTCGACCGCGTCGTGGAGGCGCCTCCGGCGGGGGTCGATCCGGCCCTGGTGCTCTTCTTCGACGCCGGCAACATGGAGCGCTCGGGCGGAATGGCGAGCTACGTGGGCGACCACGCCACCGTCGTCAACATCGACCACCACGCTTCCAACTCGCGCTTTGGCGACCTGAACCTGATCGACGCCGAGAGTCTCACCCAAGAGCCCGCCTCGGCCGTGGGTCAGATGTGCCTCGACCTGCTCGAGCACTTTGGCTGGCCGGTGACAGCCTCCATCGCGACCAATCTGTACACCGCATTGATGACCGACACGGGCGGCTTCCGGCACGAGAACACCACCCCGCGGGCGCTGGCCGACGCGGCGCGGCTGGCCCGCTACGGCGCCGATCCCGGCTACATCGCGGCCATGGTCTACAAATCCCGCCCCCTCACCACGCTCCGGCTGCAGTCGCTGAGCCTGGCCGCGATGCAGGTGGAGATGGAGGGCCGGCTGGCCTGGGCCAAGGTGAGCAAGAAGATGCTGCGCGAGACGGGCGCGGTGATGGCCGAGTCGGAGGGCATCATAGACACCCTCAACAGCATCGCCGGACTTCAGGTGGCGGTTGTCTTCAAGGAGATCGGCGCCCAGCTGACCAAGATCAGCGTGCGTACGAGGGGCAAGGTGGACGCCGCCGCCATCTGCGCTCACTACGGCGGCGGGGGCCATCTGCGAGCGGCTGGAGCCGAGGTCGCACTGGCCATGGAGGACGCCATCGCCACCGTCCGAGCCACCGCCACGGAGGCGATCGCAGAGCATGCACCCAGGGGTTCTAAACGTAAATAAGGCCGCCGGCTCCACCTCCTTCGCGGTGGTGCGGCGGTTGCGACAGGTCAGCGGCGCCCGCCGCGTCGGACACGCGGGAACCCTGGATCCGCTCGCCACCGGGGTCTTGCCGGTGCTCTTCGAGTCCGCCACGCGGCTGGCGGATTTCGCCCACCTGCTACCCAAAACCTACGTCGCCGAGGTCTGCTTTGGGTATCGCACGGCGACCGACGACGCCGAGTCGGAGCAGGTCGCGGGGGCCGACCCAAGCGCCCTGGTTCGGGAGTTGGTAGCCGCAGCGCTGCTCGATTTCGTGGGGCAGATTCAGCAGCAACCACCCGCCTTTTCGGCCGTCAAGGTGGATGGCCAGCGCGCTTACGTTCGCGCCCGCGAGGGGGACACCACGCGGCCCGAGGCGCGGGCGGTGGAGATCTATTCGGCCGAGGTGCTGGACTTCAAACCCGGGCCCAGAGCCACCGCCGCCGTCCGCGTCAGCTGCGGACGCGGCACCTACCTGCGTTCCCTGGCGCGGGACCTGGGGGATCGCCTGGGGGTGGGCGGCTACCTGGGCCGGCTGGTCCGCAGCGACTACGGACCCCTCAGCGTCACCACCGCCGTGGACCTCTCCGAGCTCACCGACCGAGCCAGCATCGAGGCTCACCTGCTGCCACCCCAGGTCCTGCTTCCGCCCATGCCCGAGGTCCGGCTGGGTCCCGACCAGGAGGGTTTGGTGCGGCAGGGACGCGCGGTCCGGGTTCTGCCCGAACCCGGGCTGGGGGCGGTGCGGGCGCACGACCAGGCGGGGCGCCTGGTGGCCATCGGGCACACCGATCCACTGCGGCGCCTCTTCGTTCCCGACAAGGTGCTGCCCTAAACGTGCAGATCGACTTCGGTTGGCCGCCTCAGCAGCTCGGCCCCACCGCGCTCGCTCTCGGCAGCTTTGACGGCGTCCACCTGGGCCACCAGCGCCTGCTGGCCGCCCTCGTGGCCACCGCCCGGGCCAACCGCGAAGTGCCCGCCGTCATCACCTTTGACCCCCACCCGCGCTGCGTTCTCGATCCCGCCAACTGTCCCCCCCAGATCACCACCCTGGAGGAGAAGATGGAGCTCATCGCTCGCATCGGAATCGAGCAGGTGATGGTCGTCAACTTCACCCGTGAGTTCGCGGCCCAGAGCCCGGAGGAGTTCATGGCCCAGTTGGACCGGGTCTGCCAGCTCCGCCGGCTGGTGGTCGGCCCCGACTTTCGCTTCGGACGGGAGAGGAGTGGGGATTTGGCCTGGTTGCGGGAGAGAGGCCGCCGGGCGGAGGTGGTGGAGGGAATGCGACTCCAGGGCCAGGAGATCCACAGCTCCGAGGTGCGGCGCCTGGTCACGCTCGGGGAGATGGCGGGCGCGGCCCGCCTGCTGGGCCGGCGCTTCGCTCTTTTCGGGATGGTCAAGCGCGGCGACCAGATCGGCCGTCAGCTCGGCTTTCCGACCGCCAACCTGACCCTTCCGCCGACCAAATTGATTCCCGGCCGCGGCATCTACGCCGGTTGGGCCAGTCATCCCGCAGGCCAGGCCATGGCCGCCATCAGCATCGGCTATCGGCCCACCTTCGGCGGCACCGAGATGCGCGTGGAGGCCTTCCTGCTGGACTACAGCGAAGACTTGTACGACCGCTCGCTGGAGTTGCGCTTCGTCGCCCGCCTCCGCGACGAGGAGAAGTTTGACAGCCAGGATGACCTGATCGAGGCCATCGGCCGCGATGTGGATGCCACCCGCGAGTTGTTGGGACGCTCGACCACTTGAGCAATCTGCCGCTGCTCATCGCCAACCCCGCCGCCCAGGGGGGCCGGGCGGGGCGGCGGTGGCCGCTGCTGGCCGAGCGCCTGCGCGCTTCCACATTCGACTTTGAACTGGCCATGACGAGCGGGCCCGGGGACGCCACCAGGTTGGCCCGCGCCGCGGTTCGCGGCCACCGACCATTGGTCGTCGCGGGGGGCGGGGACGGGACCATCAACGAGGTCGTGAATGGCTTCTTCGAAGGCGACGTCAGGATCGAGTCTCCAACTCGATTCGGGATTCTGCCGCTCGGCACCGGGGGCGATTTCCGGCGCAGCGTGGGCATCCCGGCAGACCCGATCCTGGCCGCCGCAGCACTCGCCAGGGGTGAGCCGCGTCGGCTTGATCTGGGCCGGGCCTGGTTTGCCGGCCCGGATGGCCCCACCTCGCGCCACTTCCTCAACGTCGCCGACGTTGGCATCGGCGGCGAGGTCGCGGTTCGCGTCGCCTCCTCGTCCGGCTTGCCACGAGGCGAGCTCACCTTCCTCCTGGCTTCAATCCGGACCTTGCTCACCTGGCGCAACAAGCCGCTCCACATCGTCATCGATGGCGAGCCCATCGACCTCGTCTGCCAGCAGGTCGTGGTCGCCAACGGGCAGTACTACGGGGGTGGCATGCGCATCGCTCCCCAGGCACGAGTCGACGACGGTCTGCTCGACGTCATCGTGGTCGGCGACGTCAACCTCTGGGAGAATCTGCGCGGACTGCGACGGATTCGTTCCGGGACCCACCTGGTGGGCCTGACCCCGAGGATCTTCCACACCCGAGCCCGACGGGTCGAGGTCAGCTCCCCGGTCGAGGTCAAGGTCGACCTCGATGGGGAGCCCATCGGCTGTCTGCCGGCCGTCTTCGAGATCGAACCGGGGGCGCTGTCGCTGGCCCAGTCGGCGGTGTCCCCGAGATCTGGCAACGCCGCCGGGCGAATCGGTTCCAACTGAGCTCGAGGGCTGTTCCGGCGGGCCGGGTCGGAGATTCCAGGCACGTCCACCGACGGGACCGAATCGAGGGAAACCGTGCTAAAATCTTAGCCAAGATGGCTGATTCTCCTCAACAAATCCGAGACCTCCGAGGGCGGATTGCCGAAGTCGTCCGGGCGACCGATGCCAAGAACGAAATGGGCAAGCTGCTGGAGATCGCGGCATCCGGGGGGGCGGTTGCGATCACCCGCTACGGCCGGGTGCGGGCGGTGCTCCTGTCGGCCGATCAGTACGGTGCCATGGCCAAGAACGAGGACTCAGACCTCGACCGATTGACGAGGGAGTTCAACCAGAGGGTTGTACGGATGAACACGCCCAAAGCGCGGCGGGCTGCGGAGGCGCTCTTGGAGTCAACCCCGCAGGAGCTGGGAGGGGCTGCGGTCAGCGCCGCCGGCCGAGGCCGTGGCACGCGCGCAGTAGCCGGGCGCAACTCGGCGAGGAGTGTTGCCGCCGGCTGACCCGCCCGCCCTGATCACCGTCCTGGCGGGTGTGAACGGGGCCGGCAAGAGCAGCATCTTGGGTGCCCGCGTTCGCGAACTGGGTGGCGATTACATCAACCTCGACGAATTCACGCGCGAGCTGCTGGCGGCCAACCCGGGCTTGAGCGGGCGCGAAGCCAACCAGATCGCCTGGGAATCGGGTCGGGAAGCCCTCGCCGGCGCGATCGCGGAGCGGCGCGACTTGGCTTTGGAAACAACGCTGGGCGGGCGCACCATCACCGGGTTGCTGCAGGGGGCGCTGGAGCAGGGCCTGAGGGTGAACATGGCCTATGTCGGCCTCGACGGCCCTGAACTGCACATCGCGCGTGTGACCGCCCGGGTCGCGCTCGGCGGCCACGACATCGAGTCGGGGCGGATCCGGCTCCGCTACACCAAGAGCAGGCAGAATTTGGTGCGTTTGATACCCCGGCTCTCCCATCTCCGCGTTTACGACAACAGCGCCGAAGCAGACCTCGGGGGGGGCCAAGCCCCCGAGCCGCTCCTGGTGCTGGAGACGCGGGAGGGGCGGATTATCCGGTCTTGCGCGATCGAGGTCGTCCCGGACTGGGCGAAGCCGGTCGTCGAGGCCGCGCTCCGGCTCGAGCCAGGGGGGGAGGGCGCAGGCCGACCGGCTTCAGCCCAGGCTGCGCTCCGCCGTCCCTGACCAGGATGGGGCGATCAGGTACCGGCTGGGGGGGCTTCGCCAAGGGCGCCGCCCGGCCGGAGCACCGGCCCCCGTGGCGCGGGGGTGCTAACCGGGTATAATTCCACCTCAGTTTGGCAGTCGAAAACGAAGTCAAGGGAACGCTGATCGCGGAGCACAGGCTCCACGACTCTGACACGGGGTCGCCGGAAGTTCAGGTTGCGATCTTTTCCGAGCGCATCAAGCAGCTCACCGAGCACTTGAAGGCGCATGGGAAGGATCACCACTCCCGCCGCGGACTCCTGCTCCTGGTAGGCAAGCGTCGGCGCCTGCTCAACTACCTTTCCCGCAACGATGTCGAGCGCTACCGAACGCTGATCGTAAAGCTGGGCATAAGGCGATAGGAGGAGCACGCCCCGCGGCGTGCTCATTTATGTGGGGGTTCAGGCCCCTAACAACTGGAACTTGACCCCGGTCAGCGCCAGTCGCTAGGACCCTGGGCCCTCGTTGGAGGAGTACGGGTGGAAACCACCACGAAGACGTTTGAGATTGCCGGCAGGCAGATCACCATTCAGACCGGAACCGTGGCCGAACAGGCCAATGGAGCGGTCATCATCCGCCAGGGCGACACCGTTGTGCTGTGCACCGCGCTGATGTCGAAGGAGCCGCGCGAAGGCATCGACTTCTTCCCCCTGACCTGTGATTACGAGGAGAAGATGTACGCGGCGGGCAAGATCCCCGGTGGGTTCATCCGTCGCGAGGGGCGCCCCTCGGAGCAGGCGACGCTGACCTCGCGCCTGACCGATCGACCGATTCGGCCCCTTTTTCCGGACGGTTTCCACAACGACGTGCAGGTCATGTCGACCGTGCTCTCGGTGGACCACGAGAACGACCCGGCCGTGCTCTCGATCAACGGCGCCTCGGCCGCGCTGGCCATTTCTGACATCCCCTTCCAGGGCCCCATCGGGGCCGTTCGCATCGGCTACATCGACGGCGCCTTGGTCGTCAACCCGCCGCTGGGCGAGATGGGCCGCTCCGAGCTGGATCTGGTCGTGGCCGGTACCCAGGAGGCCATCCTCATGGTCGAGGCCGGGGCCAAGGGCGTCAGCGAGCAGATCCTGGTCGACGCGCTGGAGGTCGCCCACGAGGCGATTGGCCGTATCTGCGAGGCGCTGCACGCCCTGCAGGGGCAGGTCGGGCTGGCCAAGCAGGAATACACTCCCACCACCTACGACCCGGAGGTCTCCGCCGCGGTTGAGCAGTGGCTGGGCGACCGCCTCGACGAGGTCGCCTACGGTGCCGACAAGGCGGCCCGCGAAAAGGCTCTGAGCTCCCTCAAGAAGGAGCTGCGAGCGGCGCTGTCGGAGCGCTTTCCAGAGCAGTCCGCCACCGTCGGCACACTCTTCGAGAAGAAGCTCAAGGATCGCGTCCGCCAGCGCGTCATCGAAGAGGGCGTGAGGGTCGACGGACGCGGCACCAAGGACATCCGCGAGATCACCGTCCAGGTCGGAGTTCTGCCCCGCACCCACGGCTCGGGCATGTTCAAGCGAGGCCAGACGCAGGCCTTGACGGTGCTCACCCTGGGCACCATCGGCGATGCTCAGAAGCTGGACGGGATCGGACTTGAAGAGTCCAAGCGCTACATGCACCACTACAACATGCCGCCCTACTCAATTGGTGAATCCAAGCCTCTGCGCTCGCCCGGACGGCGGGAGATTGGTCACGGCGCGTTGGCTGAGCGGGCCCTGCTGCCGGTCATCCCAGACCTGGTCGAGTGGCCCTATGCGATGCGTCTGGTGTCCGAGATTCTGAGTTCCAACGGTTCAACCTCGATGGCCTCGGTGTGCGGCTCGACCCTGGCCCTGATGGATGCCGGGGTGCCGATCAAGGCTCCCGTGGCCGGCATCGCCATGGGCCTGGTCACCCGCGAGGGACGCTATGCGATCCTGACCGACATCCAGGGCGTGGAGGACGCGCTGGGGGACATGGACTTCAAGGTGGCCGGAACCAGAGAGGGCATAACCGCCCTCCAGATGGACATCAAGATCAAGGGCCTGTCCCGTCAGATGATGTCCGAGGCACTGGCTCAGGCCCACGACGCGCGCCTCCAGATTCTGGACAAGATGCTGGCGGTGATTCCGAGCCCGCGGGCCGAGATGAGTCCCTACTCGCCCCGCATCACCACCATCCAGATCCATCCCGACAAGATCCGCGACGTGATCGGATCGGGCGGCAAGGTTATCCGCAAGATCGTGGAGGAGACGGGGGCCCAGATCGACATCCAGGACGACGGCAAGGTCTTCGTTGCGGCCTCCGATCAGGAAGCGGCGCGCAAGGCGATCGACTGGATCAAGGGTCTCACCGACGAGGTCGAGGTGGGGCGGATCTATCGCGGCAAGGTGGTTCGCATCATGCCCTTTGGGGCCTTCGTCGAAGTGCTTCCCAATCAGGACGGTCTGGTTCACATCTCCAAGCTCAGTGACCACCGGGTGGAGCGCGTCGAGCACATCATCAACGTTGGTGACGAGATCGTCGTCAAGGCGGTCGAGATCGATGCTCAGAGCCGCCTCAACCTGAGCCGCCAGGCGGCCATCGACGAACTCACCGCGCAGGGACTGCCGATCGAGGAGTCGATCGATCCGGAGAAGGTGGCGCGGGCCCTGAGCGAGCCGACGCCGCCACCCGACGACTCCCGCGAGCGGTCGGGAAGCTTCCGTGGCAACCGCAGCGGCAGCCGGGATCGCGCCCGGCGCTGAAAATAGCGCCCCGGCCAGGGGTGTGCCGGCAGGGTCGATCGGTGATCTCGATCGCTCTCTGTCGGCCCGCTCCGAGCCGAGCAGAATTGCGGTGACATGGGCACGCTAGAGCGAGGCGAACAAGGCCCGATCGCGGTGGCGCTGTCCGGCCATAGGGGGCGGGTGGGCCGAGAACTGGCCCCCGCCCTGGCTCGCGAGAGCGACATACGTTACGTGGGCGGCATCGGCCGCGACGACGACCTCACCCGGCGACTGGAAGAGTGGCGACCGCAGGTGCTGGTCGATTTCACCCGTCCCGATGCCGCCCTGACCAACGGCCTGGCGGCGGTCGCCGCCGGCGCGGTGCCCGTGATCGGCACCTCGGGCATGTCCGAGGAAGACCTGGTGGAATTGGAGGCGGCCTGCGTCAGCGCCGGCGTGGGCGGCATCGTGGCCCCCAACTTCGCCATCGGGGCGGTGCTGATGATGTGGCTTGCCGAACTGGCCGCGCCCTATTTCGAGGCCGCCGAGGTGATCGAGATGCACGGCGATCAAAAGCTGGACGCGCCCTCCGGGACGGCCCTCGCCAGCGCCCGCAGACTCGCCGCCAAGGGTCACTTCTCCTATAACCGGCCGCGCCACTCACCGCTCCCGGGAAGCCGGGGCGCCGAACTCCAGGGCGTGGGTCTGCACTCGGTCCGCCTGCCCGGTCTGCTCGCCGATCAGGAGGTGCTCTTCGGGCTGGCCGGGCAGACCTTGACCCTGACCCATCGAACCACCAGTCGGGAGGCCTACGCGCCCGGTGTTCTGCTGGCGATTCGAAGGCTGGTCGTCGAGCCCACGTTTCATCGCAGCATGGACTCCCTTTTGGGCCTCGCATGAGGCGCAGCCGAGGACTGTAAACTCCGGCCATGGGTTCTCCGGTTCGGGAATTCAATGTTGCGGTGGTGGGCGCCACGGGCGTGGTCGGTACCGAGTTCTTCAAGATCCTGGGTCAGCGCCAATTCCCCCTGGCGCGCGTCCGCGCCCTGGCCTCCGAGCGATCAGCCGGGCTGGAGGTTGAGTGCGCCGGTCAGAGGATTCCGGTCGAGACCCTGGACGAAAACGCCTTTGCGGGTGTCGACATCGCCCTCTTCAGCGCGGGAGCGGAGGTCTCGCGTCATTTCGCGCCGCTGGCGGCCCGGGCGGGCGCCTTGGTCATCGACAACTCCTCCGCCTGGCGTATGGAGGACGGCGTTCCGCTGGTCGTGCCCGAGGTCAATCCAAAAGACATTCCGCGTCGCGCTCACGGCATCATCGCCAATCCCAACTGCTGCACCATCCCCCTCACCGTCGCCCTGAACGCCATTCGCGATGGGGTCGGAATCGAGCGGGTGACGGTGGCGACATACCAATCGGCGTCGGGCGCCGGCAGTGCTCTGGTCCAGGAACTGGCCGCCCAAACGCGCTCCATCGCTGCCGGCGAGGACCCCAAGTCCAGTTCCTACCCCTACCAACTCGCCTATAACGTGGTGCCCGGAGGTTGGCCCATGGAGGAGGGGGGGTACAACGAAGAGGAGATGAAGCTGGTCTTGGAGACCCGGAAGATCCTCCACGAGCCCCAGTTGAGAATCGTGGCCACCTGCGTTCGCGTGCCGGTTCCAATCTGCCACGGCGAGGCGGTCTTCCTCGAGACCGGTCGCTCGCTGTCGGCGGCCGAGGCCCGCGCCCGCTGGGATTCGGCGCCCGGAATTGTGGTTCAGGACGATCCCGCCCAGCAGATCTATCCCACACCGGTGGGCGTGGCCGGCAAGGATGATGTCTACGTGGGCCGGATCCGCAATGATCCGTCCACCCCCAACGGTCTCGCCTTCTGGCTGGTCTCCGACAATCTGCGCAAGGGGGCGGCGTTGAACGCCATCCAGATCGCCGAGGAGGCGATACGGATGGGGGCGATCTGATGGGGCGCGAGATCGGTCGGCTCTTGACGGCGATGGTGACTCCCTTCCATGACGATGGCTCGCTCAATCTGGGTGCTGCTCAGGCTCTGGCCGGACGCCTGCTCCAAGACGGCTCCGACGGGGTCGTGCTGGCGGGCACCACGGGCGAGGCGCCAACGCTCGACGACGATGAGAAGATCGAACTCATTCGCGCAGTTCGGGAGGCCATTCCCGATGGCAGCGTGGTGGCCGGAACCGGCAGCAACGACACCCGCCACTCCATCGGGCTCTCGGAACGGGCCATGGCGGCGGGGGCAGATGCCCTGCTGGCGGTGGTTCCGTACTACAACCGCCCGCCCCAGGAGGGCATCTTCCGTCACTTCCAAGCCCTGGCCGCGGTCGGGCCCACCATCATGTACAACATCCAGAGCCGAACCGGCGTCAACATGACCGCCCAGACCACCCTGCGGGCGGCCGAGCTACCGGGGGTAATCGGTGTCAAGGAGGCCAGCGGCGATCTGACCCAGATCGGATTGATCTGTGCCTCGCGTCCCCCCGGCTTCCAGGTCTGGTCGGGTGACGACGCCCTCACCCTCCCGCTCTTGGGGGTGGGCGGAGACGGGGTCATTTGCGTGGTGTCGCACCTGGCTGGAACCGCCATGCGGGGGATGATCGAGGCGCACGCGAACGGTGAGCAGGCCCGGGCGACGGCCATTCACCTTCGACTGCTGCCCTTGATGAGAGCGCTCATGACCGCCTCCACGAGCCCCATCCCGGTCAAGTCGGTGCTGGCCAGCCTCGGATTTGAGACCGGCCCCTTCCGGCTTCCTCTGGTCCCCATGCCGAGCCAGGACCTGGCCGCGTTGATGCGGGTGGTGGACGAATCGGGCGAATTGATCAGTGTTGGGGCTGCCCTCGGATAGCATTCGGGGCATCGAACTTCAGGAACTCGCCCAGCAGGTGCGCCTCTGCACCCTCTGCGGCCTTCACGCTTCCCGCACCAACGCCGTACCCGGCAGCGGTCCGGCCGACGCGCGGATCATGATCGTGGGCGAGGCTCCGGGGGCCAACGAGGACCTTCAGGGCCTGCCCTTCGTGGGTGCGGCCGGCAAGGTTCTGGATAACCTGCTGGCCGGGATCGGACTCTCGAGGGACCAGGTGTACGTCACCAACGTGCTCAAGTGCCGCCCGCCCCACAACCGGGACCCCAGCCCCGAGGAGGCCGAGACCTGCCTGCCCTACCTGCGTCGGCAGTTCGGTCTGATCAGACCGCAGACGGTGGTGATTCTGGGCCGTCATGCGTTGGAACGCATGCTCCCGGGGGTGGGTTCGATCTCCCGGGTCCACGGCGAGACCTTTGAACGAGCCGGCGTCCAATTCATTCCGTGCTACCACCCCGCGGCCGCACTGCACAATGGATCTCTCTTGAAGGATCTTGAGGCGGATTTCCAACGCGTCAAAGCGCATCTCGATCGGACCCCCGCTGAGGCCCAGCCGGAGCCGACCCCTAAATCGCATGAGGCCGGAACGGACGCAGCCGTCGACATCCAACTTCGGCTGATCTGATGGGACCACTGCGCTACGTGCCGCTGGGAGGCCTGGGCGAAGTCGGGCTGAACATGTGGGCTCTGGAGTGGGAAGGCCAGGTGCTGGTGGTGGACAGCGGGCTCATGTTTCCGACCGAGGAGATGCCGGGCGTGGACCTGGTGGTACCGGATGTGTCCTGGCTCCTGCAGCGGGGTCGAAAGGTGCTTGGGATTTTCCTGAGCCACGGCCACGAGGACCACATCGGGGCGCTTCCCTTCGTCATTCGGCGGCTGGGAGCGCCGGTTTTCGGGACCCGCTTGACGCTGGGCTTGGCCAAGACCAAATTGCGCGAGCATCGAGTCTTGAACGACGCTGATTTGCGGGAGGTGCGCGCGGGCGACCGGGTCCAACTGGGGCCGTTCCGAGTGGAAGCCGTGGCCGTCTCCCACAGCATCCCGGACGCGCTCGCGCTCTCCATCGAAACGCCCGTCGGGCGGGTTTTCTACACCAGCGATTTCAAACTGGACCGGGACCCCGCCTATGGCACCGGAACCGATCTGCAACGCATGCGCGAGCTCGGCGACGAGGGCGTTTTGTTGATGCTGGGCGATTCCACCAATGCCGAGCGGGAGGGACACAGCGGCTCTGAGCGGGACCTCATCGCACCCTTCGAGGAGATCTTCCGCCAGGCGCCGGGAAGGATCATCGTGGCCACCTTCGCCTCCAACATCCACCGCCTGCAGCGGGTGGTGACGCTGGCCCACGAACACCAACGCAAGTTGGCGGTCGCGGGCAGGAGCATGCAGAACTCGTTTCGCGTGGGTGGCGAATTGGGCTATCTCGACGTACCCCCGGGGACGCTCGTCAGTCTCGAAGCGGCCGCCCACGAAACGCGCCTGGTCCTGATCACGGCGGGCAGTCAGGGGGAACCGATGTCGGCCCTGGCCCGCTTTGCCGGCCGCCGCCACAATCTGCTCAACGTCGGACGCTCGGACTGGGTGGTGATCTCGGCCCGGCCCATTCCCGGCAACGAGCGGATGGTCAACCGCACCATCAACAACCTGTACCGCAACGGAGCCGCCCGGGTGTACTACTCCGAGACGGGCAACGTTCACGTCTCCGGTCACGCCTATCGCGATGAGTTGCGGGAGGTCCTCGGCGCGCTGCGTCCACGCCACTTCATCCCCGTTCACGGTGAGTACCGACAGCTCCACCATCACGCCCAGCTGGCGGTCGAGTCCGGGGTTCCGGCCGAGCGGGTCGTGATTGTCGAGGACGGCTCCGTGGTGGAGGTTCGCCCCGAGCAGTTGAAGGTGACGACCGAGAAGGCGAGCGGACTCGTCTTCGTCGACGGCCTTGGCATTGGGGACGTGGAACACGTGGTGTTGCGGGACCGTCTGCACATGTCCGAGGACGGAATGGTGGTGGTGACCATCGGCGTCGACCGGGACAGCGGATCGGTGCGGCAGGGCCCGGACGTCGTCTCCCGGGGCCTCATCAATCCGGACCTCTCGCAGAGTCTGATGGACGAGATCTCCAGCACCGCCGCTGCCGCCGTGCGCAGATGTGGTCGCCGCCCCGAGCTCACCGTCATCCAGCAGGCCATCCACGATTCCGTCTCGCGCTTGGTCTGGAATCGAACTCATCGCCGGCCGATGGTGATACCGGTGGTGAATGAGCGGTAGATCGGGACCCTCGTGAAGCTGCCACCCCGGGCGCTGACCGCTCCCACCCTGTGTCCGCGTTGCGATGCTCCCGCCACCATTCTCAGCCAGTGCATCCAGTGCGCATTGCCATTGCGCCAATGCGGGGCGTGCCGGGGAACGGCCGGGCCCTTCGACCGCCATTGCGGATTCTGTGGCTTCGAATTGCTGCGGGGAACCAAGCGGGGGCCGGCCTGGAGACTTTGGCTGCTGGCGGCCCTCATCCCGCTGGCGGCGGCGCTGGCCGTCGGGATCTGGGGTAGCGGGCTCCAAGACCACCTCCTGGGCCGCCACCAGCCGCCCGCTCAGCGGGCGGCATCGGCGCCGGCAACCGGCTTCTATCAGGCCCCCCAGCTCACCGGCGAGTACCGACTGGCCCTGACCCGGGCAACGCCGCCGACCTAGTCGGGTGGCGCCGCATCGACGCCCCGTCTCGCGGGCGGCGGGTCGATCAGCAGGCAATCCGCCTTCTGGCTGCGAGCCGAGTTCGGGACGTGGCCCTCAACCGGCCTCCCTACGGTCGAGCACCGCGCCGCACTCGACGCAGAAGGAGTGGCGGACCAGGTTGTGGTGCGCGCACCGGGGGCAGACCAGTCGTCGCGGCGGTTCCGATTCCATCCAGCGATCACGCTCGCGCCGGTACCAGGCGCCGTTCTCGGGCCCGAGCACCCACTGTCGGCTCTCGCCATCTTCGACCCTGAGTTGGCGCACGGCGTTGCGGAATGCGCGCGGCTCCAGGCGCCCCTCGCGCCTCTCCTCGGACAGGTGCCGATACCTCGCCTCGGCCGCCGCAAAGGGGTCCATGGACATAGTTCAGCATATAATCCGGGCAGGCACCGCCCTTGCGGGCCGTCACAGCATTGCGTCGCACAACTGCCCGTCCTACTCGTGTCAGCGCCTCCGAGGCGCGCCGGGCCGCCTCACGGCCGCGGTCTCCCACGCGTCCGCGCAAACCGTCGATGCCGGTGCTGACCCCACTCCAGCTGCGCGAGGTCATGGCCGTCCTCTTCCTGGCGGTGGCGCTCTTGAGCTTGGTCTCCATGCTCTGGGGAGGAGGCCCGCTCCTTCAGGGGCTGCGGCAGCAGATCGAACGCGGCTTCGGCTACGGGTGGCCCTTGCCGGTCGCCGGCCTCCTCTTCTTCGGCGGACGCTGGATGTGGCCCGCGGCGGGCCGCGTCAGCCGCGCCGGCGTGACGGCGGCCCTGGTCGCCGGACTGGCCCTGCTGGGTCTGCTCAGCCTGGGCTCGGCTACCGCCGGCGGGAGCGTCGGTCGATCCGTCGCCCACCTCATCGTCGGACTCACCGGCGGGGTCGGTGCGGTGGTGGTGTTGGCCTTGGGCCTGCTGGTGGGTGCCATCGTCGCCTTTCAATTCAGCCCCGGGGCGGTCCTGGCTGGAGCCGCGGGAGGGATTCGCGCCGCCTATGCCGAGCGCCGCCGCCTGGAATCACTGGTCCGCGTCCCACGCGGATCCCAGCCCGGCCCCACCAGCGCGCCCGAGGCGCCGCTGGTCCCGGTCCGGCAGGGTGAGCACCTGGCAGCCGCGTTGGAGGCTCCCGACTTGCCTTGGCGCACGATCGAGCGCCCCGCCCTGACCGGGCACCCGACAGCGCCCCCCAGCGGTCCGCCCGAGGACCCGGGCACGGAGCGCGGCGCGGATGAAACGATCTTGAAGGTCGTCGCCGATCCCCGCGACGATCGGCCCGAGGTCGCCTGGAAGCTGCCCAACACGACCTTGCTGGACAGCGTCGGGGTGCGCAAGGAGCGCATGCAGGAAGAGATCAAACGCAACGTCCGGATCATCGAGGGTACCCTCGCGACCTTCGGCGTCGAGGCCAAGGTGGTGGGCGTGAATGCCGGCCCGGCCGTGACCCAGTACGAGCTGCAGCCGGGCGCTGGCGTCCAGGTCAAACGGATCGTCGCGCTTCAAAATGACCTCTCCCTGGCCTTGGCCGCGGCCCCCTTGCGGATCGAGGCGCCGATACCGGGCAAGTCGGCGGTGGGGGTCGAGGTGCCAAACAAGTCGGCCAGCCTGGTTTCGATTCGCGAGGTGGTCGAATCGGTCAGCTTTCGGTCCGGCAGCCAGGCCCTGGCCCTGGCCCTGGGCAACGACGTGACCGGGCAGGGCATCGTCGGAGATTTGACCCGGATGCCCCATCTGCTCATCGCCGGCGCCACCGGACAGGGCAAGAGCGTCTGCATCAACACCCTGATCGGGAGCCTCCTTTTGCAGGCCACTCCGGCCCAGCTGCGTCTGGTCATGATCGACCCCAAACGCGTCGAATTGAACGGCTACAACGGTCTGCCGCACCTGGCCGTGCCGGTCATCGTCGAGGCGCATCAAGCTGCCGCCGCACTGCGCTGGGCGGTGGCCGAGATGGACCGCCGCTACAAGCTGCTTTCGGCCGAGGGGGTGCGCAACATTGCCGCCTACAACGACAAGGCCAAGGCGCAGAACGCGCGCAGCCTGCCCTACGTGGTGGTCGTGATCGACGAGCTGGCCGACCTGATGATGGTCGCCGCGGGTGAGATCGAGGAGTTGGTCTGCCGCATCGCGCAGTTGGCTCGGGCGGTGGGCATACACCTCATTATCGCCACCCAGAGGCCTTCGACCGACATCATCACCGGACTCATCAAGGCCAACATTCCGTCTCGCATCGCCTTCGCCGTCGGATCGCAGGTCGACAGTCGAGTGATCCTCGATTCGGGCGGAGCGGAGAAGTTGTTGGGTCGCGGAGACATGCTCTACCAGCCGGTCGACGCGGGCAAGCCCACACGCATCCAGGGGGCATTCATCTCCGACCACGAGGTCGAAACCCTGGTCGGCTTTTGGAAGGCCCAGGGCGAGCCCGATTACATCGAGGAGGTGCTGGACCAGCGTGCCCCGGAGCCCTCCGAGGCCGACAACGAACGCCGCCTGGACCCTCTCTTCTCGCGCGCGGCACGGGCCGTGGCGGCCGAGGGTGGGGCCTCGGTGTCGCTCGTCCAGCGCAAATTCAACGTGGGCTATTCGCGCGCCGGCCGGATCGTGGACCAACTCGCCGAGCACCGCGTGGTGGGCGGATACCAGGGCAGCAAGTCCCGGGAAGTGATGATGAACCTGCCCGACGTGGACGAGCTGCTCGAGCGCCTGGGCCTGGAGGGCTGACGCTCGGGCGGTAGGGTAATGCTGGCCTACCCGAGGCGGAGGATGTCCGCGCCACGGCAGCGTCCGCCGCCCCTCGCTCCCTTGGCTCTCTTGGCCGCCGCCCGGACCTGGCTCCGAGTCCGGAAGTGATGAGGGCAGGGGGGCCAATCGCCCGGGGCGGCTCGCCCCCCGCCCGGGGCCTCAAAGCGCAGAATTCGTCAGAAGTGAACCTGCCCAACATCCTCACCCTGAGCCGCCTGGCGGTACTGCCCCTGCTGATCGTGCTCCTGCAGGTGCAGTTTGCTCACCACTACCAAATCGCCGCGGCGGTCTTTGCCCTGGCCGCGCTGACCGATACCGTGGACGGGAATCTGGCCCGAAGTTCGGGCCAGGTCACCGAGCTGGGCAAATTCCTCGATCCGCTGGCCGACAAACTGTTCGTCGTATCGGTGCTGATCGTGCTCGTCGCGCAGGGTCAGATCGCTGCCTCAATCGTCATCGTCATCTTCGCTCGCGAGCTGCTCATCACCGTGCTCCGCTCGCTCAGCGCCGATCAGGGCCACACCATCTCCGCCAGCTCCTGGGGTAAGGCCAAGACGGTGGCCCAGATCATCGCCGCGCTGCTGTTGATTCTGCAGCAGCCATATCCCGGCCTGAGGCCGGCGGCGGACGTGCTGGTGGCGGTTTCGCTCGTATTCACCGTCTGGAGCGGTGCCGACTACCTGTGGCGATTTCGCGGCGTCTGGCTCGCTGCTCGACCGGCGATCCTGGGCGATGATGCCATGGTCGAGTTGCTGGCCCAACGCCTGGGTGAGCAGCTGCGCTCGCGCGGCTTGACAGTGGCGGTGGCGGAATCGTGCACCGGGGGCATGCTGGGGGGAGCCATCACCGCCGTTCCGGGCAGTTCTCAATGGTTCCGGGGAGGCGTCATCGCCTATTCCGACGCCGTCAAATCGGGCCAGATACGGGTACCCGAGCGCCTCCTGGCAACCTACGGCGCGGTCAGCGAGGAGGTGGCGACGGCCATGGCCGAGGGGGTCCGCGCCGAACTCAAGACCGACTTTGCGCTCTCCATCACCGGCATCGCCGGCCCAACCGCGGATGGGAGCCGGAAACCCGTCGGGCTGACGTACATCGGGCTGGCCGAGGAGAACCAGGCCATGGCCGACCGACACGACTTCGGACTGGATCGGGACGGAAACCGGCGCCAGGCGGTGCGCTCGGCTCTGGAGTTGCTGGAGGCGCGGCTGAACAGGGAGGCTTGACCTGGCGAACAAGCGTTCGTATGATGAGTTCGCGACATCAAACCAACTCCGACCCGTCTCCTCGACCGGGGGAGGATGGTCGCGATACGAACCGCATCTAGCCACAAAATGAACTGGGAGGCAGCGCAGCATGGAAAAGGAAAAAGCACTCAGCACGGCGCTTCAGCAAATTGAGCGCAGCTATGGCAAGGGCTCAATCATGAAGCTGGGCGAGGTGGCCGCCAACCGCGACGTTTCGGTCATCCCGACCGGCTCTCTGCCGCTGGACCTGGCCTTGGGAGTGGGTGGCGTGCCGCGCGGGAGGGTGGTCGAGATCTACGGCCCGGAGTCGGCCGGCAAGACTACGGTCGCCCTGCACATCATCGCCGAGGCCCAGAAGTCGGGCGGAGTCGCCGCCTTCATCGACGCCGAGCACGCCCTCGACCCCATCTATGCCTCTCGAATCGGGGTCAACATCGACGAGCTCCTGATCTCCCAGCCCGACACCGGGGAACAGGCACTGGAGATAGTTGAAGTCCTCGTCCGCAGCGGCGCGCTGGACGTGGTCGTCATCGATTCGGTCGCCGCCCTGGTCCCCAAGGCCGAGATCGAGGGCGAGATGGGCGACGCGCACGTGGGGCTGCAGGCCCGACTCATGTCACAGGCACTGCGCAAGCTCACAGCCGCCATTTCCAAGTCGAACACGACCGTGATCTTCATCAACCAGCTTCGTGAGAAGGTCGGAATCATGTTCGGTAACCCGGAAACCCAACCGGGCGGACGGGCGCTCAAGTTCTACTCCTCGGTGCGGCTCGACATCCGCCGGGTTGAGGTCATCAAGTCGGGTCTGGAGAGTGTCGGCAATCGGGTCAAAGTCAAGGTCGTCAAGAACAAGGTCGCGCCGCCGTTTCGCACCGCCGAATTCGACATCATGTTCAACGAAGGGATTTCTCGCGAGGGCGCGCTGATCGATGCCGCCAACGAGTTCGGGATCATCGAGAAGAGCGGAACTTGGATGTCGTTTGGCGACGTTCGGCTGGGTCAGGGGCGAGAGAACGTGCGCAACTTCCTGCGCGAGAATCCGACCCTGGGCGGGGAGATCGAAAGGCAAGTCCGTGAGACCGCAGCAGGCCTCGCCTCGGCCAAACTGCGCACATCCGCCGTCGTGCGCACGGGGGCGGGGGGCGGCGACGAACCGGCCCTCTAAACCGGGCGCCTCTGCGTTCGGATCAGGGCTGAATCTCCTCGCTCGGCGTGCCCACGGGACCGAGGAGCTTCGCCTCAAGCTGCGACGGCGAGGATACGAAGTAGAGGCCGTCGACGCCGCCGTCGACAGGCTCAGGGCGCTCGGCTACCTCGACGACCGCGAATTCAGCTCCGCCCTGGTGCGGCGGCGCTCAATGAGCCGCGGCCCATCGGCACTGCGGGCGGAGCTGATGGCAAAGGGCATCGAGCGCTCACTAGCCGACCAGGTGCTGTCCCAGGTCAGTGGCGAGGAACAGCTGCGCGCCGCCCAGCAGACGGCGGAGCGTTGGCCCCGACTGGAGCCACAGCGCGTCGCCATGCGGCTGCAACGCCGGGGCTTCGAGCCGCTGGTGGTGCGACGAGTGCTGGCCAGCCGGTCCGGTCCCGTCGCCTGACCCGCCGGTGGCAAGGCATCGAATTGGCCTCCCCGCTGGGAGCACAGGGACGGTTGCGCCGCCCGCGTCAGCATCATCCACGATCGGCGCCGCGGGCCCGGTCGACCGCCGGCGCCTGCACTGAAATGCCCTCAGTCGTCGCCGCTGCGGCACTGGACCGCCGGGCATGGTGGCCGTGGGCCAGTGAGTCGAACCTGATCGAGATCGGCAGGGTCGGCTGAGCCGCCCATCCGGAGCCGTGCGCCGCACAGCGCTGCGATCGGAAACGCCGGCGGCGCGTTGCGGCCGGTCTCCCCGAAGCCTAAAATCGCTAGAGCGACGCCGGCTACGGGTCGCGTCGCTTTACGCACCACTGACCAGTTGAGCGAGTCGGTCACTCGCAATGTGGCTCAGCACCTTCACAACCGAATAGCAAAAGAGGTGGAACCAATCTATGTACACGTTGTTTTTCGTGGTGCTGCTGCTGGTTGCAGTCCTACTCGGAGGGGGGGCGGGATTCGTCGTCGCCCGCAACAGGGTTCGGCGGAGCACCGGTCGCGAGCTGTCCGAGCTCAAGGCGGTTTCCGAGCGGAACCTCTTCGAGAGTGAAACCGCGGTCAAAGAACGTCTGCTGGAGGCCAAGGAGGAAGCGGTTCGGATCCGCTCCGCGGCTGAGGAGGAGGCGCGAACTGAACGTGCCCAGATCCAGCAATCTGAGCGACGCCTAAATCAGAAGGAAGAGAACCTCGAAAAGCGCATCGAGGAACTGCAGGCTCGAGAGCAAGACCTTAAGGGTCAGGAGGCGGGACTCCAGGAAGTACGGATCCAGATCGACGAAGCCCTGAAAGCACAGCTTCGAGAACTGGAGCGCGTGGCCAACATGTCCCGCCAGGAAGCCCAGGCGATCGTCCTCGGCCAAACCGAACAGGAGCTGCGCAACGAGGTCGCGCGCAAGGTGCGCGAGGCGGAACTGGCCGCTCGAGACGAGAGCGACAGGCGGGCTCGGAAGATCGTGGTCGAGGCCATCCAGCGGGTGGCGGCGGACCAAACCGCGGAGACCTCAATCTCCGTACTGCCGCTGCCCAACGAGGAGATCAAGGGTCGAATAATTGGCCGCGAGGGCCGCAATATACGCGCGCTTCAACAGGCCACCGGCATCGACCTGATCGTCGACGACACGCCGGAGGCGGTGGTGATCAGCGGTTTTGATCCCGTCCGCCGCGAGATCGCCAGGGTGGCACTCAACAAACTGATAGTCGACGGGCGTATCCATCCGGCCCGTATCGAGGAGATCGTGGCCAAATCCCGTCTAGAGGTCACCCAGCGGGTCAAGGAGGAGGGAGAGGCCGCCGTTCTGGAGGTCGGGCTCCAGGGTCTTCACCCCGAGGTCGTGCGACACCTTGGGATTCTCCGCTTCCGCACCAGCTACGGCCAGCAGGTCCTCAATCACTCCAAGGAGGTCGCCTACCTGGCCAGCATGATGGCGTCGGAGATCGGCGCCGACGTCCAGACGGCCAAGCTGTCGGGCCTCTTGCACGACATCGGCAAGGGCATCGATCACGAAGTCGAGGGATCACACGCCGTCATCGGGGCGGACCTGATCCAGAGACACGGGATTCCGGCGGCGGTGGTCCACGCCGTCCGGGCTCACCACTACGACGTCGAACCCCAATCGATTGAGGCGGTTCTTCTGATCGCCGCCGACGCCATATCGGCGTCCCGGCCGGGCGCCCGGCGCGAAACCATGGACGCCTACGTCAAGCGTCTGGAGAAACTGGAGGAGATCGCCAATTCATTCGACGGAGTCCAGCAGTCATACGCGATTCAAGCCGGCCGCGAAGTCCGAATCCTGGTCCGGCCAGAAACGATCGACGACTCGTCCGCCCAGCTGATGGCGCGCGACATCGCCAAGAGAATCGAAAGCGAACTCAGCTACCCGGGACAGATCCGGGTCACCGTGGTCCGGGAGACCAGGGCCATCGAATACGCCAAGTAAGACAAGTGAGAGAGGGAGGCCGCGTGAGGCCTCCCTTTTTTTAGGTAAATCGCCTTTTTCATGTCAACCTCGCCTCTGCGATAGGCTGAACGGCTGATGGTTCGCCGATGGCAATGAGTCCGACTCCCTTCCGGCTGCTCTTCGTGGGCGACGTGGTCGGCCGCCCCGGACGCGAGGCGGTTCGGGACCTACTGCCGGATCTTAGGACCGAGCTGAGTGTGAACTTCGTAGTCTTGAACGGCGAAAACTCGGCGGCTGGATTCGGCATCACGGCCAAGATCGCCCATGAGTTCCTCGGCTGGGGTGCGGACGTGATCACGCTCGGAAACCACGTCTGGGATCAGAAGCAATTCGTCCAGGAGATCGTTTCCGAGGAGAGGGTGTTGCGTCCCGACAACTTTCCCCCCGGTACTCCCGGGCGCGGAGCGGGCTGCTTCGCCGTCGGCGCGGACAGCGTTTTGGTTATGAATCTCATGGGCCGACTCTTCATGCCGGCGCTCGACGACCCCTTCCGCGCCGCCGACCGGATTCTCTCCGAACCATCTGCCGCCTCCTTCTCCGTCTGTGACGTGCACGCCGAGGCCACCAGCGAGAAGCAGGCGATGGGCTGGTACCTGGATGGCCGGGTGAGCGTGGTGGTGGGTACCCACACTCACGTACCCACTGCGGATGCGCGCGTCCTTCCGGGTGGAACCGCTTATGTGACCGATGTGGGCATGGTGGGGCCCCGTGACAGTGTCATAGGCGTGGACTCCAAGGCGGCCGTGGATCGCTTTCTGACCGCCATGCCCACGCGCTTCAACACGGCCACCGGCGTGGTGACTTTCAATTCCGTACTGGTTACGATTGATAGACTCACCGGGCGGGCACAAACAATCCAGCGCATCGATCGAGAACACATGAAGTGACGGGGGTAGTTTCAACAATGAAGGGTGACGGCCGGGCGCCGATCGAGGTGCTCAAGGTCGGTGCCACTTCCAAGCCTGTGGCCGTGGCCGGCGCCATCGCGGGTGTCATCCGCAGCGCCGGTCGAGTGGAGGTCCAGGCCATCGGCGCAGGTGCCATCAACCAGGCGGTGAAGGCGATCGCGATCTCCAGGGGATACGTGGCTCCGGGAGGAATCGACATTGTCTGCTCGCCGTCATTCATCGACATCTCCATCGATGGCGAGGAGCGCACCGGAATTCGGCTTCTGGTCGAGGTCCGCTGAAGTAGCGGCCGGCCTCGATGCCTGAATCCTCGGGGGTGGCGATGCCTGCTTCCAAGCCTCGCACCTTCCACGTCACGACGATGGGCTGCCAGATGAATCTGGCGGACTCTGAAAACCTGGCCCGGCGCCTGCTCGCGGCCGGTTACGCGCAGGAGAGCGATCTCGATCGAGCGGACATCGCAGTCCTCAACACGTGTGTCGTCCGCCAAGCCTCCGAGGACAAGGTCTACTCCAAACTGGGTGAGCTGGGGCGCTGGAAGGCGCCGGGTCGAACCATCGCCCTGACCGGATGTCTGGTCAAAAAAGAGGGAGACCGCCTCAAGTCCAGATTTCCTCAGTTGGACGCCGTGATTCCGATCGGTCAATACGACGACTTTCTGGCCGACCTGGAAGCACGCTACGACTACGCGCTGGGGGAGCCCCTACCCGCCGCCGGCCGGACCGCGGTCAGTCACTACATCAACGTGATCCAGGGCTGCGACCACAACTGCACCTTCTGCATCGTCCCCGCCGTCCGCGGCCGCGAGGTGCACGTGCCCATGGACCAGGTGCTGAGCGCCTGCCGGGCGGCGGTCCGGGATGGAGCCCGCGAAGTCGTGCTGCTGGGGCAGAACGTGGACGACTACCGCGACCCCGATGGCGGGGGCGGCCTGGCCAGTTTGGTCCGGCGGGTGTCTGCCATCGACGGACTCCGCCGGGTTCGCTTTATGACCAGCCATCCTCAAGACCTGGAACCCGAGCTCTTGGAGGTGATGGCCAGCAATGACAAGGTGGCCCACGAACTCCAACTTCCGGTCCAGTCCGGTGACGACACGGTGTTGCGGCGCATGGCCCGCGGCTACCAGGTCCGGCACTATCGGGCCATCGTGGAGCGAGCCCGAGAGCTGATGCCCGAAATCGGCCTCTACACCGACGTCATCGTCGGCTTTCCCGGTGAGTCCGAGGAGATGTATCTCAACACACGCCGATTGATCGAGGAGATCCAGTTCGACGTGGTCCACCTGGCTCAGTATTCGCCCCGCCCTGGCACCCACTCGGCCGAAAAGTGGAGCGACGACGTCAGCGCCGACGACAAGCGCCGTCGAATCAACGACCTCCTGACGCTGCAGCGTGGAATCGCGGCGGCGCGCTCTCAGCGCTGGCTGGGGCGTGAGGTGGAGGTGCTGGTCGAGGGCTTCGACGAGTTGGGGCGACCCTACGGACGCAGCCGCCAGGGCAAGCGGGTGGTGATCAAGGGCCGGCGGTCGGTGGGGAGTGGGGAGCAGGGTGGCGACGAGCAATCGGATGCGCAGCTGAGCCGCGGCGGCGACATGGTGATCGTGGGCGTGGATAGCAGCTCGGCCGGTCAGCTGTCGGGCCCGGTGGTGCGGAAAGGGGGGTGAGCGGTCCGGCTGGCGCGACACCGGCGATGCGCCAGTACTGGGCCGCCAAACGCTCCCACCCGGACGCCATCGTCCTCTTCCGGCTGGGCGACTTCTTCGAGATCTTCTTCGAAGATGCGGTGGCCGCCGCCCCCATCATGGGCGTGACCCTCACCTCTCGTCCGGCCACCGGCGGGCGGATGCCCATGTGCGGCGTCCCCCACCACTCCTGGCAGGCGTACGCGGGGAAATTGTTAAGGGCGGGTCGCAAGGTGGTGGTCTGCGATCAGGTCGACGCGGCGGGCGGCAAATCGCTGCTGCGGCGCGAGGTTACCCGCGTACTCACCCCCGGCACCGTGGTTGAGGACGAGTATCTGGAGCCGGGAAAGTCGAACTGGTTGGTGGCCGCCTGGGCCCGTTCCGGCCGCGCCGGCCTGGCCGCCTGTGACGTCTCAACGGGAGAGCTGCAGATGTGCGAACTCGCCGCCGAGAGGCTGCCCGCCGAATTGTTGCGACTGTCCCCCAGCGAGGTCCTGACCCCGCCCCAGATAGAGGAGTACCGGTTCGACCCCGAACGTGGTCGCCGCACCCTCGCCGAACTCCTCGGCATCCAATATCCAGCCTCGATCGGGGCCCAGGCCGCACCCCTCGGGGTGGGGGCGGCCGGCGTACTTCTCGAGTACCTGAAGCAGAACGGGATCCGCCTCGAGGTGGGGACGCTCCGGGTCCGCACTTATTCTCCAGACCAGGTCATGCCGCTGGACGGGGCCACCATCCGAAACCTGGAACTTGGTGCCCTGTTCGCTCTGCTGGACCGCACGCTGACGCCGATGGGGGCCCGACTCCTACGGGGGTGGCTCTGGGCTCCCCTCTGCGATCTGGAAACGATCGAACTGCGTCTCGGGGCGGTAGCCGAGCTCCGCAATGAGCGCGAATCACTGCGGCAGGCGCTGGTCCCGATCGGCGACCTGGAGCGCCTTACCAGCCGGGCCATTCAGGCCCTGGCAACGCCGCGCGAACTGGTCAGCCTGCGGCGGGCGATCGAGGCCCTACCTGAAGTCGCCCGGTCAGCCGCCCAAGCCAGCACGCCCGGGCTGACGCGCTGGGCAGCGATGATCGAGCCTCTCCCCGAGCTCTGCGAACAGTTGAAGCGCGCCATCGTCGACGATCCACCCGCGGTGGCGCGCGCCGGTGGTTTCATCAGGCCCGGGTTCGACCCCGCGTTGGACGGCATCTTGGAGGCTTCGAAGGAAGCTCGCGCGTGGATCGCCGGTCTCGAGGCCGAAGAGCGTCAGCGGACCGGGATTAAGAATCTCAAGGTCGGCTATAACCGTGTCTTCGGCTACTACATCGAGATCGCCAACCAGAACACCGGATTGGCTCCAGACCACTACATCCGCAAGCAGACGCTGGCCGGCGGTGAACGCTACCTCACTCCCGAGCTGAAGGAAAACGAAGCCATCGTGCTGAATGCCGAGCAGCATCGCATCAGCCGGGAGCTGGAGCTGTTGAGATCTCTGCTGGATGAGATAACCGACGCCGCCGCGGCCCTCCGATCCACCGCCCAGGCTCTGGCCGAACTGGACACGCTCAGTTCCCTGGCCGAGGCCGCCGAGGAGCTGGGATGGACCCGGCCGCGCGTCCTGTCCAATCTCGGTCTCGCCATTTCGGCCGGACGCCACCCCCTCGTCGAGGCGGCTGTGTCGGTCGGGGACTTCGTCACCAACGACGTCGATCTGGGCCTGGACGGCACCCGGATGGTCATCCTGACCGGCCCCAACATGGCCGGCAAATCGACCTATCTGCGCCAGGTTGCGCTGATCGTGCTGCTGGCCCAGTGCGGCAGCTTCGTGCCCGCGGCATCGGCTGAGATCGGGATCGTCGACCGCATCTTCACCCGCGTTGGTGCACACGACGATCTGGCGGCCGGAATGTCGACCTTCATGGTCGAGATGACCGAAACCGCCAGCATGCTCAACCAAGCCACGCCAGCGTCGCTGCTCATCTTCGACGAGGTGGGGAGGGGGACTTCGACCTACGACGGCCTATCCATCGCCCAGGCCGTCGTCGAATACATCCACGACTCCTCCAGACTCGGTTGCCGAACGCTCTTCGCGACCCACTACCACGAGCTGACCGCGCTCGCCGACCGCCTCCCGGGGGTCAAGAATCAGCGCGTGGAGGTGCTCGAAGAGGGCGATACGGTTCGTTTCCTGCACCGCGTGGTTCCAGGCGGCGCGGACCGCTCCTATGGCATCCACGTGGCAGCGCTGGCCGGCTTGCCCTCGGCGGTGGTGGCCCGGGCGCGACAAATCTTGGGTGAGCTCGAGGCGCAGCGTCCCCTGGAGGCTCCGGAGCACCAGCTGGGGCTACCTTTTGCGCCCCCCGGCGACCCCCTGGCGAGCGAGATCGAAGCCCTCGAACTCGACCGGCTGACCCCCCTCGAGGCCCTCCAAAAGCTCTATGAGATCCGGTCTCAACTCGGTCGCCGGCCGTGATCAGGGTCCTCGCCGCCGAACTCGCCGACGCCATCGCCGCGGGCGAGGTCCTGGAGCGACCGGCGGCGGCGGTCAAGGAATTGGTCGAGAACGCGCTTGACGCTGGCGCCGGCCGTGTCAGCGTCGAAATCCGCGGTTCGGGCAAGATCCTGATCCGGGTGGCGGACGACGGCGCCGGGATCCCGCCCGACGACCTCGATCTGGCCTTCGTCCGCCACGCCACCAGTAAGATCTCGGCCTTGGCGGATCTGGGCCGGATTCAGACCCTGGGATTTCGTGGCGAGGCGCTGGCCAGCATCGCGGCGGTGTCGGACCTCGAGTGTCGAAGTGGATCGTGCCGGGTTCAGATTCGCTTCGGACAGACACTGGCGCGCGGCGTTTGCCCGCCGGCGGGGGGCACGGTCATGGAGGTTAGAGACCTCTTCTCCAACACACCAGCTCGGCTCAAGTTCCTCAAGACCGACGCCACCGAGGCTGGCCTCTGCCAGCGAACGGTTCAAACCTATGCACTCTTCTACCCCGGGGTGCGTTTTGAGCTGTCGATCGACGGCCGGGTGGCGTTTCGAACCCTCGGCACAGGAGGCCGGGCACAGGCGGCGACCGCTGTCTTGGGGCCGCGAGTGGCCAAGGACTTGATTGGGGTTGAAGGCTCGGAGGTGAGCGGTCTGGTCTCGCCCCCGTCGATCAACCGGGGAAATCGTGATGCCATTCTCCTGGCCGTGAACCACCGACCGATCGTGAGCCGTGCCCTCTCCTTCGCGGTCGAGGAGTGCTATTCCGGGCTGCTGGAGCGAGGGCGGCATCCGATTGTGGCCCTGGACCTGAAGGTCGACGAAGCTGAGGTCGACGTCAACGTCCATCCGACCAAGCGCGAGGTGCGATTCCAGTCCGAGGGAGCCGTCTTCGGCGCCGTTCAGCGGACCGTGCTGGCGGCTCTGGGTTCTTCCGCCCCTCCCCGGATGCAAGTGGCCATGGGGATGCCAGCACCGGTCGCATCCGCCGCCCGCGGCTGGGGCACGGCATCCAGCGCCGGTGCGCCGCCTCAAGCCTCGGACTTGGATCTGCAGTCCGTCCTCGACCAACCTCCCTCGCGGCTGCGGGCGGTCGGGCAGATCGGGGTCGGATATCTGGTCGCCGAGTCCGCCGAAGGTCTGATGGTGGTGGACCAACACGCTGCCCATGAACGCGTTCTGTACAACCGGATAGTGGCCCGCCTGCAGGCGGGAGCGGTGGCCAGCCAGCCCCTCCTGCTGACCGAGGTAGTCGAATTGGATCCCCTGCAGATGGCAGGCTGCGACCAATACCGCAACGAACTCAAGAATTTCGGATTCGTTCTGGAGCCGTTTGGCCCTCAGTCGGTCCGAATCGAGTCCGCCCCCGCCGACGTGCCCCCGGCCCGGGCGGCCGCTGCGTTGGAGGAGATGCTGGCCGTCATGGGCAGGAGTGAGGCTCCAAAACGGCTGGAGCAGGCGGCGGCCACGCTCGCCTGCCATGCGGCGGTGCGGTTCGGCGACCAGTTGGACCAATCGGAGCAGTCGCGCCTGCTGATGGAACTGGAGTCCACCGACCTGTCCATCACCTGCCCGCACGGCCGACCCACCCGCCTGCTTCTCGACTGGCAAGATCTGAGGCGTCATTTCCGCCGCACGTACTAACCGGTTCGACGGTCTGCGAGGCACCTTCGGCGATCTCAGGGAAGCCGGTTGAGTGGGCACGGTCTTGAACCGTCCAGGGGTCTGCCGTGCGGCGCCCTCGCAGCCTGCACGGTGGCGACGCTGGCCCGCGTGGCGCGGCGCCGTCGAATAGCACTAGCCAGGATCAGGGTCGAGGTCAGTGGCCTGCCTGCGTTCGCGGGCAAATCCGACGCCGAAGAGGCAGCCGCGGAGGGCCGCCAGGTAAACCGCCAACGCGCCGCCAAGCGGATCCATCTCGAGGGTTCGCTCAGCGACGCGCAGATTGCGGTGCTGGAACGCGCGGCCAAGTTCTGTCCTGTCAGCCAGATGCTTGCCGGCGGCCTGTACGAATTCGAGGCGGAGATCACGTGCTCCGAAACCGGCTCCGTTGGTGGTGTAAGGGCACCCTCCGAGACCTCCAAGGTTGGCAACTCGCCCTTGACAATCATGCGGCGACGACTGCCTCAAGCTCCGCTGGAGGATAGGGCCTGGCAACACCCCAGATCTTGGCGAGCCAGGGCATAGCGTCACGACGTCCGGTTTCGCCCCGTCACCAGCGCGTCTAAGGTCAGCCGAGGCGCTATGACCGCATACTCGACGGAGATTTGAGCCTATCCGGTGGAGTCGATGGCCTGTCGGGCCCGTCTAAGCTGCGGCGATCAGCTTGCCTCTGCACGCCGCTGGCGGACATCAAGCCGATGTATCTGAGCCAAAGAAGTCCTTCCGTCGGACCCGGCTCATCCGCAGTGGTTAGGACGCGTTCGGGGCCGATGCGACCCGCGATCTCGCACCATTCGCCCGGCGCTCCATGATGACCAGCTGCTTGGTTCCCGTGATCCTGGGCCCAACTGGGGTGGGGAAGACGCGCGTGGCCTTCGAGCTGGCGCTGGCCCTGGGCGGAGAAATAGTGGTTGCCGATTCGCGCCAGGTCTATCGCGACCTGAGCGTCGGGAGCAATCAACCCGGGCCTGAACTTCGCGGTCGCGTCCGCTACCACCTACTTGAAGTCGCCGACCCCCACCAGCCGTTTAGCCTCGGCGACTACCTGCCCCTGGCGAGGGCCGCCATCCATGAGGTGGCCGCTCGCGGCCACCTTCCGATCGTCGAGGGTGGTTCCATGCTCTACGTCCAGGCGCTGTGCGACGGCTCGACGCTCGGCAACGTGCCACCCGATCCCGACCTGCGTCGATCACTGCAGCACTCATCTGCGGCCGAACTCCGGGCCATGCTGGAGGACCTGGACCCCAATAGCGGGGTTGATCTGAGCAACCCACCGCGAATGATTCGAGCAATCGAGCTGTTGCGCGCCATGGGGCCGCCGCTCACCCGCCTCCGTCAGCGCCAGCCGCCACCCTGGCGCTCGATCCCGATCGGGCTCTATGCAGACCCCAATGACCTAGTGTCGGGCCTGGAAGAGCGAAGCCGCCAGATGGTGGCGGATGGCCTGGTTGCCGAAACGGCAGCTGCCCTGGCGGCGGGTGTGAGGGCGGATTCCCAGGCCCTCACCGGTATTGGATATCGGGAGGCGGTCGCCTACCTTCAAGGCGCGCTGCCGGAGGCCGATCTGGTCACCACGATCACCCGATCCACCCGCCGCTACGCCCGTCGCCAGCTGAGCTGGTGGCGGCGGGATCCGAATGTGACCTGGTTTGGCGCCGCCCCCGGCCGCTTCGAAAGTATCCTTCAAACCATAAAAGATCATCTGATTTGATAGAGACCAGCGCCCGACCTGAGCGGGCCTATTTGATCGGGGTGCTGCTGCCCGGGATTTCCGAGGTGGAGATGTCGGGTGAGATGCGCGAGCTCGAAGAGCTGACTCGCACCGCCGGTGCGGAGGTGGTGGGCAGCGTGATCCAACGTCGTTCGGTGGCCTCGCCCGCCCACTTCGTCGGCCGGGGCAAGGTGCAGGAACTGGCGCAAGCCCACATCGAGCTGGGATTTGACCTGCTCATCTGCAATGAGGATCTCAGCCCCCGTCAGCAGCGCAACCTGGAAGCGGAATTGAAGCTCCGGGTGGTGGATCGCACCGAGCTGATCCTCGACATATTCGCTCAGCACGCCCGTACCCGGGAGGGCGGGATGCAGGTCGAATCGGCGCAACTGCATCACCTGCTGCCGCGGCTGATTGGGGCCTGGGACTACCACCGCCAAGGTGGGGGAGTGGGGACACGAGGTGGGCCCGGGGAGCAGCAGATTGAGGTTGAGCGACGCAGAATCCGCAAGCGCCTGCGTGCCCTCGATCGGGAGCTCGATCAGGTGCGGGCGCAGCGGGGCCAGCAACGCGCCGGACGCAGCCGCGTCCCGGTGCCGACCTTTGCCATCGTGGGTTACACCAACGCCGGTAAGTCGACCGTGCTGAACGTCTTGACGGGTGCCGGAGTCAGGGCCGAGAACCTGCTTTTCGCCACCCTCGACCCGACCACCAGACGGCTCCGACTGCCCGGTGGGCGAGAGGTGGTGCTGACCGATACGGTCGGTTTCATCCAAAAGTTGCCCACCGATTTGGTGGCCGCCTTTCGAGCCACGCTGGAGGAGGTGAGCGCTGCCGACGGGATCCTGCACGTGGTGGACGCGTCGTCGCCCGACGCGGTCTCCCAAGCCGCCACGGTGGACCGGGAATTGATCGAACTGAACGCCGGCGGCAAACCGCGCCTGGTGCTATTGAACAAGGTTGACATCTTGGGCGTCGCCGGCAGGCGGCGCATCCTGCAGGTGTTCAGCGAGTTGTACAACCACGTCGTCCCACTCTCGGCCACGACCGGATTTGGCCTCGACGAGCTGCTGGAGGCCATGGATCAGGTCCCGCTGAGATCCATGACGGAGCTCCAATTGCTGGTCCCCTACGGTCAGGAAATGATCCTGACCCAGCTGCGCGAGGTGGGGGGGGTTGACCGCACCGAATTCACCGAGGCGGGCACTCGAGCTTGGGTGCACGCGCCTCTGGAAAGCGTGCACCGCTTTAAGCAATATCGGGTGTCATGACGGACAACACGCTCGACCAACTGAGCCGGTTGGCCATGACGCTGGTATCAATCCCGTCGGTCAGTCGACACGAACAGCAGATCACGGACTGGATCGCCAACGAGGTGGCGGCGTTGCCCGACGTCGCGGTGGTTCACCGACAGGGCGATGCGATCATCTTTGGCCGCCCCGGGCCCTGGGACGTCATCCTGGCCGGCCACTCGGACACCGTTCCCGAGCAGGGCAACCTGCCGCCCGAACTTCGAGATGGCTGGATTTGGGGACTCGGCGCGGCCGACATGAAGGGTGCCCTGGCGGTTGTGCTGGCCTTGGCTGGCATGCCCGACCGGCCCTCCCTCAACCCCCTCTTTGTGGTGTTCGGGAGGGAGGAGTTGGCGACCTCGGAATCAGTCCTGGCACCGCTTCTGGCCGCTCTTCCCGACCTGTCAAAGATTCCTCTGGCAGTGGTGATGGAGCCGACTGCGAACCACCTCCAGGCGGGGTGCCTGGGCAACATAAAGGCCGAATTGGTCTTCCGGGGGCGGGCGGCGCACAGCGCCCGACCGTGGCTCGGTTCCAACGCCATACACGCCGCCATCACCGCCCTCCAAGGGGTGGCGAGCGCCCCTCCTCAAGACGTCATGGTTGACGGCCTCAGGTTTCGGGAGGTCTTGAGTGTGACTGAGATCGGTGGTGGCATCGCCAACAACGTCGTGCCCGATTCGGTGACCTGCGGCATCAACTTTCGATACGCCGGCAATCGAACCGTGGCCGAGGCGGAGTCTCTCCTGCGGCAGCGAATCGGAACGGCGGGAGAGCTATCGATTCTTGGCCATGCGGCCGGCGCCCCGGTCAATGTCCACAATCCGCTGCTGGAGCGGCTGAGAGCAGCGGTGAACCTGCCGCTTGAGCCGAAGCAAGCGTGGACTCCGGTGGCCGAATTCGCCTCGCACGGGATCGACGCCGTAAACTTCGGCCCGGGCGATCCCGATTTTGCACATCGCCGCGACGAGCGCGTGAGCCTGGCGGCACTGATGAGCAGCCTGACCATCCTGAGGAATTTCTTATGCGCCTGAACCCGGTTCTCTCGCAACTTCGCCCGTACCCCTTCCTGGTCCTCGACCGGGCGCGCCGCGCAGCCATCGAGCGTGGCGTTCGACTGATTGATTTTTCGGTCGGCGACCCCATGGAGGCGACCGACCCCGCGATTCGCCAGGCTCTGATCGATTCCATCACCGAGCACTCCAGCTATCCCAAGGCCACCGGCTTGGACGAACACAAGCAGGCGATTGCCGCCTGGATCATGCGCCGTTACGGGGTGGCCGTGGATTGGGAAACAGAAGTGATGCCCACCTTCGGGAGCAAGGAAGCGGTCTACAGCTTCGCCTTCATCGTGATGGACCCTCACAGCAGCAAGAACATCGTCGCCGTAACCGAGCCGGGCTATCCGATTCCTGACCGGGGGGCGGAGATGGCGGGCGGACGGGTCATTCGCCTACCCCTGCTGGAGGCCAACGGCTTTCTGCCCGATTTGAATCAGGTTCCCGACTCCACCTGGGATGAGGTTGCCCTGCTGTGGATCAACTACCCCAACAATCCCACCGGCGCCACCGCCCCCTTGTCGTTCTACAGCGAGCTCGCAGAGAAGGCGAGGCGCCACGACTTCATCGTCGCCTCCGACGAGGCCTACAGCGAGATCTACTTCGAAGAGCCCACGGCATCCGCGCTGCAGATCAAGGACCGCTCCCACCTGGCCGTCTTCAACACGCAGAGCAAAAGATCGTCAATGACCGGATACCGCTCGGGATTCATCGTCGCGCCGGCCGAGATCATCCGCGGACTCAATCTCTACCGGCCACTGGCCGGGGTAGCGGTGCCCGAGTTCATCCAGCACGCCACCGTGGAGGCGCTCTCCCGCGAGGACCACGTGGAGCGCATGCGAGCGATTTACGCCGCCAAACGTGAGCTTTTCTTGGAGTTCTTGAGCACCAAGAAGGTGCGCGTGGCCGGTTCCGCCGCCACCTTCTACCTCTGGTGCCAGGTGCCTGACGGAGAAACCTCGCAGTCCTTCGCCGACCGGCTGCTGGAGCGGGGGGTGGTGGTGGCGCCCGGAAGCTACTTCGGCGACAGCGGAGACGGTTATGTCCGAATTGCCCTGGTCCCGCCGCTGGAGGAGTGCCGACAAGCGATTGAGCTTCTGGACCAGGTCCTGTGAGCACGCTGGAGTCCAGGATCGACGCCGCCTACGAGCGGGGCGAAATGGACGCCAACGCGGTTGAAGAGTGCGTCGCCGGGCTCGATAGCGGTGCTATTCGGAGCGCCGAGAAACGGGCCGGGGAATGGATCGTGAACGAGTGGGTGAAGAAGGCGATCCTGCTCTATTTCCGACTCCGGGCGATGGAGACGATCGAAATCGGTCCATTTCAATACCGAGACAAGATTCCTCTCAAGCGGGATCTGGACAAAGCGGGAGTCCGAGTGGTGCCGCCCGCGGTTGCCAGACTCGGGGCATACCTTTCCCAGGGTGTGATTCTGATGCCCAGCTACGTCAACATCGGGGCCTGGATCGGCCCCGACACCATGGTCGACACCTGGGCCACAGTCGGTTCATGCGCCCAGATCGGAGCTCGTGTGCACCTGGCGGGCGGAGTGGGCATCGGCGGAGTCCTCGAACCCATCCAGGCCCGTCCGGTGATCGTTGAGGACGACGCGTTCATCGGATCCCGGTGCATCATCACCGAGGGCGTCTTGATCGGCGCGGGTGCGGTATTGGGCGCCAACGTGGTCCTGACCGGGTCAACCCCGGTGATCGATGTCACCGGCCCCAGCCCGGTCGAACACCGCGGATCGGTTCCACCGGGCGCAATCGTGATTCCGGGTTCGCGGCCCCGTCGGTTCCCGGCTGGCGAATATCAGGTGGCCACCGGGCTGATTGTCGGCTGGCGCAATTCGCACACCGACACCAAGGTGAGCCTGAATCAGGCCTTACGGGATTTCGACGTAGTCAGCTGAGACCCGGCCGGGTGGCGTCTGAAACCTGATCAGTAGCTCCGCACCACGCTCCGAACCGTCCCCATCATGCTGACCTCGTCCGGAACGATGGGCTCATAGGCTGGGTTTTCGGCCAACAACCGGACCCTTCCCGTTGATCGATCAAGGCGTTTTACGGTCGCCTCGCCCTCCACCAGTGCGACCACGATGCTTCCGTCGGGAGCATCTGGTTGAGGACGGATGACAACCAAATCCCCATCCAGAATTCCCGCGTTTATCATGGAATCGCCTCTCACCCGCAGGGCGAACCATCCCTCCTGGGCAAGTCCGTTGGATAGCAGCACGTGATCTTCGATGTTCTGCTCGGCCAGAATCGGGGTGCCGGCCGCGACGTTTCCCACCACCGGCACCATCACGCCCGCGGCGGGCGCTTCCGGGCCCGATGCCGAGCCCACCAGTTGCACGGTGCGCGATTTGCTGGCGTCTCTGCGAATTAGACCTCGACGCTCCAGCTGATTCAGGTGGTTGTGGACCGTGGAACTCGACGACAGCCCCACCGCCTCGCCGATCTCCCGCACGCTGGGCGGGTAGTTTCGCAAGCGCGAAGTGCTCTTGATGTAGTCGAGAATCCTGGCCTGACGGTCACTCAACTCTTCGTTCAACGCATTAGTCCTCGTGAGCTGGGGTTCCTCGGCGGTGCCAAGGTGGAATCGATTCTAGCAATGACCGGGGAGGAAAGCAAACTTATGTTCGGGCATTGACGGCAAACATTTGTTTGGTGTAGCCTTGCGAACAAATGTACGCCGCGGCCGTCGACCTGACACCCATCCGCCGCCGTCGACCACGGCCGCGATGGAAGGCGGCCACCCGCAACCTAGTGTTCGGTTGCGGCAGTGTCGTGTTCCTGGCAATTGGTCTGGCCCAAAACGTCCACGGAGGGGCAGCCAGTCGCTATGAAATGGTCACTGTCAAGGCGGGGGATAGCCTTTGGTCCATCGCCGCCCCGCGCTATCCGGATTCTGATCTCCGCCAGAAGGTGGATCAGATAGAGCAGGCCAACCACCTTCAGGGTGCGGGGGTCTTCGTCGGCGAGTCGTTGCGGGTTCCGACCAGCTAGGGCACTTGAATGGTTGATGGTGCAGAGGCGAGAGGATCTGTTCGGCCACCTTCAGCCATAGGGGGAAATGTCAATAGTTGTGGATTGAGTGGGTTGATCACGCGACGTTCCTCTGAACGCGACGGATCCGACCGGGCCTTGCAGTCTCAATCCGTTCGCTGGGGATAGCTGTGCAAAGGCGGCGCTCCACATCGCGTTGGACTTGGCGGCTGTGGCGCCATACGCGGTCTCTTACGGGACTCACCCGCCGCCATCACCGGCGCCTACGTCTCTATGGAAGGGTGCCGCCTACACTCCCCAGCGGCGACTCGATCCCAGATCTCGGCCCTCTCAGCTCCAGTGAATCTCCTTGGGTCTCGCATCGCACCCTCCCGTTCTCAGGACGAATCTGCTCCACCGGGTGCGATGCAATCACCAGCTGAATCCAAGCCCGATTGTCGACAGGCACCGCCTAAGCTTGGGTTGGTGAAACTTGAACTCATCACCCGGGAGGGATGTCATCTTTGTGAGGCGGCCCTGGCTTCGATCCGCCGAGCTGGTCTCGAGCCGGAGTTGGTCGACGTGGACGCACATGACGACCTGCGCGCCCTTTACGACTTCCGGGTACCTGTGTTACTCGTCGATGGCCGAGTCGTGGCGGAAGGGATTGTGGACGGAGATTCGATCGCGGAGCAGATCGGCTCCTGACGATTAATGCACCATCCGCTTGATCAGGATCAGGACGGCCGGGCCGAGCAGCACGATCCAGAGAGTGGGGAAGATGCAGCCTACCATCGGCAGCATCATCTTGAGCGTGGCCTGGGCCGCCTTCTCCTGTGCCCTCGATCGCCGCTTTCGCCGCATCTCCTCCGATTGGATCCGGAGGATGCGGGTGATGCCAACGCCCATCTGCTCGGACTGGATCACCGCCTGAACGAAGTTGTGAAGGTCATCGACACCACCTCGGCGGCCCATCGCATCGAGGGCCTCCATCCTGGGCCGCCCGAGGGAAATCTCGGTCTGGACCTGATGCAACTCCTCGCTGAGAGGGTTCGCGAACTTTTCCACCACGCGGTGGGTGGCCTGATCGAAGCTGAGACCGGCCTCGACGGAAATTGTCAGGAGGTCAAGCGTGTCGGGCAGGGCCCGCTGGATCAGTTTTCGCCGCTGGCCGACCTTCTGGTTCAACCACAACAAGGGATAGAAGTAGCCCAAGGCGGCTCCAACAGCGGCACCTAAGCCCTCAATGAGCGGCTTTCGGATAAGCACTCCCAAGACCAAACCGACGACGAACATGCCGACGCCGGCGCCGATTCGAAGAGCCAAGAACAGCTCTGGAGTCATGTTCCCGGGACGACCGGCGACCTCGATGCGTTGCTGGAGGGCCTGCCGTCGATTCTCGGGCGTGCGGTTGGCCACCGACCTTCCGAGCCGTGCCAGCGCGGGCAGTATCAGGCGTTCGATGAAGCCTTTGGTCTGCAGCTCGACGTCCCGCTCGGTCATGGTGCGGGGGTCGTAGACCGCAAGTCGTGCTTCGAGGCTGCCCGAGCTCGGCTCCCGTCGGCGGGCCACGCTGACCACGGTCATGAAGATTCCGAGAGCGACCAGAAGGGCGCCCAGCACGGTGGTCAAAGCGTCAGCCCAGAAAGCCCGGCCACTGGCGCGACACGTCCGCCTTGTTCACGCCCTTGGCCGAACCGACGCCGGGGCATGATGAATCCGGCTTGGCGTCCTGTGGTTGATAGTCGTGGAACGACTCCAGGGTGTAGGTGACCGCCTCATATTGCTGGAACCAGGTCAGGTACTCCGCCTGGCACTCGGTCACCACCACGGTGAGACTGCTGGAAACGCCCCCCGACGCCTTGGGCGCCGGGCTCGCCGAACCAGCCGGCGAGATGGACCCGGTCGACGGGCCCACTTCGATCACCGGCACGTTGGTGTAAATGGTCCGAGTGTTCTGGAGGCCGGAGGTTACGACGGCAATGATCGAGATGTAGTCACCGGGCTGAATGAACCCCGCTACCCCCTGAATCTCGCTGGTGGGGATCGTTTTGGCGACAAACCCCGGCGGGATCGGCAAATACGCCGCTTGGGGACCGGAGATGGTGTCTGAAGACTTGACCAAAAGGTTGGATGTGACGGGTTGACCTTTCTTGATGTCGACCGAGGCAACCAGCCCCTTGACCGCTGCCACGGTCGTGAATGCTCCAGGGGGGACGTCCGCCGGAACCATCTTCACGATTGTCACGTCGGCAGTCCCGAATGCGGTACGGATGTTGATATTGCGGGCGGCAACTGCCACTGGAGAGGTCGCGGCCACGGCTTGAGTTGGACCACCCCCGTGGTTGCCCAACATCAACACCACCACGAAACCCGCCACGGCCAGCACGACGCCCAAGAGGGGGATGGGCATGGTGCGGCGGCGTTGCTGTCCTTGAACCTGAGTTGACATCAGATAGTCGGCATTCTAAGGGCGGCCCCAGCAAATCCGACCCGTTTGACGGGAGGCCGGGAGCTGCTGATGGACGTTGCAGCGGCCATTCCCGAGTTCAAACCGGAGCTGAATGTGTGAGGCCAAGGGGCCAAATCGCCTGGCCCACCAGGCTTGGATTGGATTACCAGGTCACTGGCAACATTCAACAACATCTGGCAGTATATATCAAGGGTGTACATTTTCATCTCTTTCTGGCCTGAGGGGCATTACGGTGGTGCGTAACCATGCGCTGGCCCCGCGCACCCGTACGGAGAGCGGCGATGCCCTGCTGTATGCGCGTAACCGCCTGAAGCTGACGCAGAACGACTTCTCGCTGCGATTGTCTGCGGTACTGGGACGGCGAGTGGATACGACGCAGGTGGCGAAGTGGGAGAGGGGTGCCCACGTTCCGCGCTCCGCCGTCGTCATGGCCGCGGCCCAGCTGGCGGGACTGTCGGTGGCCCAACTCGTGGCTGATGGTCAATCCCTCGCTCCCGAAACGACTGCGTCGCCAGCTCCGAAGAGAACCGACCTCGAAGATCCACGCGACCAGCTGCTGGCCCTGGTGGACCTAGGATTCACGCTTGCGCAGGCCATTACCCTAGTTCAGCGTGATCGCGCCCCAAAACCTGCGAAAAGCGCGGTCGGTTGGAAGGGGGCGCAAAGCCCGTGAGCCACATCTCCTTCCGCCTCGATGGTTGACCTCGTCGATTGGGCCGCCTGGCGAGGGATGCATATCGCAGGCCGCCGGACACGTTGGCCGGCGCATGACCACCGTGCTTGCGGCGCGCGTGGCGACGAATTTTGCTCCCATCCGCCACGGACCAACTCACCGAACCGCCCGAACTACGCGGCCACTGCTGAGCACAACCGACGCAGGGCAGGCATCGATCATGGCTCGGCTCGTCATCGTCCCGTTGCCGGCGGGCAGGGAGGCGGCCTTGAGACCGATTAGATGCTATTGATAATCGCCGCTGACGGTCTGCTCGCGGCGTCCCGCGCTCCAGGTCGGGAGGCGCCCCAGTCGGGTGGTCGGCTGGGTGGCAGGGGGGCTGTTCCAGCCCCCCTGGCTGTTTCTCCGGTCGGCGCGCGGGCTCAGTCAAGGGCGCCCACAGGGCGAGGGGAGCGCCCGCAGGGCGCGGACGGGTCCTTGACGGGGCACGAAGCCGAGCGTTTGAGGCGTGGCGTCGGGGCTATCGCGTCTCGGGTCGTCTCCGGGCCAGTCCATGAGGCGTCCGGCGTGTCCGTGTCTTCTCCCAGGGGTCTCGCGGTGACCGGGCCAGGCGACAGGGTGGGTGGTGACCTCCTGTGCGGTCCGTGTCGGGTGGGTGGCGTCGGCGAGCAATATCGCTGCTCACCAGCCGCGAGCGCCCCGCTGGGGCTGGGCCAGGAGGTCGTACTGGCGCGTGCTGGCCAGGACAACCGGGCAGCCCGTAGGGGGATGGTTGCTGACCAGGGGCGCCAGGACCGAGGCCTGGCCTTCCAGGCGGGCGGTGTCAACCGGGTTGACTGTAAGCAGTGCATGCTTGATCTCAGCGTTTCCCCCCTCACTGACAGGGGGGTAACGTTGCTCGCAGGTGTTAACAGGCGGGGTGTATTGTTGGGCGGTGGGTCGAGCCTCGCGGCGGAAGCGATCGGAGCCGGTCAAGGTGGGGCAGGGTGGTCTGACGGCGCCCTCCCCCGGGCAGGATTCGAGGTCTCTGCCGCCTGTGAGGCCCCATGGCGCCGGGAGCGTGACCCCGCGTGCGCCGCGTTCGATGCCGGGCAGTGTGGGCGCGGGAGCGCCCCTGGTCGGGTCCTCGTCGCCGCCGAGGCACGCGAGGCCCGGGGCTTCCCCCCCGAGCCCGGGGCCTCGCTTGGTGGGCTCGCGCCTGGTTCGCCTGGCCGTGGATCTGGAGACGTGGCAGGCCTTTCAGGCGTTGGCCCAGTCGGAGGCTCGGCCAGCCTCGGAGATGCTGGCGGCGCTGGTCCGGTTCGACGTCGCCGCAGCAGGTACGATCAGCCGCGCTGCGCTGTCTGTGGAATCGAGTTCGCCGAGGGCGAACGGCGGCTGATCCAGGGCGATGGGGAGTTTTGCTCAGCCTGTTTCAAGGTGGCCTCTGCTCAGCGGGAGCCCATCGTGGCGGCGGCACGCAGGGCGAACAACGGCGCTCACGATCTGGCCGCGTACATGATGGCGCTGCGCCGCCAGCCTGACTTACCCCGTCTCCAGGTGCCACAGGAGCTCGTAGAGGCCCTGAGCCGGTCCGTCGGGCCGTCGGGCGAGGGGGTGCGATTCGTTGCCCCGTTGGCTGACAGGGGGGCGAATATGGTGTCGATAATCGCCGTTTACGCTAGCAACGCGCTCGGGCCGCTGCCGGGTGACCCCATCCGGTCGCTCGACCGTGGCCTCGCGGTCGAATTGGCGTGCCGCCGCGGTCCCGTCGCTCAAGCCGGGGACCGATCCGCTCGGCAGGCCGTCCTGAGAGTTGACTCGGATTCGACCGTAGGCTGAGCCAGGGGCGGCATGCGCCGTCCATTCGCGCCAGATTTGCGGCGTTGCCGCGTCAAATACGGTACAGGTGGGAAGCTTTAGGAGCGCGCAGCCGGCCATCCAGACCCAGGCGGCCGATCTATTGGTGGAGATCGAACGTGCCCCGGGCAACTCGCGTGAGCGACGCGTCGGCGCTCGCCCGCCCCGGTTGTCGGTTAGAACGCGTGGATGATGTCCCGGGCACCCCGTTCGGCACTTCCAGCCCTAGGGTCGTCTGCCACGGGGTTCCGGCACAGACGTGACGGCCGCCAAGGTCAGGCGCTGGTCGAATTCGCCATTTCCTCGATTTTCCTTCTGCTGCTGTTAATGGGCGTGATCGATTTCGGGTTTCTGTACACGGATCGGCTGGCGATCGCCAACGCGGCCCGCGGAGGGGCCCGCTGGGCATCAAAACACCCCACCAACTGGAGCAATGCCGCCACTCCGGACTCGGACACCATCGAGGGTCAGATCCAGGCGGCAGGTGGCGTCACCGAAATTCCAAACGATGACTCGCACATCACCATCAACTACTACGACATCAGCAGTGGCACATCCGTCCTGTGCGGCAATTGGAGCGCTGCCACCAATGCCTTTGTGCCCGCCTCGACCTACACCGAGACCTCCTGCGTGGCTCCCGGAACCATGGTTGAAGTCAAAATCACGTATAACTATCCGCTGCTCACGCCGATGATGGCTGGCCTGTTCGGTTCCGGCGTGCCGGTAACCGCCGCCGCCGCCTTCATCGAGGAGCGGTGATGCGACCGGCCCATCGGCTACCGCGTCCTGTCACGAATCGCGACCCTCAGCGCGGCTCCATCATCGTCATCGTTGCGGCTCTCTCTATCATCCTGGTCGGAGTCGCGGGCCTGGCGATCGATGGCGGCGAGATCACGATTCAATATCGAGCCGCCCAGAACGCGGCCGACGCCTCGGCTCTCGCGGCCGCCATCCAGGTTACCAACGGAAGCACCGAGAGCGTTGCCACCCAACGCGCCAATATCGTCGCTGCCGAGAACCAGGTAACCAGCAGTGACCTGACGCTTACCTACTACAACTCCAGCGGAATTGTAACCAGCGTCTCCAACGAGGTGGCGAGTGTCTCGGCCAGCGTACGCCACACCTTCAGCACCCTCTTCCTACCCATCATGGGAATCGATACCTCCACGGTCTCCACCACGGCCACGGCGACCTTGAGTCAGAGCAGCGCGTGCGTGATCTGCCTCATGGATCCGAGTGCCAGCGGTGCCCTCAGCGCCACCGCCAACGCCGGTCTCAACGTGAAGGGAGGTGACGTGCAGGTCAACTCGAGCTCAGCCACGGCCCTGCAGGTCACGAGCAATGGAAGCCTCTCGGTGAGCGGTGGTGGAATCGATGTCAAGGGTGGCGACACCGGCAGTTCCCTGGCGCAGATCAACCCCACTCCCACCTTGGGAGCCACCACGGTTTCAGATCCGTACGCCTCGGTTCCCGTGCCGGTCGTAGTGGGGACGCAGACCTGTTGTGCTGCAACTCTGAACCCGGGCATATACACCAATCTGGTGGTGTCGGGTAATACCTCCGTGACCATGAATCCGGGGACCTACGTGGTCACCAACTCCTTCGCGGTAACCGGCAACGGCTCCCTGGTTGGGCATGACGTCACCATCTATCTCGCCTGCGCCGACTACCCAACTCCGTGCACCAGTGGACAGGCCGGGGCCAAACTGACTCTGAGTGGCAACGGAACGGTGAATCTTTCGCCACCCTCATATGGGACTTACCAAGGTATGACCATCTTCAGCGACCGCAACAATACGAGCCCGATAACCGTTGGCGGAAACGGGGAGACGCGTTTCCTGGGAAGCCTCTACGCTCTATCGGCAGCCGCCAACCTCTCTGGTAACGGCCTGGGTGACAGTTTGGATTCGCGCATCATCGTCGACAAGATGACGGTGTCTGGCAACGCGTCACTCGACATCCAGTTCTCGGGCTCCGGTAACTATCAGGTACCAAATTCTCTGACCCTGACCGTCTGATGCAGCAGGCTCGCTCGAATCGTGGTCAGGGCATGGTTGAGTTCGCAATCGTGTCGGTGGTTGCCTTCGCAGTCATTTTCGGCATTATCGATTTCAGCGTGCTGTTCGCAGGGCGCATCATGTCGACCAACGCAGCGCGTAATGCTGTGCGCTACGCGGCGACGCATCCGACCGCTTGGAGCAACGCCGCCCAGCCCGCCGACGACAGCATCGAGGGCAAGCTTGTCTCCGCCGCTGTACCGGCAATAATCGTGAATGATGATGCTCACGTAACCATCTCCTACGTTGTGCCCGGGCCCGGACCAGGAACCACCTGTGGCCAATACAGTGCAGCCAGCAACAGTTTCGTGCCTGTCACTGGCTTCACCCAGGCCACCTGCGTAGTGGCAGGATCCCTGATTCGGATTCATGTCACCTACATCTACGCGTTTGCGACCCCGGTCAACGCGCTCTTGGGGCTCAGCTCCAACCCGGTGACGCTGGTTGGCGAAGCCGCAGAACTGGAAGAGCAGTGAGAGGGCCGCGCCCAGGCGGAGTCTTCGGACCGGGGTGCTGTGTGACGGCCGGTGCTGACCTGGGCTGAGGGCGTGCTCATGGCGAGGTGAAGGGTCCCCCTCATCCCCGCCTCGTCGTCCAGTACCCGGATACGACCCTCGCCGACCAGCACCGAAGCGCTCGGCTTACCGCCGGCCGAGGCCACCCCCTTGCGCAGTCGGGTCGGCGCAATGGAACGTTCATTACATTACGATGCTCGTCACACTTGCCGAAACGATTCGTTTTCCAGGGCGGCCTCGGCGTGGAGCCGGCCCGGAATACGCGGGACGTGGGAGGCTGGTGATGTTGTCGTCGGCGGCGATTGCTGCATTGGAGGGAAAAGGTACGCTCGCTCTGACCATTCCACCGGCCCAGGACGCCGCCCGCTCGTGATGACGCAACCCTGCCGGACCCGGAGGCCTACCACGGCCGGCGGCCCCGAAGCAGATTCGATAGACGCGCTTTGGGTCTGCGCCGCATGAGCAACCCCAAGGCAGCGCTGGCCACCCCGTCCCCCCGTCGTCGGGACGTCCGGATCCTCCTCAGCGCCCGGGTCGTTCGGGCGTTCGGCTTTGGGTTCTCGGCCATCGTGCTCGGACTGCACCTCCAGGACCGGGGGCTGACACCGACCCAGATCGGTGCCATCGTGGCGATCGCGATAGCGGCCGCATCGCTGACCGGACTGTTGGCGGCAGCAGCGGCGGGGCGGTTCGGGCGGAGGAAAACGTTGGCGGCGATCGGGGTGCTGATGGCGCTGGCCGGCGTCGACCTCGCCTTGGCGACGCCGTTTTGGCTTTTCGCACTGGCGGCTCTCACCGGCATGATGGGGGTGAGCGGAACCGACAACGGGCCCTTCCTGTCGGTGGAGCAGGCCGTCCTAACCCAGTCCATAAGTGCTGCCGGGCGAAATCGGGCCTTCGGCCGCTACTCGCTATCAGGCGCGCTGGCCGCCGCCGCGGGATCATTTCTGGCCAGCACCGGCGGCGACCTGGCCCGCACCCAGTCTCTGTTCATCCTTTTCGCGGTGCTCGGACTGACCACGACGGCGCTGTCCCTCTTCCTCTCGTCCGCGATAGAGGGTGAACCTGAGGCCCGCGTTTTTGGCTCCATTCGGCCCTTGATCGGCCTCTCCGCCCTCTTCGCACTTGATTCTTTTGGGGGTGGGCTGGTCGCACGCTCATTGCTGGTCTACTGGTTGCACGTCAGGTTTGGGGCGACTGCCGCCGTGCTCGGGCCGAGCTTTGCGGTGATGCTGATCGCCGGGGCCCTCTGTTTCGAGCTAGCGGGGCGAATCGCAGACCGCGTCGGGCTCATCAATACCATGGTCTTCACCCACCTTCCCAGCAACTTGATGCTGGTCGCATTGCCCTTCATGCCCGGGCTCGGCTGGGCCGTGGCACTGTTGATCGTTTGGTCTTCGATTCAGTCCATGGACCAGCCCGCCCGCCAGGCCTACGTGGTATCGATCGTCAAGCCGAGCGAGCGCAGCGGCGCCGTCGCCGTCACCGGAGCAGCCCGAGGACTGGCCCAGGCGGCCGCGCCAACCATCACGGGCGCGGCCATCCAGGGCGCGGCCTTCGGCTTCCCCTTCATCCTGGCCGGCGCGGTGAAGTCGGTTTACGACATCGCCCTGTACGTGGGCTTCCGAAGGCGACACGCGGAGCACGAACTCGGCGCCTAGCCTGACTTCGGCCGCTCGCCAATGACCGCGGCGAGACCCAACGAGCGTCTTGCGATGGCCAACAGCCGCCGATCCATTGCTTCTACGTGCATCGACGGCGGCGAGAGCGCCGGCCCGGGCCTTAGCCCGAGATCAGCCGAGCCGGCGTCCCCTTGAGCCCGACCGTGTAGGTGATGGTGTCGGTGGCGGTGGTGCTGGTGGAGGTGGAATATTGCAACTTCCAGTACCAGGTGCTGGGACTGTTCGGATTCCAGGACTTGTAGGCGGTCGGGATCGGGATCTCGACCCGCACCCACTGACCGTTGAAGTTTTGCCCGTTCGCACTGCTGGTGGCAACAAATGAGGCCTGTGATCCTGAACCGACCTGACACGGTGCATTGGGGATCGACCCTCCCACCGGGAGTTGGCAACTGGTGACCGGCGGAGAGAGACCATTTCCATTGCTGCGACTGCTTCCCAGGTCGTAGACGACGACGTTCTTGACCGTGTTGGTGGCGACCAGTCCAGTGGACGGGTCGATAAGGTTCAACGTCACATTGCCGGCGCCGTTGATGTCACCGGGGTCAAATATGTCGACGTCGATGGTCTGGCCGGCGTAGCTCGGCGGAAGCTGGAAAATCGGGACGGTGAAGCTGGTGCCCGACACCGGGGTGTATATGGCCATGTCACCCCACCCGCCAATGGCACAGGGCGGACTCGCGGTGGTGCAGTCGCTGCCGCCCGGGCCCAGCGCCTTGACCGCCAGCATCTTGTGCGCCCTGGCGTAGCCGTTGACCTGCGAGGGGTTGGTCGGAGCCAGCGAGCCATCGTAGTTGAGCTCGTCGATCCGAAGGCGGTAGGTTCCGGGCGGTAGATCTCCGGTCAGGGCGGGGTACAGGGGGTTGCGGATCGTGATGGACGGATGCCCGGGCGCCTTGTCTTGGGCGCCGAGGTAGCTGCCGATATTGACCCAGTTGTGGTAGACGGCCATGTTCGATGGGGTGCCGTTGGCGTTGTAGGTCTGGGTTATGGCCGCGCCCGTGTTGATGTCCGTGTAGGTTGGCGGGGACGCATTCCAGTGGGTGGCGTCAATTGGCAACACCGTCATCTGCGAGACGATGCTGTCCTGGCTGCGATCGAACGTGTTGCCGACGCTAAAGATGGTGTAGCGCATGGCGGCGAAGTCGGTCTTCTGCCAGTTGAAGTCAGAGTCGTCCTCGTGCGAGTAATAGTTCGGCCCCGCGCTGTTGCAGACCGGGCCGGTGGGCGGCGCCACGTTGTCGCAGTGGTTGTAACTGCCCGAGTGCTCGGGTCCGAAGACAGCGTTGTAGACCCAGATTGACCCTCCCTGGGGCAGGTAGACCTGATAGTTGTAGCCACCCCTACTACCAAGACTCGGATCGCTCAACTCATTTCCGTTTTTCAGGCTGATGGCGTGCACGTCGGTCGAGGTGGGCCAACCCGGCTGATCCGGATTGTTGGTGTAGGCATCGCCCTGACTCCTGCCGGTGGACCAGCCCTCCATGCGCTGGAAGTAGTAACTGTTTCCCGAGCCAAGTTGCGCTACGGTCGAACCGATCTGGTTACCCGCCTGCCCGAGCAGGATGGGGGTCAGGTAGTCGGCAATGGCGCTCTGCGACACGTGGACGGTCGAGATCCCGAACATGCTCATGAAGAACATCGGGATGTCTCTCGACACGGTGACCTCGAGCTGCTGCGGTTGCGAGGTTTTGGAGACCGTCACCTGGACGGCGTCGGCCGTGTCGCTCGTGTCGAATCCGTTCCGGCGGGCTTCGGCAACCGCCCGGTCGGTGGCATCCTTGCCGCTGCAGCAGGGTGCAAATTCAGACGGCATGAAGACCACGCCCGAGAGCGCGGCGGCGGCGGCCGCGCGCTCGGCGGCCTGATTGAAGAAGTAGGACTCGGCGCCATCGATCCCGAGTCCAGCCGCCCCGATCAGCATGACCATGGCGGCCGCGACGAAAACAATGGCCTGGCCGGCCTGTCCACCCAGAGCCCAGCCCAGTCGCGCCTTCACCCGAGCCCTCATGGCACCGCCGCCGCCTTGAACACGCCGTACTGATCAAATGTGATGCTCCCGATCCCGAGTCCGGCGGGGGAGTTGTAGTTCCAGACCACGCGCACCCCTATGGAGGTCTCATCGGGAATCTTCTGGTCCCGCAAGGTCAGCGGAAACGATTGTTTGGGCAGGGCAACCCCGGATCCGTTGTATTCATCGGCGGGGTCGCTGACCGGGTCGTAGTGGCCGTCGGCGGCGCTGGGGGTGTAGACATCGATCTCGCTGACGGCCGCGTATTGCATGCCCTGGGTCTCTTGCCGAACATCGCCCAGCACGACAGCGTCGAGCTGGGCCGTGGTCGGGGTGCCGGGCAGGTCCTGCCCGCCGCCCAGTTCCGCGGCGATCCTGGCCCCCTCCCTGGTAGCCGTGCTCACGCGCAGTGAGTTGACATAGAACAGGGTCAGATCGAGGCTGCCGAGGAGGAGCACGATCAGGATCGGGGCGGCGATGGCGAGTTCAATCAATGCCTGGCCGCCAGATCGCGATCTCGCCCTGACGCTCCTCTCGCTGGTCGAAGGAGCCATCAATACGTCTTCGGCTCGATGCGCAGTTGGTCAACGGCGGTTTGCTGGACAGGTGGCAGGAATCCACCGAAGATCCCACTTTTCCAGTCGTAGACGTATTGGATGCTGACCCCGATGTAGTCGCCGGTGGACAGCGTGACGTCCCGGACCAGGGGCAACCAGTCAGGCGTCCCGATGCTGGTGCCATCGAGTTGATAGCGGTTGATGCAGGGCCCTCCACAGGTGGTGGCGATCGCCCCGGTCTGAGGGTCAACCTTGTAGATGTCGACTTCGGTGACGTTCACGATCGAGGTGGTGCCGATGGCCGTGGAGCGGATGGCGGCCAGGGCCGCGTCATCGGCCGAAGGGTCGTTGCCAACCTCGGCCACCACGACCGCTGCCCGGCCCGCTGCGTAGTGGGCTGTGCTAATGCCGAAGAGCAACAGCATGGCCTCTAATATCCCGACCAAGAGCAGGAACAGAATCGGGCTGACGAGAGCAAACTCCACCAGTGACTGGCCCGAGCCGCGTCTGCCGCGCCACCGAAGTGGGCCCGCCACCGGTCACCTCCTTCCCCTTACCTAGTTGCAAACGAGCCGCCGAGGCACACCCTCCCAAGGGTTCAAGACGTTGGGCCGGCCAAATAATTGCTGGATCTGATGAGGAACCTCCGAGCGGAGGAAGAATCCAACGACGCCGCCCGGTGCTCGAGGCTCATCCTGGTTTGTGGATCGGCTCTTCTGCTGGCGCTCCGAGGCGGGTCGGAGGCGCCGGCCTCGGCGCCGCGGACGCCGTCAGCGATCCCGCTCAGGTCGCCTGCCAGTCCTGGGCGGCGGCCGAATAGCCCAGTATCACGGTGGCGGTGCATCTACTCATCAGTTGCCGCAGGGCCGGGCTCAAAATCCGATCCGGAGCCTCGGGGTCCAGGTGCGATCCCACCAGAACCATGTCGTGCTTGGACGAGAGCTCCAGCACCAGGGTCATCGGCGAGGGGCTCTCTTCCATTTTGATCGAGACGTCGACGCCCTTCAGGCCGTCGGCAAATTTCTGCAGATCTTCGAGGCTGTGCCGTCTTCGATCGCGATGATCCGAAGGGCGCGAAACGTGAACCAGGGTGACCTTGGACCTGGCCACGTGGGCAAAGGCTCGCACCACCGAAGCCATCAAACGCTCGTGCGGCCCGCCCCGCACCGCAACCAATATCGATCTTGGAGCGAGCGCCGCTTCTGGGGCCGCCAGGGCTGGCCGGACCAGCAGCAGGTCGGCCGGCGCCGGGTTCAGCAGTGCCTCGCATATCGACCGCAAGCGCTGGCGCCCAGGCGCGGCCAGCCAGGGATAACCGAGGACGACGGCCGAACATGAATACTCCACCACGGCGGCGCGAATGGTGGCGGGAGCGTCTGAACTGAATCGCACCTCGACTTCCATCGACGGGCGGCCCGGATGCTCATAGTCAGATCCCGAGATCCACTTCAGCATGTCGCGAACGCGTTCCAGATCGGTGGAGGCGGCGTCGCTGGACAATTTGCCCGTCTCCACCAACCCCAGGACCACGCCGGAGCCCGCCGCCCCACGGGAGATCAGAGCGTCCCCCACACTCAGCAGCGGCCGGGCCGTCTGACCTCGGACGAGGGGCACCAGCACTCGGGAGATACCCGGTCGCCCGGAGTTCGTCACAAGACCGGAGCCGACCGGCAACGGCCCGAGTCAATCGGTCGAGCCGCTACCCGACCCTCGCCCGACTCAATCCGCAACCGTTCAGAAATCGCGACCAAAGTTTAACCGAGCGCTCCGCGGTCCGACCGACTGAACCAGCTTCACTCTCCGGTGCCGCCCTGACGACGCGGAAGGGCTGTCGGGGTTGGACCCAGTGGCGATGCTCATCCGGCTGCGCTTTGGTTCGCTTCTCCCGCTCGTGGGTTCCCACCGCCACCAACGCCTGATGCGGCAGCGCCCCGCTGCGCCCGGCGGTCGAAAGCGTTTGCTAGCGGTAGGACGTATGGACCGCGCCGCCCAGGAGGCTGCGCTCACTCGATGCCGACCACCACCCGACCAGCAGATCGTCACCTATCTCGTCCAGCCCCCGCAGCAGAAACAGCAGCGGCAGCGCGATTCGCTGAAACCCTGGCGGCGAGGCTCCCACCTCAGTCGCAGGGGCCTGGATCGCCCGAATGCTGACCTTCAACCGCTCCAACTCGGATTCGACGTGGTCGTTCATTAGCTCCAGCTTGCACCCCGAGCTGCCCCGCTCCGAAACCCAAGCCGCCTTCACCGAATCGGCCAGGTCAAGCAGACGGGCGGCAATCACCGCTCGCCGGAGCGAATCCACCGTCTGATCTCGGGACCGCCCCACCAGCTCGGCGTGCTGCCGGATGAGCCGCTTCAAGCGGACTTGCGTGGTCAGTGTGCGCATGCCAAACATTATACGAACATTTGTTCTGCAACCAACCCCCCGCGCGTTCAAAGGCGCCCGCCGCGTCATCCCCGCCGGCCGGTCACGGAGCAAAGATCTCCATCAGCGCTCGCGCGGTCGACCGGGCATCTCCGCCTGACCTCAGCAGATGGGCGGTGACCTCCCCCACCCCCCCCACCACCGACCGGGCGAAGATCTCGGGGTCAATGTCGGGCGGGATCGATCCTCGGGCGGCGGCGTGACGGATCTCGAGTTCGACCATCTCCGCAAATCTGTTCTGGAGGTGCTGCCGGATCATTTCCACCTCCGGCGAGAGCCCGACCGATTGCACCAGGAGCAGGCGCCCCAGGTCGGCGTGACGGCTGCACTGGCTGACGAACGCATCAATTCCTGCTCTCAGGCGCTGCCGATGGTCGGAACCAGCCTGGGCCGCAGCTTGAACCGCGGACATGAGCCCGCCACCCTCCTCTTCCAGCAGCGCCCGGAAGCAACGCTCCTTGGAGTCGAAGTGCGCATAGAAAGCCGATTTTGAGGTCCGAGCCCGCGACACGATATCGTCCACCGAGGTTTCGCTGTAGCCCTGGCGCGAAAACTCAACCAGGGCCGCGTTGAGCAAACGCTGGCGCCGTAGGGAGGCGGACCGCGCGGCACGGTCAGACGCTCGAGTGGGTGTCGAGGTGGCCACTATCCAGCGACAATCGCCCGGCTGATGACCAGGCGCTGGATTTCCGAGGTGCCCTCGAAGAGGGTGTAGATCTTCGCGTCGCGGTGCCACTTCTCCACCGGAAAATCCCGGATGTATCCGTAACCGCCGCAGATTTGAATCGCCTCGTCGGTGACCCGGACCGCGACCTCGCCGGCGAAGAGCTTGGCCATCGAGCCCTCCGCCTTCTTGAACTCTCCCCCGTTCTTTCCCTCCCACAGCGCGCGCCAAATCATGTTGCGGGCAGCTTCAATCTGCAGCGCCATGTCGGCGAGTTTGAAGGCGATGGCCTGGTTCTCGACAATCGGGCGGCCGAACTGGCTGCGCTCTCGGGCATAGCCAAGCGCAAACTCGTACGCAGCGCGGGCGATGCCCAGGGCTTGTGCCCCCACCAGTGGCCGCGTCGTTTCGAATGTGCGCATGGCAACGTTGGAACGTCCCGTGCTCTCTCCCGCACGCGCCCGGGCCAACCTCGCTTCCAGGCGCTCCTCGCCCCCCAGCAAGCAATCCGACGGCAGCCTCACATCCTGGAGGACCACGGTCGCGGTGTGGGAGGCCCTGATGCCCATCTTCCGTTCTTTCTTGCCCTGGCTCAACCCGAGGGTGCCAGGGGGCACGATAAACGAGGCCTGGCCGCGCGCACCCAGGCCCGGATCGACAGTGGCAACGACCACGTGCACGGCTGCGATCCCGCCGTTGGTGATAAAGACCTTCTCGCCGTTCAGAACCCAGTCATCGCCGCGCTTCTCGGCCCGCGTCTTGTAGTTGGACACGTCCGACCCGGCCCCCGCTTCGGTGGCACAGAACGCTCCCAGGGCCGGCTCGCTGGGGCTGCCGTAGCAGGCTGGAATCCAGGTCGCGATCTGGTCTGGGCTGCCCTGAGCGAATATCGCCGCCACCGGCAGCCCCGTCCCCTGCAACGCCAGCGCAATTCCCGCGCAGCCCCAGGTCAACTCCTCCGCCACCAGGGCGGGCAGGATTCCGCTCGGATCAGAGAAACTCTGCATCAGGAACTCGGCTGTGTAAAGTCCGGCCTCGGCCGCCTTCTTAACCACCGGCCACGGAAACTCCTCCCGCTCGTCGTATTCGGCCGCCACGGGCCGGATCTCACGGACCGCGAATTCGTGCACCCAGTCGCGGATCTCGCGCTGTTCCGGGCTCAGCTCGAAGGACACCATGGGATCAACCTCCGATCAGAATTGGCCGTACTGGTACGTACCATTCTAGGTCGACCCCGCCAAGCTGGAGCTGGGCCGCACGATGGGCACCGTCAGTGCCCGGTCTTGAGCACCTGGACCAACTCCCGAAGAAAAGATTCGACGTCGGTCACGAGCCCGATCGACTGCCAGCTGCCGCGATCTGCCAGTTTGGTCACCACCGCCGGATTGATGTCCACGCAGACCGTCCGCACGCCCGCCGGAAGCATGTTCCCGGTGGCGATGGAGTGGAGCATGGTGGACAACATCAGGGCCATGCGGACCCCGACCAGCGCCTCTCGCATCTTCCGCTGGGCCTCCCCCATATCGCTGATGACGTCGGGCAGGGGCCCATCGTCGCGAACACTGCCCGCCAGGACGATCTGCACGCCGTGGGTGACAGCGCTCTTCATGACGCCTGAGGCGAGCTCGCCCGACGCCACCATGGGGCGCAAGCCTCCGGCCGCGCGGACCCGGTTGATGGCGCGCATGTGGTGTTCGTGCCCGTGCTCGATGGGAAGGCCGCTCTCCAGGTTGACGCCGAGCGCGGTTCCGAACAAAGCCGCCTCGACGTCGTGGGCGGCGAGGGCGTTGCCGGCAAACAGCACCTGCACGTAGCCGCTCTCGATCAACCAGGACAAATCTCGCCCGGCACCGGTGTGCACCACCGCCGGTCCGGCCACGACCAGAACCCGACCACCCTCGGCACGGATGGCCTTCATCTCCTCCGCCACCTTGCCGATGAGCAACTTCTTCGGTTTCTCGGCCGAGACCTCTGAAGCCATGAAACTGAAGATCTCCGTCTGCCTGGATCGCTCCAGCGGTACCACCTTGATCCCCTGGTGACCGACAACCAGTTCCATCCCCGGATGGGTGTCGGCAAAGGTAACGCAGTAGGCGCGGCCGGCGGCACGATCGACCGCGACCGCGCAATCCATTTCCTGGCGCTCCACCCCTACCCAGTCCGAGTCCACCAGAACGAACGTGGGTAGGTTGCTGGTCGAATAGAAACCTTCCGGATAGACCCCTTCCTGAGACGCGATGGCGGTCGTCGCCGGTTTCTCGGTGGCGACCAACGCCCCCAGTTCCCGGGCCCGGCGCACAATCTCGTCGAGGCGGTCTGGATCCGGCGCACCGACCTCTAGGCGGCACACCGACGGGTCGGTGGTGTGCTGTCCGACGCGCAGCTCTTGGACGGTGAAGTTGCCGCCCAAGTCCATGATCAAGTCCATGATCTGGGGCAGCATCATCGAGTCGATGATGTGGCCCTCCAACACCAGTTGAATCGATGGACGCTGGCTCATAACCCTCCGATCGTGCGGTTGATGTGGTCCCGTAGATCCTGGGCCGCCTGGCGGGGGTCGGGGGCAAAGAGGATGGAACGGCTTGCGTTGATCACGCAGGACGCTTGATCGCCGTTCCAGGCGGCGCGGACCGACCCCTCCAGATCGCCGCCCTGGGCTCCGATTCCGGGTATCAGAAACGGAAGATCTGTCACCCTCCTGATCTCCGCGATCTGTTCCGGGGCGGTGGCGCCGACCACCAGGCCCAGGTTGCCCGCCTGGTTCACTCCCTCCGCGAGTTCCACCATCCGAATGTAGAGCGGCGCCCCCTCCACGTCGCGGTGCTGGAGGTCCTCGGCACTCGGATTGGAGGTCCGGCAGACCAGGTAGCAGCCGCGGTCAACTCGGCTCGCGAACCGGGTCAGGGAATCCCGGCCGAGATAGCCGTGAAGTGTGATGGCGTCCATTTTCAGCACGTCGAACGCGGCCCTGGCGTAGGCCCGGTTGGTGTTGTCCAGATCGCCGCGCTTGGCGTCGTACAGAAACGGAATCGACGCCGGCACCCGGGCCCGCAACTCAGCCAGGGCGCCGAATCCCTCCGCCCCGTACTGCTCCCAGAAGGCCGAATTTGGTTTGTAACAGCAGACCAGCCCGCGGGTCGCCTCGACCACGCGCAGGCAGTGCCTGAGGGCCGAGTCGGCCCCACCCGGAATTCGATCAGGATCGGGGTCCAGGCCCACGCAGACCTGCGAGTGGTTCTCTTTAGCCAGTTCTCGCAGACGAACGAAGAATCCACTCAATCCCGCGAGCCGTCCACCGCCGCCGCCCTGGCTGCCGCCTTCTCGCGGCCGCGATCGGCCATTTTGCAATGCGTGCAGACCAGCGAGGTCGTCGGTTGACCGCAGCGGACACACTCCTTCAGCTGGGTCGCCTGGTCGAAGCTGCCAACTTGAACCGAAGCCCGGCCCTTCTTCAAAAAGCCAACCAGAAACTGATGCTTGGCCCCCGGCTGAGATTCCTCGAGCGCGTTCAGCATCTCCTTGTAGATGAGTGACTTGGCCCCGACCGCCATCGGACACTCCTCAAGGATGTAGTCGATGCCCTGAACCAGGGCGTAGGCCGCCGTCTCCCTCTCCCCCAGTCGATAGAGCGGTTTGACCTTGCGTACCAACTTGGGATGGGTGGATTCGAGCACCGGACCCTGTCGACCGAGGTAGTCGGTCTGCCAGTGAACCACGTTGCCGAAGAGCGTCGCCGCCTCGTCGTCGAGGTTGTGACCGGTGGCGACCACCGAATAGCCCAGATCCGAGGCCACGCGATTGAATTGGTAGCGTTTGACCGCTCCACAGGCGCTGCAGGGCTTGCCCGACCTGGTCTCCAGAAGATCCGGCACGGTGTAGCCGTATTCGGCCTTGAGGTCGACCTGGTGCAGGCGCAAGCCTTCGCTCCGGGCGAACGCCTCCGCCTTCTCCTGGGAGCGCTGGGAGTAGCCGCCGATGCCAAGTCGCAGGTACATGCCGTCGGCCTGGTATCCGAGCCGAACCAGGGCATGCCAGAGCGCGAGGCTGTCTTTGCCTCCGGAGACGGCGACCAGGACCTTGTCGTCGTGGCGCAACATCCGATCGTGATCGATGCGCTCTTGAACCTGGGCCCGAAACCAGTCCGGATAGCAGGCTGCACAGTAGGCCTGGCGACTGCGACGGATCTCGACGTTTGCGGTCCGAGCGCATCGTGTGCACTTCATGGCCTGGAGCCTCCGCTGATGACCGGGATGATGTCCAGCACGTCGTCGGTCTTGAGCCTGACGTCGGCCGTCAAGATCTCATTCCCGCGCAGCACCAGATGGGCGTCGCGGTGCAGACCCAACTGCGTCAAAAGCGCTTCCACGGTGGCGGCTGCTACTTCGCGCCGCTCCTGGCTGGGACGGACGGTGACCTGCATCAAACCCATTATCCCGACCAGCGGCCCACAATTTGAGGCGTGGATCGTTCTCGCGCCCGACCCCTACGCATCGCGCTCGCCCAATTCAACCCCGTCGTGGGCGACCTCGACGGCAATACCAAGCGCATGGTGAACTGGGTGGAGCGGTCCCGGGAACTGGGGGCCGACCTCATCGCCTTTCCCGAAATGTGCGTCACCGGCTATCCGCCCGAGGACCTGCTCCTGAAGCCGAGCTTCATCCGCGACAATCTCCGCTTCGTTCGCCGACTCGTCGACGCCAGCCAGCACATCGCGGTGGTGGCCGGCTTCGTCGACCTGGAAGGCGACATCTACAACGCCGCCGCCTTCTGCAACGAGGGCGAGTTGAAGGGCGTGTACCACAAAGTCCACCTTCCCAACTACGGCGTTTTCGACGAGGACCGCTACTTTCAGCGCGGCCGTCGGTGCCCTGTTTTCGAGTTCGCGGGCGTCCGGATCGGCGTCTCCATCTGCGAGGACGCGTGGTATTCAGGTGGCCCGCTGGCCATCCAGGCGACCCACGGAGCCCAGCTGCTGATCAACATCAATGGCTCGCCCTATCACGTCGGCAAACGCTCCTCCCGGGAAACCATGATCGCCACCCGAGCCATGGACTCGAGGGCCTACCTGGCGTGGGTGAACATGACCGGCGGGCAGGACGAACTGGTCTTTGACGGCAACAGCGCGGTCTTCTCGCCCGACGGCACGGTCATCGCCCGGTCCCCCTCGTTTGAAGAAGACCTTCTGGTCTGCGATCTCGACATGGGGGAGGTTTTGAGCCATCGGCTGCGCGACACCCGGGTCCGGAGCGAGGCTCGGGGGCTACCGGAGGGCGACCTCCTAGCCGAGCGGGTGGCGACCGGTGAGCATGCCCGCCCACCTGATCCGCCCCCACTCCCGTCCCCCAACCATCAACCCCTGGAGGGACCGGCCGAGGTCTATTGCGCGCTGGTGGTGGGCACCGCCGACTACGTACGCAAGACGGGGGCGTTCAGCAGCGTCGTCCTGGGCCTGTCGGGCGGCATCGACTCCTCCCTGACCGCGGCCATTGCGGTCGACGCCCTCGGACCGGAGAACGTGGTGGGGGTGCTGATGCCATCGGCCTTCACGTCCAGCCAGAGCCTCGAGGACGCCGACCAGTTGGCCCGGGCTCTGGGCATCAGCACCCGCCTGCTGCCCATCGATGGCGCCCGGGCCGCCTACGAGGCGGTGCTTCGCGAGTCCTTCGACCAGCTCCCGCCGGGCACGGCGGAGGAGAACCTGCAGGCTCGGATTCGCGGCAACCTTCTCATGGCCCTCAGCAACAAGTTCGGATGGATGGTCCTCACCACCGGGAACAAGTCCGAACTGGCGACCGGGTACTGCACCCTCTATGGCGATATGGCGGGCGGATTCGCGGTCCTCAAGGACATTCCAAAGACCCTCGTCTACGAACTTTGCCGCTATCGAAACTCAATCGGCGGGCCGGGGCCAATCCCCAGTCGAGTAATGTCCAAACCCCCCAGCGCCGAGCTCCGCCCCGACCAGGTCGACGAGGACAGCCTGCCCCCTTATCCGGAGCTGGACCCCATCCTGCGCGGCTACGTGGAGGAGGACCGCAGCGTGGAGGAACTCATCGACGCCGGCCACGACCCGGCCACCGTGTGTAAGGTGGTCGCCCTCGTCGATACCAGCGAGTACAAACGGCGCCAGGGAGCGCCGGGGATAAAGATCACGACTCGGGCCTTCGGTCGGGACCGGCGCATGCCCATCACCAATCGCTACCGTCCCGAGGGGTTTGACCAAATCGGCCACCCCACTCAGCGATAATCGTTTCCTATGACCGCGATAAATGAGGGGTATAACCATGCCCACTAGCTTCGACATCGCGGTCATCGGGGGAGGGCCAGGCGGCTACGTGGCCGCGATTCGGGGCGCCCAACTAGGGGCCAAGGTGGCGGTCATCGAAAAGGATCGGATGGGCGGCACCTGCCTGGTCCGAGGGTGCATCCCCACCAAGGCACTGCTTCAGTCATCGGAGCTCTATTCCTTGGTGCTGCGGCAGGGCGCGAGCTTCGGTGTGGTCAGCCAGGGTCTGAGCTTCGACCTGGCCGCGGCGCAAACACGCCGCAAGCAGGTGGTGGATACCATCGTCCAGGGCGTCGAGGGCCTACTCAAGGGAAACGGGGTGGAAACCATTCACGGCTCGGGACGCCTGCTCGCCGGGGGCGGATTCGCCGTCGCGGACCAGGAGTACTCGGCCAAGAGCATCCTCATCGCGACTGGATCGATTCCTGCCCACCTGCCCATCGAGGGCTCCGAACTGACGGTGAATTCGGACGGGATCCTGGAATTGAATGAACTCCCCAAGGCCATGGTCGTGATCGGCGGCGGCGTGGTCGGTATGGAATGGGGTGCCCTCTATGCTGCCCTCGGGACCAAGGTCACAGTGATCGAGATGCTTCCTCGCATCCTGCCCATGGTTGAGGCGGACATGGTTCGGATGTATCAACGGCATTTCGAGTCGCTGGGCGGGGAAATTCACACCCAGGCTCAGGTCGAGTCGGTCCGCAAGACCTCAAACGGCCTGACGGTGCGCTTCAAGGCGGGCGATGAGAGCGCCGAGGCAACCGCTGACGTGGTGCTGAGCGCGACCGGCCGTGCCCCCTACACGGAGGGCTTGGGGCTGGAGCTGCGGGGTGTCGAGTCAGAACGGCGCCGAATCGTGGTGGATGATCACCTCCGCACCAGCGCCCCGGACGTGTGGGCCATCGGTGACGTCATCGGCGGGGTGATGCTGGCCCACGTCGCCTCTTACGAGGGCGTGCTGGCGGTTGAGAACATGGCCGGGCACGCCGACCGGACTCCCGATTACAGGGCGGTTCCCAACTGCGTTTACACCGACCCCGAGATTGCCAACGTGGGACTCGGAGAGGATGAGGCCAAAAAGCAAGGACACGAGGTCAAGATCGGCCGCTTCCCATTCGCGGCTTCGGGGCGAGCCATGACCCTGGGGTCAAACGAGGGAGCCATAAAGATCGTGGCCGACGCCGCTGACGACACCATTCTCGGCGTCCAGATGGTGGGGCCTCGGGTCACCGACCTGGTGGCCGAGGCCACGCTCGCGGTCCAGCACCGGCTGACGCTGAAGGACATCAACCTGACCATTCACGCCCATCCCACCCTGTCGGAGTCCTTCATGGAAGCTGCTCTGGCGGCCAACGGAGAGGCCATCCACGTGTTGAACCGTCGACGTCCCGCGGCCTCTCACGAGACCACTCCTGAGGCGCCCGCGGTGACGGTTGCCGCGGCCAGCGCTCCCGCTCGCCAGCCCCGCGCCAAGGCGTCGGTCGCGTCGCCGCGCGCCGCCGAGGGTGCGGCCATACCCTCGCTGGATCTAGCCCGGCTCGAGCTGAAGAAGGGCAACCGAGCCGAGCTTCTCAAGGTCTATCGCCTGATGCTGCTTATCCGGCGCTTTGAGGAGCGTGCCCAACTCGAGTACACCCACGCCAAGATCGGTGGTTACTGCCACCTCAATCTGGGCGAGGAGGCGACCGTGGTGGGGGCCATTCTGCCCCTCCAGGCGCACGACTGGATCTATACCAGCTACCGGGAACACGGTCACGCCATCGCTCGCGGAATCGATCCCAAAACGGTCATGGCCGAACTCTTCGGGAGAGAGACGGGCACCTCCCACGGGCGCGGCGGTTCGATGCACATCTTCGATTCGGCACGCCGATTCATGGGTGGCTACGGGATCGTCGGCGGCCATCTCCCCCTGGCCGTGGGAGCGGCCTTCGCGGCCAAGTATCAAAAGCGAGACGACATCGTCCTCTGCATGTTTGGGGACGGTGCTTCCAACATCGGAGCCTTCCACGAATCGCTCAACCTGTCCAAGGTGCTCCACCTGCCCCTGGTCTGGTTCTGCGTCAACAACCAATATGGAATGGGGACGCCGGTGGGCAAGGCATCGGCGGTGAGCGAAATCTTCAAGAAGGCTTGCGCCTACGACATGGAGGCAATCCAGGTTGACGGCATGGACGTGGTGGAGGTTGCTCGCCGGACCGAGGAGGTGATCGCCAAGACGCGATCAGACTCCCAGCCTCGTTTCATCGAAGCCCTCAACTACAGGTTTCGTGGGCATTCGGTGGTCGACCCCGACAAGTACCGCGACGACGACGAAAAGGCGAAGTGGCGAAAGAGCGATCCACTGGTCTTGTTCGAACACCACCTGGAGCAGGCGCAGGTGGCGACCAAGGAACAGTTTCACTCGATCCAGGATTCGGTTCAAACCGAGATCGACGAGGCGGTGGCGTTCGCGGATCAGAGCCCCAACCCGCCCGTCTCCGAGCTCTACCAGCACGTCTACACGCCCGACTGGGAGCCGAGATGAGCGAAAAGCTCTACCGCGTGGCGCTCCGCGAGGCGCTTGACGAGGAGATGGCGCGGGATGACAAGATCTTCCTGATCGGCGAAGACATCGGCCACTTCGGTGGTGCCTATCGGGTCACCGAGGGGCTACTCGAGAAATACGGCGAGATGCGGGTCGTCGACACCCCAATTTCGGAGGAGGCGTTCGTCGGCACGGCGATTGGTGCGGCCATGGCCGGCTTGCGCCCGGTGGTGGAACTGATGACGGTCAACTTTTCGCTAGTCGCGTTCGACCAGATCGTTCAGAACGCGGCCAAGATCAGGTACATGTTCGGAGGCCAGGTGTCGGTTCCGCTGGTAATCCGAATGCCGGGTGGGGCTGGCCACCAACTCTCATCCCAGCATTCACACAGCTTCGAGGTCCTTTACGGCATGATCCCCGGCCTGTTGGTGGCGGCCCCGACCACTCCGGCAGATGCCAAGGGGATGCTGAAGGCGGCAATCCGAACGGACAATCCGGTCATCTTCCTGGAGAGCATGGGCCTCTACAACAGTCGCGGCGAGGTTCCCGATGGCGACTACGTCCAATCCCTGGGTGCCGCCGCAGTGCGACGCACAGGGGCCGACATCACCATCGTGGGCGTATCCCGACAGGCCATAAACGCCACCCTCGCGGCGGTCAAGTTGGAGGAGGAGGAGTCGATCGAGGCCGAGGTCATCGACCTGCGCTCGATCCGCCCCATCGATTGGGACACGATCGCGTCCTCGGTTACGAAAACGGGCCGACTGCTGGTGGTGGAGGAGGGCTGGACGACGTACGGAGTTGGCGCCGAGATCGCGGCAGGCATCTCCGAGCGTTGCTTTGACTACCTCGACGCCCCGGTGCTACGAATCGGGGGGGCGGAGGTCCCGATGCCGTACAACCAAGAGCTGGAGCGCGCCGCCATACCATCGGTTGGAAAGATCGCGGACACGGCAGTCCAGATGGTCGGCAAGAAAGCGAGGGTCTGAACGTGGCCAATGTGAGCATGCCCAAGCTGTCCGACACCATGGAGGAGGGCACCATCCTCGCCTGGAAGGCCGAAAACGGAAGTTCGGTGCGGCGTGGACAGGCCATCGCTGAAATCGAATCGGACAAGGCCAGCTTCGACATCGAAGCCGAGGCGGACGGGGTCTTGTCCATCGTGGTGGGTGCCAATCAGCCCGTGCCCGTCGGCGAGTTGATCGGCACCATCGGCTCCCCCGCCGAGGCACAACCGGCGCCTGCACCCCAATCCGCACCTGCACCCCAATCCGCGCCTGCACCCCAACTCGCGCCTGCACCCCAACCCGCGCCTGCCGCCCCCGCCGCGGACACCGCGCCTGAGCCATCTCGGACCGCCACCGGCGACGTGCTCAAGGTATCTCCGCTGGCGCGGCGATTGGCCAACGAGGGTGGGGTCGACCTCGCCTCCATCTCTGGGAGTGGCCCCGGAGGCCGGATCGTCAAGGACGACGTGCTTTCCGCGCCGCCTCGAACCTCGGCCCCAACCGGCGCGGGCATGGTCGGCGATCGCCTGGCCCCAAGCCGAATGCAGGCCACCATCGCCACCCGGATGACCGACTCTAAGGCCACCGTTCCCCACTTTTACGTGACGGTTGAGGCCCGCGTTGACAGTGCGGTGCGCCTGCGCCAGGAGTTGCGTGAGACACTTCCGGAAGCGTCCAAGGTGACCATGACCGACATGCTGACCAGGGCCTGCGGCCTCGCTCTGGTCAAGTTCCCTGAAGTGAACACCAGCTGGGTCGATGGGCAATTTGAGCGGCGACATGAGGTCAACATCGGCCTGGCCGTGGCTCCGCTTGACGGTTTGGGCCTCTTGGTGCCCGTGGTTCACAACGTCGACCAGAAGGATCTGGTCACCGTTTCCATCGAGTCACGACAGGTGATCGAACGGGCTAGGTCAGGGCGCCCCATGTCCGGCGACCTGGGTGGGGGCGGATTCAGCATCTCCAACCTGGGCATGTATGGGGTCGACGAGTTCCAGGCCATAATCAACCCGCCCGAGTCGGCCATCCTCGCGGTGGGCGCGATCAAGGAGGCGGCGGTCGTAGAGAACGGATCGGTCGTCGTTGGCACCGTGATGCGCATGACCCTGTCGGCCGACCACCGCGTGTTCTATGGCGCCACCGCCGCTCAATTCATGGCTGAGGTGAAGCGCCTCATTGAGCACCCCCTAGGGCTGGTGCTCAATTCCACCTCCGATTGACGCGGCCGGCGGCGCGCCCGGCCACCAAACACCGGTTCATCTGAGCGCTGGAAGGTCGGTCGGCGGTGCGGAGCCTTAACACCATGGAACCGTCTTTCGAGCTGGAACGGGTACGACTGGGCTCACTCTCCGATCTTCCCCCGGGGGCGGAGGTTCTAACCCAGGCTGCAGCTGAACCGGAGCCCACGCTGGCCCGCATTCGTGAGGTCATGGCCTCGGTCTTGGAGCACAGTGCAGACGAGTGGCCCGGGCTGGACCGATGGAAGGAGCTACTTCCGCGCTGGTTTGTCGACAGCTGTGTCGAAGATTCGCTGGTGCGCAACTGCGTGGTTGACGTCTGGTCGCTTCGAGCCTGGATCTACTGGTTCCAGCCGCAGTTGCGGAAGTGGCACTGGTGGGGTGCGGCCACCCAAGACGGTCAGGTCAGCGTCGCCATCGCAATCGATTCCAAGCCCTACCGCAAGGCGGCGATGGAATGGCTTCTCAAGGTCTCGTCGGAGCCGTCGAATTAGACCGTTCGGAGTCCTGATCGGCTATTGATTGGGGGCCTCGGCACTCAATCCTGGATCCGGCGAATCGGCAGCCGCGGTCTCGCCGGTAGCTATCGGCACGGTGAGGGTCATCAGCAAACCGCCTTCAGCGTCGATCACGGCCTCCAGATCGCCACCCTGGGCAAGGGCCAATTGCTTACTGATCGCCAGGCCCAGGCCGACCCCTCCCGCCGCCGACGAGCGGGAGCGATCGGCGCGATAGAAGCGATCGAACATCCGATGCGGATCAGGTGGATTGGCTCCGATCCGATTCCTGACCGTCATGTCCACCACTGTTCCCCGCGGAGCGGCGCCAACGGAGATGGTAGAGCCCTCCGGTGAGTACTTGACCGCGTTGTCCAGCAGGTTCTCCAGAATCTGGTGCAGCCGTTCTGGATCGGCGCTTACCGGAGGCACGCGTGGAGAACTTGCCAGCTCCAGAGTCAGATGGCGTGCTTGCGCGCGCTGCCGAACCAAATCGACCTCCTGTTGCATCTGAATCGCGACGTCGACAGATTGCCGGTCGATGGTCAGTTGACCCGACTCGACGCGGACCAGGTCAAGGAGGCCCTGGGACATCCTCAGGACCCGTTCCGCCTCCTCGTGAAGGATGGTGGCGGCTCGATGCTGCTCCTGGTCGGTGAGCCGGCTCCCGTCCACCAATGCCTGCGAGAAACCGATCAGGCTCGTGAGCGGCGTCTTCAACTCGTGCGAGACGTCGGCCAGAAATTGGCGCTGCGTTTCGCGAGCCGCCTCGACCGCCGTCGCCATCTCGTTGAAGGCTTCTCCCACGACCTGGATCTCGGTCCCGCCCCCCACCTCGACGCGGCGGCCGTAATTCCCGCCAGCGATATCCTGAGCGGCTGATTTCAGGTCTCCCAGGGGCCGGGCGATGGCCCGGCTGATCAGCATCGCGGCGAGCACGGCCAGCACCAGTCCGGCCCCCGCCGCTTCCAGGATGAGCGGCAGCAATTGCCGGGTGGCGTCGGCCTGAACCGCGTCGAGGGGTCGTGCCAAGACCACCCAACCGCTGAAGGGCGCCAACGCGGCGGCTGAGCGCTGGGCCCCCACGTATGAGGCGGCGAGCATGAATTGGGACCCCGAGAAACTGATCCGGCCCTGGTAGACGCGGCTCCCGGAGACGTTCAGGGCGGCGCCCTGAATGGGGATCGAAGATCCCACCGACCCCGGCCCCGCGCTGTCGTAGATGATGGTGGTGTTCCCGAACGCCGGCCCTTCGAGCAGCAGCAACCGATCGGCTCCCAGCCCGAGTTGGTTTACCGCGGCGGTGGAATCGAGGATGCCGAGCAGGCCCGGGACGCTGCTGACGCAGCCGATCTGAGGTTGGCACTGCGCGCTCTCCACCAACTGCTTGTAGCGGATGACGTTGAGGTCCAGCTCCTGCTGGGCATTGCTGACGTCGAGACGTTGAAACAATGACAGGGTGAGCCCCGCGCTCAGCACCAGGCTCACCCCGACGAGCGCAATCGCCGACAGCAGCAGACGGAGCCTAAGGCTCAGTTCCCCGCCAACTCCAGCTTGTAACCCACACCCCAGACGGTTTTGATCGACGGCGTGTCCACCGCCGCCAGGGCCAGTTTCTCCCGCAACTGCTGAACGTGCACGTCGATGGTGCGCGTGTAGCCGGGGAAATCGTAGCCCCAGACCATGTCCAGGAGCTCGCTGCGCTGGAAAACCCGGCCCGGGTGGCTGGCCAGCAGCGCGATAAGGTCAAACTCCTTGGGCCGCAGCTGAACCTTGCGATCGGCGAAGCGAACCTCGTGTCGCTCAAAATCGACCTCCAATGCACCCGCTCGGATCAGCTTGGGATGGTCGGGCTCGAGATGGGATCGTCGCAACAGGGCCTTGGCGCGCGCGACCAACTCCTGGGGGTGAAAGGGCTTCGTAAGGTAATCGTCAGCCCCAAGCTCAAGACCGACCACCTTGTCGGAGATGTCGTCTCGGGCCGTCAGCATGATTATCGGCACCTGATTCTGTTTCCTGATCTCTTTGCAGATGGAGAGCCCATCCAGGCCGGGAAGCATGATGTCCAGCACCACCAGGTCGGGCTTGATCTGATTGAATCTGGCCACCGCCTCCGATCCATCGGTCACCGTCTCGATCGCATATCCCTCGCGGCTCAGATAGAGCCGAGCCAGCTCCAGGATGTGGTCCTCGTCGTCGATCACGAGCACCTTCTGGCTGGCGGCGTTCGTACTCATCACTTCATTTGAACGCATTTGTATGTGCCGGTTGACAAGTGCTGTTGATGCATTTGTAAACGCCGGAGGCCGGATTGGCCCGGCCATTGCGGGAACCCCCGCGCGCACCCGTTCAACGCCCCGTCCCCCGCCTGCCGGTGCCCGGTTCGTGCGAGCCACTGGCTGGCCCTTTGGGTCGGATGCAGATGATCTCGGCGATCCCGTACCCACCCCCGATTGAGCTCCCTGATCGGGAGTCCCTAGCCTCGATCTGGTGCCCGACATGAACGGACACGTCGGGGTCCTTCATGAGCCTGCTAGGCGTCCGGCTTGGCCGAACGGAGCACGATTTTGAGAGGGTTGCCCGCGAATCCATATCGCAGTCGAATCTGGTTCTCCAGATAACGCCGGTAGGAGAAGTGGAGGAGGTTTACGTCATTGACGAAGAGCACGAAGGTGGGTGCCTCCGACGCCGCCTGGGTGGCGTATTTAAAGCTCAGGCGCTTACCCCGAAAACTGGGTGGAGGGCGCTCGGCAAAAGCCTCGCGCAGGGCTCGGTTGAGATGGTTGGTGGGGATCCGCACGCGGCGCTGGCCGATCACCTCGAGCGTCGCCGGCAGCAGTCGCTCGACGCCCTCTCCGGTCTGGGCGGATATGGTCAGCACCGGCGCGTGGGCAAAAAACCGGAACTCGGCCAGCACCTTCCGGCGCCAGAGCTCCTGCTTTTTCTCAGCCGCCTCCATCAGGTCGATCTTGTTCACCACCAGCACCAGGCCCTTGCCCGACTCAAGTGCGTAACCCGCGACGTGCTGGTCCTGATTCAACACCCCCTCGGTGGCGTCCATCACCAGCAGCACGGCATCGGCGCGCTCCATCGCCTTGATGCCGCGTAGCAGGCTGAAGTGCTCGGCCCGATCACGGGCCGCCGAACGGCGCCGAATTCCTGCGGTGTCCACCAGCGTGACGGGCAGGCCGTCATAGATGATCTCGGTGTCGATGGGGTCGCGGGTCGTCCCCGGAGTATCCGACACCAGCGCCCGCTCGTCACCCAGCAGCCGATTGAGGAGCGACGACTTGCCCACGTTGGGCCGCCCCATGATCGCAATCCGGGCGCTGCTCGCCTCCCCCGGCTCGTCTTCGATGGGGGGCGGCAGACGTGCGCATACGGCGTCCAGGAGGTCGCCGATGCCCAGTCCGTGCTGGCCCGAGATGAGCACCGGGTCGCCCAATCCAAGGGCCACAATCTCGTGGCGAAAATGCTCCTGACCGGGATGGTCCGCCTTGTTGGCCACCGCCACCACCTCGCGATGGGCGCGGCGCAGCATCTGCACGATGTCTCGATCGACCGCGGTCACGCCCTGGCGGACATCGAACATGAGCACGATGACCTCGGCCTCCTCGATGGCGACCCTGGTCTGGGCCTCGATTGCGGACCGCGAACTCTCGTCCGAGCCCAGGTCCAGCCCAGCGGTGTCGACCAGGCTGAACTCACGGCCGTTCCACTCGGCCAGTCCGTAGATCCGATCTCTGGTCAGCCCTGGTTGAGCGTCCACAATGGCCTGGCGACGTCCCAGCAGACGGTTGAAGAGGGTCGATTTTCCGGTGTTGGGGCGCCCGATCAGGGCAACCACGGGGCGGGGCATCGGCCCATTGTCGGTCCTTTGCCCTGCCGACCCCCCGGAGCGGATCTAGGTGACCGTCAGGTCCGCCTGCCGCATGGGCCCACCATCGGTGTCGGAAATGAATACGTTGGCGTCGACGACCAGGCCGTCAACGCAGCTGACAATCAGGTAGTAGGGGCCGGCCCAGGACCGGTCGGCGTCGGTCATGGAGGCCCGGGCAGGATGGTCAGGGTGGCTGTGATAGTAGCCGACGACCTCCAGCCCGCTGGCGTCACACTCCCGCTGGATACGGATCTGGTCGATGGGATCCATCTCATAGCGATCGCGAGCCCTCTCCACGACCGTGTTTCGCACCGGTCGGGTCTGGGTCACCAGGCGACCAGATGCAGCGATCAGAATGCCGCAGATCTCGTTCGGATAGCCCCTTTGGGCATGGGCCTTGACCTCTTCCATGGCCGCCGCCGCGATCTCCATCAGCGTCCGGAATAGAGCCCGGTCGAGAGATAGCGATCGCCGCCGTCGGGAAATATGACCACCACCACGCCGCGGTCCAGGGTCTCCAGGAGTCTGCGGACCGCCCACAGCACCGCTCCCGAGGAGTGTCCGACCAGGACCCCCTCCGCTCGCACCAGGTCCCTGGCCAGTTGGTAGGCGGCCTCGGTCGGTGCACCCCAGATCTGGTCCGCCAGGGTCGGATCCCAGATCCCCGGAGCGATGGAGCTGGGCAGATACTTCAAGCCCTCCAGGCCGTGGAAGGCATCCTCTGGCTGCACCGCGATGGTGCACACCGAGGGATTGTGCTCCTTCAACCGGCGGGCAGTGCCGGTGAAAGTCCCCGTTGTGCCGAGCCCGGCAATGAAGTGGGTGACGCGCCCTCCGGTCTGGGCCAGGATCTCGGGCCCCGTACCCTCGTAGTGCGCCCGGGGATTGGCCGGATTGTTGTATTGGTCGGGATAGAAGTAGAGGTCGGGGTCGCGCTCGATCAGCTCACGGCAGAGCCGGATGGCTCCATCTGAGCCCTCCTGACCCTCGGAATACAGGATCTCCGCCCCGTACGCTTCGGCCAGTTGCTTGCGCTCGGCCGACACGTTGTCGGACATGACCAGGCGCACCCGGTAGCCCTTGGCCGCGGCCATCAGCGCGTAGGCGATGCCCGTGTTGCCGGAGGTGGAGTCGATGAGGATCTTGTCGCGCGTCAGCGCGCCGCGTCGTTCGCCATCCTCGATCATCGACAGCGCCGCCCGATCCTTCACCGAACCGCCGGGATTGAACCATTCCCATTTAGCCCAGACCTCCACCTCGGGATTGGTCTGCTCGAACAGGTGCACCCTGACCAGAGGCGTGTTACCAACCAGATCGGTGATGCATTCGACCGTCCTGCTCGCGCTCATGCGTACCTCAGTCTATGAACCAAGCGCGCCCGCCTGCACCGTCACGCCAGCTTGACCAGGACCACGCCCACGGCGATGAAGAGCGCACCCACTCCGTACCCGATCAGCGAGCGGCGGTAGAGGGAGCCGCCATCCGCCGCTAGCACGTTGAGGATCGCCTTGCCCAGGAGCAATCCACCGGCCAGGACCACGATCGAGAGTCGGTTGGTGGCGGAGCCGTAGAAGAACAGCCCTGAGAAAAGCAGGAGCTCAAAGAGCTGCAACGCGGTGTATGCCGACACCGGAGTCAGCTGGCCTCGAAGGCCTGCTGAAAATCGGCGATGAGATCGGAGGCGTCCTCCAATCCGACCGACACCCGAACCGTCTCAGCGCTCACCCCCACCAGCAACCGCTCCTCCTCTGGCAGCGCCCGGTGGGAGGTTATGGCGGGGTAGGAGATGGTCGTCTCCACGCCTCCCAGGCTGGCGGCAAAGCGCACCATCCGGAAGCGGCGCAGGGCGGCCTGCAGGGCCGGACGACCTCCGGCCAGGTCCAGGGCCAGCATCCCGCCCGTTCCCTGAGGCAGCATCGCCCGCACCAGATCGTGGTCAGGGGAACTCGGGAGCCCGGGATGGTAGACGCGCTTGACGACCCTCATTCCGTCCAGCGCCCGGGCCAGTTGGAGCGCGTTCTGGGAATGACGCGCCATGCGCACGGGCAGGGTTCGCAGCCCGCGCAGGGCCAGCCAGGCTTCAAAGGGCCCCAGGCTCGAGCCCAGCCGGGAGCGGCGCGAGCGAATCTCGGACATCAGCTCCCGGGGGCCACTCACCACCCCGGCGATCAGATCGGAGTGTCCACCCAGGTACTTGGTGACGCTGTGCAGCACAACGCTCGCGCCGTGCTCCAGGGGCCGGTTCAAATAGGGCGTGGCAAAGGTGCCGTCGACAACCAGATGGGCGTGATGGCGCTCGCACGCCCGCGCCAGGCCGGGGATGTCGGCGACCTGGCAAAGAGGATTTGCGATTGTCTCCACGAGCAGCATTGCCGCTCCCGGCAGGGCTGACTCGAGCGCGCTCGCATCGGAAGCCTCGACCACGCGAACCTCATATCCCAAGGGTTCCAGATCTCGCCTCAGGAGTACCAGGCTGACTCCGTAGCAATGACGATCAATGGCGATGGGGGCCGGTCGTGGCGCCAGCGCCAGCAACGTTGCCAGCAGAGCCGCCATCCCGGACGCGGTCGCCACCGCCGCCTCGGCTCCCTCCAAATCGGCCACCGCCGCCTCCAGCATGGCCACGTTCTCGCCCGATTCCCGAGCGTAGAGGTGCCCCGATTGAACTCCGCTGGCGACCCGCTCGTACTCGTCGAGATCGTCGTAGATCCAGGTCGATGTGGGCGAGATGGCCGGCGCCTGCGCGTCCCCCGCCTCCAGATCGCGGCCGGCGTGCACCGCCCGCGAGTCGATTCTCACCGCACCCGGATCCTGGTCCGGCCGGCGAAGCGCGCCGATCCGCCGAGCTCGTCCTCGATAACGCGAAGGCGGTTGTACTTGGCCACGCGTTCTGATCGCGCCGGGGCCCCAGTCTTGATCATACCCACGCCCGTTGCCACGGCCAAATCGGCGATGGTCACGTCCTCGGTCTCCCCCGAGCGGTGAGAGATGACGCAACTGTAGCCCGCCTCGCGCGCCATCTCGATGGCAGCCAGCGTTTCGGAGAGGGTGCCGATCTGGTTCACCTTGACCAACAGCGAATTGGCCACCCCGCGCGCGATGCCCTCGGCGATGCGCTCCGGATTGGTTACGAAGAGGTCATCTCCGACCAGCTGCAAACGGCCCCCCAGACGTTCGGTGAGCAGCTTCCATCCCTCCCAATCGTCTTCCGACATGCCGTCCTCGATGGAGACGATCGGATAGCGCTGGCTCCAGTCGTCGTAGACGTCGACCAGTTCTGGGGCGGCGAGCGTTCGGCCCTCTCCCCGGAGGTGATAGCGACCGTCGGAAAAGAATTCGCTGGCCGCGGCGTCGATGGCCAGGGCCACGTCCTCGCCCGGCCGGTAGCCGGCCGCACCGATGGCCTCCACGATAAGTCGGAGCGCGGCTTCATTCGATTCCAGTCGGGGCGCGAACCCGCCCTCGTCCCCCACTCCGCTGAGCAGCCCTCGCTCACCCAGCACCTTCTTCAAGGCCTGATAGACCTCCGCCACGCAGCGCACGGCATCGCTGAAAGTGGGTGATCCGAGGGGGCAGACCATGAACTCCTGGAGATCCAGGTTGTTGTCGGCGTGGACTCCGCCGTTGAGGATGTTGGAAAGGGGCAGCGGCAGGAGGGTGGCCTGGGCGCCACCCAGGTAACGATAGAGCGGCATGTCCACCGCGGCTGCCGCGGCGTGGGCCGCTGCCAGGGACACGCCGAGGATGGCGTTGGCGCCCAATCGTCCCTTGTTCGGCGTCCCGTCGAGCTCGCACAGCTCCGAATCCAGGCGGCCCTGGTCGGAGGCATCCATGCCCTCGATCCGGTCGGCGATCTCGCCGTTGACGTTCGCAACCGCCGCCAGTACCCCCTTGCCCCCGTAACGCCCGGGATCTCCATCCCGAAGTTCCGAGGCCTCGTGGGCACCGGTCGAAGCCCCAGAGGGTACCTTGGCCGTTCCCGAACCGAAGGCCGTGTCAACGGTGACCTGGAGGGTCGGGTTTCCTCTGGAGTCCAGGATCTCCAGCGCATGAACGTTTTCGATCGGAATCATGACGAACGGAGAGTCTATCGGTCGGATCAGGTGGGCGTGGAAAAACCGTAGTCGAGGAGCTGGGCGGCCTCGGTGAAGAAAATGTCGGAATCGAGCACCACGGCCATCAGGTGGCGTCCTCCCCGCACGGCCACGGCCACCAGACACCCGCCCGCGTTATCGGTGAATCCGGTCTTCATTCCAATCGCTCCCGAATAGTCCCGGAGCAGCTTGTTCAGGTTGCTGGCGTTGAACGCCTTGTGTGTGGCCGTGGCCGGAAGCATGATCTGCTCGGTGGCGATGATGGGCAGCAACTCGGGATAGGCGGACATCAACGTTGCGGCGATGACCGCGAGATCGTGGGCACTGGAGTAATGCCCGGGTGCGTCGAGGCCGGTCGGATCGGTGAAATGGGTTCGCGTCAGTCCCATCGCCCGGACCTTCTTGTTCATCAGCGAAATGAAGGTTGTGTGGGGCACAATGCCATCGGCCAGAGCTTCGGCGGCATCGTTGCCGGAGTCCAAGAAGACGCCATACATGAGGTCCCGCACCGACACCACCTCGCCGGCTGACAATCCCATCACGTCGGGCGGCATCTGGGCCGCCGCCGTCGAGACGGTGACCTGGCTCGACAGCGAGCGCAAGTCAAGAGCGACCATCGCCGTCACCATCTTGGTCAGGCTGGCCGGGGCGCGCTCGGCATCTGGCTCTCGCTGCCAGAGGACGCGGTTGGAATCGAGATCAATCAGGATTCCGGAGCGCGCGTGCGCGGCCAGAGCGGGGGCTGGGTTCGCCTGCAGCCAGTCGGAGCTGAAGCTGAGGGGAGCGATCGGGTGGGTGGCATGGGCAGCGAGGTTGGACGCCGGTGCAGCCTCTGACCCACTCAGGGAGATTGCAGGAGAGCCCAGGCCCGGCCAGCTGTTGTTGGCGGCCAGCCCCCGGCCAGCCCCAACCAGTAGGGTGATGGCGAGCAGACCGAGCACGATCCAATCTCGCAGTCGTCGGCGACGACCGCGGTACCGCCCGGAGCCGGGTGCAAGGACGTGTGGAGATCTGTCGGGAGGGGCGATGCCGATGAAAATCTTAGAACGTGGCGATGGCGCTGGGGAATCGAGGCGCCACCGCTGCGCTGGGGTCAACCCCGACCCGAGCCGGCCGACATGAATCTTCGCGCGTTCGCCCAGACCTTCGTGACCCTGGTGGTGATCATGGACCCGCTCGGCAACATCCCCCTCTTCATCGCCCTGACCCGCAAGCGCGGGGGTCGCGAGCGGTCCTGGCTGGCGGTGCAGGCGGCGGCGGCGGCCGGGGCTCTGGTGGCGGGATTCGCCCTCTTCGGCCAGGCGGTGCTGGCCTACCTTCACGTCTCGACTGATAGTCTGTCGATCGCCGGCGGATTGCTCTTACTTCTGGTCGCCCTGGAGTCATTTCGCGGCGAGACGCTGCCTGGTGATGAAGCCACCAACATCGCCCTGGTCCCGCTGGCGACGCCACTCCTGGCCGGTCCGGGCGCGATCGCGGCAGTGATGGTCCTGTCCGGGCGCTATACCAGCCTGGAGGGCCGGATCGGGGTAATCGCAGGAATCGTGCTGACGGTACTGGTGGTGGGGGTCGGCCTCAGCCTGGCCGCCCAGATCTCGCGCTTGCTGCGGCCGGCGGCGGTGAACTTCTTAAGTCGTGTCCTGGCGCTGCTGCTCTCGGCGATCGCCGTCCAGCTCATCTCCGACGCGGTCGTTCAGATCGTGAGGAGCGGGGGCTGAACCGTCGCGGTCCTAGACGCCGGCCCGGATTCGATCCACGATGGCGTCCGCGACCTGACTGGTGCCGACCGCACTCGGATCGTTGCGGTCCGCCTTCATGTCGTAGGTCACGGCTCGACCGTCCTTGATCACCGCTGCTATGGCACCCTCGAGTTGGTCGGCCGCCTCAGCCTCGCCCAGGTGGCGGAGCATGAGAACACCAGAGAGCATCACCGCCATCGGGTTGACCTTGTTCTGTCCGGCGTACTTCGGCGCGCTACCGTGGGAGGCCTCGAAAACCGAGCAATCCACCCCGATGTTGGCGCCCGGCGCCAGCCCCAGCCCCCCGATCATGCCCGCGCCCAAATCCGAGATCACGTCTCCATAGAGGTTGGGTAGCACCAGAATGTCGTACTCGTAGGGCCGCAGCACCAACTGCATGCACATGTTGTCGACGATACGGTCCTCAAACTCGATATCCGGGAACTCTTTGGCGACCTCTCGGCCGACCCGCAAAAAGAGCCCGTCGGTGTGTTTCATGATGTTGGCCTTGTGCACCAGGGTCACCTTGCGGCGGCGGTTGTCGCGGGCGTACTGCAGTGCGTAGCGAACGATGCGCTGGGTACCGAAGATCGAGATGGGCTTGATTGAAAGTCCCGAATCCGGCCGGATCTTCTTTTTTGCCAGGGCCGAGATCTCCTCGATCAACTTGGCGCAGTCGGGGGTCCCCTCTTCGAATTCGATACCGATGTAGATGTCCTCGGAGTTCTCTCGGACGACGACGAAATCCAGATCGTCGCGCAAGTTTCGCGCCCCCGGGTAGGCCTTGATCGGCCGCAGGCAGGAATACAGTTCCAGCTCCTGGCGGATGGCCACATTGACGCTCCGGAAACCGGTGCCGACAGGAGTCGTGACGGGGCCTTTGAGGGCCACCTTGTTCTTCCGAATCGAGGCCAGAACGTGCTCTGGAAGGGGGGTGCCGTACTCGGCCATCACGTTCTCGCCGGCCTGCATCTCCTCCCAATCGAACTTGACGCCGGTGGCCTCAATGACGCGAACGGTTGCCTCGCAAATTTCAGGCCCGACGCCATCTCCGGGGATCAGGGTGACGGAATAGCGGCCCATCAATTCTTGAAGTAGTCGGCGTTGATCTTGATGAAGTTGGTCCACTCCGCCGGGACCTCGTCCTCAGGAAAGATGGCGTCCACCGGGCAGGGGTCCACGCAGGCTCCGCAGTCGATGCACTCGTCCGGGTCGATGTAGTAAAGCTCGGCCTTATCGTCGCTGTGGATGCAGTCGACCGGGCAGACCTCGACGCAGGAGGCGTCTTTGACGCCCACACAGGGTTGCGTAATCACATATGCCAAAGTGGTCCATAGCTTATTACTACGCGTCCTTGGCGCGCTCGCTGGCGCGCCGCTCCAGCCGATAGCCGTACCCGGCCACGGCCACGAACTGGCTTCCGCGGTCGGACCCCTCGCCCAACTTGCTGCGCAGCCGCCGGACGAGCAGATCCACCCGCTCGGTGGAGATGTCGGCCTCGTAGCCGTAGACCTCATTCAGGATCTGTTCGCGCGAGACGGCGATGCCGACGTTGCGGGTGAAGTATTCCAGGAGGCGAAATTCGAGCGGGCCCAGGCTGACCTCGCGGCCGCCGACGCGGACCGTACGGGCGGCGGTATCAATCTCAATCGCGCCAAAGCGCTGGCTCCGACTCCCCTCCTTCCCCCGTCCCTGGACGATGGCCACCTCTACGGATCCGGCCTTGCGCAGGTGGGCCTCCAGCCGCGCCATCAGTTCAGATCTCCGGACCGGCTTGACCAGGAAGTCGTCAGCCCCCGAGTCGAGGCCCCGGCTGATGCTGGCTTCATCGTCGCGCCCACTAACGAACATGATCGGAACGACCGCGTCCTCCGCCCGCAGCTGGCGGCAGAGTTCGGTGCCGGGCCGGTCTGGCAGTACCCAGTCCATGAACACCGCCGCCGGGTGCTGGGTGGTGAAGGCGTGGAGCCCGGACTCGGCGGTCGAGCACGTGACGGAGGCGAACCCCTCCTCCTCCACGACCGCCGCCAGCAATTCGGCGGTGTCCGCAGAGTCCTCGATGATCAGCACTGTGCCGCGCGTTCCAGGCATCTACATCGAGGCATGGTACCCCGCGCACGCCTCTGGCTCCGATAACCTGGCCCCATGGATGATGAATTCGGTCTTTCCGGCCCCGCCTCGACCACCGCCGATTCCGGCCTCACGATCAGCGACATCAACCCCGGCGAGGGAGCCGAGGCCCAGTCCGGGCAGACCGTCAGCGTGCACTACACCGGCTGGCTGAGTGACGGCCGCAAGTTCGACAGCTCTCGCGACCACGGCTCGCCCTTCTCCTTCGGACTGGGCCAGAAGATGGTCATAGCGGGCTGGGATGAGGGCGTGGTCGGAATGCGCGTGGGGGGCAAGCGGCGGCTCGAGATTCCACCCCACCTGGGCTACGGCGAGAGGGGGGCGGGAAGACTGATTCCGCCCGGCGCCCAGCTCATCTTCGTGGTCGAGTTGCTGGCGGTGAACTAAACCCCGGCACGGCCACCGGGTCGCTACCAGGCGCCCAGAGCCGACTCCAAGAGCGCGCTGAGCGTGACCACGGTGCGGGTGGCGCCGCTGGCCCCGATCACCTGGATGCCGACCGGCAAACCCAGATATCCGCGCCCCGCAGGCAGGCTGAGGGCGGGCAATCCGGTGAAGGCGGCCAGACTCGCGTAGCGGGTGTAGGCGGTCCCGTGCAGACCCTCCTCGCCGGCGTGCGCAACGGTTGGGCAGGTGGGCGCCACGATCAGGTCGACCTGGGTGAAGACATCGGCCATGAACCTCATCGCGGTGCGTCGCAGTTTGAGCGCGGCGTCGTATTGCGGCGGCGTGATTTCGGCGCCTTTGGCGACCGAGGCTCGGAACACGGGACCGTATGGCGCCGGGCCCGCCAGCCGATCGCGATGGTAGAGCCAGGCTTCCCGCAAGAGGATCTGCCGCTGCGCCCGGCGCCAGGTCCCGGCGCCGGCCAGATTGACCTCAACCACCCGGCAACCGGTCGATTCCAGTATCCGCAGCGAATTGTTCAGCGCTCCCAGCACGGCGGGCTGGGCCTCGGTCGTGAAATAGCCGCGATCAACCCCGATCCGCAAGCGGGGGCGCTCTGCCCCAGGCACCTCCAGGGTGACCGGATCCACCAGCTGGATGGGCGCGCTCATCATCTCCTGGTAGACAAGCGCGGCGTCGGCAACGCTCCGCGCCAAGACGCCGACGTGGTCCAGGGTCAGGCTGAGGGGCACCACCCCCGCGGTGGAGACCTCTCCCGTGCCGCCCTTCAAACCCACCACCCCGCAGTAGGAGGCGGGGATTCGGATCGATCCACCGGTGTCCGTGCCCAGGGCGGCCGGGGCCAGCCCGGCCGCGACCGCCGCCGCCGAACCGGAGCTCGAACCGCCCGTCGCGCGAGACAGCTGGTGCGGATTGTGGACCACCCCCAACTCGGGGTGATGACAGCGGTAGGCGAATTCGCTCATGTGGGTCTTGCCCAGCAGCCGGGCCCCGGCCCGATCACGAAGCTGAGTCCAGACCGCCGCATCGTGGTCTGGAATCCGTCCCCAGTCGGCCATCGATCCGGAGCTGGTCGGCACGCCCTTCGTATCGATGTTGTCCTTGAGCGCCAGCGGCAGCCCCGCCAGGGGCCCGCTGCCGGGACCGTCCGGGATCTGGGCCAGCAGTCGGTCGCGGTCGGCGAATAGGAACGACCCCAACTCGGGGTGGTTCTCGATCCGGCGCAGGTGCTCTTCGGCCAACTCTCGGGGGCTCACCTCGCGGGCTCGCAGGCGCCGCACCAGGTCGGCGGCCGAGGCGTGGCCGGATACCATGTCGGGGTGGGTCGGCACCGTTTGTGAGGGCATCAGACGGCGACGACGACGCCCCGCCCACGCCCCTCGGCGGCGAGGGCGGATCGGACCATGAACCACTCGGTGAAGCCGAGTACCGATCTCGTAGGCGCCATGTCCAGACAATCATGGCGCGCGCCTCGATCGATTGTCTGCTGGTCACCGAGCCCTCCGGCTATCGCTATCTGTGCGGCCACCAGAATTCCCAGTTCGCGATCGGCCAACGCCCCAGCATCCTGATCCTGCCCGTCGAGCGGGATCCGGTCCTCATCATCCCCGCCCCCGAGGTCGCCCAGGCCCGGCGCCAGTCGGCCATCGCCGACGTTCGCGGCTACGTTGAATTTCCCTTCAACCCGGCCCGCCTCGGCTCCAACTTGGCCGAGCTGGGGTTGGGAGACGCCGCGATCGGATGCGAGTTCGGCCCGAGTCATAGACTGGATCTCTCCCAGAGCGCCCTGGAGGCCGCCCGCCGAGAGCTTCCCAGGGCGAGATTCGTGGACGGATCGGGGGTGCTGAGGGAGGCCCGCGTGATCAAATCGGACCTGGAGATCGAGCTCATCGGCGAGGCGTCCGGCATCGCCATCCGGGCCCTGGAGCGCTTCTTTTCGCTGCTCCGGCCCGGTGCCCGCCTGGCCGATTGCCGGCGCCTGGCTCTGGTCTGCGCACTTGAGGCCGGGGCCGATCCCGACCCCCCCGCCATCGTGTCCTTCGGCTCCGGGCCCAGGGACGGCGTCTATCGCAAGGCCGATCTGCTCCAGATCGACCTCGCGCTCTCCTATCGCGGCTACCGCGCCGACCTCACCCGCCGCGCCGCCCTGGGGCCGCCGACGGGGGCGGACCGCGGCGACCACGACCGCATCGTCGATCTGCAGCGCGACGTTTTCGAGTCCATCAGGCCTGGGATACCCGCCCGCGAGGTGGCGCTGAAATTTGCGGACCGGCTGACGGCCCTCGGATATCCACGCCCGCCTCCCGGGTCCTGGATCGGGCACGGGATCGGACTGGACCTGCTCGAGGCGCCCTACCTCGACTTCGAGGATCAGACCTCGCTCCAACCGGGCATGGTCCTCACCCCCGAGCCCTGGTTTGTCAGCCGGGGCCAGGTGGTGATGGTCGAGGACACCGGGGTCGTCACCGAGACCGGGTTTCGCTCCCTGGTGCCCGATCCCTTCGATCGCCTGCGCGAGCTCACCATCGAATCGGGATCTGGATGACGCGGCGCTCGCGGGCGGCGCGCGCGATGGCGTCGGTCAGCTGCACGCTGCGCAGCCCGTCCAGCCCCGAGGGGCTCGGATCCCGACCCGCCACAACATCGGCGGTAAACGCGCTCATGGTCGCCTCGTAGCAGTCCTGGGAGCTGAAGGAAGAAGTCACCTCGCCCTCCGCGGTCACCACGCGCATGCTCCCCTTGGTCTGAGGCCGCGTGATTCCGCGACCGTCGATCCGGCCCCGGGTGCCGTGAATCACGATGTCGTTGAGTGGCATCGGCGTCACCTGGTTGCCGTTGGCGAAGGCCAGGGCTCCGCTGGCGAAACGAAGCAGGACCAGGGGCATGCGCTCCAAATCCGACGCCTGGCCGGTATCCAGCAGGGCGGCCACCTCGGTGACTTCGGAGTCCAGCAGATAGCAGAGCAGGTCGTAGATGTGGATGGCGATGTTGTTCATCGCGCCCCGTGAGGCCAGCGCCGGCTGGGCCCGCCAACCGCTGTGGGGCACATCTCCGGGCGAGGCGTCGACCTGAACCAGCCGAACCTCACCGATGGCGCCGGAATGGATTACGCGGCGGGCCTCGACAAAGCACGAGTGGCGGCGGGTCTGGAAGTTCATGCCCAGCTTGACGCCCGCCTTCCGGCACGCTTCCAGGGCCCGCTCGGCCTCGGCCTCGGTCGGACCCAGGGGTTTGTCGCAGAGCACGTGCTTGCCGGCCCGCGCCGCTGCCACCACCTGATCCGGGTGCTGGGCATTGGGGGTGGTGACGACCACCGCGTCGATGGCGGGATCGGAAAGCATGGATTCGTAACTCGTGCCCGATCTGGGCAGCCCGTGTTTTTTGGCGAAGGCCTCGGCCCGGCCCTGGTCGCGGCCCACGACCCAGCACAATTCGCTGTTCGGATCCGCCGCGATGGCCGGTGCTACCAGGGTGTCGGCCGAGCGACCCGGACCAACCAGTCCCCAGCGGAGCGTCACGTCACGCCCGCCGCGGGGCTCTGCAGTGGCGCTCGCCCACTTCAGCCCTCTGGCCCGGGCGGCCCGGAACCGATCTCAAAAAACGAGAAGCTGTCCGAATCCGCCGCCGCCTGGACCCGGTCGTAGGCGACCCGGGCGAGGGCAATGTCCAGAGCCCCGAGCCCGATCGGAACCACCAGTACGGACTCATCCTCGCGCTCACGCCCGGGCCGCAGGCCGGCCACGGTCTGGCCCAGCTCGGCGAAGACGCTGTCCCTTGTGACCCGTCCCGCCTCGGCCAGCCGCTGCAGTTCACCCAGGTGCGAGCACTGCTCCCAGGAGTCGCAGATGAGCTTGTCCGCCCCCAGCACCGCGTCGTCATAAAACTCCTGTCCCTGGCTGCCGATGGAGATCGCCAGCACCCCCCTCTGCAGCCATTCCCGCCGTATCAGGGGCGTGGTCGACGTGGTCGCGGTGATGACCACGTCGGCGCCGCGCACCGCCTCCTCGGCCGATCCGCAGGCCGTCACCGGGGTGTCGTAGAGGGTGCTCATCTCGGCTGCGAATCGGGTCCCGGCCGCGGCTTCGAGGTCGTACGCGCGGATCTCACCCAGGTCGAGGACCCGACGAAGCGCGGCAACAGCGAATCTGGCCTGGGTTCCCGCACCGACGATGCCCAGCACCCGCGAATTCGCCCGGGCGAAGTGGCGGGCCGCGATTCCGGCCACCGCGCCGGTGCGCAGATTGGTGATGTGGGTTCCCTCCAGGATCGCCAGTGGATACCCCGTCTGGGCGTCCTGAACCAAGATCGTGGCGATCAGGTAGGGCAGACCCTGCTGGGTTGGGTTGCCTACGAACCCACCCACCCATTTGACGCCGGCGGCGGCCAGTGACTCGATGTAGGCCGGCATGGCCGTGTTCCAGGCCTGGAGGCCGTACGCAGCCAGGTTCATGGTCACCTTGGCCGGCATCTCCACGCGACCCAGGGCCTGACCCCGAAGCACCTCCTCGACCACGCCGAAGGCGTCGCCCATGGTCAGCGCGGCCCGCACCTGAGCCCGCGAGATCAGCAGGGTTGGGCCGAATTTCATGGTGCTAACGATTGCTCCTCTCTTCCCGCTCCCCACTCCGTCGGAGGGGCCGGCCACTTGCCCCCCGACTCACTGCGGCGGCGGGACGCCGAGGCGGAAGTTGGGCCGCTCGTAGACGGCCGGATTGTAAACGTTGGAGGGCCTCTTACCGGTCACCATGGCGGCCATGTTGGCGGCCACCAACCGCGCCATCTCGGTGCGCGATTCCCGCGCCGCGGAGCCGATGTGCGAGGTCAGGATGACGTTGTCCATCTTGAAGAACTCGGGGTTGGGGTTGGGCTCGCTGATCGGTGGCTCGTTCCAGTAGACGTCGAGACCCGCGCCCGCGATCTTCTTCGTTTTGAGCGCGTCGAGGAGGGCCGGCTCGTCCACGATGCGGCCTCGGGCGGTGTTGACAAAAAAGGCGGTGGGTTTCATCAGCCCGAACTCGCGAGCGCCAATCAGCAGGTGGGTGCTGGGGTTGTAGTTGGCCATGATGACGACGAAGTCGGCCTGCTTGAGGACGTCGTCCTTGCTGGCTAGGAACTCCACCCCCAGCTCGCGCTCTCGCTCCTCCGAGAGGCGGTTGCGCTTGGTGTAGACGACCGGCATTTCGAAGGCGCGCACCCGCTTGGCGATCTCCTCTCCAATCGCACCCAACCCAATCATGCCCACCACCTTGCCCAGCAGCGAGTGGGTCAGGAAGCTCATCGATTGCTCTTGGTGAAAGCGACCGGATCGTGTGAATCGGTCCGCCTCAACGATCCGCCAAGCGAGTCCCAGGATGTGAGCCAGGGTCAGATCACAGGTCGTCTTGGTAATCACGTGATCGATGTTGGTGAGCAGAATTCCCCGCTCCGTGGCCGCCTCGACGTCGATGACGTTGAGGCCCATGGCCATGGCGGCGATTCCCTTCAGACCGGGGTTCACGTCCAGGATCTCGGCGTCGATGACGGTGTCGCCCAGGGTGACCACAAAGTCGCTCCGGCGCACGCCCGCGATCAGTTCGTCGCGGCTGATCATGCGCTCGGAGTTGAAGACCTCAACCTCGCCCACCTCGCGGAGAGCGTTGAGGCCGTTTTCCATCAATGGCTGAACGACGAAGATCCGCGGTTTCACCCCTGGTTGACCTCCTCATCTACGGTTCGGCACCCCATACCGCGAGGTGGCCCCGGCACCCGAAAACTAGCACCGCGGGTTGGGCCCCGGCTCAGAACGGAGCCGGTCACCTTCCCCGATGGGCACCCGCCAGCGGGCCGCGGCCAAGCCATGATCGCAGGGCCAGCCGCGGGATAGCAACCACCGCGCCTCCGCGCGCCCCGCTGCGCCTGAAGCCTCGCGCCGCCCGCAAGTGGAGGCAGCCCAGCCATCGGTCTGATTATTCAGGCCGGTGGTTCGAGCTCGAGCTCCGGCGGGGCCTGTCCGGCCCCACTCGGTCGGTCGTCGGACAGGCGACCGGATCTGAGTTCGGGGATCGCAGCGACCAGCAACAGGGCTCCCGCCAAACACGCCAGGCCACCGAAAACGACCGCGATGACGGGCGAGGTGAGCGTTGCCACGCCACCCGATTCGAGATCGCCCAGGCTGGGGCCGGAGACCACGACGAGCGAATTGAGCGAGCCTATCCGGCCCCGCAGGTGGTCGGGCGTGAGGGTCTGGATGATGGTGGTGCGGAAGATGGCGCTGATCACATCCGCCGCGCCCGCCAGGGCCAGTAAGAGGAGGCCAACGGCAAACAGGGGCGCCGCCAGTCCAAATCCCGTTATCGCCGCTCCCCAGCAGAGGACGGACACGGTTACAGCCAGTCCCCGCCGCTCCACCCCCGACACCCAGCCGGTCAGGACCGAGCCGAGCAGACCACCCAGTCCGATCGCGGAATACAGCAGCCCCAGGCCGGCCGGGCCGACGTGATACACCATCACCGCCATGGCCGGGAACAACGCGGTTGGGGCGCCGAAGAGCATGGCGACGATGTCGATCAGAAAGCTGGCCTTGACGAGGGGGGTGCGGGCGGCAAATCCGACCGCCTGCAAAGGCACCCGCAGGCTCCATTGGGGTGAGGAGCCTTGGGCCGGGAAGGAGGGCATGGCGGCGATTGCGGCGAGCGCGGGAAGGGCCAGGATCACGTCCAGCGAATAAGCCCAGGGGAGGCCGAAGAGACCGATTACCAGCCCACCCACCGCCGGCCCCACCACCACGCCCACCTGGGTTGTGAACTGCTGTAGCGAGGAGGCGGCAGCCAGGCGTTGGGATGGGAACAGGCGCGGCGGGATGGACATCTTGCAGGCGCTCTCGATGTTGCCCAGGCCCGCTCCCAGGGCGGCCAGAACGACAATCGGAACCAGGGGCGGATGGTGCAGCAACGCCACTCCCACCAGGCCCACCGAGGAGCCGGCGCTGGCGACCTTGTTGAAGAACATCACCTGGCGCCGGTCGTAGCGGTCCACCAAGAGGCCGCCATAGAGCCCCGCCGTCAACATCGGCAGGAGCCGCGCCGCGCTCACCAAGCCAACCGCCAGTGATGACCTGGTCAGGATGAAGACCTGGAAGGGCACGGCCACGTTCAGGACCTGGCGTCCGCAGAGCGAGGTCACCATCGCTATCAGCAGGAAGCGAAACGGTCGCGACTCCCGAACTGGACCGACGTCGACCAGAAAGGCGCGTGGGCCCACGCCACCATTGTGGCGGGCGGCCGGCCGACTCTGAAGGCGCTGGCGCGCAACCAGCCCGGAGCCGCGCGGGAGATCCGCGGCCCCGGGCCAGCGGCGGATCTCCGGCGGAGCCGGTCCGGAGTCGGTTGTTAGGAGGCCGTTTCCGGCTCCACGCTTAGCATCACGGTGGCCTTCCCGCGACGAACCGTCACCGTCAGTTGGCGACGGCGGGCCGAATCCAGTGCAGTCAGGAACTGCTCCGAGGTGAATACCCCGTAACCGCCCACCTTGGCGACCACGTCTCCCGGCTGGAGTCCCATCTGCTGACCCAAACCGCCGGGCAGGACGCGCCCCACGAGCACCTCGCCACCGAGGTCCATCTCGACCTCGACCCCAACCGCAGGGACGGCTGGGGAGACCTTGGCCAACGATTCCAGAGCGGCTGGGTCAAAACCGCCCACCACCGAGCCCCTGTGGACGGTCACCGGGAGGGCTCCGGCGCCGAGGGCGAGCGCCTCCGCCAGGGCCGACGCGTCGCTGACCACGTTCCGCACGTGGGCCTGAATTTCGTGTCGCTCCAACCAGTCCATAAGGGCGTCGGAGGACCCCACTCCGGGCTGCACGAAAACCTCGAATTTCATACCTCTTGATACCCGCCCGCAGGCCAGTTCCAAACCCGAGCCAGCCTTTTCTTAAGTCAGCGGCGGACTGTGATCACCTCCCCAGACGGGGCCTGGGGCCGGTTGATGAGGCCCCGGGCGGCGGTGACAAAGTAGGCCTCCAGCATCTGGCTCAACTCCTCCTCCAGCCCCAGCGAGGCGATCGCCGAGCGCATGTGCCCGAGCCAGGCATCGCCCTCGGCCGACCCGATCGCGAAGGGCTGGTGACGAAGCCGCAGGCGGGGATGTCCGCGGGTCTCGGTGTAGGTGGTCGGCCCCCCCCAGTACTGGATCAGGAAGAGGCGCAGGTGTTCAATGGGTGGGCCCAGGTCGTCCGGATACATCGGCCGGAGCAGCGCGTCGTGCTCCACCCCCTCATAGAATCGCTCAACCAGCGCGGTCAGGGCGGGCTCCCCCCCCATGCGATCGAAATAGTTCATTGGGTGCCGATCTGAGGGACCAGGTCTGTATAGGCGCTGGCTTGCAGGTTGAAAAGTGCGGCGTAGCGGCCGCCCAGAGCCATGAGTTGCGGGTGGGTGCCCTCCTCGACCAGGCGTCCTCCCTCCAGGAAGAGGATGCGGTCAGCCTGACGGACGGTCGAGAAGCGATGCGAAATGTAGATCGCGGTGCGCCCCAGGCTGAGCTCACGAAGCTTGCGGAAGAGTTCGAATTCAGCCTGGGCGTCCAGCGCCGAGGTGGGCTCGTCCAGAATCAACACGGGCGCATCACGCAGGAAGGCACGGCCCAGGGCCAGCTTCTGCCACTCCCCACCGGAAAGGTTCACGCCACCCTCGAACCAACGTCCGAGCGGGGAGTCGTAGCCCATCGTCAGCTTGGCCACCACCGAGTCGGCTCCGCTCTTGACGGCCGCCGCCTCGACCGCTTCGGAGTCGTCCAGTTGGGCCAGATCACCGAGCCCGATGTTCTCCCCCGCCGTCGCTTGGTAGGTGACGAAATCCTGGAACATGGCCGCAATCGCCCCGCGCAACTCGACGGGATCATATTCTCGGATGTCGCTCCCATCGAGCAGGACCCGGCCCGAGGTTGGATCGTAGAGACGGCACATGAGCTTGATCAGGGTGCTCTTGCCGGCGCCGTTGCGCCCCACCACGGCGATGGTCTCGCCCGGCGCGATCCGGAAGCTGACGTCGTGCAGAGCCGGGGCGGGCGCACCGGGGTACTGAAAGGTGACGTGATCGAAGACGATCTCGCCCCGCACCGGCTGCGGCAGCGGGATGGGGTGCTCGGGTGCGGCCAGCGCGACCGGGGTCTCCAGCAGTTGGAAGAGGTTGGCCAGATAGAGGCTGTGCTCGTACATCCCGCTCAGCCCCGAGAGTATCCCCTGGATGGAGCTCTGGACCGAGGACGCGGCCTGGGTGTAGAGCGTCAGATCGCCCAGGCTGAGGGGACCGAAGACAGCCTTCAGGGCCACGTACAGGTAGGTAACCGAACCGGCCAGGGTGGTGATCGAACTCCACGCGTTGCCGACCAGATATCTGGTGCTGACGAGCTTTCTCTGGCGCTGGTAATAGGCGTTGGAGAGGATCTTGAAGCGCGAGATGAAGTGTCCGCCAAGATCGAAGAGCTTGATCTCCTTGGCGTAGCTGTCGGTCGTCACCAGGTCCACGAGGTAGTTCATGCGGCGGCGCAGGGGCGAGGCCCAGCGGGCGATCTGATATCCCCTCCAGCCGTATCTGGTGTCGGAAATGAAGGCGGGAATGGGGCTGAGCAAGGCGATCAGGGCCAACAGCGGGCTGACCCCGAGCAGCAGCGCGACCATGCTGACGAAGGTGATCAGCGTCTGGAGGAGTCCGAACATGGTCGAAACCATAGCCACCGGGCGGTTGGTCGAATCCTCTTCGGCGCGTCGCAGCAGGTCGTACGAGTCCGAGGATTCGAAGAACTGCAGATCGAGTCGCGAGGCGTGCTCCATGACCAAGAGCTGGATTTGGAGCTGAACCCGGTCCTGCATCAACTGCTGGGAGATGTTGCGCACCGTCGACAGAAAGGACGTCAGGGCGTAGATCACGAATTGCAGTCCGGCCAGCATCACGATCGCACCCACGGTCGTGGTGAGCGGCGATCGCAAGCTCAGAAAGGCCAGCTGCACGTCGAGCACGGTGCGGTCGGTGAGGTGCTGCTGATGGACTTGGATGGCGCGCACAACCGCGTTGATGAGCAGCTTGGAGGTGTAGGCGTTGATCGCCGGCAGCAGACCGGCCAGCACCGTGGCCGCGAACAGGGCTATGGTCAGCGGCGGGCTCGCCCTCCATACCAGCCCCACCACCTGGGGGACTCCGACGAAGGTCTCGCGGGCTGCGCTCCGCGCCGCCCGCAGCCGCTGCGGCCAGTCGGGCTTGGGGCCGGGCGGATCGGGGTCGAAGGCCGACGGATCCCCGCTCAATCCGCTGTGCGGAGATCCTCTCGCGGCCTTGCGCTGTGACGCGGAGCCACCGTGGAACGGATGCATGCCCCCCCAGAAACCGCTATTTCAGATCGTCGATTCCTCTCCTCTGCGGATGGACCGTCGACCCGCATTCAAGGCCGGGTCCAAGCCTTGAGCGTGCACCGGGTTGGTCCGCTCCGGCCCCATCCCTCTAGCCGTGCACGCCGAGCACCTCGCCCCGGCTGGCGGCGGGCGGCTGGGGCATGAGCTCGTAGGCCGCATCTCCGTGGATTGCTTCGTCACCGTCCTCAAGTTGGGCTGGGGTCAGCCGCAGCGGAATGAACAGGCTGATCACCTTGAGGATGACAAAGGTGGCCACACCATCGAAGATGACGATGAAGAGCAACCCGATGATCTGGGCCACGAACTGCTTCGGATTGCCGAAGAAGAGGCCGGTCACCGCGACCGCCGCGGTCTTGCCGCTGCCCGGATAAACGATCACGTTGGGGTCTGCCAGAAGGCCCACCATGAGTCCTCCAATGGCTCCCGCGATGAGGTGGGTGTGCAGGACACCCAGGGTGTCATCGATCTTGTTGAACGGCGGCACCCGAACCAGGTAGTTGAAGGTGAAGAAGGGAACCACCCCCGCCGCCACGCCGATGGCGAGCGCGCCGTAACCGTCGACATATCCGGCCGCGGGAGTGATGGCGACCAACCCCGCCACCATTCCATTGACGATTCCTCCCACCGATGGCTTGCCGACGATGAACACGTCCAGGAACATCCAGGCCAGCATCGCGGTGGCCGCAGACAAGTTGGTGTTGAGGACCGCTGCCGAGGCGTCGGCGCCGGCGAAATAGGGGTCGCCCCCGTTGAATCCGTTCCAGCCCAGCCAGAGCAACCCGGCACCGGTGATGGCCGCGATGACGTTGCTGGGTCGGTTGTGCTCGCGGTCGACTAGCAGCCGCGGGCCGACGACCGCTGCCGCCACCAGCCCGGAGATGCCGGCCGCGACGTGAATCACGTAGCCGCCCGAATAGTCAACCGCCCCCGCCCCTGCCAGCCCGCTCAACCAGGACGGCATGACGCCCAGCCAGCCCCCGCCCCAGATGCTGAAGGCGTTGACCGAATAGACCAACGTGATCCAGACCGGCACGAAAAGCATCCAGGCCTTGAAGCTGAAGCGTCCCAGAATGGCTCCCGCCAGCAGGATGACGGTGATGGCAGCGAAGACGAACTGGAAGTAGACCAACGTGGAGAGGGGAAACCTCAGCGTCGGAATGGCTCCTTTGAGGAGCGGGATCACGGCCTGGCCCTCCAGACTGGCCGGCGAGAGGACCGTGCCCGGGATGCCGATAAAGTGCAGAACATCCGTGATCGGGTTCCCGAACGACATCTGGTAGCCCCATAAGGTCCAGACGACAAGTGTGGAGGCGAAGGCGTAGAGGACCATGAGGGAGGAGTTGAGCGCCCATTTGCGCTTCATCAGGCCCGAATAGAGGATGGCCAGACCGGGCACGCTCATGAGGCCCACCAGGGTCCCGGCCACCAGTTGCCAGGCGGTGTTCCCGGAGTCCAGCCAAGATGGGCTGGGCATCAAGTCCAAAAACAGGGATGACGTCATGGACCTCCTCGTCGGTGTTCATTGGGGCCACGCTGAGCGTGGAGCCCTGTGATCGGCTGCCACCAAGCTAGCCGCAACACCCATTTGCTCACTACGGGTTCCACGCATGAAGGCCCGGCCGCCGAGACCGTTTGACCCAACCAAGTCCGGTGCGGGCGAACGCCGCTCGAAGCTGCCGGTGGCCGGGGTTTGGGCGGCCGCTATCGGATCAGGGTCGCGGTCGCGGGGGAAATTCTGAAAGCCCGATGGTGCTGATCTTCCCCCGTCGGATCCCCAGGCGCGCAGCGTGTGCCGAAATGACTCCCGGGAAGGTCCTCGGGCCCTTGCCGCCCTGGTCTCCCCGCAGAGGTCAGCTACATCCCGCCCCTACACGCGTCTATATCAGCGGCTTGCGACGAAGTCTTTCGCCCGTCCCGAGTCGTCAACATCAGGGAGTTGGCCGTCGGAGCGGCCCAGCGCCGTCAAATTTCCAAGTCGAAACTGTATGCCCCGGCTGACTGGCCGTGTCCCACCGTAGCGGCGCCGCCGCCCTTCAAACCGACCAGCTGGCCCCGCGCAGAACCGGGTACCACCTCGAAACTGGTCCGAGCGTCGGACCCATCAAATGCGCCGGTGGCCGTCAGTACGAAGCTGCCCACCCTGTCTCCCAGTCGACCCTGGACCCGCTGATAGCCGACGAATTCGGCCGTTCCGTCGTCGCGGTAAGTCATCACCATGTCAGCCACCGTCTCCGCCTCGATCCCGCCCGTGAACCGCTGTCCGAATGTTGCCCTGGTGACCTTCCCGGCCTCCTCTAGACCACCTGCCTGCTCCTCCGCCCACGACGTGACTTCGAATGAGCCCTCTGCCTGCATCGGCTGGTTGCCCTCCCCTCTGAACGTGACTGGGTAATCCAGTGTGCGCGCCGAACGCGCGCCATGAACTCGCTTTGATCACTCGGACCGGTGCCCGCCGGGACGGGGTGCCGTCCGTTCCTTAGTCGGGGCGCAATCAGCACCAACTGGTGCGACCGGGCCTACCTCAGGCGAGCTATTTGCATGACCAGGCAGCGCCGTGATCCTGGCGATAGAGCCAGGCGGCCGCCTGCGCGTTGGGGACCGGTGAGTAAACCGAACTCGACGCCCACGGGGTGTGGCTCCAGGTCGCGGGCTCGAACTGGAAGAGGCCAGCCGCCCCGCTTGAGACGTTGGTCGCATTGGGGTTGTACCCGGATTCGCATCGGGCCACCCGCAACGCCCACGCGACAGCCGTCGAACCTTGGGAGGCGAAAGCGGCTTGGATGATCCCAGCCACGCCCTGGGCCGAGGTCGGTACGGCAGGTGCGGGCGTGGCGGCAGGATGCACAGCCGAGCGCTGCGACACTGCTTTCACCGGCGGCGGTGTCGCCGATGGCGTGGGCGCGGGCAGGGGTATGTGAAGGGTGATGGCCGGGATGATCGGAGCCGGCTGGACGTTGGCCATGGTCGCACCAACCTGAATCAGGGGTTGGACGTGAAGAATGAGAAGCACGATGCCGATGGCAACGACATGAGCCGATCGGCGAGCCACGGCCGTGGCCATAGCACCGCCACTCCATGAAAAAGTCTGCGTCGAATCCCCCCTCCAGTGCCGCGCGAAAGATCGAGTCGGTCAACTGGTTCCGAATCATCTGACGGTCCTGAGCCGTTGCACGGTCAGGCGTCTCGGCACACACTCTAGCGCCGCCGCCGCCGGGATGCAAAGCCGCAGCTGCGAGCGGCAGATCCGAGGGCGTCTCTGATTGACGGTCAAAGGACGTTTTCGGCGTTGTGGCGCGGCCCCGGGAAAGGCCACCGACCGGGGGTCTGTCGTTGGTCCGTCCCGCCGAGGTCGCCCGGGCGAAATTGCTAATCCGCGCCTGATGCATGGTTTTGGGGGATGGCTACGTTAGACCCTTCCGTGGCTTGGGGAAGGGTGATGACGTCCGGGTTGCTGGCGGCGGCCGCACTCCTGGTGGCCTCCGTTCCGGTCGCCGCTTACACCGTGCAGGCGGGCGATACGCTCTGGTCGATCTATCGCCGAACCGGCGTCTCGGTGGTGCAGATCGTGGCGCTCAACCAACTCCAGAACCCCAATCTGATTCAGCCCGGGCAATCGCTGCGGCTGTCCGCTCCGCCGCCGCCACCACCCACGCCGCAGGCCATCCTAGTCGCAGCGGCGCAGAAGGAAGGTGTCAGCCCATCGCTGATCCTGGCCCTGTCGGACTGGGAAAGCGGCTGGAATGAGTCGGCGGTGTCTCCCGATGGCGCCATCGGGCTGATGCAGATCATGCCCGCAACCGCCAGTTGGGCAGGGCCACATCTACTCGGCAGAACCGTGAACCTGAACGATGCGACCGACAACGCCACCCTCGGCTCCGTGCTCATCGGCTACTACCTGAGCCAATTCAACGGAGACCAGCAAAAGGCGCTGGCGGCCTACTACCAGGGCTTCACGTCGGTGAAACAGCACGGCATCAAGCAGAGCAGCCGACGATACGTCAACGGCATTCTGGATCTGGCGGGTCGGATTACCGCCTGAGCCCGCAAACGCTCGGAGCCACGAAAGGGAACCCGCGCCGCCGATAGTCGCTCCGTCAAATGTGGTTGGAGAACTCCACCGTCCATCTCCACTGGCTGTGATCGTCATCGTGCCACCACGATTCCAGGATCCCTACCTCGCCACCCGGCAGAAACACGGGCAGCCCCCGCTCCGAGGGCGTCGGCCATAGGTCCTCACGGGTGACATTTCCGCCGTCAATCGAGAGCCTTGCCATTGGCGATGCCAGCGTCCGCCTGAGATTGTCTCCGAAGGCCACCACGCTCCCGTCCTCCGCCCTCACCTCGACTCTGAGGACGCTGGGCGGCGCATGGACCAGCACACGGTCCGTAGGGGCCATGACCCCGCGCCCGAACGAGATTCCTCGGGAAGCCACATCCGGGACCCACAGGTCCCAGGTGTGGGGAGCCGCGGACGCGTCAGATGGCTGTTGATTCACGCGATGCTGGGCGCCGCGGCGGGGCTGACTGATGCCAGCGTCCAGCCACCCCAAAGCGAGGCCGAGGGGTCCTGGCAGGCAGCGTTACCACTCTCATGGGGACGAAGCTCAGCCGGCAGCTCGGACTGCAACCGCTCCTCGGAATCCCTTGGAACCGAGTCAGAGTCCAGGAGGCCCGCTTCCGCCGGAGTCGCTCCAACGTCGGCCAGAATCTGCTCCAGCGGATTCCAATCACGAATTGGGACCAGCCCCGTAGTCGGACGCCAGTTATCGGTCAAGTCCGTATCTCGCCACCGCCACCGGCTTCATCACCGCTCCGACGCCGTTGCGTATCTGCGGAACGCCCACGCCTGCCACCAATCAATCATGAGCTGCTGTGGGCCACGCGGACGCCGAAAGCGGAGAACGCCCGGCATCCGTCGATCGCAGCGGATGGTCATAGTGGCTGGATCCACGAGGGCGGTGGCGGAGCATCGTAGATCGTTTTCGAAGTTTGCGTCTCATGGAGCAAGTAGGAGTTGGAGGCTGAAGCAGGACGCCTCCGGCAGATCAGGCCCTCTTCGACGCGGTGCGTAGGGGTCGACCCTCATGCGTCCATCATCTATCCGAGCCGAGCGCGCCCAGCTGAAGGCGATGGCGGGGCATCGTAGACGTCTTTCGAACTCTGGGTGAGGTTGGTGTCAACCAAGGCGGTTTCCCCGACCTGCGCGGGCGGCAAACGCATCAACGGCTGTGAGGATTTCCTGTGCTCTCCACACCCGGTCACGCTGACGTCCCGAGGACGTTAGGACACCCGCAGCGATCAGTGGTTCGATGGTGCGATAGACATTGGGGGCCACAACGCCAAGCTCTTGGGCGATGAGCCCCACGTTGATAACGGGTTGGCGCAGTAGAAGGTCAGCGACGCGCCACGTGGCGGCATCGCGTCGGGCGCGTACCCGCGCCCCCCAATCCTCGCGGACGGCGCGAAGGTCTTGGACAAGCTGTCGGCCGTTGGCTATGGCTGCATAGGACGCGTCGGCTACCTGGCGAACTATTGCCCCGGGATCACCTCTGCGAAACGCGGTCAGCGCATCGAAATATTCGTGCACGTTGACTAGGAGACCGGCTGAGATGGGGACGGTGACATTCCGAGCCAATCCCTTGCCACGGAGCATCGCGTGCATTAACGCGCGGCCCGTTCTGCCGTTCCCGTCGGGGAACGGATGGATGGTCTCGAACTGCGCGTGAGCAATCGCGGCGTGCGCCAACACCGGAAGGTCATCACGATCGATGAACGCGACAAGGTCGGCAATGCAATCCACGACGCGGCCAGGTCCCGGGGGCACGAAGAGCGCCGCATGGGGGCCGAGGCTTGACCCGCCTACCCACACCGGTTCAGTGCGCCATTTTCCGGCGATCGCAGGTTCAATGTGGCCGAGTAACGCTGCGTGCATGTCGAGGATCGATTGCGCCGTCAGGGACAGAGACAGAGCGAGGGCGGCGGTCATAGCGGAAACGTTGCCGACAACCTGGCGCGCGTTGGTTCCCGATCCCTCGCCGATCTCCGCCTCTGAAATCGCCCGGGTTGATGCGGTCAGGTTTTCGATCTGTGAACTAGCTGCCGACTCGGAGCGGAGCAGCACCGAGGAGAACGGAGCAATCTCGCCTCCCATCTCGGCGTCGAAGCGGGCGACCTCGTTCGCAGCGTCGGTAGATGCCGCCAATGTCTCTGCTGGTAGAACGAGCGTGGCGCCGGCGATTTTTGCCGGAATGGCAGCTCGGTATGGGCCCTGGTGCTTGCGGATCTGCGTACGTGACGCAGTGCCGGGGTCGTAGCTGTTCTCCCAGGAGAGTTCTTCGTATGCCACCGCCGGCCATCCCGCAGTTCCGATGTTCGCAGGCTCCATGGTTATCGGATACTAGCAGAACTGATAACAGGGCCCCTCGGTTACTCGGTGGCGGGGCAGCGTAGATACTTTTCGAACTCTCGCGCATGCATCTCGCATGCTATGATCGGTCGGATGGGCAAGCCTCTTCAGATTCGCGACGTGCCCGAACCCGTCCTCGAAACCCTTCGCGAGCGGGCCGAGGAACACCATATGTCCTTAGCTTCCTACGCTCTACAGGTGCTGACCCTGCACGCTCAGACCAAGACCATGGGCGAGGTTCTATCGGGGCCTCGGTTGCATTCCGGGAAACCTCTTCGGAACGAGGACATCTTGGAGCTGCTTAATGCCGGGCGGCGGTAGGTGCTCGTCACTGACGCAGGCGTCTGGGTGCGTGCCCTCGTTGACGAAGATCCACAAGGCCCGATCCGTGCGCGGCTTCGTGCGGAGCCCGCGGTCGCTGCCCCAGCGCTGATCGACCTCGAGTTCACCAATGTCCTGCGAGGCTTGCTCACGAAGCGAACGATCGCTGAGCCACAGGCCGAGTTGGCCCTGGCGGACTTCCTGCTCGCCCCGATCCAGCGCTATCTTCACGAATCGCTCGTTCCGCGGGCCTGGGAACTGCGCCACAACCTGACCGCGTATGACGCCGCCTACGTCGCGCTGGCTGAGACGCTCGGAGCGGACCTCCTCACCATCGATCGAGGAATCGGGGGCGCACCGGGCATCCAATGCCGCGTCTTGCTCGTGTAACCGCCGCCTCGGTGCGGTGAAGGCGATGGCGGGGCATCGTAGACGTCTTTCGAACTCTGGCGACCCGATACCCGTATGCACAGCCCCCCAAGTCCCATGCATATAATGACTCATGGTCAAGCATACGACGC
>DATKQJ010000019.1:0-12439 GCA_035532785.1 Candidatus Acidiferrales bacterium | reverse complement strand
GCCTTTCTACTCGCATCTGCCCTGCCATGGTATTCGCGGCAACGTCGATCGCCGGCGCGATGTCGTCGAGCCACCACGCCAGGCGTCGTGGAGAGAGGCGTTCAGCCCAGGACCTCCCATCGTTCCGTCCGAAGATGAGTGCCTCGAACTGGAACGCCTGCTGACGGCCGAGCTGACCTGATGGTCCGGCGCATCTCGCGGGACGTCGGGGCACCCGTTCCGGCCCCCCGTCTGGCGTCAGGTCAGACGGGCGGCGCTGGTCATTTTGCGCGACCTCGAGAAGTCATCGCAAGGGCAATGCTCTGGGCGACCGCAGTCGCGCGCTGAGGGTCTTTTATCCAGCACCCTCGTTGCGTGGCGGCTCTTCGACTCCTACCAGAGTGACCTAACCAATTGGGACTGAGCTTCGATCTGGTCAGCGCTCAGCCCTGGTTAAGGTTCAAACGCCCAAATTCGACCGATCGGTGTGGTCGGCCTCCTACAGCCAGCCGGGGCGATCAAATGCCGCGGCGGCCTCCAGGATCCGGAGTGTCAGCACCGCAAGAGCGCAAACCGACAGCATCGGGATTCACCGATTGGTGCTTGCAGGCGTTGATTGGGTCGTACCCGGCGGCCCAGCCAGAATCGTCGGAACGTACTCGAGCAATTGGATGCGGCGATCGAAGGTGCGGCTGCTGATCATTTCGAGAGCAACATCGGGATAGCCGTCGTAGATTCGCTCCCGGCCGCTGCTTCCGGTAATTACGGGAAAGGTAACCACACGGAATCGGTCCACCAGACCGGCCCTCAGGAGGGAGCGGCACAAGGTGAGGCTGCCGATTGTGCGCATCGACTTCAAGCCCTTCTCCTTCATCTCCCGTACCGCCTCAACGGGCTCTTGGGACACGAGTTGCGTGTTCGCCCATGAAAGAGGCTCTCTCAACGTGGTCGAGAAGACGACCTTCGACATGCCCGCTAGGGAGTCGGTACCTGGCTCGCCCTTGGCGGCGAATCCCGACATCACTCGGTAAGTCGTTGCACCCATGAGGACTGTGTAATCCGCTTCGGGCTGCTGTCCTAGCCACGCGAGGTACTCGGGTCCTTCCAACCCCCACCAGCCGGGCCAACCTTCGGCGGACGCGTAGCCATCAGTCGATAAGGAGTTCTGTCATCCGTGTGGCCTCGGATCGTAGGGAACGCCACCTCCACGCTACCACGACATCTCTGTGTTGGGCGCGCGCGCGGCGGCGGTCGTAACCTTCCTGTCGATCCAATCGGTGCTGGGCACGATCGGAATGTGCGCCCTGGCGGCGATTCGTTCGACAGCGGCTTGCTGGGTTGATATCCACCAAGGCCCAACTTGGTTGAAGCCACCAACTGATCGGAGGGAGGGCGGCACGGGTCGTTAGTACTGGTCGGGGAGGCGGGATTTGAACCCGCGACCCCCTGGCCCCCAGCCAGGTGCGCTGCCGGGCTACGCTACTCCCCGAACCAGGGGCCTATGCTAGCGCGCCCGCTCGAGCACCGGCTTGCTAGGCGGTTCCGAGCAGTCCGGGGCAGAATGAGTGGCGAGCTCCCGGCCGGTGCCCTTCGGGCCCAGCAGCGAGGGTCCGGTTGGGCCTTGGGGTTCTGGCCACGGCGCACTCGGGTGTCGTAACCTTCTCCCCGCACCCCCGTTGAAGAATTACATGGTCGCCAGGGTTGCCCTGCAACTTATACGTCTTGCACTCGTTCCCTTTGAAGTCGCGGGCCCTTCTCGGCACCGTTTGAGGCTGCATCGGGCGCGCCTGCAGCTGCTCGGTGCCTTCGGGCCCGAGATGTTGGCGACTGGTGCCGCCCGCGACGATTGATCCCGTGCCCCGTCGCCGCATGTATACTGACGCCAAATGATCGGGATGGGCAGAGCATGAGCCGGCCAGCCGCGATCATTTCGATTACCTAGGCACGCAGAGGGTCCGCCTCCGCGTGCAGCGACCGCCCCCGGGGCGGTTTTTCTTTTTCCGGCACTCGGAATCGGCATCAGGACTCCTCGAAGTTGGGAGATATCACGATGAGATTGACGGGCGCCGAGATTGTATGGAGAGTCCTCGAATCGGAGGGCGTGGAGGTCGTCTTCGGCCTCCCCGGGGGCGCGATCATGCCCGTCTACGACGCCCTCTTGGATTCACCGGTTCGGCACGTGCTGATGCGCCACGAACAGGGCGCCGGCCACGCCGCCGAGGGCTACGCCCACATGACGGGCAAGGTCGGGGTCTGTCTGTCGACCTCGGGTCCGGGCGCCACCAACCTCGTCACACCCCTGTCGGACGCCATGATGGATTCGGTGCCGCTGGTTGCTATCACGGGACAGGTGGCCCGGGCCGGGATCGGAAAACAGGCCTTTCAGGAGGCACCGGTCACCGCCATCACGGCGTCGGTCACCAAGGCGAATTGGCTGGTGATGGACCCCGAGGACCTGGAGAACACGCTGCACGATGCCTTTCGGGTCGCGCGATCGGGGCGGCCCGGTCCCGTCCTGATCGACATTCCCAAGGACGTACAGCAGGCTGAGGTCGAATACCGCCAGCTCGGACCGACCGCGATTCCCCTCTGGTCGGCGCTTCCGCTGCCGCCCGAGGCGGCCATCCAAGCGGCGGTGGGGCTGATTCGTTCTGCCCAGAAGCCGGTTCTCTATCTGGGCGGAGGTGCGGTCAGGTCTGGAGCCGAAGAGGAGGTATTCGCGCTGGCGACCGGACAGCAGCTTCCGGTGGTGACCACCTTGACCGCTCGTGGGGTCTTTCCGGACAGCCATCGACTGAACCTCGGCATGCCCGGGATGCACGGCGGGTACGCGGCCGTGACGGCCATGCAGAGATCTGATCTGCTGATCGCGGTGGGAGCGCGCTTCGACGATCGGGTCACCGGCCTCCTCGACGGCTTTGCCCCCGAGGCCCGCATCATCCACGTCGATATCGACCGCAAGGAGATCGGGAAGAATCGCGATGTGGACGTCGCCCTGGTGGGGGATGCTCGGGCGGTGCTGCACGGGCTCAACGCCCATCTGGTCCCCATTCCCGCCGAGCGACGAGGCGAGTGGCTGGCCCAGGTCGAGGACTGGAAGCTGAGATTTCCATTCGCCTACGACCAGCAGCCCGGTGGACTGCTGAAACCGCAGTACGTGATCGATCGGCTCTCCACCCTGCTCGGACCCTCCGCCCTGGTGACGGCCGGGGTGGGACAGCACCAGATGTGGGCTTCCCAGCTCTGGCGATTCGAGTTTCCGCGGCACTGGGCGAATTCAGGCGGAGCGGGCACGATGGGCTTTGCCATCCCCGCCGCGCTCGGCGCCAAGGCGGCCCATCCCGACCTGCAGGTGGTGGCCATCGATGGTGACGGCTGCTTCCAGATGACCTGCCAGGAGCTGGCCACGTCGGTGACCGAGAAGCTGCCGGTGATCGTGGCCCTCATCAACAATTGCCACCTGGGCATGGTCCGGCAGTGGCAGGAGCTGTTTCACCGGGAGCGCTATTCGGCTGTCGCACTGGGCAGCGAATGCCCCGACTATGTGCGGCTGGCTGAGGCCTACGGCTGCGTTGGGCTGCGCGTGAATGAGGTCGCTGGCGTGGATCAGGCCATCGTCCAAGCAATGGAGCTGCGCCACCGAACGGTGGTCATCGACTTCCAGGTCGATCCGCTGGAACTGTGCTATCCGATGGTCCCCGCGGGTCGCTGCAACGACGAGATCGATCTGGGCCCGGTGATCGGAAGGGTCGCGGTGCCGTGAACCGCGGGGCGGACCGGACCGAGTCGGCGGGCAGTCTGGTCTATGACTCCGATTGCGACCGCTGCTCCCGCTGGGCGGCGCGAGCAGCGCGAGGAGCCGTCCAATTCGATCTGGTTCCGGCCGGTTCCAAAGTGGCGGTCGACGAGTTGGGGGTGAGCGCGCTCGAGTCGGCACGCTCGGTCTGGCTGGTGACTAGTGCCGGGGAGCGAATGGAGGGCGCGGCGGCCATCAACGCCGTCCTGCGACTGGGCGGGGGCATCGGCGGCGCGCTGGCGGCGCTGGGAGGCCTGCCGCTGCTGTCGCAGCTGGAGGCCGGCTGCTACCGCCTCCTCGCTCGCCATCGGGCCACCCTGAAACGGCCGGGCAGGGCACGGGGCGACAGAAGCTAAACCCCGATCTCGGCCAGAATTCGTCCAGCGTGGCCGTCGGCCGAGACGCCGTACCATGCGCGCTCGATCTTGCCTGCAGCATCGACCACGAAGGTGGATCGGATGGTGCCCATGTAGGTGCGCCCCGCCATCGTCTTCTCCCCCCAGGTCGAGTAGGCGTCGTGCACCTGGTGGTCGGCATCGGTCAAGAGCGGAAATCGGAGGTGGAATTTGGCGCGGAAGTTGCGGTGGCTTTCGGCGTCATCGGGTGAAATGCCGAACACGTCCACACTGGCCGAGTCGAATTGAGCCAGCGCGTCGTTGAATTGGCAGGCTTCGGTGGTGCAGCCGGGCGTGTCATCGCGGGGGTAGAAGTAGACGACGACGCGGCGCCCAAGGTAGTCACTGAGCGACACCGAGCGCCCGTCCTGGTCGGGCAGGCTGAACGGAGGAGCGGCGTCACCCTTCTGTAGGCTCATGCGAAATTCCTCCTCGTGCTCGGCCACGCGCCGATTTGGTGCTGGCCCTCATTGTGATCCCAAGTCGGCTCTGGTGGCCGCGCAGCGCGGGGAGAGATGAATCGCCACCCTCAGCGCCCGGCTTGCAAGCGCAGCCTGGCCCACCGGGTCAGCCAGGGGTTGGTCAGGCGGTAGGCCTGGTAGAGCGCCCAGGCTGCGATCAGCCCTACCACCGAGCCGGCCAGCACGTCGCCCGGATAGTGGTCGCCGACGTAGACGCGCGCGTAGCCCACCCCCAGGGCGATCACGAACCCAGCCGTTCCCAGCCGCCGATGGAAGACGAAGAGGATGGATGCGATGGCAACGGCGGCGGCGGCGTGATCCGAGGGGAAGGAGGAGTCGCGCGAATGGGCGAGCAGCACGTGGACCGTCCCGGGATGGCTGACGAAGGGTCGTGGCCGAAACCAGAGCAGGGCCAGGGCCACATTGATGAGGAGGGCCAGCCCCGCGCTTAGCAGCGCGCTCGACGCCCCGAGCAATTCCTGCGGTGAGCGCCGGGCCAGCCCCACCATCAGCCAGATCACCACCAGGGCGATGAATGCCGGTTCCGAGTACGCGGCGAGCGCCCGCATCAGCGAATCGATCGGCGGCTGGCCGCCCGCCGGCGAGTTGATGATCTGCTCGATCCGATAGTCCATGGCTGATGACTGTAACCCCGGGCTCGGGAAGCGGCTCTGACCTCGGTTCCGGCGCAGCTCCGATTGGGGCGCCGGCGACCGGCCTGCTCAGGGGGCCGCTCGGCGGCCCCAACCCGGGTCTGAATCCGACCTCGGAAGTCCCTCCAGCACCTTCTCTGCGGCCTCCCGGCCCTGCCGGATGCAAGCCGGAATCCCCAGACCCTCATAGCCGGCACCGCACAGAAAAACCCCGGGCAGGAACTCGAGCATGGAGCCGATACGGCTCAGACGGGCCTGGTGCCCCAGCTTGTACTGCGGGATCGCTCCCGGCCAGCGGGTGACCTGGAAGCTCTCCGGAGCCTGCGTCAAACCCAGATATCCGGCCAATTCAGTGTGAACCAACCGGACCAGCTGCTCATCGCCCTGCGAACGCCAGTGCTCGTCATCGGCGCGTCCCACGGCCACTCGATAGAGGATTTGTTCAGTGCTGGACGGCTGCGGCCATTTTGCGCTCACGGCGGTGACGCCGACTACCACCCGGCCCTTGCCTCGGGGTACCAGGAAGCCGCTTGACGTCGACGGAGAAGGGATTGCCGCGGGCGAGTAGGCGAGGCCCACCATTGCCACCGATGCGTACTCGATTCGGTTCAGCTCCTTGGCCAGGTTGGGGGCGCCGGCCGCCAGAATGCTGGCGGCGTCGCTCGCCGGAGCGGCGATGATGACGGCGTCGGCCGTCACCGAAGGGGCCTTGGGGCGCTCCAGCACGATGCGCCCATCACCGTCTCGGCGGAGGGTGCGGACCGGGCTGGAGAGTTGAACATCGACTCCGCTCCGGCCCAGCGAGCCGGCCAAGGCGTCGATCAGTGATCCCAGGCCAGCGCGCAGGCTGTTGAAGGTGGCGCTCGGCGCCGTCGCCCCGCGCAGCGCCCGCACCAGGCTCCCGCTGCCGCGCGCTAGTTCCAGCAGCCGCGGCATCACCGCGGCCGCGCTCAGCAGGTCGGAACGTCCGGCATAGATGCCTCCCAGGAGGGGATCGACGAGCCGCTCAAACACCTCCCGTCCGAAGCGAGGGATGATCAGCTCAGCCACCGTCGGTTCCTCACTCAGACGCTGCCTGGTCAACATCGGTTCCAGGGCTGCCCGCAGCAGCCCCAGAGGGGAGAGGATCCCAGAGCGCATCAGAGGGACGAACCGGACCGGCACCCCCAGCGTCAGTCCGGCCGGAATGGGGCACAGACGGCCATTCATCCAGATCGAGGCCGGGGCTCCGCTGGGCGCGATCAGCTGGTCGCCGAGGCCGACTTCGCGGCACAATTCCACCGCCTCTGAGGAGCGGGTCAAAAAGGCGTCCGGCCCGGCCTCGATCGGCCTTCCGCCCAGTTCGCGAGTCAGCACCTTGCCGCCCAGCCGATCGGCCGCCTCCAGGATCGCCACTCGCACCGGGGGGCCGGAATTGGCTCCGGCCAGGGCCTGGGCCGCCGCCAGACCCGAGATGCCGCCGCCGACGATGGCCACCAGCGGTGCGGTGGAAGAATCCGGCTCCATCTAATACCTCGATCGGTCCTGGGCGGCAGGAACCAGCCGCCTCAGGCGGATGTCGGTCCCATGGTCAGCTCAGGATAAGCAAGGGCCACAAATTCGGCCAGATGCATGACCTTGATGTTCTTTCCGCGGGCGCGGAGGCCACGCTCCAACTGCATCTGGCAACCGGGGTTGGCGGTGGTGATTATTTCGGGCCCGGCCTCGATCACGTCGTCCATCTTCTCCGCCAGAATGCGGTCGGACATGGTGGTTTCGAGTGTCGCGTAGAGCCCAGCCGAGCCGCAACAGATGTCCGGATGCTCCAGTTCCACCACCTGCGCCCCCGGCACACGCGAGAGCAGGTGGCGGGGCTGGCGCCCGATGGCCTGGGCGTGAAGTAGGTGACACGCATCCTGGTAGGCGACCCGGGCGGGGACCTCGGCCGTCGGCTCCGGCAGGCCGACCTGGTCCAGAAATTCGAACAAATCGCGGACGGGGAATTTGAGTTCCTCGTAGAAATCCTTGAGGTGGGCCCCGCAGCCGGCGGAGTTGACGATGAGGGCGTCGAGGGGCTCGTTCCCGAAGGCCTTCAGGTTGACTTCGCGAAGTTGCCGCGCCCCCTCCAGGTCCCCGTTGTGGGCGTGCAGGGCGCCGCAGCATCGCTGGTCGGGCGGAAACCAGACCTCACAACCAGCCAGCTGCAGGAGGCGGACCGAGGCCTCGTGGGCCGAGGCGTACATGAGGGGCATGACGCATCCGGTCAGGAAGGCAACCCGATAGCGGCGGGGGCCGATGGGCGGGGCAACATTCTCCGAGGGCACTTTGAACGGCGATCTCAGCACGGGCAGCTGGCCTGCCCCGGGCAGAGCCCGGGCCACCCCGAGCCGCTGCGCCAACCGGGCCATGCCGATGGCCGCGCGCAGGCGGGCCGGACGCGCCAGCACCGAGCGCAGGCCCTGGCGAACCAACCAGCGCTTGAGGCTGCGAGGGCGAAGGCGCTCCACCTCCGCCCGGCCGCCCTCGATGATGCGGCCGTAGGGGACCCCCGAGGGGCAGACCGCCTCACAGGTGCGGCAGCCCAGACAGAGGTCGATGTGGCGGGCCAGGTCGGCGGTGAACGGCAGCTGCCCCCGTTTCCATTGCGTCATCAGATAGAGACGCCCGCGCGGGGATTCGCTCTCCAGCCCGGTGACGCGGAAGGTGGGGCAGTAGTTCAGACACAGTCCGCAATGCACGCACTTGCTGAGGTCGTCGTCCGAGGGCGAGTCGGGGCCGTCGAAGGTGGTCCGGTCCCGGATGTCGAGTCCCCTGCTCAAATCACGAATCTGCCCGGCGCCATGGTTCGCCTCGGATCGTAGGCCTCTCGCACCCGCGCCATCAGGGCGGCGCTGGGGCTGGGCTGACCCCAGGCGCCGACCGCCGCCTTCAGCCCATCGGGTGCAGCCAGGAGCACCAGGTGCCCACCGGCGGCCTCGGCGCGGGCTCGAACCTCGCGCACCTGCTCCGGCTGGGAGGCGCCAAACCACTGAATCGAGCCCACACCGACGCTCGCCGACCAGCCTTCTCGGGGCAGGTGGGCGGCAGTTTCCATCAACGCCGCCGGCGGAACTGAGATCCGAGCCCAGCTGGGCGAGTTGGCTTGGGAGAGGGTGTCCCAGTAGTCGTTGCTGACCTTCTCCCAACCCAGTTCGGACTCCATCCGCTCGATCGCCCGCGGCCACCCCGCCAGCCGAGCCACCAGCTCGATCCCGGCCGAGCTGGCGCTCGCCTCCAGCGCGACCGGGGGCTGGGGCGAAGCGAGTGCGCGCCCGGCTTCGGCCCAGGCTGCCTCCAGGCTCGAGGCGTTGCGGCGCAGGGTCGATTCGGCGGCCGGTCGAGGAAATACCTTGAAGGAGGCCTCGACGATGATTCCGAGGCTGCCCAGCGCGCCGAGGTGGAGCTTTTTCAGGTCGTAGCCGCTCACGTTCTTGACCACCCTGCCGCCCGAGTGCACCCGCCTTCCGTCCGGCAGCACAAAGCGCAGGCCGATCAGGAAGTCGCGGGGGGTCCCGTATCCCTGCCGGAGGGGCCCGGTCCAGCCCGAGGCCAGCGCGCCGCCCACGGTGTGGCCGGGGCCGTTGTAGGGATCCAGGGGCAAGAACTGTCCCGTCTCGGCGAGCACCGTGCTCAGGGCTTCCAGCGTCATTCCCGCCTCCACCGTCACGGTCAAGTCGTGTTGACTTCGCTCAACCAGCCGGTTCAGGCCGCCGGTCTCGATGATGAGATCGGATCGCTCGGGCACATCGCCCATTCCGAACGCTCGTCCGCCCCCCCTGGGCAGTACCGCCAGGCCCTCGCGATCGGCCTCGCCCAGACAGTGCGCCAGTTCCTCGGCGCTGCCCGGGTGCTGGATCGTCACCACCAGGTGGCCTCTTTGGCGACACCGGCTCGCGCCGCCAGCCGCGGCGCCTGGTTGGGATCGGGAAAGATCTTGCCCGGGTTGAGGCGCCCCTCGGGATCGAGCGTGTTTTTGAGAATGTGCATCGCGTCCAGGTCGTCGGGGGAAAAGATCCAGGGCATGAAGGTGTTCTTCTCGACGCCGATGCCGTGCTCCCCGGAGAGTGTCCCTCCGGCCTCGACCACGGCCCGCATCATTTCCACCCCCGCCGACTCGACACGCTCCATCACGCCCCTCTCGCGCAGGTCGAAGAGGATGTTGGGGTGGAGGTTGCCATCGCCAGCGTGAAAGACGTTGGCGACCGGCAGGTGGTGGTCGCGGGCTATCTCCCCGACCTGCTCCAGCACTCCGGGTAGCCGCGTTCTCGGCACCACCCCGTCATGGAGGTAATAGTTGGGCTTGATGTGGCCCAGGGCGCCGATGGCTCCTTTGCGCCCGGCCCACAGCAGCTCCCGCTCCGCTGCGTCGCCGGCCACGCGGAGCTGGCTGGCGCCGTGCTGACGCAGCTGCGCCTCGATCACGGGCGCCACGTCGTCGGTGCTCTCCCTGATGCCGTGAATCTCAGCCAGCAGGACCGCCCCCGCGTCGGTCGGATAGCCGGCCCGGTAGTGGGCCTCGACCGCCCCGATCGTGACCTGGTCCATCATCTCCAGGGCGACCGGGATCACTCCTCCGCCGATCACCGCGGAGACCGCTTGGCTGGCGTCCTCGATGGTGGGGAAGGCCGCCATGATGGTGACGACCGACTCTGGAAGGGGGAGGAGTCGGGCCCTGATGCGGGTCACCACGCCCAACGTTCCTTCCGAGCCGACCATGGCGCCGAGCAGATCGAGACCCATCTGGTCGGGGGACTCATCGCCGAGCCAAACCACCTCGCCGCCGGCCAAAACCACCTCCACCCCCAGGATGTGGTTGGCGGTCACGCCGTAGTAGAGGCAGTGGGGCCCGCCCGAATTTTCGGCCACGTTGCCGCCCAGAGTGCAGGCGTTCTGGCTGGAGGGATCGGGCGCATAGAAGCGACGCCGCCGCGCGGCCGCCCGCTGCAGGTCGGCGTTCACCACCCCCGGCTCCAGAAGGACGCTGGCGTTCCCGGCCTCGAAACTGATGATGCGCCGCATCCGGCTGAGCTGAAGGGCGATGCCGTGTTGCAGCGCGATGGCGCCGCCCGAGAGGCCGGTCGCCGCACCTCGGGCGACGACCGGAAGGTGATGCCGAGCCGCCAGTTTCATCACCGCCACCACCTCATCGCGGCTGCCCGGCAGCACCACCGCATCCGGAATCGCGGCCGAGATGGAGGCGTCGCGCTCGAAGAGGCGGAGGTCGTTGGCCCCGTCGATGACGTTGGGATCACCCACGATCTGGCGCAATTCGGAGGCCAGGGCAGGTGGCAGAGCCATCAGCGCCGCCCCTTTGACGCCGCCCTCTTCGAACGGGCGATGAGGGGGCGGCCGGTTGTGAATCGGATCGCCATTGCTGGACAATGTAGCCTGTTGGCGTTGGGTCGGCGGCCTCCTTTCCGATGCCGCGGGCCAGGCTTGGTACAGTCGGCGCGGCCGCGCCGCGGGTTGCAAACCACCTCTGTGTCCAATCGAAAACGCAGTCCAGACGCGATCGATGGAGGTCTCAACGTTGGAATCACAAGCAGACGTTCGGATCGCCGGATCGGTGGAGGGGCGCCAGCGAGAGATCCTGAGCGCCGACGCGCAGGCCTTCCTGGCCCGGTTGCACCGCCGCTTCGAGTCCGACCGACAGGACCTTCTCCGGGCCCGGGCGGCGCGCTCAATAAGACTGACGGCGGGGGAGATGCCGCAATTTCTGGACGAGACCGCGCACATCCGCGACGGCGATTGGCAGACGGCACCACCACCGCCCGACCTGCTCGACCGGCGGGTTGAGATCACGGGCCCGGTCGACCGAAAAATGGTCATCAACGCGCTCAATTCGGGGGCGAAGGTCTTCATGGCCGACTTCGAGGACGCCAACTCGCCGACCTGGGCCAACAACCTCGATGGGCACGCCAACCTGATCGATGCCATCGAGGGCACCATCACCTTCGCCAATCCGGACGGCCGCACCTATGCGCTGAACCAGAACCCCGCCTACCTTCTGGTTCGGCCGCGAGGCTGGCACATGGAGGAGAAGCACCTCCTCGTCGACGGGATCGCCATCTCCGCCAGCCTCTTTGACTTCGGCCTCTACTGCTTCCACAACGCGCGCCGCCGGCAGGCGAAGGGGCTGGGAACCTACTACTACCTGCCCAAGTTGGAGAGTCACCTGGAGGCCCGGCTGTGGAACCAGGTCATGACCCACGCCGAGGAAGACCTGGGCCTGGCAACGGGCACGCTGCGTGGAACGGTGCTCATCGAGACCATCCTGGCCGCCTTCGAGATGGACGAGATCCTCTACGAATTGCGCGACCATTCCATGGGCCTCAACGCCGGCCGCTGGGATTACATCTTCAGCGCCATCAAGAAGTTCAACCAGCGGGCGGACATGGTGCTGCCGGACCGGGCACAGGTGACCATGACGACCCCCTTCATGCGCGCCTACACCGAGCTTTTGGTCAAGACCTGCCATCGGCGGGGCACGTTCGCCATGGGCGGCATGGCGGCCTTCATTCCCAGCCGCCGCGATCCGGAGGTCAATCGCGTCGCCCTCGAACAGGTGCGGGCCGACAAGGAGCGCGAGGCGGCCGACGGCTTCGACGGAACCTGGGTTGCGCATCCCGACCTGGTCCCGGTCGCCATGGAGTGCTTCGACGCGGTTCTCGGCGAGCGGGCCAATCAGATCGATCGCCGCCGCGATGAGGTCGGGATCCGGGCCGAGCAGCTCACCGACCTGAGGGTGCCGGGCGGGTCGATTTCCGAGGCCGGGGTGCGCCTCAACGTCTCGGTCGGGATCCAATACCTCGAGTCGTGGTTTCGTGGCAACGGCGCCGCCGCCATCAACAACCTGATGGAGGACGCGGCCACGGCCGAGATTTCACGCTCGCAAATCTGGCAGTGGGTCAAGACCGGGGCCCCCCTGGTGGGGGGCGGCGCGGTCACCGCCGATCTGGTGCGCAGGATCGAGGACGAGGAGCTGCAGAAGATCCGGGAGCGGATCGGAGATGAGGCCTTTTCGGCGGGGCGGTTCGAAGACGCCCGCAAGGTCTTCGATCAGGTGGCGCTATCGGACGAGTTTGTGGAATTTCTCACCCTGCCCGCCTACAAATTGCTGGTTTGAGGGCGGCCGCC
>DATKQJ010000018.1:0-37397 GCA_035532785.1 Candidatus Acidiferrales bacterium | reverse complement strand
AGAGGGCGCCAGGAAAGCGGACCCTGTTCTGCTCGAACCCATAATGGACGTCGAAGTCGTGACCCCGGAGGAATATCTCGGGGACGTGATGGGAGATCTGAATTCCCGCCGCGGACGGATCGAGGGCATCAGCTCCAGAAGAGATGCCCAGGTTGTGAAGTCCACGGTCCCGTTGTCCGAAATGTTCGGATACGCGACGTCGCTCCGTTCGATGACCCAGGGACGCGCGATTTTCACCATGCAGTTCGCTCACTACGATGAGGTACCGCGCAACATTGCGGACCAGATCATCGAAAAGGTACGCGGCAAGGAGTCAGTTGCCGCATGACCGGAAACTCGCTTCACGTTCGCCTCATTCCGTCGGGTTCAGCCCCTGCGGGAGTCCGGCCTGTTGGGATAATCAGTTTGAAAAAATCATAAGGAGAATTTAAATGGCAAAGGAGAAATTTGATCGCAGTAAGCCGCATATCAATGTGGGCACGATCGGGCACATCGATCATGGTAAGACAACGTTGACATCGGCAATCACGCTTGCCCTGGCGAAAAAGGGGTTGGCGTCCGCGAGAAGTTTCGATAGTATCGATAACGCACCGGAAGAGAAGGCCCGCGGCATAACGATCGCTACAGCGCACGTGGAATATCAGACGGCGACGAGACACTACGCTCACGTCGACTGCCCCGGACATGCTGACTATATAAAGAATATGATCACCGGTGCCGCCCAGATGGACGGCGCGATCCTGGTCGTGGCCGCCAACGATGGCGCCATGCCGCAGACCCGCGAGCACATCATCCTGGCCCGGCAGGTCAACGTTCCCTACATAGTGGTCGCGCTGAACAAGTGCGACATGGTCGATGACGAGGAGTTCCTGGAACTGGTCGAGCTCGATCTCCGCGAGCTGCTGAGCCGCTATGAGTACCCCGGCGACGATATCCCCATCGTGCGTGTTTCAGCGCTCAAGGCGCTGGAGGGGGACCCCAAGTGGATGGGCCAGATCAGCCAACTGCTGGAGGCGGTCGACAGCTTTGTGCCCGAACCCGAGCGCAAGATCGACCTCCCCTTCCTGATGCCGATCGAAGACGTCTTCACCATTGAGGGTCGCGGAACCGTGGTCACCGGCCGGGTCGACCGCGGAACCCTGAAAAAGAACGAAGAGGTAGAGATCACCGGTGTCCGCGATACCACCAAGACGGTGGTCACCGGCCTCGAGATGTTCCACAAGGACATGGATGAGACCCAGGCCGGAGACAACGTCGGTGCGCTTCTCCGTGGTGTCAAGCGCGAGGACGTGGAGCGCGGCCAGGTTCTGGCCAAGCCCGGATCGATCAAGCCCCACACGCAGGTCAAGGCCAACATCTACGTGCTGACCAAGGAGGAGGGCGGCCGGCACACCCCGTTCTTCTCCAACTATCGCCCGCAGTTCTACATGCGGACCACCGACGTGACCGGGGCCATCAAACTGCCCGAGGGGGTGGAGATGGTCATGCCCGGCGACAACATCGAGATGGAGATCGAGCTGATCACCCCGATTGCGATCGAAGAAGGCCTTCGCTTTGCCATCCGCGAAGGTGGACGCACCGTCGGGGCGGGCGTGATCACGGCCATCGTCAAGTAGCGCTGAGAGAGAAGAGGGCCCTTTAGAAGTGCCGCAGAAAATCCGGATCAGGCTCAAGGCCTATGACCACAAGGTCCTCGACCAGGCGGCGGACAAGATCGTGGACACCGCCCGGCGGACCAATGCGCGCACCGCGGGCCCCATTCCCCTGCCAACCGAGATCAACAAAATGACCGTCATCCGCTCGCCCTTCATCGACAAGGATTCGCGCGAGCAGTTCGAGATGCGCACCCATAAGCGCATCGTGGACATTCTGGACCCCAATCCGAGGGTGGTGGATGCGCTCATGCGCCTCAACCTGCCGTCGGGCGTTTCGATCGAGATCAAGCTCTAAAAGAAATGGCTAAAGGACTACTTGCCCGCAAGGTGGGCATGACGCAGCTCTTCAATCCGGACGGCACCCTCTCGGCGGTGACCGTGCTGGAGGCTGGCCCCTGCCACGTGCTCGGCTTGCGGAGCGTGGACCGGGATGGCTACTCTGCCGTCCGGCTGGCGTACGGGCCGGTCGCCGAAAAGCGCCTGACCAAGCCCCTGGCGGGCGAATTCAAGCGCGCCCAGATCGCCCCCGCTCGACACCAGGTCGAGATCCGGGATTACGCCGGGCTCGAGGTGGGGGCGGAAATCACGTGTTCCATCTTTGAGGAGGGCGAGGTGGTTGACGTCACCTCCAAAAGCAAGGGCAAGGGCTTTCAGGGCATGGTCAAACGACACCGCTTCAGCCGCGGCCCGGAGAGCCATGGATCCATGAATGTTCGCCAGGCGGGTTCGATCGGAGCGACCGACGCCGCCCGGGTCTTCAAGGGAGTACGCATGGCCGGTCAGATGGGCAATGTGCGGACCACCGTGCAGGGACTCAAGGTGGTCCGCATCGACGCCGAGCGCAACCTGATGCTGCTGAACGGGAGCGTGCCCGGCGGCAAGGGCGCCGTGGTGCTGATCCGCGCCTCCCACAAGGCCAAGGTGAGGGTCTAGGCGATGGCCAAGGTCAGATCGAAGACGGCGTCACCGGCACCGGCGAGGAGCCTCATGGTTCCCAGCTTCGGGGCCAGCGGCGAGTCGAGTGGCGAGGTTCAGCTGCCGGAGGCGATTTTCGGACAGACCCCCAACCAGGCGGTCATGCACCAGGCGCTCCTGCGACAGCTGGCCAATGCTCGTCAGGGCACCGCGGCGACGAAGACCCGCGGCATGGTGTCGGGAGGTGGGGTCAAGCCCCACCGTCAGAAGGGCACCGGCCGGGCGCGTCAGGGATCCATCCGGGAACCGTCAATGGTCGGAGGTGGAACCGTGTTCGGGCCCCAGCCGCGCAGCTACGAACAGCGCATGCCCAAGAAGATGCGCCGTCTGGCGCTGCGCTCGGCCCTCTCGGTCAAGGCCGACGAGGGCCTCATTAGTGTCTTCGACGGGTTCGAGTTGGAGGAGCCGAAGACGAGCGCGATGGTGGGACTCCTCCGCGGCCTGGGCGTGGATGCCACGGTTCTGGTGGTGCTGCCCGCCCCCAACGACGTGATCGCCCGCTCGCTCAACAACCTGCCTTGGGCCAAGTTGATCCTGGCCCGCAACCTGAACCTCTACGACATCTTCACCCACGACCGTCTGGTCATTGCCCGCAACGCCCTGGAGCAGCTGGAGGAGAACTTCGCATCATGAGCCGCTCACCCGTGGACGTTGTCTATGGCCCGCTCGTGACCGAGCGCACCTACACCCTCTATCAGAGCAACCGCTACACCTTCCGGGTCTCCACCTCGGCGACCAAGCCGGAGATAGCGCTGGCGCTGGAAGAGCAGTACGAGGGCCAGGGCATCAAAGTGGTCAGCGTCAACACCATCAACGTGACCGGTAAGGCGCGCCGTTCGGGTCAGTCCAGAGCCAAGACCGGCCGGACCTCGAACTGGAAGAAGGCGATCGTCACCCTGGCTCCCGGGCAGCGGCTCGAGGGCCTGTTCGGAGGCGTTTGATGCCAGTTCGCAAGTACAAGCCAACCAGTCCCGGACGCCGCTTCATGGCCGTTTCAGGCTTTGAGGAGATCACCGTCTCCGAGCCCCAGAAGGCCCTGACCGAGAGCCTGCAGGGGCACGCGGGACGAAACAACCAGGGCAAGATCACGATCCGGCACCGCGGCGGCGAAGGTCGTCGTCAGTACCGCACGATTGATTTCCGCCGCGACAAGGTGGGTGTTCCGGGCAAGGTGGCGAGCATCGAATACGATCCCAATCGCACCGCCCGAATCGCCTTGATTCATTTCGCCGATGGGGAGAAGCGATACATCCTCGCCCCGCTCGGGATCAAGGTCGGGGACCCGATCATGAACGGGCCGGACGCTCCGGTTCGGGTCGGCAACTCGCTCCCCCTGCAGCGCATTCCACTCGGTTCGACGATCCACAACATCGAGTTGACGCTCGGCCGAGGTGGACAGCTGGTGCGCGCGGCGGGGACCTCGGCCCAGTTGCTCGCCAAGGAGGGCGACTACGCGGTCGTGCGCATGCCCTCGGGCGAGCTGCGCCGAATCCACATCCGTTGCTCGGCAACGATGGGCCAAGTCGGTAACCTGGAGCACGAGAACGAGTCGGGCGGCAAGGCCGGCCGGTCGCGCTGGCTGGGCAAGCGCCCGACCGTGCGTGGTTCCACCATGAACCCGGTCGATCATCCCCACGGTGGGGGAGAGGGCAAGACCGGCCCGGGTGGGAACCCGAAGACGCCCTGGGGCAAGCCGGCTCTTGGCCTGCGCACCCGCTCGCCCAAGAAGGCGAGCAACAAGCTGATCATCCGGCGAAGAGAGAAGAAGTAAATGTCGCGATCATTGAAGAAGGGTCCTTACATCGACAAGAAGCTGCAGGCGAAGGTGGCGGTCCTGAACGCCACCCGCGAGAAGAAGGTCCTGCGGACCTGGGCGCGAGCCTCCACCATCTTCCCGGAGATGGTCGGCCATACCGTCGCTGTCCACGACGGCCGCAAGCACATACCCGTGTTCGTCTCTGAGAACATGGTCGGCCACAAGCTGGGGGAGTTCGCTCCGACCCGGCACTTCCGTGGGCACGGCGGCAAGAGCGAGAAGCGGAGCGGGGTGCGTTAGTGGAGGTCTTCGCCAAGCAGAAATACATCCGCCGAACCCCGCGCAAGGCCCGCCTGGTGGCCGACCTGGTGCGCGGGATGAAGGTCGATGACGCGCTCTCCGCGCTCCAGTTCTCGACCAAGCACGCCGCGGTCGACGTGGCCAAGGCGATCAAGTCCGCCGCCGCCAACGCCGAACACAATTTCAACCTGTCCCGCGATGAGCTGTTCCTTAAGCACATCCTCATCGACGAGGGACCCACCATGAAGCGCATTCGACCGGTCAGCCGGGGCATGGCGCACCAATATTTCCATCGCACCTGTCACATCACCGCGATCGTCGAGGATCGGCAGGAGGCCGCTCCTCCCCGCCCCCGGGCGGCGACGAGACGTGCTGCGCAGCCGATTGAGGGGGGCGAGTAGTTGGGACACAAAGTTCATCCGAATGGGTTTCGTCTCGGGGTCTATCGATCCTGGGAGGCGACCTGGTACGCCCCGACCAAGGATTACACCAATCTTCTGCATCAAGATCTCGAGATGCGCCGCGTGATTCTGAGCCGGCTCCGCAACGCTGGCATCTCCAAGATCGAAACCGAGCGCAGTTCGAACGCCCAGATGACCGTGACCATCCGCACCGCCAAGCCCGGAATCGTGATCGGAAAGGGCGGGGCGTCGGTGGACCGGTTGCGTGAGGAACTGGAGAAGAAGTTTGGCAGCCGGGTGCGAATCTCGATCGACGAGATCAAGCAGCCGGAACTCGATGCCCAGCTGGTGGCAGAGAACATTGCATCTCAGATCGAGCGCCGCATAAGTCACCGCCGGGCGATGAAGCAGGCCATTCTTCGGACCATGCGGTCGGGTGCCAAAGGGGTTCGGATCGCGATGGGCGGGCGGCTGCGCGGCGGTGAGATGGCCCGCCGGGAGTGGGACCGAGAGGGTCGCGTGCCCTTGCACACACTGCGAGCGGACATCGACTTCGGCCGGGCCACGGCCAAGACCACCTTCGGCATGATCGGAGTCAAGTGCTGGATCTACAAGGAGCCGGTCAAGCCCAAACTGCGTGTGAGCGATGAAGAGGTAGCCGCCCCAGCCGTGGTTGTGGTGGCCCCGGCGGCCGATGTGTCGACCGCGGTGGCGAGTGCACCGGTAGCCGCTGTGGCCGAGCCGTCGCCGACCGGCGCCAGCCCCAAGCCTCGTGCGACCGCCGGTACCGCCGCCCGTACCCCACGCAAGAAGGCAGCTCCGGTGGCTGATGCGGCTCCGGCGGCTGATGCAGCTCCGGTGGCTGATGCGGCTCCGGTGGCTGATGCAGCTCCGGTGGCTGATGCGGCTCCGGTGGCTGATGCGGCTCCGGTGGCTGATGCAGCTCCGGTGGCTGATGCGGCTCCGGTGGCTGATGCGGCTCCGGTGGCTGATGCGGCTCCGGTGGCTGATGCGGCTCCGGTGGCTGATGCGGCTCCGGTGGCTGATGCAGCTCCGGCGGCTGATGCAGCTCCGGCGGCTGATGCAGCTCCGGCGGCTGATGCAGCTCCGGCGGCTGACCAAGGATCAAGTGATGCTTCTTCCTAAGCGCGTCAAGCACCGCAAGCAGCACAAGGGCCGACGGGGTGGCGTCGCCGTGCGGGGCGCCTCGATTGCCTTTGGCCAATTTGCGCTCCAGGCGCTGGAGGCGTCGTGGATGACGAACCGCCAGATCGAAGCCGCTCGCCGAGCCATGACGCGGTACGTCCGGCGCGGCGGAAAGATCTGGATTCGGATCTTCCCCGACAAATCGGTCACCAAGAAGCCGGCCGAGACTCGGATGGGTTCTGGAAAGGGCAATCCCGAAGGCTGGGTAGCAGTGATCAAGCCGGGCCGCATTTTGTTTGAAATGGGCGGTGTCGATCCGGAGGTTGCCAAGGAGGCCATGCGTCTGGCGGCGGCCAAGCTGCCGATGAAGACTCGATTCCTGGCCCTTGAGGAAATTCAACACCACGTGCCGGTCGAAGCCGCCGAGGGCACGGCCTGATGCTCACTGCTGAGGAGTTGAGGGTTCTCGACGCGGAAGAGTTGAGCAGCCGTCTGAAGGGCGCCCGGCGCGAGCTTTACGAGCTTCGATTCAAGCTCGCGGTGGGCCAGCTCGAGAACAACCGACACGTGCACCGGGTGCGCAAGGACATCGCGCGCATCCTGACGGTCGTGCACGAGCGCAAGCTCGGTGAGGCCGTGGACAGGAACTACGCGGCGGCCCAGCCGTCGGCCCCGACAGCCGTGGAGCTGGCTCCGGCAAGCGCCGATCCGGATTCGGCCACACCCGAATCGGTGGAGACCCCAGCGGAGGCGGGGGCTGTTACCGAAGCGGAGGCCAAGCCAAAGCGGACCCGGGCGAAGAAGTCGGCCGAGGGCACGGCTGTGGAGGATTCCCAATAGATGAGTGAGGTCAAGGAGGCGGTGGCTGCTGAGGTTCGTGCGTTCCGCAAGGTGCGCTTGGGCCGGGTGGTTTCCGACCACATGGACAAGACGGTGGTGGTTCAGGTCACGGAGATGAAGAGCCACCCCCTGTACAAGAAGGTGATTCGGCGGCGTACCCGGTTCAAGGCCCACGACGAGGTCAACCAGTGCAAGGTTGGTGATTTGGTCCGCGTCATGGAGACGCGCCCCATCTCCAAGGACAAGCGTTGGCGCGTGGTGGAAGTGGTGGAGAAGGCCAGGTAGCCAGATGATTCAGCAAGAAACCCGCCTGAAAGTGGCGGACAACAGCGGCGCGCGCGAGCTCCTGTGCATTCGTGTCATGGGTGGCAGCTATCGCAAGTACGCATCGGTCGGGGATGTGATCACGGCTGCCGTCAAATCGGCCCAGCCCGGTGGCCAGGTCAAGAAGGGTGAGGTCGTCAAGGCGGTCGTGGTTCGGGTGGCCAAGGAATACCGCCGGGCGGACGGCTCCAACATCCGATTCGACGACAACGCGGCGGTCGTCATCAACAACCAGAACAACCCTCGGGGGACCCGAATCTTCGGCCCCGTGGCTCGCGAGTTGCGCGAGCGCAATTTCATGAAGATCATCTCGCTGGCGCCGGAGGTCCTGTAGATGCTGACCAACAAGAGCCAGACCAAACATCGCTGGCTTGATCTTGCCCCGGGCGATAACGTGGTCGTCTTGACCGGCAAGGACAAGGGCAAGCAGGGGGAGGTGCTACGCACCATCCCGTCTGCCAACAAGATCGTCGTCAAGGGCGTTAACATCGTCAAGCGGCATGTGAAGGCGGGCCAGCGGACCGGCGGCACGCAGGCCATCCAGGGCGGGATCGTGGATTTTGAGTCCCCGCTGGATTACTCCAACGTGATGCTGGTGTGTCCGAGTTGCAATCGACCGACGCGCATCAAGCACGGCCACCTCGAGAGCGGTGCAGGCGTGATTCAGTGCCGGTACTGCGGCGAGCCCTACGAACGCGTACGTCGTACGGAGGCGCAATGAGCATCGCCACCAATACCGAAACCCCGACTCTGTCGACCCGATATCACGACCATGTCGTGGCGGCCCTGCAGCGCAAGTTCGACTATGACAACGTCATGCAGGTCCCTCGCATCGCCAAGGTCATCGTCAACATCGGGATCGGAGAGGCCAAGGACAACGCACGAGCGCTCGACGCCGCCGTCAACGATGTGCGCCAGATCACCGGCCAGCAGCCGGTGGTGGTCAAAGCGCGCAAATCGGTGGCCGCCTTCAAGCTGCGGGCGGGCATGCCAGTTGGCATCAAGGCAACCTTGCGCGGGCGCCGAATGTGGGATTTCCTGGACAAGCTGGTGGGCGTGGCCCTGCCGCGGATCAGGGACTTCCGAGGCATCTCGGACCACGGTTTCGACGGGCGCGGCAACTATTCGCTGGGCCTCCGGGAGCAGATCATCTTTCCCGAAATCGATTACGACAAGATCGACAGGATCCGGGGTCTGGAGGTCTCGATCGTGACCACCGCCAAGACCGATGAAGAGGCGCGGACACTGCTTGGGGAACTGGGCATGCCGTTCCGGAAAAGGGATTAGGAGAGCATGGCCAAGAAGTCGTCGATCGAGCGCTGGTCAAAGCCAGCCAAGTTCCCGGTTCGGTTCCACAACCGGTGTCGCCTCTGTGGGAGGCCGCGCGCATACATGCGCAAGTTCGGCATGTGCCGAATCTGCTTTCGAACCCTGGCCGCCGAGGGTCGGTTGCCGGGTGTGACCAAGTCGAGTTGGTGAAGCAATGAGCGTACAGAGCATCGGAGTGGTGAGTGACCCCATCGCCGACATGTTGACCCGCATCCGGAATGCGAACAGCGCTCGACACAGCGACGTTCGCGTGCCAAACAGCAAGGTCAAGCTGGAGATCGCGCGCGTCCTCAAGGACGAGGGCTACATCGCTGAATTTGCGGTCGAGAAGCTCGCCGACACGACCGCGGAGTCGATCAAGATCGTGTTCAAATCCAGGAGTGATCGGCGCCGGGTGATCACCGGGGTGAAGCGCATCAGCCGTCCTGGCTTGCGCATCTACGCCCGCAAAACCGACATTCCTCGAGTCCTGGGCGGGCTTGGAATCGCGATTCTCTCCACCTCGCTGGGCGTGATGAGCGGGACCCAGGCGACCCGGTCTGGAGTCGGGGGCGAAGTTCTCGCCTTCGTCTGGTAGGCAAGCAAGAGGCAGATGGCAAGATGAGTCGAATTGGAAAGCTACCGATACCGCTGCCCGCCGGGGTCAGCGTCACGGTGCAGGGAAATCTGGTCCGGGTGGAGGGGCCCAAGGGCAACTTGGAGCGCGCCATCCCGGCCCAGATCGCGGTCCGGGTCGAGTCCGAGCAGGTGGTGTGCGAACGCCCCACCGACGGGCGCCTGCACCGCTCCATGCACGGCCTGACCAGAACGCTGGTGGCCAACATGGTGACCGGGGTCTCGGCCGGCTACCGCAAGGATCTGGAAATGGTCGGGGTCGGATATCGAGCCCAGATGCAGGGGCCAGAGCTGGTCTTGAGCCTGGGCTTCTCGCACCCCGTGCGCCGGACCCCACCGGAGGGAATCACCATCGAGGTACCCGAGCCCACCAAATTTGCGGTGATCGGGATCTCCAAGGAGGTCGTCGGTCAGGTGGCCGCCGACCTGCGCAAGCTGCGGCCTCCCGAGCCCTACAAAGGCAAGGGAGTCATGTACCGGGGTGAGGTCATCCGTCGCAAGGCCGGCAAGGCTGGCAAGGGGAGCAAGTAGAGGATGCTGAAGCAGTTCGATCGCAAGGAAGCCCGCATCAAGCGTCACCGCCGGGTGCGAGTCCGGGTGAGCGGCACCTCCGAGCGACCCCGACTGAGCGTGTTCAGAAGCCTGAACCACCTCTACGCCCAGCTCATCGATGACGTAGCCGGTCGAACGCTGGCGGCGGCCTCGACGGTCGACCTCAAACACGGCAAGAATGACCTTGGTGCCGCCGAGGCGGTGGGACGGTCGATCGCCGCCAAGGCGCAGGAGAATGGCATCGGCGTGGCCGTCTTTGACCGCGGTGGTTTTCTGTACCACGGCCGGATCAAAGCCCTCGCCGAGGCTGCCCGCGAAGCGGGATTGGAGTTTTAGATGTCATCGCGTTACTCCACCTCGGACATTGCCGAGCGGGTGGTTTCACTGAACCGGGTGGCCAAGGTGGTCAAGGGTGGCCGCAAGTTCTCATTTTCGGCGCTGATCGTGGTCGGCGACGGCCGGGGGCGCGTGGGCGCCGGCCTGGGCAAGGCTCGCGAGGTGGCGGAGGCCATTCGTAAGGGCGTTGAGATTGCCAAGCGCAACATGATCACCGTGCCCATGGTCGGGACCACCATCCCCCACGAGGTCAACTTCAAGTGGGGAGCGGCCAAGATTCTGCTCAAGCCCGCCGCCCCCGGAACGGGAGTCATCTCGGGCGGAGCCATGCGGGCGGTGATCGAGCTGTCCGGGATCAAGGACATCCTGACCAAGTCGCTGGGTACAAACAACCCGATCAATACGGTTCGGGCGACCATGAACGCCCTGCAGTCGCTGCGCACGGCGCAGGAGATTGCCGACCTGCGTGGCAAGCAGATCGAGGACATCGTCGGCCGCCGGCTGGCCTTCGCTCATCGCGCCGCTGCGAAGGCTCCCGACGAGTCGTCGGCGGTGGAGGTGTGAGCGAAGCAGTGATTCGGGCGACCTGGAAGAAGAGCGCCATCGGGTACTCCCGGGATATGAAGGCGACCATCGCCTCGCTTGGTTTCCGCAAGTTGAATCAGTCCCGCGAACTGCCCGACACCGACGCCGTGCGCGGTATGTTGGCTAAGGTTTCGTTCTTGGTGGCGGTGGACGGACAGGCCTGGATCAGGGACCAGCGGGCTCGCTACAAGATCCCCCGCACCCGGTCCAACAAGAAGCACATGAGAGGACGCTGACCAAAGTGAAACTACACGAACTTCGCTCGCCGGAGGGTGCCCGGCACCGGGTGCAGCGCATCGGGCGGGGCACCGGTTCCGGCCGGGGCAAGACGTCGGGGCGAGGCCAGAAGGGTCAGAATGCGCGCGGCGAAGGATTCCGCGTCGGTTTCGAGGGAGGCCAGATGCCTTTGGCCCAGCGGCTACCCAAGCTGGGCGGTTTCAAGAATCCCTTCAAGAAGTACTACGCGGTCGTGAACCTGACCAAGTTGAACCGCTTCGAAGACGGTGCCAGCGTCGATCTGAACTCCTTCTACGAGGCCGGCTTGGCCAAGTCGGGCGAGCAGGTGAAAGTGCTGGGCACGGGCCGGCTGCGGCGTCGGCTCGAGATCGTGGCCAGTGCCGCCAGCGAGCGGGCCAGAACCGCGATTGAGGCAGCCGGAGGAACGCTCAGCCTGGTCGGCTCGCCGGTGCCGGTGGGCCCGGAAATCGAGGTGGCCGCGGCCGCCGGGGAAGCCGAAACTCCCTCGTCGGAGTAGCGGGACTCAGGGCCCGGATTGAACCTCCTGGAGGCCGTCTACAGCGCGTTGCGGCTACCCGAGCTACGCAACAAGCTCATCTTCACCGGCGGCATTCTGGTGGCCTTCCGGCTCTTTGCCAACATCTCCATCCCGGGTGCGAATGCGGCGGCGCTCTCCAATCTCTTCAGCGGCCAGGCCCTGCTCGGGCTTCTGGACCTCTTCTCAGGCGGCGGACTCTCATCCTTCAGCGTCGTCGCCATGGGGGTCAATCCGTACATCAATGCCAGCATCATCATGCAGCTCATGACGGTGGTCTCAGAGCGCATCAAGGAGATCTCCAAGGAGGGCGAGGCCGGGCGGCGGCGGATTACCCGCTACACCCGCTACCTCACCGTCGCGCTCGCCATCGCTCAGTCCTACGGCATCACCATCCTGTTCCAAAACGAACCCACCAACTCGCCCATCCTCTCGGCCAACATGGATTGGTTCCAGCGCCTGGCGATCATGCTCACCATGACCGGCGGCACGGTCTTGTTGATGTGGTTTGGTGAACTCATCACCGAGTACGGAATCGGCAACGGGATCTCGCTCATCATCTTTGCCGGCATCATCGGCCGGGCCCCGTCCACCATCTACTCGGCGGTGGCCTCACAGAGCGGGAGCGGCATCGCCGGCTACCTCCCCATCATCGCCCTGGTCGCGATCGCAATCATCGCCATCGCCTTCGTGATCGAGGTTCAGCAGGCGGTGCGCAAGATACCCATCCAGTCGGCGCAGCGCCTGACCGGCGGCCGCACCGTCCAGGGCCGGCAGTCCTTTCTGCCCTTGCGCGTCAACCAGGCGGGGGTGATCCCAATCATCTTTGCGATCTCGATCATGACCTTCCCGGTCATCATTTCGAGCTACTTCAAGGGCGCCCCCACCAGTTCCTGGTATTACCATGCGGCCACCTGGATCGCGAGCAACTTCACCCCCAACGGCCCCAACCTGGCCACCACCATCGCCTACAACCTGATCTACTTCGGCTTCATCTTCGGCTTCACCTACTTCTATACGGCGGTGACCTTTGACGTATCGGACGTGGCTGACAACCTGCGCCGCTACTCCAGCTTCATCCCCGGCATTCGACCGGGTCGGCCCACCGCCGACTACCTGGGCGCGGTGATGAATCGCATCACCTTCGCGGGCGCCATATTTCTGGGCGTGATCACGGTGCTGCTGCCGATTCTGGCGTCCAAGGTGTCGACCATCCCGACCACCCAGATGTACCTTGGTGGGACCGCGCTCCTGATCGTGGTCGGGGTCGCGCTCGATACCATGAAACAGCTCGAGACGCAGCTGGTGATGCGGCAGTATCGGGGGTTCATCCGTTAGCCGTGGTCAACCTGATCCTGTTCGGTGCGCCCGGATCGGGCAAGGGGACCCAGGCCCAGTTGCTCTCCGCCCACTTTGAGATCCCTCAACTGTCCACCGGGGACATGTTTCGCGATGAAGTGGCGAGCGGCAGCGAGCGCGGTCGCGAGGTGGAACGGATCATGAGGTCGGGCGAGCTGGTGACCGACCAGACCACCATCGCCATCCTGGAACATCGCCTTCGCCAGGACGATTGCCGCCACGGTTCGCTCTTGGATGGTTTTCCGCGCACGGTGGCTCAGGCTCAGGCGCTGGACCGTTTGATGGCCGCGCTGGGAAGGCGGGTGGATCGCGTGATCCACCTCCAGGTGCCGGACTCGGTGCTGGTTGAGCGTCTGTCCGGCCGTCTCACCTGTCCCACCTGTCGGCGGGTCTACAACCTGGACACGGCGCCCCCCCGGCAGGACCGGATCTGCGATGTGGACGGCAGTCCCCTGCAGCAGCGCGAAGACGATCTGCCGGAGACGGCCCGGCGCCGGATCGAGGTCTATCAGGCCCAGACCGTCCCCGTCCTCGCACACTATCGGAGTGCGAATCTGGTCGTCGATGTGGATGGCACGGTCGGCGTAGGTGAGGTCCAGGACGCGATCTTGAGCAGCATCGGGGCGCCGGTGTGATCAATCTCAAGACCGAGTACGAGATCGAGATGATGGCCCGGGCCGGCGCCGCGCTGGAGAGCGTCACCGACAAACTGGTCGACAACTGCCGGCCGGGAGTGCGGACCGACGAGTTGGACCGGATCGGTGATGCCGCCATCCGGGCGCTGGGCGCCCGACCCGGCTTTTTGGGCTACAACGGCTTTCCCAAGTCGATCTGCATATCGGTCAACGATGAGGCGGTGCACGGCATTCCGGGCTCCCGGCGGGTGGAGGATGGCGACCTCGTCAGCCTCGACCTGGGCCTGGTGCTGGATGGCTTCTGGGCGGACATGGGCACCACGGTGATGGTCGGCAAGGTCCCGCCCGAGGCGGCACGTCTGGTGCGAACCACCCGCGAGTGCCTGGAGCGGGCCGTGGATCAGGCGCAGCCGCATGGCCGCATCGGTGATATCTCGGCGGTCGTCCAGGCCCACGCCGAGAAGGCTGGGTTCGGAGTCATCCGCCAGTTTGTCGGCCACGGTATCGGGCGCCACATGCACGAGGACCCCCAGGTGCCCAATTTCGGTCGAGCCGGCACCGGGCCCGAGTTGAAGCCGGGCATGGTGCTGGCCATCGAGCCGATGATTAACCAGGGTTCACCTGAGGTGTATGTCAAGCCCGACGGCTGGACGGTCTGCACCGCGGACGGTCTCTACTCGGCCTACGCCGAGCACACCGTGGCGATCACCGCCGCGGGCCCCCGCGTACTGACGTCGACCCGTTACGGCCGGAACGAATAGGCGGCGTTTTGAGTTACAATCGCGTTTCGTGCCTCAGCCCGTCGAAATGGTTGAGGGGCGGGTTTTGGAGCCTCTGCCCAACGGGATTTTCCGGGTCGAGCTCGAAAATGGAACCAAGGTTCTGGCTCACGTTGCCGATCGCCTGGGCACCCGATTCGTCCGGCTCGTAGCTGGCGACAAGGTGTCGGTGGAACTGGCGGCGACCGACCGGAGTCGGGGCCGAATCAGAGAAGTTAAAAGATGAAAGTTAGACCCAGCGTTAAGAAAATCTGCCCCAAGTGCAAGGTGATCAAGCGTGAAGGCGTGATCCGGGTGTTGTGCAGCAACCCCAAGCACAAGCAGCGGCAGGGATAGGGAGAAGGGAGTCCAGAGATGGCGCGATTGGCAGGGATTGACATTCCTCGCGACAAGCGGGTGGTGATCTCTCTCACCTACATCCACGGAATTGGCCGGACCACGGCTCAGAAGCTGCTGCGGATGGCCAATGTGAGCGTGGACACCAAGGTCCGCGACCTCAGCGACGAGGAGGTGTCGCGCCTGCGCCAGGTCATCGAACGCCTCTCCACCGACAAGGAGATCGTGGTCGAGGGCGACCTGCGGCGCGAGGTGGCGATGAACATCAAGCGCCTGACCGAAAGCGGGACCTATCGGGGCCTACGCCATCGTCGAGGGCTGCCCGTACGCGGACAGCGAACGCGAACCAATGCCCGGGCTCGGCGTGGGCCAAAGCGGGCCGTCGCCGGTAAGAAGAAGAAGACCAAGTAGGGGAGCTAGGTGGCCAAGAAGAAGAAGGCGGTTCGCACCCGGCGCCGCGAACGGAAGAACGTTGTGATCGGACGTGCACACGTCCAGAGCACGTTCAACAACACGATTATTTCGATCACCGACCCCGCCGGCAACGTCGTGTCGTGGGGTTCGGCGGGGGCTCAGGGTTTCAAGGGGAGTCGAAAATCCACTCCCTATGCGGCCCAGGTCACGGCCGAAAGTGCCGCTCGACGCGCCATGGAGCACGGCATGCGCTCGGTAGAGGTGTACGTGCGCGGCCCTGGATCGGGCCGGGAATCGGCCATCCGGGCGCTGCAGTCGGTGGGTCTGGAGGTGACCGCCATCACCGATGTGACCCCGATCCCGCACAACGGCTGTCGGCCTCCCAAGCGCCGGCGCGTCTGATCTTGAATATGAGCCCCAAAGAAGAGGAGACGGAGATCCAAGTTGGCTAATTACCACGGCCCTGTGTGCCGATTTTGTCGGCGCGAGGGGGCGAAGCTGTACCTCAAGGGCGAGCGCTGCTACACGCCCAAGTGTGCGATGGAACGGCGAGCGGTTCCGCCCGGACAGCACGGGCAGGCGCGGCGGCGCAAGACCTCGGACTACGGGCTTCAGTTGCGCGCCAAGCAGAAGGCACGGCGTACCTACGGACTGCTGGAGAAGCAATTCCGGTCCTACTTCGAGAAGGCGGCCAGCGAACCGGGTGTGACCGGAACCAATCTGCTTCGCCATCTGGAGTTGCGCCTGGACAACGTCATCTATCGACTCGGCATGGGTGCGTCACGCAAGCAGGCGCGTCAACTCGTATCCCACCGTCATTTCGAGGTCAACGGGCGCACGGTCAACATCCCCGCCTTCCAGGTGAAGGTCGGCGACGTGGTCAAGGTGCGCGACCAGGACGACACCGTCGCGACGGTGTCACTGGAATCCTCAAAGATGCGGACGATTCCGGCCTGGTTGGCGTTCAACGAGGGAGACAAATCTGGCAAGGTGCTGTCACTGCCCGAGCGGCAGGAGATGGAGACCGGGGTCGAAGAGCACCTGATCGTCGAGTTCTACTCCCGATAAGGAGGTATCCGTTTCCCTTGGCAATTGACACTCAAAGTTTGATCGAACCCTCGGTCCGCAAGGTTGAAACCGCGGAGGGCGGCGACAGCTATGGGCGCTTCGAGATCGAGCCCCTCGACCCCGGATTCGGGACCACGCTGGGGAACACCCTGCGCCGAGTCCTCCTCTCCTCACTCTGGGGAGCGGCGGTGACATCGATCCAGATCGACGGGGTGGCGCACGAGTTCACTTCGGTGCCCCACGTCAAAGAGGATGTCACCGAGCTGATTCTCAACTTGAAACAGCTGAATCTGAAGAGCTACACCGAGGACCCGGTGACCATTCTCCTGGACGTGAAGGGCCCCGCCGAGGTGCACGCCGGGGACATTAAGACCAGTAGCGACATCGAGGTGGTCAATCCCGACCTCTACATCTGCACCCTGGCCGACAAGGGCCACCTGCGGATGGAGCTTAACGTCGATCGGGGTAAGGGATACGTTCCGGCGGACAAGAACAAGCGCGAAGGCCAGCCGATCGGGGTGATTCCGATCGATGCCATCTTCTCGCCCGTCCACCGGTCCAACTTCCGCGTCGAAAAGACCCGCGTGGGCCAGTCGACCGACTATGAACGACTCATTCTCGAGGTGTGGACCGACGCCACCTTGACCGCCGAGCAAGCGGTGAGCAACGCAGCCGCGCTCTTCACCCAGCATCTGGACCTGTTTGTTCGCTTCGGCGATGCGATCCAGAGCAGCGCTGCGGCCGAGAGCAGCAAGGCGGCCGGAGCGGGGCGGTCCAATGAGACCCCGATCGAAGAGTTGGACCTCTCGGTGCGCGCCTTCAACTGTCTCAAGGCCAACGACATCTCCTCGGTGGGGCAACTTCTGCAGAGGAAAGAGGACGAGCTGCTGGGGCTGCGAAACTTCGGACGCAAGTCGCTCGATGAGATCAAGGAGAAGCTCGTCGAGAAGGGCATCGTGGCGCCCGAACAGATGGACAGCGTCTTCCGCTAGACGATGAGGCACCAAAAGAGCGGCCGCCGATTCAACCGGGATACCAACGCCCGCAAAGCGCTGATGCGCAACCTCTGCACGTCCTTTTTGGAGTCGGGCCGGATCACCACCACCGAGGCCAAGGCCAAGGAGCTGCGACGCTGGGTGGAGCGCCTGATGACCATGGCCAAGGACAACGACATCGCGGCTCGACGCGCTGTCGCCCAGGACGTGTCCAAGCCAGAGGTGCTGAACCGTCTCTTCAACATCCTCCTGCCCCGCTTCGCCGAGCGACCGGGCGGCTACACTCGCATCATCCACAAGGGACCCAGGTTGGGCGATGCCGCCCCCATGGTCGTCATCGAGCTGGTGGACTAAAAGATCATGGCCAAACAGAAGACTTGGACCCCGAAGGCTCCCGATCTGGAATCGGCGGACTGGTATTTGGTTGACGCCACCGGCGTCGCGCTGGGGCGTCTGGCCTCGTGCGTGGCCAAGATCCTGAAGGGAAAGCACAAGCCGACCTACAGCCTCCACCAGAACATGGGCGACCACGTGGTGGTGGTGAATTCGGCTCGCCTCGTGGCAACGGGCGGCAAGATGGATGGCAAGGTGTATTCGCGCTACTCGGGATACCCGGGCGGCCTGCGCACACGGACCTTGCGCCAGCAGCTGGAGAAGGATCCGACCTTCCCGCTGACCAACGCCGTACGCGGCATGCTGCCCAACAACACCCTCGGGGCCAGCCAACTGAAGTGCCTGCGCGTCTACGCGGGCGCCGAGCACGAGCACGCAGCCCAAAAGCCCCGGCCGATCACCTTCAACGAGAAGGGGGACATACAAATTGCCTGACAACATCATTCGCGGCCTGGGGCGGCGCAAGACGGCCGTGGCGCGGGTTCGGCTGCTGCCCGGGGAGGGGCGCGTGCTCATCAATGAGAAGTCACCTCTGGCCTATCTGGGCCAGCGCACCCTGGAGATGGAGGTTCTGCACCCCCTTCGAGTCACCGATTGTCTGCGCCGCTTTGACGTCAGCGTGAGGGTCAAGGGAGGCGGGGTTTCGGGGCAGGCTGGTGCCATCGCCCACGGCTTGGCCCGAGCCCTTGAAACCTTCGATCCGGAGTTGCGGCCGGTGCTAAAAAAGTCAGGTCTCCTGACGCGCGATTCACGAGAGAAGGAGCGCAAGAAGTACGGCCTGAAGCGGGCCCGGAAGGCGCCCCAGTACACCAAGCGCTAGCCCCGGGCAGCCCGGCGCGGCGAGGAACGCCATGACGTCTGGACCTCCGGGCGGTGACGCGGTGGAGGACGGCCCCGGAATCAACGTTCGGCTTCTCCTGGAGTACGACGGTCAGCGCTTCCACGGTTGGCAGCGGCAGCCACAGCGTCCCACCGTCGAGGACGAGGTGGCCCTGGCGCTGCATCGACTGACCGGCCAGGACCCACCGCTGATCCCGGCCGGTCGAACGGACGCGGGCGCGCACGCCGAGGGCCAGGTGATCAATTTCCGCTACTCCGGCTCGCTGCCTCCGAGTCGGCTCATGTCTGGCCTGAACGCGCTCCTGCCGACCGACGTGGTCGTGCTCGAGGCCAGAGCGGTGAGCCAGTTTTTTCATTCCCGCTACTCGGCGCGGCGCCGTGTCTACCGCTACAGCTGGCTCGACCGAAGGGCCCGGCCGGTGCTGGATCGGGCCCGCGTCTTCCACGTCCGGGGCCCGCTCGACGATCAATCCATGGCCCGCGCGGCACTGCCCCTGATCGGCGTTCACGACTGGACCACGTTCTGCTCGGCCACCGGGCCGGACCAGAACCGCACCCGCGAAATGGCGTCCGCCGGCATCGAGCGATCGGGCGACCGGGTCGACCTGACACTGGTCGGGCAGGGCTTTCTGCGTGGCTTGGCGCGGGGCTTGGCGGGTGGACTGACCGAGGTGGGGCTGGGCCGTCGACCGGCCACCTGGATGGCCGAAATCCTGGAGGCCCGGGACCGCTCCCGGAGTCCCAAACCGGCCCCCGCGTGTGGCCTCACGCTGGTGCGAGTCGAATACGAATAGGCGGCGCCGGCGGTGGCCTTTGACCTATTTTCTGATCCTGTTTCTGTTGCTGCTCCGTTGAGGGTATGTTGGGTCCCTTGGTCGCAGCTTCAGTCGATCGACTCCGGGGAGCGGACTTCCTCGATATTTCGGATCTGGAGCCTGCGCAGTTGCGCGGGCTGGTTGACCTTGCCGGTGAGATCAAGGCCGGTCGCTGGCAGGAGCGGCCGCTAGCCGGCCGCACCGTGGCCATGCTCTTCCAGAAGCCCTCCATGCGCACGCGAGTCAGCTTCCAGGTTGGCGTCCAGCGCCTGGGCGGCGATTGCGTCTCGCTCAGCGATTCCGAGATTCAGTTGGGTCGCCGGGAGACGGCGGCCGACGTGGCCCGGGTGCTGGATCGATACGTGGATGGAATCGTGGCCCGCCTCAACCGCCATCAGGACATGGCCGAGTTGGCCCAGTTTTCGCAAAAGCCGGTCGTCAACGCGCTGACCGATCAGAGCCATCCCTGCCAGGTCCTGGCCGATCTGCTGACCATCTACGAGAACCTGGGGCGGCTGGACGAAACCGTCAAGGTGGCCTTTGTCGGGGACGGCAACAATGTGGTCTATTCGCTGATCGAGGCGGCCACCTTGCTCGGCTTCAACCTGACCGTAATCTCTCCAGCCGCCTATCGCCCTCCCGCCGAGGTCCTGCAACGGTCGGCGGGGGTCACCGTCAGCGGTGATCTGGAGGCGGTCAGGAACGCAGCCATTGTCTACACCGACGTATGGACCTCGATGGGGATGGAGTCAGAAGCGCACGCGCGCCGGGATCAGTTCCGCGAATATCAGGTCAATGAGGCGCTCATGGGCATGACCCCCGCCGCCCGCTTCATGCACTGTCTCCCGGCCCACCGCGGGGAGGAGGTATCGGCCGCAGTCATCGACGGGCCCGCCTCCCTGGTCTTCGATCAGGCGGAGAATCGACTCTGGGCGCAGATGGCGCTGATGGCGTCGGTCTTCTAGCCATGCCCTCCATCACTAGCGCGCTCCATCAGGCAGCGGGTCTGGTCGGCCGCGTGGGGCCGGTCGAACTCGTGGACGTGATCATAGTGGCCGCGATTTTCTACCAGCTGCTGCGCCTGGTTCGAGGCACTCAGGCCACCCAGCTGATCGTGGGTCTGGTCCTGTTGGTGATGCTGGGGGTCTTTGCCAACGAACTCCACCTGATCCTCCTGGGCTGGCTCTTCACCAACGCCGCGCCCTTCATCGTGATCGCGATCATGGTCCTGTTCCAGCCCGAGCTGCGGCGAATCCTCGATCAGGTCGGGCGCATCGGGCACCTGGGTCGCCCCCTCTCCGGATTCAACCCGCGGGTCTTCAAACGTGCGGTCGACGATTCGATCCGCGCCCTGGAGAGGATGTCGGCACGCCGCACGGGAGCGCTCTTGGCGTTTGAACGGGAGGTGGGGCTGGAGGACTATGCCGCCACCGGAGTCCGGGTGGGTGGGGAGATCAGTTCCGAATTGCTGCAGAGCATCTTCTTTCCCAACTCCCCCCTTCATGACGGCGCCGTGATCATCCGCGGCAGCATGGTGTTGGCCGCCGGTTGCCTCTTGCCGCTGCCTGAAGAGGGCTCGGTCCGAGAGCGGCTGGGCACCCGGCACCGCGCTGCGATCGGACTCTCGCTGGCCTCGGATGCGCTGGTGGTGGTGGTCTCGGAGGAGACGGGCGCCATCTCGGTGGTCGAAAACGGAAACCTGGTCAGAAACCTCGACGCCGAAGGACTCCGCCGCCGGCTGTCGGGGGGGCTGAAAAGCAAGCCGGAACGTACGCACGGCCCCGGCCACCGGCTCGGCTGGCGGCTGACTGGACCCAAGTCATGAGGGGTGGGGCGTGAGCTGGATCGTCACCAATTGGAGGTTGAAGCTGCTCGCCCTGGTGCTCTCCCTGGGCCTGTTGGGCGCGGTGGCCTTCTCCGAGAACCCACTCACGCTCAGCTCGGCGCGGGTCAAGATCAACTACGCCGGATCGGGCCTGCCCTCCGATCTGGTCCTGGTCAACCCTCCCCCGAGCGTGGCGGTGCCGGTGCTGGGGGTGAAGGACGCGGTCGCCAACCTGGTCGCGGGAAGCATCGTGGTGACGCCGAACCTCGCCCACCTCAAGGTCGGCAGCAACACCGTCTCGGTCAGCCCCAAGGTGCTGGTGCCGGGGGTGACGCTGCAATCGGATACCCTCCAGCTTTCGCTCACTGTGGAGCACCTGATGACCGCACGCTTCGCGGTGGATATCCGCATCCCCAACTTGTCGGCCGGCGTTTCGGTCGACACCGAGCACACGTTTGCGGTCTGCGGCGACACCCTCACCGCCTGCCAGGTCCAGGTCACCGCGCCGGCGAGCTTTCTCAAGGGGCTCGACGCATACGTCTTATACACCAACAGCATCGGCCCCAATGCGACCGTGGACAGCAACAACTATCCCGTTCATTTCGAGCAGAACGGGCGGCCCCTCGATTTCTCCTCGCTGGCCAACTATCCCCTGCCCACGGTCAATCACGCCAACGTCGGTGTTCACATCCGGACCTTGGGCGGGACCGAGAGCAGTCCCGTTCCGCTGCGCGTGTCGACCACCGGCTCGTTGGCCTGCGGCTACCAGCTCGCGGCGGTCGTGATTCAGCCCACCCCCATCGTTCAGGTGACCGGGCCCGCAAAGCAGGTAAGCGCCCTGACCGTGATCACGCTGGCGCCGGTCGACCTGACCGGCCTCAGCAGCGGAACCACGGTCACCCGGGCAGTCTCCACCGGCGACCCCGCCCTCAAGGCTGATCCCACCTCGGTCAAGATCGCGGTCACCGTCTCCCAGGCATTCACCTGCCAGCCGGCGGCTTCACCCTCCCCGGCGCCCGGGGCCACAGCCCCGGGAGGTTGAGTTCCGGCCCGGAACGAATGGCGCTCTCGCTACCCATCGCTCCAGATGGAATCAGCCCGGCCCGGGCGCCGTTGTCCAGATCGTCAGCCTCGGCGCCATAGGCCGGATATCACCACTTTTCGGCGACTTGCGTGATCGATAGGCGCGTAACCCGCGTACCGGAGCGGGCGTTCCAGCAGACGTCCCCCGCCGCTGCACCAGGAGGCCTTTATGTGCGGAATCATCGGCTATCTCGGTGAGCGCGAGGCGGCCCCCATTCTCATCGACGGACTGCAGCGCCTCGAGTACCGGGGTTACGACTCGGCCGGGCTGGCGGTGCTGGAATCACGTCGGGAGGCGACCTCGATCACCAAGACCGCCGACAAGGTGGCTTCTCTGGTGGAGAGCCTGAATGGCAACATGCCCCCGGGTAGGCTCGGAATCGGGCACACCAGATGGGCTACGCACGGGCGCCCGACGACCCCCAACGCCCATCCTCACACCGACTGCCAGGGGCGCATATCGGTGGCCCACAACGGGATCATCGAGAACTTCTCCGAACTGCGGGCGGAGCTGGAGGGCGAGGGCCACCACTTCGCGTCGGAAACCGACAGCGAGGTCGTACCACACCTGATTGAGAAGTATTACAAGGGCGACTTTCTGCTCGCGGTGCGGCAGGCCCTGCACCGTCTTCGTGGCGCCTACGCGCTTGCCATGTTTTCCTCCGACGACCCAGAGCTGCTGGTGGGGGCCCGCCTCAACGCGCCGCTGGTGGTCGGCCTGGGCGAAGGGGAATGGTTTGTCGCCTCGGACATCACCGCGATCTTGCCCTTCACCAAGAAGGTGCTCATTCTGGGCGAGGGTGAAATGGCGGCGATCACGCCGCTCGGACCCACCGTGACCAGCCTTGACGGAGCCCCGGTGGAGTCCAAGATCATCCACGTCGATTGGGACGTCAGCCAGGCCGAGCGGGGTGGGTTCGCCCATTTCATGTTGAAGGAGATCCACGAGACGCCGGAAGCCGCCGCCAACGCCCTCCGGGGTCGGCTCGACAACGATGGCTCCGTGCACCTGGGCGAGTTCAACCTCGACGACGAGCAGCTGCGCCGATTCAAAGAGGTGCGTTTGCTGGGCATGGGTACTTCGTTGCACGCCGCCATGGTTGGCGAGCACGTGATCGAGGACTGGGCCGGAATCCCCAGCCGGGCCCAGGATGCATCCGAATTCAGATACCGGCGTCCCACCTTCGGGGCGGATACGCTGACCGTGGTCATGACCCAGTCGGGCGAGACTGCCGACAGCCTGGTGGGGCTTCGACAGGCGCGCGACCGCGGCTCGGTGACGATGGCAATCACCAACGTGGTGGCTTCCAGCGCGGCTCGAGATGCCGATGGGGCCCTATACCTGAACGCTGGACCCGAGGTCGGCGTCGCCTCCACCAAGACCTTCGTTGCCCACCTCATCTGCGAGTACGTGCTGGCTCTACGGCTGGCCATCGCCCACCGGCGGGTGTCGCTGGAGAGGCGACAGGAGATTGCTCGCTCCCTCCACACGCTGCCCGATCTGCTTCGCGTCCTGCTCAGCCGGGAGCCACAGATCGCCCGCCTGGCGCACGCCTATTCGCGGTACCGGAATTTCATGTTGATAGGCCGAGGCATCAACCACGCCGTTGCGCTGGAGGGTGCGCTGAAGCTGAAGGAGATCAGCTACCTGCACGCCGAGGGCAGCAGCGGAGGGGAGTTGAAGCACGGTCCCATCGCCCTCCTGGATGCGGACTTCCCCGTCATCGCCATCTGCACCGAGAGCTCGACCAAGGCCAAGATGATCTCCAACGTCCACGAGGTCAGGGCCCGCGACGCGCCGGTGCTGGCGATCGTGTCCGAGGGTGACGATTCGCTCTTGGGCGTGGCCAGCGACATCCTCGAAATCCCCCCCGCCGACGAGGCCTGCTCGGCCGTCCTGACCACCGTCGGCCTGCAGCTCTTCGCCTACCACGTGGCCCTTGAACTAGGCCGGGACGTCGATCAGCCCCGAAACCTGGCCAAGTCGGTCACGGTCGAATAGGATCGTCGGTCAGCGCCCGGAGTGCGGCTGGCGGGGCCCTAAGATCCGATGATGCGCAGGCTCGGAGTCGACACGGTTTCGGTCGCACGCTTGGAGCTGGCCGTGGCCCGCTCCGGAAGGCGCTTTCTGGACAAGGCCTTCACCGCGGCGGAGCTGGCCTATTGCGATGGTCGCGCCGAGCGACTGGCCGGGCGATGGGCGGCCAAGGAGGCCGTGATCAAGTGTTTTCACGGGACCACCATCTCCTTTCCCCGCCGGAAAATAGAGGTGCTGCCAGGTGAGGGTGGGGCACCCCAGGTGCGATTGTTGGGCGACTCCAAGGGCGCCCAGATTGAGATCAGCATCACGCACGCCGGCGGCATAGCGGTCGCCACCGCCCTCCTGGAGGTGTCCGACCAGTGGGCACCCCTGCTCCCCGTGCCATCCGCGGTGTCGCTTCCGGTCCGCCCGGTTGACGCCCACAAGGGTAGCTTTGGGACCGTGGCGGCCCTGGCCGGTAGCCTCGGGCTGACCGGCGCCGCCTACCTCTGCGCCACCGCCGCCGCCCGAGCCGGGGCCGGAATGGTGAGATTGCTGGTCGCGCAGTCCATCTATCCGGTGCTGGCCGTGAAGTGCACCGAGGTCATGGCCACCCCGGTCGCCGAAGTGGCGCCGGGGGCGGTGGGCCACAGCGCCCTGGATCACATCCTGCGTGTGGTCAACGCCAGTTCGGCCGCCGTCATCGGTCCCGGACTGGGGCGGGATACGTCCACCTGGCGGCTGGTGGTGGACCTGGTCAGCCATGCCCAGGTCCCGCTGGTGCTCGATGCCGACGCCCTCAACGCCATGGCTGACCATCGCCGGATCCTGTCGCGCTTGGGCCCGGGGCGGGTCCTCACCCCCCATCCCGGAGAGATGGCGCGGCTGGTGCGGCGGTCGATCTCGGAGGTTGGGCTCGATCGGCGACAGGCGGCCGCCCAGGCGGCGGCAGAGTGGGGGGCGGTGGTCGTGCTAAAGGGCGCCCGAACCATCATTGCGGCGCCCGATGGTCGCATCTGCGAGGATCCCCACCAGGTCCCAGCGCTGGCCAGCGGCGGCACCGGCGACGTGCTGGCCGGAATCATCGCCGGCCTCCTCGCGCAGGGCTCGGACCCCTTCACCGCCGCCGCCAGCGGGGTCTACATCCACGCCGCGGTCGGCCGCCGGATCACCGCCATCCAGGGCGATTCGGGCCTGCTCGCCTCCGATTTGCTGCCGCTCATTCCCGGGGCCATGGCGACCCTGCGGGAGGGAGGGCTCTGAGCGCCCAGCGCTGGGCCGAGGTCGACCTCGGCCGCATCCGGGAGAACGTGGCCCTGATCGCCGCCTCTTTGGGCCAAGACGTGCGGCTCCTGGCGGTGGTCAAGGCGGCCGGATACGGGCATGGTGCGGCGCAGGTGGCGCGGGCGGCGCTGGCGGGAGGAGCCTTCGGCCTGGTCGTCTCCACCCCCGAGGAGGCGGCCGCCCTGCTCGGCTTACTGCCTCCCGAGCGCCTCCTCATCGTGGGTGGCCTGGCTGATCGGGCGGCTGCGGACGCAGCCCGGGTTGGCTGCGCGGTGGCCTGCTCCAGTCTCCCGGTGATGCGGGCGCTGGAGACGGGCGCGGCCCTGGGGCGACGCCTGCCGGTGCACCTCAACGTGGACAGCGGCATGGGCCGGCTTGGCTGCGCGCCCGAGCAGGCAACCCTGCTGGCCGCCGCCATTGCCTCCTCGCCCCGCCTGCAGCTGGCCGGCGTGATGACCCACCTCGCCGCCGCCGAGTCGGATCCTGAATACACCGCCGTCCAGCTGGCCCAATTCGACTCCGCTCTGAGTGCTATCTCCGCGCGAGGCCTGGATCCCGGGCTGCGCCACGCCGCCAACTCGGCAGGGGCGCTCCAACATCCGCTCGCCCGATACGACGCGGTTCGGTGCGGGATCGCGCTCTACGGCTACGAATGGCCTCAGGCTCGGCCCGCGCTAAGCCTTCGGGCCATGGTCGTCCGCGTCCAAGCACTGGCGGCAGGGGCCAGCGTTGGATATGGACGGACCTGGAGGGCCAGCCGGCCGTCGGTGGTGGCGACCCTGGCCATCGGTTACGCGGACGGGGTGCTGCGGTCGCGTTCCAATCGAGGTCACGTCTTACTGGGTGGCAAGGTGGCGCCTCTGATCGGGGCCGTCAGCATGGATTCGGTGACCGTGGACGTCACCGACCTGCCCGAGGTGGCGCTGGGCGACGTCGCCACCCTGATCGGGGACGACCTGGGGGCAGATTTGGTCGCGAGCTGGTCCCAGACCATCACCTATGAGGTTTTGACCTCGCTCGGAGACAGGGTGGAGCGACGCCACCGGGAATAGACCCGCCGGGCCAGCCTTTACATCCAAGGTGGTGACTACACTTGGCGCTGTGGCTGAGGCACCGAACGAGAGCAAGGGCGCGGCCGACTTTGCGTCCGAAGCGATTTCGTATTTGGACACCCTCTACCGGGGCGCGCTGCGGCTGACCCGGGATCCGGCCCAAGCCGAGGATCTGGTTCAGGACACCTACGTTCGCGCGCTCCGCTATCAGCACAGTTACCGCATCGGCACCAACATGAAGGCCTGGCTCTTCGCCATCATGCGCAACCTCTTCTGGGACCGTTTCAAGGGCCGTCGGGGAGAGAACGTGAGTCTCGACGGCGACGGCGAATTTGGACTCTACGACACCCTCAAAGATGAGACCGCCAAGCCCGAGTCCGAAGTCCTCGACTCGCTCGCGGCGAGCGAGGTGGTGAGGGCGGTGGAACAGCTGGCCGAGCTGCACCGCGAGGTCGTCCTGCTGGTTGACGTGGAGGGCTTTTCGTACAAGGATGCGGCCGAGGTGATGGGTGTGCCCATCGGTACGGTGATGTCCCGATTGCATCGCGCCCGACAGGCGCTGCAAAAATCACTCTGGGAATACGCCCAGGAATCGGGTATCGTCCACGGTGAGAGCGGATAAGAGAATGAACTGTCCGGACTGTCGTCAAAGGTTGGAGCAGTTCGTCGACCGCGAGTTGGATGACGACGATCTGCGCCACTTGGAACAGCATCTATCTGCCTGCCGCGACTGCGCCGACGAATATCAGTGGCACGCCAGCCTAAAGCGCCTGGTTCGTGTCTCCTGCGGCGAGGGTGAGGCTCCGGCCCAACTCCGAGAGCGCCTGCTGCAGATCCTCTCCTGATCCCACGGTCAGGTTGGAGCCCCAGCCTTCAGCAGTCGGTGAACTCCTGGGTGAACATCTCCTCGTAGCGACCGGCCCCCTTGATGACCCCCACCCCGGCGCACAGAAAGTCCGGATCGAGGATGTTGGCCCGGTGGTCTGGGCTCTGAATGAGCAGGCTCCAGGCCTGCGCCTCGTTGGGCGCGAAGGCGATGTTCTCTCCGGCGGTGACGTAGCTCACCCCGGCGGCGGTCAGGCGATCGTAGGGCGACAGGCCGTTGGGAGTCCGGTGCGAGAAGTAATCGCGGACGTACATGTCTCGGCTGTGCTGGCGCGCCACCGACTGCAGCTGTGGGAGCAGGGTCAGCGCCGACAACCCGGCCTGGCGGCGGACCGAGTTCATCTGCGCCAGCATGGTGGATTCGGCCCGGGGGTCGACGACGAGGTGCAGGTTATTGGGAAAATGCAGCTTGTAGAAGGCGTTGCTGCCGGGATCGACGGGGAGGGAGCCCTGAAGGATATTCCCCACTTGAGGCCGGGCCTGGCCCAACAACTGGCGAAGCGGAGGCTGGAGAAAGGAGGTGCCGGCGGCCACCGGGCGACCGAGTGCGGAGCCGAAGACCAGATCCGACGCCGAGGCTTCGGGGAGTACGACCAACGCGCTCAGGACCACGGCCAGTACCATCGCAGCCAGGCCCAGCGCGGGCAGGCTGCCCGCGGCTCCCCGGGCCGGCTGGGGCAGATGAGGACGGAGCTTGATCGACAGCATACCGGCGGCGGCCTGGGCGAGGGCCAGGACGAGGGCGTGGGAGACCAGGAGCAAAGCCAGGAAGGCGCCGAAGGTGGTGAGGCCCGCGGGCACGCCCGGAATTCGAGACAGGGTCGAGCCCACGGGAGAAAAGAAGGTGAACGCGACCCCCAGCCCGGCACCCAGGGCCACCAGTTCCGAGGCGTACGGGACGAAACCTCGCCTGGCGCCGTCCCACAGCGCCGCCCCGGCCAGCGCGACAATGGCCAGGTCAAGAAGGTTGATATGCAATTGAAGGGTGAGTATACGGTCGTGGATATGGCCACCGATGATCGCTTGATCCTGAGTTCGTCGCGCCTCTATGCCGTCACTCCCGATGACGATCCGGCGCGGCTGGAGGCCCTTCTCCGGAACTGGCTTGGGGCAGGGGTCCAGCTGGTCCAGCTCCGCCACAAGTCCCTCGACCGGCGGCGGCTCTTCGAACTCGCGACGCGACTTCAGGCGGCCTGTGCCGCGGCGGGGGCGCTGCTGGTGGTCAACGATCACCTCGACATCGCCATGGCCGTAGGTGCCGGGGGGGTCCACCTCGGGCAGGAGGACCTGCGGGTCGCCACCGCCCGCGCCATCGCGCCGCCCGGAATGATCATCGGGGCTTCCGTCCAGACCCTTGCCGAAGCCCGCCAGGCCATCGCCCAGGGCGCTGACTATCTCGGCGCCGGTCCGACTTTCGGAACTCCCATCAAGCCCGAAAAGCCCGTCATCGGCCCGCTCGGGGTGGCGGCGATTGCGGCTACCGTCGAGGTTCCAGTTTTCGCCATCGGAGGCATCGACGAGCAGAACCTGGGCTTGGTCAGGGAGGCCGGGCTGGACCGCATCTGCGTCATCCGCGCCATCTCGTCCGGACCAGATCCCGGTGCCCAGGTCGCCGGCCTGCTGAGGACACTTCATGCCCCAAGGTGAGCTCGAGCTGCTCCGGCAGCTGCGAGGGTTCGCGGCGCCGGCGGGCGGGGACCTGATCATCGCCGCCGGCGAGGACGACGCCGCCTGCTGGTTGGAGGTTGGCGGCGGATTCACGGTGGCGAGCTGTGACACCTTCGTCGAGGGGGTTCACTTCGACCTCGGTCGGCAGAAGCCAGAAGCCATCGGCTGGCGTTCTCTGGCATTCAGCCTGGGAGACCTGGCCGCCAAGGGGGCGGCACCGACCTACGCCCTGGCGTCGATCTCGATCCCGCGCCGCTGGCCCGACCAGGTTGTACTGGGAATCTATGCCGGGATGTCGGAACTGGCCGCCCAGGTCGGCCTGAGGTTGGTGGGCGGGGACACAACCGCGGCGCCCCACGACGGCAGCCTCAGCCTCAGCCTGCTGGGCCGGACCGCCCACCGCCCGCTGGCCCGAGCCGCCGCCCAGCCGGGTTGGCTAATCGGCGTCAGCGGTCCGCTGGGAGGTGCGGGAGTCGACTGGGAGCGACCCCTGCCGCAGCTGGCGCGGGGATCCGCGCTCTGCCAGGCCGGCGCCTGCTGTGGAGACATTTCCGACGGACTGCTGCGCGAGCTGGACAAGTTCGCGGCGGCGGCCGGGGTGGGAGCCAGGCTGGACTTGGGATCGGTCCCGCTCGCACCCGGCGTGGCCGCGCTCGATGCCATCAGCAGCGGCGAGGAGGTGGAGTTGGTCTGCGTGGGCCCCGAAGCGGCAATGTCCGGCCTTCACCTGGTGGGCGAGTTGACCGCCGATGGACGGGTCGTGGTGGTGGGCCCGGGGGGCATCGAGGTGGAGGTCGCCAAACGAGGCTACGACCACTTTGCTTGAGCTGGTCACGTCCTCCCCGGCCGCCACAGAAGCGGCCGGCGAACGCCTCTCGGCCCACCTCGGGAGGGGGGACCTGATCCTGATCGAGGGGCCGCTCGGAGCGGGCAAGACGACCTTCGTGCGGGGACTCGCGCGGGGCTTGGGCAGCACCGCCTGGGTCGCCAGCCCCACTTTCCAGCTACTCCGGATCTACTCCGGCCGCCTACAGCTCGCTCATGCCGATCTGTATCGGCTCGGGGGGGGCGAGTCGCTGGCCGAGCTCGGCCTTGACGACCTGCTCAACGAGGGCGCGGCGATCGTCGAATGGGGAGACCGGGCGGTGGTTGAGGGGGCGATCAGGATAACCATCGAGGCCTTGAGCCGGCGGCGGCGGCGGCTGCGGTTGGAGGGGGCCCCGTCATCGTGGTCCTGGTGATCGACACTGCGGGGGTGCTCTCCGCCCTGGCGCTGGTGGTCCCCGGCCAGGGAGGTAGGGAGGAGGTGGTGCCGGCGCGGCGGGGTGATGACCTGGCGGCCCGGGTCAAGGCCCTGGCCGGGCTTGATCAGCTCGACGCCGTTTGCGTGGCCAGCGGCCCCGGATCCTTCGCCGGAGTTCGCAGTGGAGTCAGCTTCGGCGTCGGGCTGGCCCTCGGACTGGGCCTGCCGCTGATGCACCTGGGCAGCTTGGAGATCCAGGCGGCGCGCGCCCCGGTGCCGGTGCTCGCGGTCGGCGAGGCGGGGCGGGGACGGGTCTACAACCTGGCCCCCGGTGCCGAGCCAGCGCTCGACGAGGTCGGCGAGCTGCCGACCTGCTGGCCCGTCAGCGGCTGGCTGCATGAGGCCACGGCCGGCCTGCTCTCGTCGCGGGGGCTGCAGATGCTGCCGGCCGAGAGCCTGATCAGCTTCTCCGAGGCGGCTGCCAAGCTGGTTCAATCGGCCCCGGTGGTCGCGTATGATAAGGTCCCGATCCACTACTTGAGTGCGTTCGGGAGGGTCCGAAACTAAACATGGTCCAAATCCGAGACCAGCTTGCGGTCGAGCCCATGGGCGAGGACGACGTTCCCATCGTGCAGGAGATCGAAAGCCGCATCTTCGCCACGCCCTGGCCGCGCAGCGCGTATTACCGGGAGTTGGCGTCCAAGAACAGCGCCTACTACCTGGTCCTGCGCCGGGAGTCCGGGTCGGATGATGGGGTGGCCGAGGAGATCGTCGGCTACGGCGGCCTCTGGCGGATGTACGACGAGGCTCACATCACGACCATCGGCGTCCGCCATGACACGCAGCATTTGGGATACGGACGGATCGTTTTCGCCGCCCTCGTCCAGCGCGCCACGGAGATGGGCGCCAAGTGGATCACGCTCGAGGTCCGGCTCACCAATGACAACGCCCAGCGCCTCTATGAGGGTTTCGGGTTCAAGGTCATCGGTCGGCGCAAGGGTTACTACACCGATAACGGCGAGGACGCCATCGTGATGTGGTCTGATTCCCTCTATTCGCCCCGATTTCGCCAGGCCTACGAACTGAATCTGGAGCGCATTCGCCCCCCCGTCCGGGGACTGCGCCGCGACATCTTTCTGCCCGGTCCGACATAGGCCTTACGCTCGCCCTGGAGAGTTCTTGTGACGAGAGTTCGGTGGCTCTGGTCGAGGACGGCAGGCGCGTCATCCAGAACCTGATTCATTCGCAGGATGGTCTGCACGCCGAATACGGTGGGGTGGTGCCCGAACTGGCGGCCAGAGAGCACCTGCGGAAGCTACCGGGTCTAGTCAGTGAGGTCATGGAGCACAACTCCCTGCGGCCCCCGGACCTGGAGCGCATCGCGGTCACCCGGGGGCCCGGACTGATCGGATGCCTACTCGTGGGGGTGGGCGTCGCGCAGGGTCTGGGAGCGGCCTGGCAACGGCCCGTGGTGGGCGTCAACCACCTCTGGGGCCACGTCTACGCGGCCTTCCTGACCCGTCCCGACCTGGAGCCCCCACTTCTCGCGCTGGTCGTCAGTGGCGCCCATTCCGACCTCGTATTGATGCCCGCCCACGGCTCTTTCCAGATCCTGGGCCGAACCCGAGACGACGCCGCCGGGGAGGCGTTCGACAAGGCGGCTCGGATGCTCGGCCTGGGCTATCCGGGGGGTGCGCTGGTGGACCGCCTGGCGGCCGGCGGCCGAGCTGGCGACCAGCCCTTGCCCAGGCCTTCCCTGCCCGGCCTCGAATTCAGTTTCAGTGGGCTGAAGACGGCCCTCCTCTACCGGATTCGAGACCTGGGAGGCCTTCCAGCGCTGGAAGACCAGACTCGCGCCGACCTCGCGGCCTCGTTTCAGCATTCGGTGGTGGAGTCCCTGCTGGACAAGTTGCAGCTGGCGCTCTCGCGGCACCCGGTGCCGGAAGTCGTGGTCTGCGGCGGCGTGGCCGCCAACAGCCTCCTGCGGCGGCGCGCGCCGGAGGTCGTGGGGAGCCGGGCCCGCCTCACCGTGCCGACCATCAAGCTGTGCACCGACAATGCCGCCATGATCGGGGCCGCGGCAGCGCATTCGCCCCCGACCGGGTTGGTGCAAACCAATCCCGGGCTGGGCTGGTAGGTGGGCTACACCCCACCCGCGGGGTGGTCCGAGGTCTTGACCGGAGCCTGCCTGGAGGTGGATCTGGCACACGCCGTGCTGGAGTCACTCGGCCTTCGACCGGTCGCCCAACACTTCAGTACGGAGGGGGTCTTTGCGGGCTCCGTTTTCGATGATTGCCGCCTCTACGTGCCCGATGAGGAGGCCGAGCAAGCGCGGGCGATTCTGGCCCAGAGGATCTGACCGGCCGGAGGCTGCAGTTCGCTATGATTGGCACTCGAAGCCTTCGAGTGCCAATTCGCGGGCCAGGGTGAGAGCCCCCATCAGGATCTTCAGATTTGGAGGAAGGAAGTATGCAGTTGAAGCCTTTGGGCGATCGGGTGGTTCTAACGCCCGTTGAGCGCGAAGAGGTGACCAAGAGCGGCATCGTGCTCCCCGGCACCGCGCAGGAGAAGCCGCAGGAGGCGACGGTGGTGTCGGTTGGTCCGGGCCGGATCCTGGACAACGGGAACAAGGTGGCCATTGAGGTCAAGGCGGGGGACAGGGTTCTCTACGCCAAATACGCGGGAAACGAATACAAGGTGGACGAGGTCGAGTACCTGATCGTGTCCGAGAAGGACATCCTCGCCATCATCGAAGGCGCCGGCAAGAAGCCGGCCAAGAAATAAGAGTTAGCGAGGAGGTTGCCGCAAATATATGGCAAAGAAGGTCGAATTTGATGTGGAGGCCCGCCAGGGCCTGAAGCGGGGCATCGACATTGTCGCCGAGTCGGTGCGGATCACCCTGGGACCAAAGGGTCGCAACGTGGTCTTGGAGCGTAAGTTCGGGGCGCCGACGGTGACCAACGACGGAGTCACCATCGTGCGCGAGATCGATCTCAAGGATCCGGCCGAGAACACCGGGGCCCAGCTGCTCCGGGAGGTGGCGACCAAGACCAATGACGTCGCCGGTGACGGCACCACGACCGCCACCATCTTGGCGCAGACGATGATCAACGAGGGCTTTCGCAACGTCGCCGCAGGTGCCAACCCGATGCAGATCAAGATCGGCATCGAGCGCGCCGTGAGCGAGGTCGTGGATGAGATCAAGAAGGTCTCCGTGCCCATCAAGGGTCACGAGGACGTGGCCCACGTGGCCTCCATCTCGTCTCAGGACGACAAGATCGGCGAGCTCATCGCCGATGCCATGGACAAGGTGGGCAAGGACGGGGTGATCACGGTCGAGGACAGCCAGGGAACGGGCACCGAGCTCGAGACCGTCGAGGGCATGCAGTTCGATCGCGGCTACATCTCGCCCTACATGGTCACCAACCCAGACCGCATGGAGGCGTCACTGGACGATCCCTACGTGCTGGTCACCGACCGCAAGATCTCCGCCGTCCAGGATCTGCTTCCAGTCTTGGAGAAGGTGGTCCAGGCGGGCCGCCCGCTGCTGATTGTGGCCGAGGACGTCGAGGGCGAGGCGATGGCCACCATCATCGTCAACAAGCTGCGTGGGACCTTCACCGCCGTGGCCGTCAAGGCTCCCGGATTTGGAGACCGACGCAAGGCGATGCTGGAGGATATGGCCATCCTCACCGGTGGGACCGTGATCTCAGAGGACCTGGGCCTGAAGCTGGACCAGACCCGGCTGGAGCAGCTGGGACGAGCCCGCAGGGTTCACGTCGATAAGGACAACACCACCATCGTCGAGGGCGCCGGCAAGACCGAGGCGATCCAAGCTCGGATCAAGTCGATCAAGGCGCAGGTCGAGGAGACCACCAGCGACTTCGACCGCGAGAAGCTCCAGGAGCGTCTGGCCAAGCTGGCCGGAGGCGTGGCGGTGATCAAGGTCGGAGCGGCGACCGAGGTCGAGCAGAAGGAGAAGAAGCACCGCATCGAGGACGCGCTGAGCGCGACCAAGGCCGCGGTCGAAGAGGGAATCGTGTCCGGCGGCGGCACCGTGCTACTGCAGGCGCAGAAGTCCCTGGACTCAGGGCTGGGCCTCGAAGGTGACCAGCGGACCGGCGTCAACATCGTGCGCCGGGCCCTGGAGGAGCCGATCCGTCAGATCGCCTTCAACGCCGGGAAAGAGGGTTCGGTCATCATCGAAGAGGTTCGCAAGGCGAAGGCGGGCAGCGGCTACGACGCCCTCAACGACCGCTTCGTGGACATGTTCAAGAACGGCATCGTCGATCCCGCCAAGGTCACGCGCTCGGCGCTGCAGAATGCAGCCTCGATTGCGGCCATGGTGCTGACCACTGAGGCGGTGATCACCGAGATCCCCGAAAAGCAGGCTCCGCCCATGCCAGGTGGCATGGACCCGGGGATGATGTAGGCCCGACGGCCAAACCCGGACTATGAGAGGGTCTCCGCCCAACGGCGGAGACCCTCCTTCTTTTTACCCCGCCGATTCTTGCTCCGAGCCCCGCGGGTTGGGGGCCGACGGCCCCGACCGGGATCGACCCCCACCGCCGTCCGGCGCGGGGCCATCCAACTCCCGTCGCCGCACGTAGCGGCGGGCGATGTAGTTGACGGCGAACGGCACCCCCAGAGCCAGGACCGAGGCCAAGATCGCGGTGCGATCCGGCAGCCGCTTGGGGTCGTCCATACCCAGGTAGGTTAGGTATGCGGCAGCCCCCGAGGTTCCACCCACGATCACCACCGCCAAACCCAGCGCCCAGCGCTTGTACTCGGCGTAGAGCAGGGGCACGTTGCGCTGGGCGAAGCGGATCACCGCGAAGGCGACCACGCTGTTGAGAAGCAGCGAGCTGATGAGTGCCGCGCTGGCGATACCGGCCCTGAACTGGACCAGGTGGCGCATTACGAACGCGGCCCCGTTCACGGCCAATACCGCCATCGGCGTGGTGACCCCGATCGCCACCAATACCCGGCTCCGCACGCGCTCCCAGCTCAAGGCCGGAAAAAGAAGAGGGACGACCCGAAACGGTCATCCCGATCCGCTTCTCTCCTCAGTGGCTGCAGCCGCAGGCCTCGCCCTCGCCGTCTCCAGCGTTGAACGACGTCCCGCAGGAACACGAACTGACTGCGTTGGGATTGTGAACGGTGAATCCCGCACCCATCAGGCTGTTGACGTAGTCCACCTCGGAACCGCGAAGGTAAGGAGCAGAGTAGTCATCAATCAGGATCTTGACACCTTCCATTTCGACGACGTCGTCACCGGGGCGGCGGGTGTCGTCGAGGGCCATACCATACTGCAGGCCCGAACACCCCCCTCCGCTGACGAAGATGCGCAAACCCACCTCCGGATTGACCTCGTCGGCCAAAAGCGCCTTCAGGTGGCCAACCGCGTCCGGGGTGAGGGTGATACTTCTCTGTTCAATCATTGGTGCGCTTATACCTCCTGGTGGCTACCGGAATTCCATCCTATCACGGGCCGAACGTGCTCAAACCTTGCGCCGAAACGGGAGCCGCCGGGCGGCGGGGACCCGATTCGGTTTGCGATCACCGATGATCTGAGCCAGCACCTCGGTACCGCGAGCGATGGCGCTGCGAGGGTCGGTCAGAACGAGAATCTCGCCCTTCACCGCGGCTTCGTCGGGTTTTGAGCCGTCGTACTGGAATTCGTGAACGATCTCCAGTTTCAACGTGCGCTCGACGTCCTCACGATCCACCACCGGGCGGGGCATCTTGTTGTTCATGACCGTGATCAGGCGCCCCGGAACGATGTGGAGGACGTCCGTGAAAATATTGAGGAGGTCGGTTATGTCCTTGAGGCTGGACAGCTCCGGGGTGGCAACGAGCACGATCTTGCGGCAGTGCTCCAGTACTGCCAGGGTGTTGTCGCTGAGGACCACACCGAGGTCGTAGATGACGTATCGAAAGGCGCTGTCGACGATGGCCGAAGCGCGGGCGATGAGTTCTGGATTTATCAGATCGGCGTGCTCCGGCTTGAGCACGCCGGGCAAGAGCATCATGCCGGCGGGGTGGTGCAGGATGGACGAGAGCAGTACTTCCTCGAAGCTATGATCGGGCACCTGCGAGGTCAACGCCAGGCAGCCCGTGGGGACCAACGATGAGATCAGAGCGGCGTGGTTGTAGGGCAGCGCCAGGTCCACAAGAAGCACCTCGCCGGGGTGATCCCGGGCCAGCGCGGCGGCCAGGTTGACGGCGATTGTGGTCCGACCCGCACCTCCCTTGGGTGAATAGACGGCGACCGTCGTCGCGGTTTGGGAGGGCGCCACAAGCTTGGCTCGAGAAATCAGGTTGGGAAGGCTGTCACGACGCTGCTCAACCAACTTGTTGAGCTCCAGGAGCGCATCCGAGTCGGCCGGAAGGGTCATATACAGCGTGGCCCGGTCGAGGACCAGCAGGTTGCAGTCCTCGATGGCGCGGATGGTTGCGGTCCTAGGCTCCTCCGCGATCAGCGCCATCTCGCCGAAAAAGTCACCCGGACCCAGGATGGCGATGACAACGGAATGTCCGGGCGGATCCTCCACCATCACTTCGCAGCGCCCCTCGCCGATGACGTACATGGCATCCCCGGATTCGCCCTGGCGAATGATGGTTGAACCCTTGGTCGCCTTGGCCGGTTGCATGGCACGAGCCAGTGCTCGCAGAACGTTGTCTGAGAGCGTGAAGAAAATTGCGACCCGGCCCAAAGTGCCAAATCGGCTCCTTAGTTCGTCCGCGTCTGGCACCAGGGACTGATCGTCCGACACGACAGCGCCGATTATAGGGAGGCCTCCCCTCAATTCCCCGTCCTCAGCATGCTCGGCCGGGTCCCGCCACGGTGCTGGTAGACTTCTCAGCCGTCGGTCCCGTGGTGTAGCCTGGCCAAACACGCGGCCCTGTCAAGGCCGAGAACGCCGGTTCGAATCCGGTCGGGACCGCCATCGCGTCTCCATTCGGAAGACCGATCGGAGAGGTGGCCGAGCCCGGTTGAAGGCGACGGTCTCGAAAACCGTTATAGGGGCAACCCTATCGTGGGTTCGAATCCCACCCTCTCCGCCAAACCCACAGGGCGCTTTCTCAAAGGCACCTCCTGAGGTAGCTTGAACTC
>DATKQJ010000017.1:0-6916 GCA_035532785.1 Candidatus Acidiferrales bacterium | reverse complement strand
GCCTTGGGGAAGTACTGACGGAGCAGACCGTTGGTGTTTTCATTGGTCCCCCGTTGCCATGGACTGTTGGGGTTGCAGAAGTAGACCTGGACACCAGTGGCGACGGTGAACTGGAGGTGCTCAGCCATCTCCTTGCCCTGGTCCCAGGTCACGCTACGGCGAAGGTCGGCGGGTAGCGAACGAATCTTGTTGGCCATCGCCAGGCGGACCTGGTCGGCAGTGTTCTTCTCGAGCTTCATGAGCATCACGTAGCGGGTCGAGCGCTCGACGAGGGTCCCGATACATGTTTTGCCGGCGCCCAGGATGAGATCCCCTTCCCAATGTCCCGGCACCGCCCGATCCTCGACCTCGGCAGGGCGCTCGGAGATGAGAATCATGTTGGGGATGACGCCCCGGCCAGAGGGGAGCCGGCGCTTCGGTCGCCGCAGCGCTCTCCCGGTACGCAACGCCAGGTGGAGCTCCTTTCGCAATGCGCCACGGCTTTGGACGAAGAGCGACAGATAGATGGTTTCGTGGGACACGCGCATCTGTGGATCGTCGGGGAAATGCTCACCCAACCACCGCGAGATCTGTTGGGGTGACCATTTGTGTTCGAGTCTTCTGTTCGACGACGCGCCGCAGCCGAGGGTATTGGGCCAGCTTGGAGGCCTTGGGCCTCCGGGCCTTCCGTAGCGCCCGTCGGTCGGCTGCCTGAGCCCGGTACTGACTACGGCCGCCATTGCGCTTGACCTCTCGTGACACCGTAGACGGCGCCCGGCCCAGCCTGGTAGCGATCACACGCCGGGACTCACCCGCCGCCAACCCTCGGGAGATTTCTTCTCGATCGTCCATGCTGAGGGCCCGGCCCGAACGGGTCCGAATCCCCGGACGCACTCCGCCGCTCTGCAGCAGGAGCGAGCGGACGGCGCCGGGATAGCGGTCGAACGACGCCGCTATCCTTGGGATCGACTCCCCACCGGCGACTCGATCCCAGATCTCGGCCCTCTCGGCTCCAGTGAATCTCCTTGGGTCTCGCATCCTCCCGTTCTCAGGACGAATCTGCTCTACCGGGTGCAATGCAATCACCACCTGAATCCAAGCGAAATACGGGATAGGCTGCGGTCACCTGGCCCGGGACGGTGGTCAGGGCAGACGGCCCGGACCTGGCCCAGAACAGTCGGGATGGGATGGATCAAGCGGCGAGCGGTTCGCGGATAGTGTCGCTGCAATGGGATGGGGAGGAGCTTGGGGCGGCCGCGCCGGACTCGCGCAGGCCAGCTACCTGCCCCCGCGCTCCAGGACCGGCGCAGCGATCCGCCTGATTCGGGACGCGTCGGCGATGGCGTCGATTTCCACGATCTTGCCCGATGCCTCCACCACAAACCCCATCACCACGAACGGCCGGTCGCCGACGACCACTACTGTCCCTACTGCCCCGTTGACCAGTGCAGGAATCAAACGGGATCCGGGTATCGCGGCGCCGGACAAGGACGAGGCCGCTACGGAGGCCGCGCCACGAATCACACCCGAACGATCCGGGTGCCTGGCGCCGAAGTCCGACCTCAGCACGACCTGCGGATCCAGCAGCGACAACAGGGTTTGCAGATCCCCACCCCGGGCTGCGGTGAAGAAAGCGTCGACCACCGCACGCTGGCGGGCACGGTCGGGGTCCGGTGTGGGCACGTTGGCGCCCTGCACCCGCCGCCGCGCACGGCTCGCCAGCTGGCGAGCCGCCGCCGGAGTGCGCCCAACCATCGGCGCGATCTCCTCGAACGGCAGCTGAAATACATCGTGCAGAACGAACGCCAGCCGCTCGGCGGGGCCGAGTGAGTCGAGGACCACGAGCAGCGCGAGACCGACGGAATCGGCCATCAGCGCCTCCTCCTCCGGCTGCAGCTCCCCGTCGAGGATCACGACAGGATTTGGCAAGTGGCCCTCGTAGGGCTCCTCGCGACGGGTGTTGCGCGCCCGCAGCATGTTCAGGGCGACGCGCGCGACGATGGTGGTGAGCCACCCACCCAGGTTGTCGACTTCGCTCGCGTCGGCGCGGCTCACGCGAATCCAGGTCTCCTGCACGGCGTCTTCCGCTTCAGCCATCGACCCGAGCAGCCGGTATGCGACCCCCCGCAGCCGCCCGCGATGCTCCTCGAAGCCTCCGGCCAGAAGCTCCTTTTCAGGCATCAGTCACATCTCCGCCATCTCAGGTGTCATCGCTGTAGAGACACCTTGAGTGAAACGAATGTGACAAAGGAGTGACGACCATGACCACGAACGGCTTGATTCTCGTGACCGGCGGCACCGGTGGACTGGGCCACCGCATGCTGCCACGCCTGCGCGCCGCGGGCCGGGACGTCCGCGTGCTCAGCCGGAGCCACCACGACTCCGCCGACGGCATCGAGTACGTATCGGGAGACCTCACGAAAGGCGAGGGAGTAGCCGCCGCCGTCGAGGGCGCTGAGATCGTGTTGCACTGCGCCGGCACCGGCCGGATCAAGGACGATACCGCTCAGGCCCGGAATCTCGTGCGGGCCGCCCAACGCGCCGGCGTGGCCCACATCCTGAACATATCGGTGGTCGGTGCAGACCGCATACCTGTGAAGACGGTGATGGACCGCTCGATGTTCGCCTACTTCGCTGCACAGCGCGCGGTCGAAGTTGTGATCGAGGAGTCGGGCCTGCCGTGGACCAACCTGCGTGCCGCCCAGTTCCATGACGGGTTCATCCTGGCGATGGTGCGGGGAATGTCGAGCCTGCCGGTCGTCCCGATGCCCTCCGGGTTCCGCTTCCAACCGATTGACGCCGACGAGGTCGCGGCACGCCTCGCCGACCTCACCCTCGGGCCTCCCGCCTGCCAGGTTCCGGACATTGCAGGACCGAAGGTCTACGAAGCTGAATACTTGCTCCGCTCCTACCTGGCGGTAGTCGGAAAGCACCGCTGGATCGTCAAGATCCCGGTGGGGGGAGGGGCCGCCGCCGCCATCCGGGCGGGTGCGAACCTGGCCCCCGATCACGCGGTGGGCCACCGCACCTGGGAGGAGTTCCTAGCGACGCTTAATGCCAGCTCGGACGGTGCGGCAAGCCCCGCGTCGGGCTGACGCCGGCGTCGCAGCGTGTGGCGGAGAAGACGATCTCTTATTCAAACTTCCCTGAGCTTGAGGGCTCACCGTCCGAGCAGAGCTGTCGAGTCGCGTATCTCGAGCCATACCGGACGTTCCTAAGCAGAGGGCTCGCCGTCGGCCTCCAGAGATCCTCAACCTCCTCGACGACCATTCCCGCCACGCGTTGGCCTGCACTTGCTTCCGCACCCTGGGGCCATGACGTCCTCAGCGTCTTCCTGCCCGCCGCCAATTCGTACCGCCTGCCAGCCTCCCTCCTCAGTCACAACGCCGCCGTCTTCACCGCCCGCTCGCGCCACGACAAGGTCGACGCCTGCGGCTCGGTCACGCTTCGCTACCTGAGCCGACTTCGTCATATCCGACTCGGCGTGGTCCACAAGAACCGGAGGGTGCGCCTCCTGGTGGCCGGCAGCGATCTCCGCATCGTCACCGAGGACGGCCAACTCCTGCGCTCAATCACCCTGGATCCCAAGCGCCACCACGACGGCCTAGGAGGGCGCTGGCCAGTGCACAATGACGTGCGACAGGTGTGCACGATGTCCTGAGACAGGACAGTGGGTGGAGCGAATGGGATTCGAACCCACGACCTCCTCCGTGCGAGGGAGGCGCTCTCCCAACTGAGCTATCGCCCCGGGGGGGCTAGTATACGAGGTCCCAAGGTATGGATTTGGCGACGCAGCTGCCACGTGGGCGCCAGCGCCTACTCGCGCAATGTCCCGATGGATTGGAGGGCGGGCTCACTGAACAGCTGCCTGTTGGGGAGCGGGGCCCGAGCCCCGCTGCGATCCTAGAGCAGCCGCATTGGTAGTCGCCAACGCCGCCCCGCCGATCGTGACGCTCAGCTCTGACTTTGGCGCTGGTTCTCCTTACGTGGCCATCATGAAGGCCGTGCTGCTGAGCGTGTGCCCGTCGGTCCTGTTGGTGGACGTGAACCACGACCTGGAGAGTTTTCGTCCGGAGGCGGGGGCGTTTCCCCTCTGGGCCGCGAGCGCTGCCTTTGGACCAGGGTCGATCCACCTGGCGGTGGTCGATCCCGGCGTCGGCAGCGCTCGCCGCGCGGTTGCCTTCCAAACTGGAGAGCGTTGGTATGTCGGACCCGACAATGGCCTCTTTGGCCTGATTCTGGCAGAGTCCGATCGGCTCGCCCAGCCCGTCGACGCCGCCTTCAACCTGCCCCTGCCGGAGGCCGCCGCGCCCACCTTTCACGGCCGCGACGTTTTCGCCCCGGCGGCCGCGTTGCTGGCGCGCGATGGGGTGCCGGACCCGAGGTGGCCCGAGCTCGCCCCCGCTGATCTGATCAGGTCCGACCTGGTGCCGGCCAGGGTTCTGTTCGTTGACAGCTTTGGGAACCTGATCACCTCCATCCGCCCGCCCGCGCTCGGGCTGATGATCTCGGGGACGCTGATCACGTCTTCCCACCGCAGCTATCACGAGGCCGAGCCGGGTCGACCCTTCTTCTATCTGGGCAGCATGGGGCTGATTGAGGTCGGGGTCAGAGAGGGGCGCGCCGACCAGGTGCTGGGCGCCGGCCTGGGGAGCTCAGTCCAGGCGCTTGGTGCCGACAAGAACTGAAGCGACGGTTCGGACCCGGCGCCACGTCGCCCGGCCCGAACCGATCAGAGGGATTCGAAAGCTGCGGAGCGCTGCCCGCCTAAGCGTGCGCGCGACGCTGCCAACGCGTCTTCTTGAGCATCTTCTTGTGCTTGTGCTTGCGCATTTTCTTGCGCCGCTTCTTGATTACCGAACCCAAAAGAACTCCAGTGCAGGCGATATTGAAAAAATGGGGGACCCCGGGCCCCGTCAGGCCCACGGAATCATACCCCACGCGGCGGGCGGCCCGTGGGGCCCTCTCGGCCGCGGCTGGCCGGCCCCCGAGGTGCAGCGCTGAACTCGCTGGCGCTCGGTCGCTCGGTCTGGCTTCGGGGATGCCACCCGGAAGTAGCGGCGGACGTCCGCGGGAGGATCATAGCGGTCGGTGCAGAGGCGGGCCCGGCCGCCGGTAGCGGGGCGGAGGTAATCGAACTCTCCGGCGCCGCCCTGCCTGGTTTGGCGGACGCCCACATTCACCTCGAGGGCCTAGCCGAACAGCAGACCTGGCTGAACCTCGGGTCGGCTCCGTCGCTGGCCACGGCCCTGACCGAGGTGGCCAGCCGGAGTGCTCTGCTTCCAGCTGGAGCCTGGGTGCTGGGCTGCGCCTGGGATCCGAACCGGTGGCCTCTCAAACCGGCGTGGAGTCGTTGGGACCTGGATCGAGTCGCCGGCGGTCGCCCGGTGGCGATATTCGGCCGAGATGGACACTCCGCCTGGCTCAGCTCGAGCGGGCTGGCTCGGTCCGGCCTGGCGGATCTCGGGGAGGACCCTCAGGGTGCGGTTTTGGAGCGCGACGAGAGGGGCGAGCCAACCGGGATCATCAGAGAGGCGGCGCTGGCCGCCGTCCAGGCCGCCATTCCCGTCGCTGGCCAGGCGGATCTCGATCGATCAACGCTGGCCGCGCTGGAGCGGCTGGCCGGGCTGGGCCTGACCTCGCTCCATGTGATGGATTCGAGCCGCGGCTTCCTGACCCTGCAGCGTCTACAAGAGCAGGGCCGCCTGCGGCTGCGGGTGAGCTGGTTTGCGCCGGCCGCGCTGGCCCCCGAACTGCTTCGGCTCGGCGTCCGCTCCGGCTGGGGGAGTCAGATGCTTCGGCTCTGGGGGGTGAAGGCGTTCCTCGATGGAACCCTTTCCGGCGGCACCGCGCAGATGCTGACCGGGGGTGGCCTGGCCGGCCTCGATCAGTCCGAACTGATCGCCCTTAGCCGCGACCTGGCGCGGGCCGAGCTCAACCTGGCTGTGCACGCCATTGGAGATGGCGCCGTGCGCCGGGCCCTGGACGCCTGGCAGCCGCTGGCCGGGGCCTGGGCTCGATGGCGCCCGCGCATCGAGCACGCCCAGTTGGTCCACCCTGACGATCGGGGGCGCCTTGCCGCGCTGGGGGCCATCGCCTCCATGCAGCCACTGCACGCGGTTGACGACCTAGAGCTCGCGCGCCGGCGCTGGTCGGGGCGGGGCGCCGATGCCTACGCCTGGGCCGCCCTGGAGGGGGCCGGCGCCCACCTTGCCTTCGGCTCGGACGCGCCCGTGGCCAGCCCGGACCCCCTGCTCGGGGTCGCCGCCGCCACCAAGTGGCGGCAGCAGGTCGGATGGCACCCAGAACTGGCCCTCACGCGGAGCTCCGCGCTCCGGGCCTATAGCGCCGGCGCCGCCTATGCGGTGGGCATGGAGGATGATCTCGGTGAACTTTCGCCCGGTCGTCTCTGCGACGTCACGGTGGTGGAGCGGGGCGCGGTTACGGCGACGCTGGTGGGAGGGCGTCTGATCCGAGGTCTCTGAAGGCCTTCTCCAGGCGTTGCCGGGTCTCGGAGAGGTGTTCGTTGATCACCTTGGTGGCTCCCAGAACGGGCATGAAGCTGGTGTCGCCTGCCCAGCGCGGAACCACGTGAACGTGAAGGTGCCCTGGAATTCCCGCCCCGGCCACGCTCCCCAGGTTCATGCCCACGTTGAACCCGTCGGGGTGCATCAATGCGGTCAGGGCGCTGGTGGCGCGAGCGACGAGCTCGAAGAGGGCCAGCATGGAGTGGTCGTCGAGCTTTTCCAGCGAGTCCACGTGAGCCAGCGGCGCCACCATCACGTGGCCGGCGTTGCGGAATTTGTCAACCCCATTGAGACACCTCGCGCTGGAAATTACTGAGCTGTCGTCACCTCCTCGACCGGCTTGTTGATCCACGCGGCCACCGGCAACGCCGGCGGCGTCGGATGCTTGTTCACGAAGCGTTCTGGGTGGA
>DATKQJ010000016.1:0-3299 GCA_035532785.1 Candidatus Acidiferrales bacterium | reverse complement strand
GACGGCCACCTGGTGTTCCTCGAAGTCAAGGGCCGGATCGCAGGGGCGGAGGAGTTCTGGGTCACCAAGACCGAAGCCCTGACCGGCAAGAACGCCGCGACCGGCTTCCGGCTCGCCCTGGTCAGCGTCCACCCCGACGGCCCGGAACACGACAAGGTCCGCTATATCGTCGACCCGTTCCGCGATGTCGATTTCGGCGACTTCGCCGCGACTGGCATGATCGGCAACTGGGCCAGGGAATGGGCACGGGGAGGCGATCCGGTATGACCGGTGCAGCACGCTGGTACAAGCCAAAACTGATCGAGGTCGCGCTCCCACTGGAGGACATCAACCGCGAGTCGGCGCGGGAGAAGTCAATCCGCCACGGTCACCCATCGACCCTGCACCTGTGGTGGGCGCGCAGACCGCTGGCCGCGTGCCGCGCGGTGCTGTTCGCCCAACTTGTCGATGACCCTTCCGCCCACCCGGAGGAGTTCCCCACCGAGGAGGCGCAGAAAGCAGAGCGAGAACGGCTCCACGCCATCATCAAGAAGCTGGTCGTGTGGGAGAACATCCACGACGAGACGCTACTGAAAGAGGCCCGCGCCGAAATCTGGAAGTCCTGCGACGGCAACCCCCCGCCGATCCTGGATCCGTTCGCCGGCGGCGGCTCTATCCCGATGGAGGCCCAGCGCCTCGGCCTGGAAGCACACGCCTCCGACCTCAACCCGGTCGCGGTTCTCATCAACAAGGCCCTCATCGAGATCCCACCCAAATGGGCCGGACGTCCCCCGGTCTTCCCAGGCGCAGCCGAAGGGGCACACTCCTGGCCTGGAGCGACCGGCCTCGCCGAAGATGTTCGCCGCTACGGGAAGTGGATGCGCGATGAGGCCGAGAAACGGATCGGCCACCTGTACCCGAAGGCAAAGCTCTCTGACGGTACCGAAGCCACCGTCATCGCCTGGCTCTGGGCGCGCACCGTAACCTGCCCGAACCCGGCGTGCGCGGGCACCATGCCGCTGGTCCGCTCTTTCTGGCTCGCCAAGAAGAAGGGCAGGGAACGCTACGTGGAGCCCATCCCGGACGGCAGGCGGGTCCGGTTCGAGATTCGGGGGCCACACGGCGTCCCTCGTGAAGGCACGGTCCATCGGACCGGGGCGATCTGCCTGCTCTGCGGTACGCCAGTCCCCTTGGCCTACATCCGCGCCGAGGGCAAGGCAGGCCGTATGAGCACCCAACTCATGGCCATCGCCGCGCATGGCTCGCGGCAGCGCTACTACATGCCACCGGACGACGAGCATGTGAAAGCTGCAGATGTCCCGCGTCCTGACGACGTGCCAGATAGCGAGATCCCGTATAACCCCCGCTATCTAACGGCGCCCAATTACGGCATGCGAACCTGGGCTGACCTATTCACCAGCCGACAGCTCATCGTGCTCACCACCTTCGGCGATCTGGTAGCTCATGCTCGCGGTCATGTCCTGGCCGATGGCGGCGAGCCCGTCTACGCCGACGCTGTAGCAACCTATTTGGCGCTCTGTGCCAGTAAGGCCGCAGCCTTCCATACGAGCCAGGCCAGATGGCGCCCCAACGAAAGTAAGACAGCCCCGGCGTTTGGCAGGCAAGCGCTCCCGATGGTCTGGGACTTCGCCGAGACAAATGCATTTGCGGGAGCGGGAGGCGACTGGCTGGGAATCGTTGAGGGCTCGTCCAAGGCTCTTGAGGGGTTCCCTGCGGATCGGGTGGCCTATGTATCGCAACGAGATGCAATCAGCGGGACAGACCACAGTGCGCTCGTGGCAACAGATCCTCCCTATTATGACAATGTTGGATACTCCGATCTTGCCGATTATTTCTACGTGTGGCTTCGGCGCTCGCTCTGGGAGGTGATCCCGGAGTTGATGGGGACGATGCTGACCCCGAAAGCGGACGAGCTCGTCGCCGACCCTTTCCGCCACGAGGGAAAGGCGGAAGCTGAGCGTTTCTTTCAACGAAGTTTCGAGAAGGTATTCCAGGAAATTCGCAAAGATACGCCCAGCGGTTACCCCATCACGGTGTTTTACGCATTTAAGCAAGCAGAAACGGACGACGACGGGCATCATGCATCCACCGGATGGGAAACCTTGCTCGAAGGGATGCTAAGGGCCGGCTGGGCGGTGACTGCGACCTGGCCAGTGCGCACCGAGGGCGTTGGACGGATGAGAAACCAGGCCAGCAACGCCCTCGCGTCGTCCATCGTCCTGGCATGCCGTCCACGCCGCGACGACGCCGGGGTTACCGACAAGCGGGGCCTGATCGCGGCGCTTCGCGAGGAGTTGCCGGACGCGTTGCGGAAACTGCTACAGGGCAGCATCGCGCCGGTAGACCTGCCACAGGCGGCGATCGGGCCGGGAATGGCCATGTTCTCCCGCTATGCGCGGATCAACGAGCCGGATGGCTCCGCGATGCAGGTGCGCACCGCGCTTGACCTGATCAATCAAGTTCTCGGCGAGGTGCAGACGGAGCAGGAGGGCGACTTCGGCAGTGATACCCGTTGGTGCCTGGAGTGGTTTAAGAGCTATGGGTTCGATGAGGGGTTGTTCGGGGACGCGGAGACGTTGTCGAAGGCGAAGAACACGTCGATTGGTGGTCTTGAGCGGGCCGGGGTGCTGAGTTCGCGTGGTGGGAGAGTACGCCTGCTTTCCGTTGTGGATATTGCGGGTGATTATGACCCTGGGCGTGATGACCGGGTGTCGGAGTGGGAGGTCGTGCTGCACCTGGCCAAGCGGCTCAGCGAGCAGGGTGGGGAGGCGGCGGCGCGGCTGATGGTGGCGGCCCGGGCAGTGGTGGACCTGGATGCGGTCAGGGAGCTGGCCTATCTGCTGTTCTCGATCGCGGAGAAGCGCGGGTGGGCCGAGACCGCTCGGTTGTTCAACGGCCTGGGCACGTCCTGGTCTGATCTTGCCGATGATGCCAGGAAACCGGGGCTGGCCAGGACGGACGTCCAGGATCAGCTTGGGTTCGAGACCGAATGACGACGCGGGCGGGAGCTGCGGGCTGATGGCGACAAGCAACCGTGACCGGGTCGGTCGTGGGCTGGAGATCCTGACGGATGGGCTTCGTCCGTTCGTTGAGACCCAGATGTCAGCGGCCGTCCCGGACGGGCGTGACTGGGTGGAACTGCTGGAGGCCCGCGACGCGTCACGGCATGGCAGCGAGCGTCAGTACTCCCGTTCTGATGCCCGGTTCCTGCTGCGGGTGCTGACGGAGGAGTGGCGGGCCTTCAAGGACCATCTGTCGCGGGTCGAGCAGAGCTTCGCGAGTGAGTTGCGGGAGACCGG
>DATKQJ010000015.1:0-62789 GCA_035532785.1 Candidatus Acidiferrales bacterium | reverse complement strand
GACCTCTTCGCCGACCTTTACCTGACCCTGCTCGATTCGGCCGGTGACGACGGTCCCACGACCCGTGATCGTCATCACGTCCTCGACCGACATGAGGAACGGCCGGTCGATGAGGCGCTCGGGCTCGGGGATGTAGTCGTCGACGGCGGTCATCAGCTCGAGGATCCCCTCGGCCGCGGCCGCGTCGCCCTCGAGGGCCTTCAGTGCGCTGACGCGCACCACGGGCACGTCGTCTCCGGGGAACTCGTAGGAGCTGAGCAGCTCCCGTACCTCGAGCTCGACGAGCTCGAGCAGCTCCTCGTCGTCGACGGCGTCGCACTTGTTGAGCGCCACCACGATGTAGGGCACGCCGACCTGGCGCGCCAGGAGGATGTGCTCGCGGGTCTGCGGCATGGGGCCGTCGGTGGCCGCCACGACGAGGATGGCGCCGTCCATCTGGGCGGCACCGGTGATCATGTTCTTGATGTAGTCGTGGTGCCCGGGGCAGTCAACGTGGGCGTAGTGGCGCTTCTCGGTCTCGTACTCGACGTGCGCGATCGAGATGGTGATTCCGCGCTGGCGCTCCTCGGGGGCGTTGTCGATCTGATCGAAGGCCTTGAAATTGGCCATCCCCTTGGTTGACTGCACGTAGGTGATCGCCGCGGTCAGCGTCGTCTTGCCATGGTCGATGTGCCCGATCGTGCCCACGTTCATGTGCGGCTTGGTGCGCTGGAACTTCTGCTTACCCACTTGATCCTCCTAGCTATCTCTGGCCGCCCTTGCGGCCGACCGTCTCCGCCAGGTTCGGCGGCAATTCTTCGTAGTGATCGAACTCCATCGAGTATGCAGCCCGGCCCGATGTCATCGAGCGGAGCTCGGTGGCGTAACCGAACATCTCGGCCAGTGGCACGTTGGCCTGGACCGCTTGGGAGGTGCCCTTGCCCTCCATGCCCAAGATGTGACCGCGGCGGCTGGAAAGATCTCCCATGACGTCACCCAAATGCTCTTCGGGCAGGGTCACGTCGACCTTCATGATCGGCTCCAACAGGACCGGGTCGGCCTTGCGCATACCATCTTTGACACCCATCGACCCAGCGATGTGGAAGGCCTGCTCGCTCGAGTCGACGGGGTGGTACGAGCCGTCCACCAGCTGAACCTTGATGTCGAGCACCGGATAGCCGGCGAGAACGCCGGTGGTGATGGCTTCAGCAATCCCCTTCTGCACGGCCGGGATGTACTCCCGGGGGATTCGACCCTGGGTGACCTTGTCCTCGAAGACGAAGCCCGAGCCGCGCTCGCCCGGCAGCACCTCCAGTTCGACGTGGCCGAACTGGCCCTTGCCGCCCGACTGGCGGACGAATCGGCCCGTGCCGTGGGCCGGCTTGCGGATGGCTTCGCGGTAGGCGACCTGGGGCTTGCCGACGTTGGCGTCGACGTTGAACTCGCGCGTCAGACGGTCGACGATGATCTCCAGGTGCAGCTCGCCCATTCCGGCGATGATGTTCTGCCCGGTCTCATCGTCGGTGTGGACGCGGAAGGTTGGATCCTCCTCTGAGAGGCGTTGCAGGGCGACGCCCAGCTTCTCCTGATCGACCTTGGTCTTCGGCTCAATGGCGACGAAGATGACCGGCTCGGGGAAGTTGATCGACTCCAGGAGAATCGGCTTGTCCTCGTCGGTCAGCGTGTCCCCCGTCGTTGTCCCCTTCAGGCCGACCGCGGCCGCGATGTCTCCGGTGAAGACCTCCTCCACGTCCTCTCGCCGCATGGCGTGCATGCGCAGGATGCGTCCGATGCGCTCCCGGCGTCCGGTGCTGGCGTTGAGGACCGAGGTGCCGGCGCGGAGGTGGCCCGAGTAGACCCGGAAGAAGGTCAGCTTGCCCACCCCTTGGGGGTCCATCTGGATCTTGAAAGCCAGGGCCGAGAAGGGCTCGTCGTCGCTCACCTGGCGCACCGCCAAAGACTCGTCGTCGGGGTTCAGCCCCTCCACCGCGTCCTTGTCGGAGGGGCTGGGAAGATAATCGACGACCGCGTCCAGGAGCTGCTGCACGCCCTTGTTGCGCAGCGACGCACCGCACAGGACCGGCACCAGCGCACCCTTGACGGTGCCCCGGCGGATGGCGGCGATGAGCTCGTCGGCCGAGATCTTCTCCTCCTCCAGGTACTTGCGCATGACATCGTCGGAGAAGTCGGCCGCCGCTTCCAGCAGCGTGTGCCGGTGCTCGCGCACCAAGTCCAGCATCTCGGCCGGCACCTCGCTCGACTCGACCGTCTTACCCAGATCGTCGGAGTAGATCATGGCCCGCTCGGTGATCAGGTCGATGTTGCCCAGATAGGACTCCTCCGACCCGATCGGGAGTTGGATGGCGATCGCCCGGGCGCCCAATCGCTCGTGAATCGAATGCAGCGAGCCGTAGAAGTCAGCCCCCATGCGATCCATCTTGTTGATGAAGGCGATCCGCGGCACGTCGTAACGATCGGCCTGGCGCCAGACCGTCTCCGACTGCGGCTCGACGCCGGCAACGGCGTCGAAGACGGCCACGGCCCCGTCCAGGACGCGCAGGCTGCGCTCGACCTCGACCGTGAAATCCACGTGTCCGGGCGTGTCCAAAATGTTGATCGCGTGGCCGCGCCAGGAGGTGGTGGTGGCAGCCGAGGTGATGGTTATGCCACGTTCTTTTTCCTGCGCCATCCAGTCCATCGTGGCCGCGCCCTCGTGGACCTCGCCCATCTTGTGGAGGCGCCCGGAATAGAAGAGGATGCGTTCGGTGGTCGTGGTCTTGCCCGCGTCGATGTGGGCCATGATCCCGATGTTGCGCACGTTCTCGATGCGCGTGGCACGGTCAAGTTGTTTCATTGCGACTGAGATCTTCCCGGATTCCCCGACTAATACCTGAAGTGGCTGAAGGCCTTGTTGGACTCCGCCATCCGGTGCGTCTCTTCCTTGCGCTTGACCGCCCCGCCGGTGTTGTTGGAGGCGTCGAGGAACTCGTAGGCCAGCTTCTCGGCCATGCTCCGGCCGCCCCGCTGGCGCGCGAAGCGGACCAGCCAGCGCCGGGCCAGGGCCAGCCGCCGGTCGGGACGGATCTCGATCGGAACCTGATAGGTGGCGCCACCAACCCGCCGCGGCTTCACCTCAAGCAGCGGGGTGGCGTTGCGCAGCGCGCTGTCGAAGACCTCGAGCGGCTCCTTCTTGGCCTGGCGCGAGGCCCGGCGCAGGGCGCCATACATGATCTGCTCGGCGGTCGAGCGCTTGCCGTCGCGCATGATGATGTTGACGAACTTGGCCACCGACTCCGAGTTGTAGATCGGGTCGGGGGCGATGCGTCGACGGTCGGGCTTGGTGCGGCGGGGCATGCTTAGGAGGCCTTGGCCTTGGCGCGCTTGGCGCCGTACTTGGAACGGCCCTGTTTGCGATTCTTGGTGCCGGCGGTGTCGAGAGTTCCGCGAATGATGTGGTAGCGAACTCCGGGCAGGTCCTTGACCCGGCCGCCTCGGATCAGGACCACCGAGTGCTCCTGCAAGTTGTGGCCGATGCCGGGAATGTAGGCGGTCACCTCGATACCGGTGGTGAGGCGCACGCGCGCCACCTTGCGCAGGGCTGAGTTCGGCTTCTTGGGAGTCGTGGTGTACACGCGCACACAGACGCCGCGGCGCTGGGGCGAGCCCCTGAGCGCGGGCGACTTCGACTTCTTAACCGCCGGGTGGCGGCCATTGCGAATCAGCTGCTGAATGGTCGGCAAGTAGTTCTCCTGAGGGCCCGTTTAAACTCCAGCAAGCATCAGCCAGCTGGGCGACAAGCGGAGAGTATACCTCAAGCAATAGAGGCCGGGCCGTGGCCGGGAGGGCCCTCGCGCTCCGCCGCGGCTCCGATCGCGGCCCTCCTTGCCGCTGGCCTTTGCGAGGGCGTTTGGCGTTAGCCTGCAGATGCCATGTTCACTCTCGGCATCCCCGCCCTGGACATCATCCTCCGCTCGGTCGTCGTCTACATCGCGCTCTTCGCTGCTCTGCGCATATTTGGCAAACGGGAGGTTGGACAGTTCACCCTCTACGACCTGGTTTTCGTCCTCCTCGTCGCCAACGCCGTCCAGCCCGCCATGACCGGACCGGACAGTTCGCTGAGCGGTGGGCTCATCATTGTCGTCACCCTGGCGGTGATCAATTTCGGCATGTCCCGGCTGGCGCACGTGCGGCTCCTGCGACACGTCTTTGCCGCTCAGGCGACCATCATCATCAGGGAGGGCGCCTACGTCACGGGGGCCTTGAAGCGCGAGGGGTTGGAGGAGGACGAGTGTGACAGCGCCATCCGGGAGCACGGACTCGGCAGCGTCAAGGACGTACATCTGGGCGTGCTGGAACCGGATGGCTCCATCTCGATCGTGCCCAAGGACGCACCCGGCATCGGGCGTTCACGGCGCGTCAGGCGGCGTTTCCGTGTCCACTGATCGGACCCCGGCTCGCCCCTGGGGCCGGGCGTGAACGGGGCTCGCGGCGGGCTGCGCCTGTTCGCGGTGCTCTTGGTCCTGGTCGGATTGATCTGGATCGGGCAGGGAGTGGGAGCCATTAAGGGCTCCTTCATGACCGGGCAGTCGCGCTGGGCGGTGATCGGTGTCATCGCGGTCCTGCTGGGGCTGGTCGTCGGAGCCCTGTCCTGGCGACGGTCACGACCCTGAGCCGAGCGAGGGCGGAGCGCCGGACCCCAGTGATCTGCCCGGCGCGGCGCGCGCCGGGTCCACGCCAGCGCGGAGGTGCCCCGACCTGGACTGGCCGCTAAGGCTTCGACGCTACCTGCTTCTGGCCGGGCTTTCGATGATGGGGCCGCTCTCGATCGACACCTATCTGCCCGCATTTCCCACCATCGCGCGCGACTTCCACGTTCAGCCCAGCCAGATCCAGGTCACCCTGTCCGCCTGCATGATCGGGCTCGCCGCCGGCCAGGTGCTGGCCGGTCCGCTCAGCGATACGATCGGGCGCCGCCTGCCCCTGCTGATTGGAATGGCGGGCTTCACCGGAGGCTCCCTGCTCTGCGCCTTCGCCCCCTCCCCCTTCCCGCTCACCGCCCTGCGACTCCTGCAGGGACTGGGCGGGGCGGCCGGAATCGTCATCGCCAGCGCGGTGGTGCGCGATCTCTACTCGGGCACGGCGCTGGCCCGCTTCTTCTCGCTGCTGATGCTGGTGAGCGGATTGGGACCGATCGTGGCCCCGATCGTAGGCGGCCAGCTGTTGCGCTTCACCTCCTGGCACGGAATCTTCCTGGGTCTGGCCCTGGTGGGGCTGGTCCTCTTCGTCGGCTCCGCCCGCTGGCTACCCGAAACCCTCCCCCCCGAGCACCGTCGTGAGGGCAGCCTGCCCCGCGTGCTGGCCACCTTCGGGAGTCTGTTGAGCGCGCCCGACTTCCTGGCGCCGGCCTTGGCCTCGGGCCTGGCCACCTCGGTCGTCTTCGCCTACATCGCCGCCTCGCCCTTTGTCTTTCAGGTCCTCTACGGCGTCAGCCCACAGGCCTTCAGCCTCATATTCGCGACCAACGCCTTCGGCGTCATCGTCATGAGCCAGATCAATGGCCGCCTGGTGGGCCGCATCCAGCCCCACCGCCTCTTCGTACTCGGGCTGATCATCTCTGGAATCGGCTCGCTGACCCTGTTGCTGGTCGTTGTCCACGGCCATCTGCCCCTCTTGGCCCTGGCCCTCCCCCTCTTTTTCATCGTCTCCACGGTGGGCCTGACCTCACCCAACGGCAACGCCATGGCCCTGGCCGGCCATCCCCGCGAGGCCGGATCGGGCGCCGCGCTGCTGGGCCTGTTTCGATTTGGATCCGGTGCCCTGGTGGCTCCCCTGGTGGGCCTTGGTGGCAGCCACACCGCGCTCCCCATGGCCGTGGTCATGGCTGGCATCAGCCTCACCGCGGGCTTGATATTTTTCTTCCTCGGAAGCGGCCGGTGGGGCGGACGGGGCCCGGTCCAGGCGCTGAGCAGCGCGCCGAGCTGAAGTAAAGACAAAGGGGACGCCCGCAGTGGCGTCCCCTTTGTTTGTTGGTTGCGGTTGGTTCGAATTGGGCGCGGCCTTGGGCCCCGCCCCTCCGGTTACACGCTCAGGGTGTCGAGGTTGATCGGCTCCTCTTCGGCGATCCGCGCCGCCTGCTCGCGCTGCTTCTTGTAGTAGTCGAGCCCGGTCCCGGCCGGAATCAGCTTGCCGATGATCACGTTTTCCTTGAGGCCGCGCAGGCGATCGACCTTGCCGCTGATGGCGGCCTCGGTCAACACCCGGGTGGTCTCCTGGAAGCTGGCCGCCGACAGCCACGAAGTGGTGTTGAGGGCAGCCTTGATGAGACCCAGGAGCACGGTCTGCGCCGCCGCCGGCTCGCCGCCCTCGGCCAGTGCGGATGCGTTCGCCTGCTCGTACTCCCACTGGCTGACGATCTCGCCCGGGAGCAGGTTGGTGTCGCCGGCGGAGTCGATGCGCACCTTGCGCATCATCTGCCGAACGATCACCTCGATGTGCTTGTCGTTGATGTCCACGCCCTGGCTCCGGTACACCTTCTGGACCTCGTCGACGAGGAAGGATTGAACCGCCTCCTTACCCAGGATGTGGAGCAGCTCTTGAGGGCTGACCGAACCCTCGGTGATCTGCTGGCCGGCCCGCAGGGTCACCACCGTGGAGTCGCGCCGCTCCAGCTCAGGACGAATGCGCACGTTGTGCGGGATCGGATACTCTCGCACCTCCTCATCGACGGTGGAAACCGAGATCTCCTTGGCGCCGACCTTGGCCCGACCCGCGTGGCGGGTCCGGATGATGGCCTCGTCTCCCTTGTGGGCCAGCTCCTGGCCCTCCATCACCTCATCTCCGTCCTTGATCAGGACTTCCATTCCACCCTCGAGCGGATAGGAAACCTCGAATTCCTCACGCGAGGTGATCTTGACCTTGCGGCTGCCATCCTGGCGAATGATCTCCAGATCGCCGTCGATCTCGGCGATGATGGCCTTCCCCTTGGGAATGCGGGCCTCGAACAGTTCCTCCACCCGAGGCAGCCCCTGGGTGATGTCCACCCCGGCGATACCGCCGGTGTGGAAGGTGCGCATGGTTAGCTGGGTTCCCGGCTCGCCGATCGACTGAGCGGCGATGACCCCCACCGCCTCTCCGATCTCGACCAGCCGCCCCGTCGCCAGGTTGCGCCCGTAGCACAGGCGGCAAACGCCCTCTCGCGCTTCGCAGGTCAGTACCGATCGGATCCGGATGGCGTCGATCCCGGCCTCGATCGCCCGGCGGGCGATCGAATCGGTGATCTGATGGCCGGCATGGACCACGATCTCTCCGGCCGAGTCGACCACATCCTCAGCCGCCACTCGGCCGGCGATCTTCTCCAGCAGGGGCTCCTTCTTGGCCGTCTCCTTGTTGACGGAGCGGACCCAGAGCCCGTTCCGCGTGCCACAGTCCTCCGAACGGACGATGACGTCCTGAGCCACGTCCACCAGCCGGCGCGTCAGGTAACCGGAGTCGGCCGTACGCAGCGCGGTGTCGGCCAGTCCCTTGCGGGCACCGTGGGTGGAAATGAAGTACTCGAGCACGGTCAGCCCCTCGGTGAAGTTGGCCTTGATCGGAAGGTCGATGATCCGGCCCGTCGGATCCGCCATCAGTCCCCGCATGCCTGCCAATTGGCGCAGCTGCTGAATGTTGCCGCGGGCTCCCGAACCCATCATCATCCAGATCGGGCTGAAGGGATCGAACGATTGCTCGGTTGCCCGGGCCACGTCCTCGGTCGCCTTGCTCCACAGTTCGATGACCTTGCGATAGCGCTCGTCCTCGGTCATCACGCCCCGCCGGTACATCCGCTCCACCCCCTCCACCTCGACGTCGGTGCCGGCCAGGATTTCCTGCTTGTCCTTGGGATGGGGGATGTCCATGGCCGAGATGGTGATCCCGGCCCGCGTCGAGTAATGGAAGCCGAGTCGCTTCAAGTCGTTGACCACTTCCGCAGTGGCCTGATTGCCGTAGAGGCGAAAGATCTCCGAGACGAGGCCCCGCAGCGCCTTGCGGTCAAAGTGGGCGTTCTGGAAGGGAAGCGGCTGCAGCACCGCCTCGGGATCACCGGCGTCATCGGGGTCGATGGCCGAGGCCTCGATGGGACGGCCCACCGGTAGCACCTGGTTGAAGGCCACCCGGCCCGGGGTGGTGACGACCAACTCGCCCGCGACCCGGACCCTGACCCATTCCTGGAGCTGGATGGCACCCGTCTGGTTGGCCAGGAGCACTTCATCCTGGTCGGAATAGGCGCTGAGCTTGCGCACCGCCTCGCCCTCGGGCTTGTCGCCCCGGGCCGCGGTCAGCCAGAAGCAACCCAGGACGATGTCCTGGGTCGGGGCCACGACCGGATGGCCGTCGGCCGCCGAGAGGATGTTCTGGGAGCTCATCATGAGGTTCTTGGCCTCGGCGATGGCACCCGAGAAGAGTGGCACGTGGACGGCCATCTGGTCGCCGTCGAAGTCGGCGTTGAAGGCCGCGCAGACGAGCGGATGAATCTGGATGGCCGAACCCTCGACCAGCACCGGGTTGAAGGCCTGGATCCCCAGCCGGTGCAGGGTGGGGGCCCGGTTGAGCATCACCGGGTGCTCGTGAATGACCTCGTCGAGCACGTCCCAGACCTCGTTCCGGCTCCGCTCCACCATGCGCTTGGCGGACTTGATGTTGGTGGTGTAGCCCTTGTTCACGAGTTCACGCATCACGAACGGCTTGAACAGCTCGAGCGCCATCTTCTTGGGCAGACCGCACTCGTTCAACTTCAGGTCCGGACCGACCACGATGACCGAACGACCGGAGTAGTCCACGCGCTTGCCGAGCAGGTTCTGGCGAAAACGGCCCTGCTTGCCCTTCAGCATGTCGGAGAGCGACTTCAGCTTGCGGTTGCCGGTGCCGGTGATGGCCCGGCCCCGCCGACCGTTGTCGATGAGGGCGTCGACGGCCTCCTGCAGCATGCGCTTCTCGTTGCGCACGATGATCTCAGGGGCGCCCAACTCGAGCAGCCGCTTGAGGCGGTTGTTGCGGTTGATGACGCGGCGGTAGAGGTCGTTCAGGTCGCTGGTGGCGAAGCGGCCGCCGTCCAGCTGCACCATGGGGCGCAGCTCGGGCGGGATCACGGGCAGCACTTCCAGGACCAGCCAGGTCGGGCTGGCTCCGGACTTGCGGAAGTCCTCCACAACCTTGAGGCGCTTGATCGCCTTCTGCTTGCGCTGACCGCTGGTGGTCCGAGACTCCTCGCGCAGCCGGTACATCTCCTGGTCCAGGTCCAGCCGCGCCAGCAGGTCCCGGATGGCCTCGGCCCCGATTCCGGCCCGGAAGGCGCGAGCGAACTTCTCCTGGTAGTCGCGGTGCTGGGCATCAGTCAGAATCTGCTTTACACCGAGCCCCTCGAGCGCGTCCCGTGAAGCCTCGATCTCCTCCCGGCGCCGATCGATCTCGGCCTCCAGGTTCTCCAGCATGGGGGCGGTCTGCTCGTTCACCGCCGCCTCGACCTCGGCCGAAGCCGCCGCCAGGCGGGCCTGCGCGGCATCCGCCGCCGCGGCGATGCGAGTCTCGACCTGCTCAATCTTCTCCTGCACCTTGCGCAGGGTGGTGGCGACCATGTCGTCGGCAAAGGTCTCGCCCTTGACCACGACCGCCTCCTCGTCATCCGCGGGTCCGACCAGGAGGTTCTTCTTGGCCTTGCCGCCGATGCCGGCGCGGATCACCTCCTGGACGTTCTGGCCCTGCGCGGTGAGCAGCCCGATCGTCTCCACCCGCTCCCGCTCCAGCGTCTCCAACTCGACGGCGATCTCGCCCCGGATCCGCTCGTGCATCTCCACGTGGTCCTGCCGGACCTCGGTGGCGCGGGCGTCGATCTCACCCCGCAGCCGCGACTCCTCGACCTCGCGATCCAGGGTCAACCCCTGCAGCAACTCCTGCCGGACGTCCTCGTTGACGTCGGTGACGATGTAGTTGGCGAAGTAGAGCACCTTCTCCAGGTTGCGCGGCGACATGTCCAAGAGCAGTCCCATCCGGCTCGGGATGCCCTTGAAGTACCAGACGTGGGAGACGGGCGAGGCCAGCTTGATGTGGCCCATGCGCTCGCGCCGCACCTTGGAGCGCGTGACCTCCACGCCGCACTTGTCGCAGATGATGCCCTTGTAGCGATACCGCTTGTACTTGCCACAGTGGCATTCCCAATCCCGGGTGGGCCCGAAAATGCGCTCACAGAAGAGCCCGTCGCGCTCTGGGCGCAGGGTCCGGTAGTTGATCGTCTCGGGCTTGGTGACCTCGCCATGGGACCACGACAGGATCGTGTCCGGCGAGGCCAGGGAGAGCCGCAGCGCGTCAAAGTTCTCGAGTTTCAGCACCTATTCTTTCCTTAAATACCCGAGCTACTCGCTCAGGTCCTCCCCGAGCTCTTCGCGCTCGAGGTTGATCCCCAGATCCAAAGGCATCTCGGGCACGTCGTCGTCGCTGAGCACAATCTGGCGCTCGTCCTCGCTCAGGATCTCCACTCCCAGCGCCAAGCCCTCGAGCTCCTTGACCAGCACCCGGAAGCTCTCGGGGATGCCGGCCTCAAGCGTGTTGTCGCCCTTCACGATCGCCTCGTAAGCCTTGACCCGGCCCACGATGTCGTCCGACTTGACGGTCAGGATCTCCTGCAGGACATGGGCCGCGCCGTAGGCCTCTAGGGCCCAGACTTCCATCTCCCCAAAGCGCTGACCGCCGAACTGGGCCTTGCCTCCCAGCGGCTGCTGGGTGACCAGGCTGTAGGGGCCGGTGGACCGGGCGTGGATCTTGTCCTCGACCAGGTGGGCCAATTTCAGCATGTAGATCTGACCCACCGTGACCCGCTGCACGAACTCCTCACCGGTGCGCCCATCGCGCAGGGTGACCTTGCCGTCGCGCGGGTAACCGACCCGCTCCAGCTCATCCTGGATCACGGTCAGCGCCGCGCCGTCGAAGACCGGCGTCTGAATTCGCTCTCCCAGAGCCTGCGCAACCCACCCCAGGTGGGTCTCCAGAACCTGGCCCAGGTTCATCCGGCTCGGCACTCCGAGGGGGTTCAGAACGATCTCAACCGGCGTTCCGTCGGGCATGAAGGGCATGTCCTCGGGGGGCATGATGCGGGCCACGACGCCCTTGTTGCCGTGCCGGCCGGCCATCTTGTCGCCGGCCGAAATCTTTCGCTTTTGGGCCACGTAGACGCGAACCAACTCGTTCACCCCGGGGGCCAGCTCGTCCTTGTTCTCGCGGCTGAAGACCTTGACATCGACGACGATGCCGCGCTCACCGTGAGGCACTCGCAGTGAGGAGTCTCGAACCTCCCGCGCCTTCTCCCCGAAGATGGCCCGCAGCAGGCGCTCCTCGGCCGACAGCTCGGTCTCGCCCTTGGGTGTGATCTTGCCGACCAGCAGGTCGCCCTCAATCACCTCGGCGCCGATGTAGATGATGCCGCGCTCGTCGAGGTTGCGCAGCGCCTCGTCGGCGACGTTGGGGATCTCGTGGGTGATCTCCTCAGGACCGAGCTTGGTCTCGCGCGCCTCGATCTCGAACTCCTCGATGTGGATCGAGGTGTACTTGTCCTCCTTGACGATGTCCTGGCTGAGCAGGATGGCGTCCTCGAAGTTGTAGCCCTCCCAGGGCATGAACGCGACCAGCACGTTGCGACCCAGCGCCATCTCCCCGTTCTCGATCGCGGGTCCGTCGGCGAGCAGGTCTCCAGGCTCCACTTTCTGGCCCGGCTTGACCACCACGCGGTGGTTCAGGCAGCTGCCCTGGTTGGAGCGATAGAACTTCTGGAGCGGATGGTGGCGGTCGGCGGAACCGTCGTCGGGACGGACCACGATCTCAAACACGGGGTTGGCGTGGATGCCCTTCAGCTCCTGCGGATGGGCGGCGTCGATCACCGTTCCGGCCACCTCGGAGACGATCAGTTCGCCCGAGTACTTGGCCGCGTAGTGCTCGACTCCGGTCCCCACCATGGGAGCCTCGGTCACCATCAGCGGCACCGCCTGCCGCTGCATGTTGGAGCCCATCAGGGCGCGATTGGCGTCGTCGTGCTCAAGGAAGGGGATCATGGCCGTGGCCACCGACACGATCTGCTTGGGAGAGACGTCCATGTACTGGACGTTGACCGTCTCCTCGACCGCAAAGTGCCCCCGGACCCGGCTTGGCACCCGGGTCTCGACGAAGGTGCCATCGTCGTTCAAGATGGCGTTGGCCTGGGCGATGCCGTAGAGGTCCTCCTCGTCGGCGGACAGGTATTGGACTTCGGTCGAAGCCCAGGGGGCCACGTCCACCCGCGCCACCTTGGCCTTCAGCAGCGTCGCCACGGCGGCGGCGTCCAGCACCTGGCCCGCCTCCAGCACCGGCTTGCCGGCCGCGTTGCTGGCGGCCCGGCGCAGCGTCCGTCCGATCAGGCGCTCTTCGCCACCCTCGCTCACCGGAAGCGAGTTGTGGACGCGCCGGAAGGGGGTCTCGACAAAGCCGAACTCGTTCACCTTGGCGTAGGTCGCCAAGGAGCCGATGAGCCCGATGTTCGGTCCCTCGGGCGTCTCGATGGGACAGATGCGGCCGTAGTGGCTGTGGTGCACGTCGCGCACGTCGAAGCCGGCCCGCTCCCGGGAGAGTCCCCCTGGGCCAAGGGCGGAAAGACGCCGCTTGTGGGTCAGCTCGGCCAACGGGTTGACCTGGTCCATGAACTGGGAGAGCTGGCTGGAGCCGAAGAACTCCTTGATCGCCGCCACCACCGGACGGGCGTTGATGAGGCTGGCGGAGGTGACCGTGGCCGGATCGCTGATCGTCATCCGCTCCTTGATGATGCGTTCCATCCGGATCAGTCCCATCCGGAACTGGTTCTGGAGCAGCTCCCCGACCGCCCGCACCCGGCGGTTGCCGAGGTGGTCGATGTCGTCCGCCGTCTGACGGTCGCGGGGGGCGTTGTTGAGCTCGATCAGCTTGCGCAGGATGGCGATGAAGTCGCCCTTCTCGAGGATGCGCAGGTCCCGATCGCGCACGCGCTCCAGGACGTCCTCGGGATCTCGACCCAGACGCTTGTCAACCTTGTAGCGTCCGACCCGGCCCAGATCGAAGCGGCGGGGGTTGAAGAAGAGGCTCTGAAGCAGGTTGCGCGCGTTGTCCACCGAGGGTGGGTCGCCCGGCCGCACGCGGCGGTAGAGCTCGAGCAGCGCGTCCTCGGCCCGGTTGGTCGTGTCCTTCTCGAAGGTGGACTCGACGTAGGGGTGCTCGGGGTTCGAGTCGACGTCGCCGAAGAGCTCCTTCAGCACCCGCAACTGGGCCTCATGATCTCCATCGGTGCCCTTCAACTGGGGCAGTTCGAGGGCCTTCAGGAGCACCGTCACGGGGAGCTTGCGCTTGCGGTCGATCTTGACCGTCATCAGGTCCTTGGTGGAGGTTTCGATCTCCAGCCAGGCGCCGCGGTTGGGGATGAGCTTGGCGCCGAAGAGCTTGCGGCCGGTGGCCGGGTCCTCGGCCGAGGTGAAGTACACGCCCGGGCTGCGCACCAGCTGGGAGACGACCACGCGCTCGGTGCCGTTGACGATGAACGTTCCCTCCTCGGTCATCATCGCGAAGTCGCCCATGTAGACCTCGGATTCCTTCAGCTCGCCCGTCTCCCGAACCGTGAGCCGGGTCCGGATTCGGAGCGGGGCGGCGTACGTCATGTCTCGATTGCGGCATTCATCAACCGAAAATTTGGGCTTGCCGAACTCGAAGTCGAGGAACTTCAGTTCGTAGTTCTTGCCTGTGTAGTCGGTGATCGGGTTGATTTCGTCGAAGAGCTCGCGCAGCCCCTCGGAGAGAAACCACTCAAACGAAGTTAACTGGGTCGAGATCAGATCCTTCAGCTCCACCAGGTTCGGGATGGCGCCGTAATTGCGGCGCGCGGGAGCCTTCATTTCTGAGATCATCACAGGGGCATCTCCTTAGAGGGCAAAAGGGCGCGCTGAAGGCATGGGCTGAGACAGCGGCCGGGCGTGCACGAACCGTCATAGTACCACCAATTGGCGCCAGACGTCCGGTAGCGCCACGCATGGCAACAAAGAGGACGGAAGGATTCGGAGGGGCCCCTGGGCCGGCCGGGCCGGGGTCACAAAAAAAGGGGAGGCGCCCCCCGGGCGCCTCCCTGCTGAAATGAACGGACCCTACTTGATCTCGACCGTGGCTCCGGCTTCCTTGAGCTTGGCGGCGGCGCCGTCGACGTCGGCTCGGCTCACGTTCTCGAGCACCTTGCCGGGAGCCGCGTCGACCAGGTCCTTGGCCTCCTTCAATCCCAACTGGGTGACCTCACGCACCGCCTTGATGACGTTGATCTTGCTTTCGCCGACCGCCGTCAGGGTGAGGGTGAACTCGGTCTGCTCCTCGGCCGCCTCCTCAGCGACGGCGACAGGGGCGGCGGCGGCGGGGGCGGCGGCGGCCGCCGCCTTGATGCCGAACTCATCCTCGATCGCCTTGATCGCCTCGACCACGTCGAGGACGCTCCAGCTCTTCAGTGACTCGACGAAATCCTTGGGGGTGACGGTGGCCATTTAGGCTGCCTCCAGTTTGTTCTTGTAGGCTTCGAGCAGCCCGACGAGCTGTTGTACCGGAGCCTGGATGGTCCCGACCAGCTGTGCGATCGGGCTCTGCAAGGTGCCCAGAAGCTGGGCTATCAAGACCTCTCTCGAGGGAAGGTCGGCGATCTGGCGGACCTGGTCGGGGCCCATCACGCGACCCTCCACCAGGCCGCCCATGATCTCCAGCTTGAGGCGGGTGGCACGAGACCATTCGCCCAAAAGACGCGAGGGGCTGCTGATGTCGTCGTATCCGAAGGCGATGGCCAGCGGTCCCTTGAGCGATTCCTGCCAGTCCGCGTGCCCGGCGTCGACGGCGGCGCGACGGGCGATGGTGTTCTTGACCACCCGGAACTCGACCGCCTGGCCGCGAAGCTTGGTGCGCAGCTCCTGAAGCTGGGCCACCGTCAGGCCGCGATAATCGGCCAGGACGGCCACCTTGGCGTTCCTGAGCTTACCGGCGAGCAGCGCCACCTGCTCGATCTTTTCTGGTCGGGCCATATAAAAACCTCCACGCCACAGACCGGCACGGAGGCCATGCCTCTGCGTGGAATGCCTGGACGGGAGATTAAGGCGCCCCGGCGCCACCCGTCGTCTGGGGCGAAGTTCGAGTATACCCGGCCCCGCCCCCCCGGGCGGCAGCCGGAGAGCGATCAGGCCAGGCTGAGTTTGGCCGCCTCTTTGACGTCGATCGGCACCGAGGGTCCCATTGTGGAGGTGAGGAAAAGGGTGCGCAGGTACTGGCCCTTGGACGCCGACGGCTTGTCCCGAACCAGGGCCTCGATCAGGGCCGCCAGGTTGCGCTCCAATTTGTCGGCCTCGAAGGAGACCTTGCCGATGGTGGCGTGCACGATGCCGAACTTGTCCGTGCGGTACTCTACGCGCCCCCCCTTCACCTCTCGCACGGCGCGACCGACGTCGAAGGTGACGGTGCCCGACTTGGGGTTGGGCATCAGTCCGCGCGGTCCCAGCACCTTGCCTAGCGGACCCACCTTGGCCATCAGGTCGGGGGTGGCGATGGCCACGTCGAAGTCGGTCCAGCCCTCGCTGATCTTCTTCACCAGTTCGTCCCCGCCGACATAGTCCGCGCCTGCGTCCTGGGCTTCCTTGAAGCGGTCGCCACCGGCGAAAACCAGCACCCGCAGGGTCTTGCCGGTACCGTTGGGGAGCGCGACCGCGCCCCGCACCATCTGGTCGGCGTGGCGCGGATCGACCCCCAAGCGGACGTGGGCCTCGACGCTGGCGTCGAAGCGGGCGGTGGAGGTGTCCTTGACGATCTCGCAGCCGCGCATCGGCCCGACCCCGTCCGGGGCTCCGACCAGAGCTTGTTCGAGCTGCTTCTGCGCCTCGAGGTAGCGCCGGCCGCGCTTAGCCAACGATTTCCAGCCCCATCGAGCGCGCGGTGCCCGCGATCATGGCCACGGCCCGCTCCAGGTCAAAGGCGTTGAGGTCGTCCATCTTGGCCTGCGCGATCACCACCAACTGGTCGTGGGAAACCTTGCCGACCTTGTCCCGATTGGCCTTGGCCGATCCCTTTTCCACGCCGGCCGCCTTCTTCAGCATCTGCACGGCGGGAGCGGTCTTCAAGATGAAGCTGAAGCTGCGGTCCTCGAAAATGGTGATCTCGGCCGGAATGACGTCGCCCTGTTGCTGGGAGGTCTTCTCGTTGTAGGCCTTGCAGAACTCCATGATGTTGATTCCGTGGGGCCCCAGCACGGTACCCACCGGGGGTGCCGGAGTGGCCTTCCCGGCCGCCAGCTCGATCTTGATCACCGTCCGAATCTTTTTCTTCGCCATCTCTTCTCTGTCTAGTGAACCTTCTCGACCTGGAGCAGGTCGAGTTCGACCGGCGTTTCCCGACCGAACATATTGACGAGGACCTTCAACTTGCCTTTCTCGGCGTTTATGTCGTCGACCTTGCCCAGGAAGTCGGTGAATGGACCATCCACCACGCGCACGTTCTCACCCACTTCGAAGTCGACGCGGATGGTGGGCGCCTCCTGCTTCATCTGCTTCAAGATTCCTGACACTTCTTTTTCGGCCAGCGGGACCGGCTTATTGCCCGAACCCACGAAGCTGGTCACCCCGGGCGTGTTGCGAACCACGTACCAGGACTCGTCGGTCATCTGCATCTTGACCAGGATGTAGCCCGGGAAGATTCGCTTTTGGACGTGGCGGCGCTTACCGTCCTTGATCTCGATCTCGTCCTCCATCGGCACCAGGACCTCGAGGATCTGGTCGTGCATGTCCATGGAGTCGATGCGCTTCTCGAGGTTCTTCTTGACCTTGTCCTCGTGCCCGGAGTAGGCATGGATGACATACCACTGCGCGATCGCGGCCGGTTCGGTCACTACGCTCGCCTTCTCGCTTGCCATATCTGTGCTCAAAAACCTTGCTGTCAGCTCACGCCGTAGATGACGTGTCTGGTGAACTGGGACAGACCGTAGTCAATCGCCCCGATGAAGGAGGCGATGACGGCCACCGTCGCGATCACGATCAGCGTGTAGCGGTAGAGCTCGGACCCGGTCGGCCAGCTCACCTTGCGCAACTCTTCGATCGCCTCGCGCAAGAAGCGAAGCACGGTCAGGTCCGAAGACTGCTCGCGCCGGGATACCATGGCCACCCCGGTTCAGCGGGTCTCGCGGTGATCGGTGTGGCGACGACACCAGCGGCAAAACTTCTTCAGATCCAGACGATCGGGATCGTTCTTCTTGTTTTTGACGGTGGTGTAGTTGCGGCGCTTGCAGTCATTGCACTGCAGGGTGATTATCGTTTCCATGCGTGTCTCATCTGCCGGGTGGAAAGAAACAAGCTTAGGCTAACCCAAGCACCGCCAATACTACCAGAAGCGGAACGGGATCCTGGTTCTCTAAGATTCCTGGCGTGACCAAGCCCGCCCTGGTGGTGCTGCACGGCGACCAGACCGGTGAGGAACTCCTCCTCGAGGCGCTCCAGCTGCTCGATCCCCAGCTGATCGGTCTGGAGCTTGAGCTGCACCATTTCGACCTCAGCCTGGGCACCCGCCGAGCCAGCCGCAACCAGGTCGTTCTGGACGCCGCGGCGGCGCTCTGCGAACACGGTTATGGCATCAAGGCGGCGACCATCACGCCCGACGCCACCACCGACGTCGGCTCTCCCAACGCCATCGTGCGCAAGGCGGTGAACGGCCAGGTCATCGTCCGCACCGGGCGACGGATTCCCGGCGTACGCCCGCCCCTCCCGGTCTACTCCCCGATCTCTGTCATCCGCATGGCCGTGGACGACGCCTACGGCGCCAAGGAGTGGCGCGAGGGACAGGACCTGGATGAGATGGCCTTCCGCACCGAGAAGCTCAGCCGTCGCACCGCCCGGACGGTGAGCGAATACGCCTTCCAGCACGCCGAACAGGTCGGGGCCACAGTCTTCGGGGGGCCCAAGTTCACCGTCAGCCCGGTCTACGAGGGCATGTTCAAAGAGGAGATGGATCGCGCCGCCGGCCGCCATCCGTCCGTTCCCTACGACCCCCAACTGATCGACGCCAGCTTTGCCCTGCTGCTGGCCACCGAGGGCAACGCGCTCGTCATTCCGGCCATGAATCGGGACGGCGACATCCTCTCCGACCTGGTCATGCAGATGTTCGGCAGCATCGCTGGCGCCGAATCCGTGCTGCTCTCCTTCGACGAGCAGTCCCAGATCAAGGTGGCCATGTCGGAAGCTCCCCACGGCACCGCGCCCTCACTCGAGGGCAAGAACGTGGCCAACCCCATGGCGATGATCCTGGCCACCGCCGCCATCCTCAAATACATGCCCCAGGCCGAGGCCCAGACCGCCTCCCGGGCGATCTACGAGGCCACCCTGGAGGCGGTCGGATCGGGGATCAGGACCTCCGACATGGGCGGGGAATGCAGCACCACCGACTTCACCCAGGCGGTACTGGGACGGGTACGGAGCAAGCTCGAGATCTGGGGAGCACTGGGCGCCTTCGGCGCCCACCAGCAGGAGTTGCTCTAGGTCTCCAGGCGCCGGAAGCCTTCGGCGTAGCGGAAGCCGTGCGGGGCACCCAGCTTGCCCATCCGCTCGAGCAGAATCTGGCGGGGCTGGTTCGGATCCTGATCCGGCTTTTCGAACTGGCTCTGGTGGCAGAGAATGGCCTTCAGCTTGCGCTCGGCATACTCACTCACATCGACCACGTGGTCAGGGTCGGTCAGCCCGCCGAACCAGACCTCGCGCACCCGGTGGGCTGCAAACCCTTCCTCCAGCAGTTCCCGGAAGGCGCGCGGGTTGCGCGAGTCGGGGTAGACCGCCGCCATCGCCGTCTCGCCCACGGCCAGGTGATCGGGATGGCTGGCCCCGAACATGGCGCCCAGGTTGCGGACCGGTGAGTGGGTCATGACCAGCTCAGGACGATAGCGGCGGATCTCGCGCACCAACTGGCGGCGCAGATCCAGATCCGGGAACAGGTGTCCGTCCGGTATGCCCAGGAAGGTGATCTCCTTCACCCCCAGCACATCCGCGGCGGCGCGCTGCTCCAGATAGCGGCGGGAGCTCAAATCGGCGTCCGAAACGCTCGGGTCCTCGCCCCCCTGGGAGCCGTCGGTGCAGATGACGTAGTTCACCTCCACGCCCTCCGCGGTCAGCTTGGCGATGACGCCGCCGAAGCCGAATTCGGGGTCATCGGGGTGAGCCGAGATGACCAGGGCGCGCTCGATCTTGAGGGGGTTGCTGGGGGCGGGGGGCGGAGCCTGATTCTCTTCTTTGACCACGGGTTCTAAAGTTACGGCACCGGGCATCCCCGGCGCCAACCGGGAGGGCCGGCAGGCTGCCCTATTCGATGCTCGCCACCTGGACCAGATTGGTCTGGCCGCTCTCTCCGACCGGGGTCCCGGCCACCAACACCACCTTGTCGCGGGAACGCACCAGGCCGCTGGCGCGGGCGGCGCGGGTGGCATTGGCGATCATGTCGTCGGTGTTGGTCCCGTTGACCACCTCCAGCGGAACCACTCCCGAATAGATGGCGGTGCGGCGCAGGATCTCGGGGTGGGGGCTGGCGGCCAGGATCGGAACCAGCGGTTTGGCCTTGGAAACGCGGAGGGCGGTGGCGCCGCTTTCGGTGAAGGCCACGATGGCCCGAGCACCGACCTGCTCGGCGACCTGGGAGGCGGCGGCGGCGATGGCCGTCGCGACGGTGTTCGCCGCCCACTGCCCGAGCCGCAGCCGGCGGTAGACGGGGTGACGCTCGGCGGCGCGGCAGATCTGGGCCATGGCACGCACCACCCGCACCGGGTGGGCTCCGATCGAGGTCTCCTGCGAGAGCATGACCGCGTCGCTGCCATCCCAGATGGCGTTGGCGACGTCGGAGGCCTCGGCCCGGGTCGGGCGGCTCGATTCGACCATCGATTCCAGCATCTCGGTGGCGGTGATGACGGGCTTGCCGGCTCGATTGGCGCGATCGATGATGTTCTTCTGGGCGGCGGGCAGCTCGGCCAGCGACATCTCCACCCCCAGGTCCCCGCGCGCCACCATGACACCGTCCGCGGCGGCCAGGATCTCATCCAGGTGGCGCAGCGCTCGCGCCCGCTCCAATTTGGCGATGATCGGCACCGTGGAGCGGACCGCCGAGAGGGCCCGGCGGCAGGCCTCGATGTCGGCCGCGGAGGTCACGAAGGACAGCGCCACGTAGTCGAATCCGAGGTCGGCGCCGAACTTCAAATCGTCCAGGTCCTTGGCCGTCAGGGAGGGCATCTGCAGATCCCGCTCGGGCACGGTGACGCCCTGATGCTCGCGCAGGACTCCGCCCTGAAGGACCTGGCAACGGGCCTGCTCGCCGTCGCTGTCGAGCACCCGGAGTTCGATCTCGCCGTCCTGGAGGAGGATCTTGTCGTGGCGCCGCAGCGCCTGCACCAATTCCACCTGGTTGATTTCGATGGCGCCGGCACTGTCGTCCACATTCCTGGTCGCGACGCGGAGCTTTTCGCCCCGAAGCAGCCTGATCGAACCCCCCGGCAGTCCCCCGATCCGAATCTTGGGGCCCTGCAGGTCCTGCAACAGGGCCACGTGACGGCCGCACTCGTGGGCCAGCTTTTTGACCGCCAGCAGGGTTCGCTCCTGCTCGGTGTGATCGCCGTGGGAGAAGTTAAGTCGGGCCACGTCCATGCCCGCACGGATCAGGGCCCGGAGCACCGCCGGAGGGGTGCTGGCCGGGCCCATGGTGCAGACGATGCGGGTCCGCCGGATCACGGCTCCGGCTGGCCGTCTTTGACCCAGCGCTGGCGCCCAACCTCGTAGAAGAGGGCGGCGGCGGCGGCGGAGGCGTTCAGGCTCGCCACCTGGCCGGCCATGGGCAGCCGCAACCTGACCTCACAGCGCTCACGGACGAGGCGGTGCACTCCCTGCCCCTCCCCCCCCACGACGACACAGATCTTTTGGGTCAGATCGAATTCCCAGGGCCAGGTCTCGCCCTGGGGATCAAGCGCAAGACACCAGTAGCCGGCGCGTTTCAGCGTCGACAGGGCTGAGGGCAGCCCGGCCACCTTGCAGATCCGGAGGTGCTCGCTGGCGCCCGCGCTGGCCTTCACCGCGACCGCCCCGACAGGGGCCGAACGGCGCTCCGGGAGGATCACCGCTCCCGCCCCGGCCGCCTCGGCCGAGCGCAGCACGGCGCCCAGGTTCTGGGGGTCCTGGATTCCGTCCAGGGCCACCAACAGCGTCAGGTCGAGTTTCAAAACCTGGCCCAGCTCAAAGAAGCGGCGCGGTTCCAACTCCGCCGCCACGCCCTGGTGGACGCCCGGGGCGATGAGGTCGAGGTCGTCCTGACCGACCGAGGTGACGACCGGCGCCAGCCGCTTGATCTCGTCCAGCCGAGGGTCCGGGTCCAGATTGGCCGCCAGCATGACCCGACGCAGATGACCAGCCCGGGCCGCTTCCAAGACCGGGTTGCGGCCGTGGATGATCTCTTTGGGCGGCCCCTGCGGGCTGCGGGCGGGGGAACTCTCGCGAAGACCAAAGGGGCGCCCGCCGGGGGTGCTCCGGGCGGGCCGTCGGGAGCGCCCGTCAGCCGCCGCCCGATCGCGTCGGTCGGGACCCAGGGCCGGTTTCCTCACTGGCCGAGGTTACCCCAACCGCCTTGGCGGAGATCGATCCCAGGTGGCCCGAAGGGATTCCGGCCGGGCTCCCGATCAGTCCGGGCAGCGGCTCAGGGGCGCGGTGCGATCTCCTCCAGCAGCGCCACGGCGTGAGCGGCGATGCCCTCCGAGCGGCCCAGGGCGCCCATTCTTTCCGGGCTGGTGGCCTTGACCGAGACCCGCGCCCGATCGACGCCGAGGGCGGCCGCGATGTTCTCTGCCATGGCGCCGAGGTGGAGACCCAGGCGCGGCTCCTGGGCGATCACGACGGCATCGACATTGATCAGCTGGTAGCCGGCCTCCGCCACCTGGCGGGCCGCGGCCGCCAGCAGTTGGGCGGAATCGATCCCGGCCAAGGCGGGATCGCTGTCGGGAAAGTGTTGGCCAATGTCGCCCAGCCCGCTGGCCCCGAAAATGGCGTCGATAACGGCGTGAATCAGGCTGTCGGCGTCGGAATGGCCCTCCAGGCCGGTGGGGTGGCCGATACTCACTCCACCCAGGACCAGCGATCGGCCGGGCGCCAGGCGGTGCGTGTCGTATCCGATTCCCACCCTCACCGGGGCGCCACCGCGAGCAGAGCTTCGATCAGATTCAGATCGCCGGGCGTGGTCAGCTTCAGGTTCGACTCCTCTCCCTCCACCAGGGCCACGCTGTGGCCACAGCGATGGACTATCTGGGCGTCGTCGTCGGCCAGCACGGCCTCCCGCTGCGCCCAGCGATGCGCCTCCTCGAGGACGGAGCGGGCAAAGCCTTGCGGGGTCTGCGCCCGAACCATCTGGGAGCGATCCAAACTCTCCACCACCCCCCCGTTGCGAACCTGCTTGAGGGTATCGCTGGAGGGCAGACCGGGAATCGCGGCGCCAAATTCGCCCGCTGCCACAATCACCCTTCGGACCAGCTCGGGCGAGGCCAGGGGACGGGCCACGTCGTGCACCAGCACCAGTTCACAATCGCCCAGGGCGCGCAGACCGAAGGCGACCGAATGCTGGCGGTGGTCCCCACCCGCCACCACCCGGACCGGCTTGTCGGGAGCCGCTCGGTCGACCTCGACCCGCATCGTCAGGAGGTCGGCCGGAGGAGCCACCACGATCACCTCCACCACCTCCTCCAGGGGCAGGAAAAGATCCAAGGCTCGCGCCACCAGGGTCCTTCCGGCGACCCGGAGCAGGCCCTTGCTGCCGCGTCCCAGCCGGGAGCCGGCGCCGGCCGCAGCCACCACCACCCCGACCCTGATCAAGTCGCGCTTTCCGTGTCCGGCGCCCGGCGCGGGCGGCGGGCGGGCGCCAGCGGCCCGGCCGGGAGGGCGAAGATCATCCGACCGGCGCTGGTTTGGAGCACCGAGGTGACGACGACGTCAATCGCCTCATTCAAGCTCCGAAGACCGTTGTCGACGACCACCATGGTGCCGTCGTCCAGGTAGGCCACGCCCTGGTCCTTCTGATTGCCGGCCTTGACCACCACCACGTGCAGAACCTCACCCGGGATGGCGATCGGCTTCATGGCATTGCCGAGATCGTTCAGATTCAGCACCCGCACACCCTCGACCTGGGCGACGCGACTGAGATTGAAATCGGTGGTCATGATGGCCCAGTTGCGGTTTTTGGCGGTCCGCACCAGCCGGGCGTCGACGTCCAGTTCACCCGAGGCGTCGTCGTCGAGCACCTCAAAGGTGGCCTCGGGCTCCTTTTCAACCAGGGTCAGGATGTCCAGACCGCGACGTCCACGAGCGCGTTTCAGATCATCGGCCGAGTCGGCCACCTGCTGCAATTCCTTCAAGACACTCCGCATCACGACCAGGGGAACGTCGACGAACCCGGTCCGGACCAAGTCCAGGATGCGGCCATCGATGATGACCGAGGTGTCCAGCAGGGCAGCCTGAATCCGCCGGCGGCCAGAGCCTCTCGCCTCTGAGACGCCGAACAGCGCAGCCAGCTCGGGCCGACGAGTCATCCCCAATTCGGCCCCCATCAGGGCCAAGAGCAGGGCCAGGATGGCGCTCAGCCCGACGCCGTAGGGAAAGGCGCGCACGAAATAGCCGATCAGGGCGGCCACCACCAACCCCACGATCATGCCCGCAACCCCCGAGAGCAGATCCGGCAGGGGGGTGGTGGCCAGGCTCAGGTTGACCCGGTGCCAGCCGCCCGTGACGTAGGGCGCACCCAGGTAGCAGAAGATCAGGCCTTCCAGGGAGGCGAGCACGACCACCATCGAGCTGCCCGGAGCGTGGACGTCTCCGGCCCGGATCATGGCGTACCCGAGCGCGAATCCTCCGATGGCGCCCAGAATCGAGGCCAAGAGGCGGATGACGGCCTCCGAGCGGGGCCGAGAGCGCCAACTCACGTCTGGGCTCCAGCCGGGCTGCCCGGGAAGGCCAGTGCGATCGCCTGGCGCAGGTCGCGCACCTCCACCAGATCGATCCCGGCGCGGGCGTGGACGGTGCCACGCGGGATCAGGGCCCTGGTGAACCCTCTCCGCTGAGCCTCGGTCAGGCGCCGCTCCAGTTGCGTCACCCGCCGCACCTCACCATTCAATCCCAGTTCGCCAATGGCAATGCAGCCGGCCGCGAGCGCGGCCTCGCGCAGATTGCCGGCCAGGCTCAGCGCCAGGGGCAGGTCGGCGGCCGGTTCGGCGACCCGAAAGCCGCCGGCCACGTTGGCGAAGACGTCGGAACTCGACAGACTGAGACCGGCGCGCTTGTCCAGCACGGCGATGACCATCTGCAACCGACTGGGGTCGATTCCGGTGGCGGTCCGTCGCGGCAGGCCGAAGGGGGTGCTGGATACCAGGGTCTGAATCTCCACCAAGAGCGGCCGGCTGCCCTCCAATGAGACCATGATCACGCTCCCCGGCGTCGGGCCCAATTCCGAAATCAGCGCCGCACCCGGATCCTGGACCTCGCTGAAACCCGCCTCTCCCATGGCGAATACCCCGATCTCCTCGGTCGAACCGAAGCGGTTCTTCTGGGCACGAAGGATCCGATACTCCTGCTGCCGCTCGCCCTCCAGGCTGAGGACGACGTCGACCATGTGCTCGAGGACGCGAGGGCCGGCGATGGAGCCCTCCTTGGTCACGTGCCCCACCAGGACCACCGGCAGGGCCGACTCCTTGGCCAGGCGCGAGAGCCGCGCCGCGCAGTCGCGCACCTGGGAGACACTGCCAGGAGCGGCGTCGACGGAGGCGTCGGCCACGGTTTGGATGGAATCGACTATCAAGAGGGCCGGCCGCTCAAGCTCGGCCGCGGCCACGATGCGATCGAGGTCGGTCTCCGCCAGGAGCCAGACCGCGGACGTCTCCGCCCCCAGCCGCCGCGCCCGCAGTCCGATCTGATGGGCCGACTCCTCGCCGCTCGCATAGAGCACCTTGTCCCCCGCTGTCGATGCCTGAACCGCCAGGTGCATGAGCAGGGTTGACTTGCCCACCCCCGGTTCACCCGCGAGCAGGATCACGCTCCCCGGCACCACCCCTCCCCCCAGAGGGCGGTTCAACTCCTCCCAACCCAGTCGCATGCGGGGGTTGTCGGAAAGGTCGATCTTGGACAGCTCAAGGGGCACCGCAGAGGGTCGCCCGGCGCCCGCGCGCGCGGCCTGGGGCCGCCGCGCCAACTGCAACTCCTCGAGCGTGTTCCAGGCCCGACAGTGGGGACACTGTCCGGCCCAGCGCAGCGATTCACCGCCGCAATCACGGCAGACGAAGACCAGGGATGGTTTGGACATGTGCTTTTAGCTATCCGAATCGTGACCGAGCGGGTAGGTCGATGACAAAGTTTTACAGAGCGGGAGGGGAATCGATTTCACTCCTGGACTCTAATCATGGGGTAGCCGTCCGCCGGCGCCGCCCCTGCCCCCCTAGGGGCGGTGCCACCTCCCCACCCGGAGCGCCAATCCGCCGACAGGGCGGCCTCGCCGACCCGGGATGGGGTGGAATTCAGCCCCACCCGTGGCTCCGCGGCGATTCGGAGCCCGGTTGGTATCGCATCCTCAAGCATCCAGCCCAAAGCCCGCCAGGTGCTGGCGGAAGGCCCGAGGGACAAATCCAAAGCTGGATTCGACCGCGTCGAGGCGGCTCACGTTGTCGGATTCGAAAAGCTCCAGGGCGGCCGGGGTGAGGGGCGGATGGGCCAGCAGCGCGGACATCACGCGCGCCGGAATCCGGGCGGCCCAGAGCGGCAGCGGTAGTAGCAGGCGCCGACGGCCCTGGGCCCGGCAGATGGCCTCCAGCACCTCTTTGAAGGTCAGCTGCTCGGCGCCCCCCAACTCGATCGAACGACCGAGCAGGCTGCGGTCGTGGACGGCTCGATCCAGACAGGTGAGCAGGTCCTGAACGTGGAGGGGCTGAAAGCGCACCCGGCCGCCGCCCAGCAGGGGGATCACGGGCAGGCGCTGGGTCAAGCGGGCCAGGGCGGCGACGAACTCCGCCCCCTCGCCAAAGAGGACCGATGGCTGCAGAATCACGTGCGCAATGCCGCTCTCCCGCACCGCCTGCTCCATGCCGTAGCGCGTCGCCATGTAGCTACCTGGGGCGGCCGGGTGGGTGCCCAGCCCGGACAGCAGCACGATCCGAGCCACACCCGCCTGGGCGGCCGCCGCCATCAGGTTCTGAGTTCCGATGCGATTTGCCTGGTCATACGCACCGCGATAGGGCTCGCGGTTGTTGGCCACCAGCGCGGCGGTGTGAATAACCACCTCGATGCCGCGCAGCGCCGCCGTCAATGACTCCGGCCGCAGTAGGTCGGCCTGCACCGGCTGCACCGCGGCCGGGAAGGCAATGCCGGCCGGCCGACGCAACATGGCTCGCACCTGATGGCTGGCTGAGAGGCGCATCACCAGGCGGCGACCGACAAAACCTCCCGCGCCGGTGATCAGAACCATGGCCAACCCTCATTCTGACCACGCCGGGTGGCCAGAAGTCCCGAGGCAAACGCCGCTGGCGTCTAGCTGGGATCTGGAACGGCCGGGGCCACCCCCTCGACGGCGCCCTTGGCGGTGACGTTGAAGGTCAAGCCGCCCTCTCCGTCGAGGTCGATCTCAATCGAGTCGCCGCGGCTCAGGCGTCCGCGCAGCAACTCCTCCGAGAGCTGATCCTCGATCCGGCTGGTGATCACCCGGCGCAGCGGCCGGGCACCGAACTGGCGATCAAAACCCTCGCGGGCGAGCAGATCCCGAGCTCCGGAGGTCACCGTTACGTGCACGTTCTGCTCCACCAAACGCTGGTCCAGCCGAGCCAGGAGCAGGTCCACAATCTGCCGCACCTGTTCGGGCGTGAGCGGCTTGAAGGTCACGACCGCATCCACCCGGTTCAGGAACTCGGGCCGGAACAGAACCTTCAATTCCCGCCCGATTCGGTCCTGCATGATCTTGTGGCGACGATCGGCCTCGTTCTCCTCCGCCGCCAGCGCCGACTGGAAACCGAGGGCGGTCTGGGCCTGGTTGATGTCCCGCATACCCAGGTTGGAGGTCATGACGATGACGGTGTTGGCGAAGCTCACCATCTTCCCTTTGGCATCGCTGAGACGGCCATCCTCGAGGATCTGAAGAAGCATGTTGAAGACTTCCGGGTGGGCCTTCTCGATCTCGTCGAGAAGAATCACCGAGTAGGGGCGCCGACGCACCGCTTCGGTCAACTGCCCGCCCTCGTCGTAACCGACGTAGCCGGGCGGGGACCCGACCAGCCGCGCCGTCGTGTGCCGCTCCATGAACTCGGACATGTCGAGCCGGATGATGGCGTCCTCGGAATCAAACATGAACTCGGCCAGCGCCCGCGCCAACTCGGTCTTGCCGACTCCGGTGGGACCCAAAAAGATGAAGGAGCCGATTGGGCGTCGGGGGTCCTTGAGCCCGGCCCGGGCCCGGCGCACGGCCTGGCTGATGGTCTTGATGGCCTCGTCCTGACCCACCACGCGGTGATGGAGCTCTTCCTCCATCCGCAGCAGCCGGCTCGTCTCCTCTTCGACCAGGCGTGAGACCGGAACCCCCGTCCAGGCGGCCACGATCTGGGCAATGTCCTCCTCGCCCACATCCGGAACGGTCTCGCCCAAGCCCTCGCGCCACTCCGCCTCGCGCAGCGAGTACTGATCCTTCAGCTTCTTTTCCCGGTCCCGGACCGAGGCGGCGCCCTCGTAGTCCTGGTTGGCGATGGCGTCCTCCTTCTCCACCTGCAGGCTTTTGATCTCCTTTTGGAGGGCCTTCAGATCGTCGGGAGTCGTGGTCAGCTTCATCCGCACCCGGGCCGACGCCTCGTCGATCAGGTCGATGGCCTTGTCGGGCAGCGCCCGGTCCGCCACGTAGCGGTCCGAGAGCACGACGGCGGCGCGAACCGCGGCGTCAGTGATCCTGACGCGGTGGTGCTTGTCGTAGAGGGACTTGACCCCGTTCAGGATGTCGATCGTCTCCAGCAGCGTCGGCTGATCGACAAAAACGGGCTGGAAGCGGCGCTCCAAAGCCGCGTCCTTCTCGATGTACTTGCGGAACTCGTTCAGGGTGGTGGCGCCGATGCACTGTATTTCGCCTCGCGCCAGCGCCGGCTTGAGGATGTTGGCGGCGTCGATGGCGCCCTCGGCCGCCCCCGCGCCAACCAGCGTGTGCAGCTCATCGATGAACAGCACCACCTCGCGGCTGGAGCGGATTTCGTCCAGGATCTTCTTCAGCCGCTCCTCGAACTCACCTCGATACTTGGTGCCCGCCACCAGCGCGCCCATATCCAAGGTCAGCACCCGCTTGTTGTGCAGCGATTCGGGTACGTTGCCGAGCACGATCTGCTGGGCCAGGCCCTCCGCGATCGCGGTCTTCCCAACCCCAGGCTCGCCGATCAGGGCCGGGTTGTTCTTGGTCCGGCGGCTGAGGATCTGGATGACGCGTTCGATCTCCATCTCCCGGCCGATGACCGGATCGAGCTGATCCTTGTGCGCCATCTCCGTCAAATCACGGCCGAATTGATCCAGCAGGGGTGTCTTGGATGGCTTCTTGGGGGTCGGCTCGGACTCGTCCACACTGGTGTCGTGGAGCAGGCGCTCGATCTCCGAGCGCACCTTCTCCAAATTGGCTCCCAGGTCCTCCAGCACGTGGGCGGCGATGCCCTCACCCTCGATCAGGAGCCCGAGCAGGAGGTGTTCGGTGCCGACGTAGTTGTGCCCCATCCGCCGAGCTTCCTCGAAGGAGATCTCGATGACCTTCTTGACCCGCGAGGTGGGAATGATCTGCTGGATGATGATGCGCTCGTTGCGACCCAGCACGGAATCGATCGTCTGCCGCACCTTTCCGATCTCAACCCCGAGGTTGTTGAGCACCTTGGCCGCCAGCCCTTCACCCTCGCGAAGCAGACCGAGCAGGAGGTGTTCTGTCCCGATGTAGCTGTGGTGGGACCTCTCCGCCTCCTCCTGGGCAAGCGTGAGCACCTTCTTGGCCCGCTCGGTGAACCTCTCAAACGGATACAACTGGATACCTCCAACGGCAGCGACTAGGTGTGACAGACACCTCCTCGTCCATGCTTTGGGGACGCCACCGGCGCCCCTCTGCCTAATATAACCTCCGCATTCGTCCAGGGATTTCATTCCTAAGGGAGACGCCTTTGGCCCTCCGCCAACGGCTGCCGGGGCAGTTGCCGGTCGTCTTCGCGGCCCTGCTTCCGATCCTCTTCATCCCTACTTCGGTCGACGCCTACATACTCCCTCGGGCAACGCTGGTTTTCGTCTTCGCCCCCCTCCTTTTCGGCCTGGGAGCGCTTTCCGGCGGGCGTCTCGGTGAGCTGCGCCTTCCGGCCCTGGCGGTGGTCGGCGCGGCGATTCTCGCCTGGGCGCTGTCCCCCGCCCCGCAATTGGGTCTGGTCGGCGCCTACGGGCGATATGAGTCGGTGCTGATGCGGATCTGCTACGTGGGCCTGTTCTTCGGTGCCGCCTGGCTCAAGGGTCCACACAACAAGAGGACGGCAGGGCACTCGGGCACGAGCCCGGACACGGTCGTCAAGGGCCTTCTGATCGGGGCCTCGATCGTCGCCTTGGAGGCCATCTACGAGGCCGTGACCAAGTCGCTGCCGGTCCCCGACGGCAACCTGGGCCAACACAACCTGCTCGGGATCCTGCTCGGCATGGCCCTCCCCCTGGCCGTGGAGCGCGGACTGAAGGGCTGGCGCTGGCTCCCCCTGGTCCCGATCCTGGGGCTGGGTCTGTACGCGTCCGAGTCGCGCGGCGGCTGGCTGGCGGCCCTGATCGGAATGATCGTGTTGGTGCTCTGGCTGGTGCCGCGGCGGCGCCTCTCGCTGACCCTGGGGACGGGACTGGCGTTGATCGCGGTGGCCGCCGTGATCTTCGCCGCTTCACCCCTGCACAACCTCAACAACGACCCCGGCACGGCCCGCCTCGGGGTCTGGCGCGATTCCATCGGCCTCATCGCCGCGCGTCCCCTCGAGGGCTGGGGCGAGGAGGGATTCGGGCTCGCGTTCGGGCACTGGCAAACGCAAGACTGGCAGCCGGGGAGCAACTTCGACCGCGCCCATTCGGTCCCCCTCGACCTCCTCGCCAGCCAGGGAGCGCTGGGTCTGGGGGCATGCTTTTGGTTCTGGGTGGTGCTCTGGCGGCGTCTCGGGCGGGCGCGGTCTCGATCCCAGGCCGGGCTGGTGGCGGCCCTCGCCGCCTACACCGCCTGGGGCCTGGTGAACTTTGATTGGGCACCGGTTACGGCCATCTTCTGGCTCCTCGGCGGGCTGGCTTGGGAACCTCCCCCGCCCCGTTCGCCCGGGCGCCTACGCCTGATCCCCGCGCTCACGCTCGTGCCGCTGGGAGCGGCCCTGATCGCATTTGCGCTCCTGGCCCAGGTCGCCGACCTCGCCTACTACGCGGACCAACCTCGGTTGGCGGCTCGACTCGATCCTCTCCAACCCAAGTACCACGCGGCGATCGGGACCTATCAGGAGCTGCAGCGGGCGGCCGACCTGCACGATCCCGACCCTGACACGTACGTGCGGCTGGGCCAGATGGAATCCGATCCAGCTCGGGCCGCAGCTGACTACCGACGCGCTCTGGCCATCTATCCCTTTGATGTGAGCGCACGACGGCTGCTGAACCGACAAGCGTCGACCGGGCCAGCGGCTCGATGAGACCCGGCACCCGCCTAGCCCTGATTTTGGTGGGGCCGGACGCGAGCCCTTGTGTACCGGGGCAAGAGTGGCAGCTGCACGCGAAGCTCGGTAGCCCGGTGGGTGGCGACAACGGATCAGATGCCAACACTTGCCCGGACATTAAGGCCCTACGCGCCTTGGCGGAGGGGCCTGCTGGTGAGCTTTGATCGCCGGCGGTGAAGCCTTATCTCGGAGCAGACCTCGCAATCCCTACGAGACCCAAGAGACCCAATTGGTTGGGCTCGTGCCTAGGAGTCGTCCTCTTCGTCGAAGTCCCAGGTGCTGCGCTCCGAAGTCCGGTTGGTCTGGCCGGCGGGGGCGTTGCTCAACTGCTTTAGGGACAACGAGATGCGGCGCCGGGCGGTGTCGATCCCGATCACCTTAACCTCAATCTCCTCGCCCACCTTGAGCACGTCCTCGGTTCGCTCGACGTGGTCCCAGGAGAGCTCGGAAATGTGGAGCAATCCCTCGATGCCAGGCATGATCTGAAGAAAAGCGCCGTACTTCTTGGTCTTGGTGACCGCGCCCTGGACCAGTGTTCCGACCGGGACGGTTGAAACCAAGCGTTCCCAGGGGTCCTGCTGGAGCTGGCGTAGGGAGAGCGAGATGCGGTTCTGATCCGGATCCAGCTTGATCACCTTGACCTCGACCTCATCACCAAGCTGGACCACGTCGGTCACCCGGCTGACCCGATCCCAGGAGAGTTCGGAGATGTGGATCAGGCCGTCGGCGCCGCCGATGTCGACGAAGGCGCCGTAGCTGGTCAATCCGGAAACCGCGCCGCGCACTGAATCGCCCACCTTCATCCGGCTGAACAGATCCTCGCGCTTACGGGCGCGATCCTCGTCCTCGGCCGCCTTCTGGCTGACGATGAGACGGTTGCGCTTGCGGTTGACCTCCAGGATCTTGGTTGGAATCCGCTGCCCGACCAGCTGCTCCAGGTTGCCGGCGAACATGCGTGCGACCTGGCTGGAGGGCAGAAAGCCACGCAGGCCGAGAACGTTCACGATCAGGCCGCCCTTGTTCTGTTCCCTGACCTCGGCCTCCAGAACCTCGCCCGCCTCCTGCTTCTCAGCGGCGGTGAGCCAGGTCGTTTCAGCCCGGGCCCGGCGCAGCGAGAGGACGACGTTGCCCTCCTCGTTCTCCGGCTGGAGCACGAAGACCTTGATCGTCTGACCGGGGTGTAGATCGGTGTCCTCGCCCCGAAAGCCCAATTCCTTGCCCGAGATCACACCCTCGGCCTTGGAGCCGATGTCGACCAGCACCTCGTCCGCATCGACGCGGACCACGATCCCGTCGACGATGTCGCCGTGTTTTGGGGTACCGAAGGCGTCCTCGTCGTCGCGGAGGTAGTCCGCCATGGTCATTGCCGAGGTGTCGGACTCTTCCTCGGTCAAAACGGCGCTCAAATCATCGGACAAGTCTGGATGTGCCCCCTAGAGAAGTATTGGTGTGGTCTTGGTCGTCAAGTTGCTGAAGCCAAACCGAAGCCACATGATAGCAAGCTGGAGGCGCCTGCGCCGCCTCCGGCCGGGGCCTGTGGAAATGTACCGAGGCGGCCGAGAAATCGGATACGTCTAGGACACTTCCTTAACCACCGGCTGGACGTCGTCCAGGATCTCCTCCAGCTGGCGCGCGTCCAGCGTCTCCTCCTGCTGCAAGCGCTCGACCACCCGGTCCATGTTGGGCCGCTGCTCCGTCAAGATGCGCCGCGCCGTGTCGTAGCCCTCGGAGATGATCGACTTGACCTCCTCGTCGATCACCGCCGCCACCTCTTCCGAATAGGTGCGCTGCTCGCCCAGGTCCCGGCCCAGGAAGACGAGTTCCTCTTTGTGGCCCATGGTCACCGTCCCCACCTTCTCCGACATGCCCCATTGGGTGACCATGCGGCGCGCCATCTGGGTGGCCCGCTGGATGTCGTTCTCGGCTCCGGAGGTGACGTCCCCGAAGACCACCTCCTCGGCCACCCGGCCACCCATGATGCCGGCGATCTGCTGCTTCAGCTCCTCCTTGGAGATGAGGTACTTATCCTCCGCGGGCAGGCTCAGGGTCCAGCCCAGCGCCATCCCGCGGCTGATCACCGAAATCTTGTGCACGGGATCGCACAGGGGCAGGGAACGCATGACCAGGGCGTGGCCGACCTCGTGGTAGGCGATGACCACCTTCTCCTTTTCGGAGATGCGGCGCGACTTGCGCTCGGGGCCCGCGATGACCCGCGCGATCGCCTCCTCCAACTCCACCATGCCGATCACCTTCGCATTGGCGCGCGCCGCCAGGATGGCGGCCTCGTTGATGAGGTTGGCCAGGTCAGCACCGCTGAATCCGGGCGTCTGGCGGGCCAGCACCTCCAAGTCGACGGTCGAGTCGAGGGGTTTGTTCCTCGCGTGCACGTCCAGAATCTGGCGCCGGCCCTTGATGTCGGGGCGATCCAGGGTCACGTGGCGGTCGAAGCGCCCCGGCCGGAGCAGGGCCGGATCCAGCACGTCGGGGCGGTTGGTGGCCGCGATCACGATCACGTGGGTTCCGGTCTCGAATCCGTCCATCTCCACCAGGAGCTGGTTCAGGGTTTGCTCGCGCTCGTCGTGACCGCCACCCAAGCCGGCTCCGCGCTGGCGCCCGACGGCGTCGATCTCGTCCACGAAGACGATGCAGGGGCTGTTCTTCTTGGCCTGATCGAAGAGGTCTCGCACGCGACTGGCGCCGACGCCGACAAACATCTCCACGAATTCCGAACCGGAGATGCTGTAGAAGGGCACTCCGGCCTCGCCCGCGACCGCCTTCGAGAGCAGCGTCTTACCGGTTCCAGGCGGGCCCACCAAGAGCACGCCCTTGGGGATCTTTGCTCCCAGGGCCACGAACTTTTCCGGATACTTCAGGAATTCGACGATCTCGCCCAACTCCTGTTTGGCTTCGTCGACCCCCGCCACGTCGGCAAACGTGATGCCCGGCTTGTCCCCCGCGATGAGTCGCGCCCGGCTCCGCCCGAAGGACATCGCCTGATTGTTACCGCTCTGGGTCTGACGGAGGATGTAATACATGAAGCCTCCGATCAACAGCAGCAGGATGACGTTGGGCAGCAGCGCCTCCAGGTATCCACTCCCACCCGAGCTGCTGTAGGACGTCTCCACGTGCTCTTTGGAGAGCGTGTCGGCCAGGTTGCCGGGCCCCGAATCCGAAAGCTGGACGTCATGCGTGGTTCCGTCCTGAGCCGTGGCGGTGGCCGTGGTGCCCTTGATGGACACCGACTTGACCTGCCCGGAGCTGGCCTGTGAGAGCAGGTAGGAATAGGACCAACCCCCTCCCTTGCTGCCACTTTGGATCGACTGCCAGGTGAAAAGGAAGACGGCCACCAGTACGAAGCCGAGAAAGATGTAAAAGAGGGTGGAGCGCGGGATTCGGCTCAAAAATTAGATCTCCTGAAAGGCTGCTTGAACCGATCCTACCACCGCCGGACCGCCGCCCCATCCATCGTCACATGCCAGCTGGGTCCGGGCGCGCGGCTGGCACCGCCAGCTTCGAATTCGGTCGATACGGCCAAGCCTGGGATCCAGGCCAGATGACCCCCGCAAAAGACCAGCGGCAGGTGGTCTCGGACGGCCCGCGGCACCTTCGCATCGGTCAGGATGTCCTGCAGTTTTCGGGTTCGGCCGCCCGGTGCAACGCGCAGGCGCAGACCAGGCGAACGGTAGCCTACGCTCAGCCGATCAGCGCTGTCCCAGCGGAGGTGGACCGCCTGCGGTTCGTCACAACCCCAGCACTCCCGCAGGCACAGTCGGGGCACCGCTGGAGTCGCCACCGCGCCGCGGCCGCCCAGGCTGATCACCGCCACGCGCTCTTGGGTGACCACGAACGTCCGCTGGCCGGGCAGGTCCAGACGTTGACCGGGCCGCCCCGCCAGGCTCAGGCGATCCATCGCCTGCAGATGGCGCCGGCCCAGCGCCGGCATCTCTCCGTAGAGTTGGCGGTAGGCCTCCAGGCGCACCAACTCGGGCTCGGCCCGCAATCGAGCGCGATCGCCGGCCGCCTGGGCCGCCCTCTGCTCCACCGCGGCCTGGACCTGGGTCGCCCGGGCGGCCACCCCGAGCAGGCGCTGGCTGATGCCCGGTGCATCCGCCTCCAGCCGTGGCAGCAGGACGTGGCGAACGTAGGCCCGTCGAAAGCGCTGGGTGTCGAAGTTGCTCGGATCCTGCAACCAGTCCACGCCTCGCGCGGTCAAAAACGACAGGATCTGGCGGCGCCAGACCCTCCGCAACGGTCGCACAATATCGCCTCTCGATTCGGGCATGCCGCGCAGCCCCGCCAGCGCGCTACCTCGCCAAAGATGCATGAGGACTCCCTCCACGACGTCGTCGGCGGTGTGCCCGAGGGCGATCAGATCGGCCCCGGCGGCGATCCGGGCCCGGGCAAGGAAATCATGTCGGGCGACGCGAGCAGCTGCCTGCAGATTGCCCTTTCGAAGCGGTCCCGTTCTTCGCTCCCTCCACAGTTCGACCCCGAGCCGGGTGCAGAGCTCGCCCACAAAGGCAAGGTCGGACTCCGATCCGGGCCGCAGGGCGTGGTCAAAGTGGGCCGCGCAAACGGGCAGACCGATCTCTTTGAGCCAGACCAGGAGGGCGGTCGAATCGGGGCCGCCGGACAGCGCGACCAGCACCCGGACGCCGGCCGGAGGCGCCGTGGCCAGAGTCAGTGACGCGGCCCGGGATGGTGGCGGAGTGCCCGCCGCAGTCGGCGCTCGGGTGTGCACACCGGAGTGCCCGTCAGTGAACATTGCTCCGCTCGGCTGCGCCTCCGAGTTCACCTGTCTGACCCCCGCGATGGGTGGCGGCGGGTGGGATCGAACCACCGACAACACGATTATGAGTCGTGTGCTCTACCACTGAGCTACGCCGCCAGCGCCGGTTGTCAGCGGACTGCTTTGGCCCTCGCGCTGAGCTTGCGCCGCTTGACCCGGTGCTTGGCCAAGGCCACGCGCTTTCTCTTATTCATGTTGATTTCCTAAATCCTCGCTTTGGGCGGACCACCTAACGGAGTCCTTGGGCGCTACCCGAGGCGCCGCCGACAAAGTATACGAAGGCCCGGGACCACCCTCGCCGGTTGGTCCCAGCCCCCAAAGGTGGCCCTTCCTCGCGCGTCGGACCGACCACGAGCTGGCGTCGGACTGGAACCAGTGCCCGCTGCCAGTGGTTTCGGCATCCGGCCAGCTCCTGGGCCGCGCTGATCGTCTGCATCGTAGCCCCGGTGGTCGTCATCGCCTCCATCCTCTTGGAATCCCCGATCGGTCCAGGCCTGGTTCATCGGTGGTGCCCACGGGCGGTGGCCAGCGGTCGGCGCGGCGCACGGTGGCCACGGTCACCGGGGCCCCGGATGAGACTGGCGCTGGGGACAGCCTGACCATTCAACTCCGGGTGGCTGCCCGCAGCCATCTGACCCGTCCGCCGGCCGACCCCCGGAGCCCGCTCCACCTGGCTCGTAGTTCCGGGCATCGAGAGCCGACCCCCTCAGCTCGATCAGCCCTGCCGGGTGGACAACCGCTGCGGAGCCGAATCAGACGCCCCCAAGCCAGCTTCCAGAATCCGGCATGACGGCAATTTGGCGGACAAGTCAATTAGCCTCTCCGCACCCGTGCAACCCAATTACCTTCACGCACGCTTTCGCGGCCCTCGACGCCTGCTGGTGGTCTATCTCGCCTACGGCCTCGGACCTCTCGCCGCCCTGACTGCGGGCGCCATCGTCACATCCCGCGAAATGGCCACCAGCCAGGCGGTTGCCAACCAGGTCCTCCTTTTCGCCCTTGGCCTCGCGGGCGCCATCGCGCTGGCCACACTCGTCGGTCTGCTGATCCTGAGGCGGGCGCTGGGATCAGAGGCGGAGGCTGAGAGCGCCCGCCGCCAGGCCGAGGGCCACCTCCGGGTGATCTTTGAGAACTCCGCCCTCGGCATCTGCACGGTGGGTCTGGACGGGCGCATTAAGACCGCCAACCCGGCCCTCGAAACCATGCTCGGCGAGGAGGGCCGACCGCTGCCGGGCCAATCCTACCGGGCCTTGACGCATCCCGATGACGTCCCCGATTCCGATCGCATGTACCAGCGCATCCAGCGCGGCGAGGTCGACTCCCTGTCGATCGACAAGCGCTACCGAAGAACCGACGGGTCCGAGTTCTGGGCCAGCGTCACCGTCTCCGGCTTCCGCGGCGAGGACGGCCAGCTCCAATACTTCGTCTCTCTGGTGGAGGACATCCAGACGCGCAAGGAAGCCACCGAGCAGCTGCAGAAACTGAGCAACGACAAGAGCCACTTCGTATCCATGGTGAGCCATGAGTTCCGTAACGCATTGACCGGGATTCGGGGCTTCAGTGAGACGATTCGCGACGAGGCCCTGTCACCCGACGACGTTCACGACTTCGCCAACGAAATCAACCGGGAGGCTCAACGAATGTCCCGCATGATCTCGGAGCTGCTCGATCTGGAACGCATGGAGTCGGGTCGCGCCCAGTTGCGACGAGCTCCCCTGGACCTGGCCGAACTCGGATCGGCGGCCCTTACCCGCGCCCAGGCGACCACTGACAGACACCACTTCCGCGTCGTCGCGAGCGACAACCTGCGTCCGCTGGAGGGAGATGTGGACAAAATCACCCAGGTCCTCGCCAACCTGCTCGGGAACGCCGTCAAGTACTCCCCGGAGGGGGGCGAGGTCCTGTTGACAATCGCGGCCGGCCGGGGTGGCGCTGAAGTCAGCGTCAGCGACCACGGGCTCGGGATTCCGGCAGCGGATCTGGGCCGCGTGTTCGAACGCTATCATCGCGTCGAGTCGGGAGAGCACCGGTACATCGAGGGCACCGGGCTGGGGCTACCGATCGTCAAATCCATCGTCGAATTGCATGGCGGACGGGTCGGCGTCGTGAGCCGCGAGGGTGAGGGCTCCACCTTCACATTTGAGATACCTTGGCCGGCGAACTGATCCTCATCGTCGACGATGAGCCCTCGATCAGGAGGCTGCTCAGCGGCCACCTGCTGCGCCGCGGCTACCGGGTGGTGGTGGCACGCGACGGGACCGAGGCCCTGCGCTTTTTCAAGGAGGAGACGCCCAACCTCCTGATCACCGACCTCAACATGCCCGGTTTGGGCGGATTAGACCTGTTGCGCCACCTGAAGGCGGTGGATGGGTTGGGGCCGGTGACCGCGACCATGATCATTTCGGGGACCAAGAATTTCGCCCCCACCCACGGAGATCCGGTGGCGGTCGACGATTCACTCAGCAAGCCCATCGACATGGCCGAGTTCTCGCTCCGCGTAAAACGAGTCCTCCGACTGGCCGCCGAGCGGGCGGCTTCCGCCGAATAGCCGAACCGGGCTACCCGAGGCGGTGGTGGCGAGGGGCTTTCGGGTCAGCGGTCGGGTCTGAATTCCAACAGTGTGGAGCTGCCGCTACTCGAATCCAGGGGCAGGTACACGGTGTGGGTCAAGGTGTCCACGCCAACGGTGTGGGCGTCAGCCCCCACGCGGGCCAGAGCCATCTCCTTGACCCGCAACCCGGAAGTGTCGTACACGGCCAGGATGCCACTGTTGGAAGCCACATAGAGTCTGTGCAGGCCCGGGTCGAGCGCCACCACATCGGGGCCGTTGCCCGTGCTCAACGTCTGCAGCACCTTGCCTGACTGGAGGTCCAGAACCTCGAGTCGGTTGTTGAAGGCGCAAGCCACGAAGGCCCGGTGACGGCCGCTCTGGTCGATCTGGATACCGTGCGGCCACTGGCAACCGGGCAATGCGTAGCGGCGGTGGACCAGGTGGGAGGACGGGTCGAGGGCGACCAGTTGGCGCTGGTTTCCCAGCGACACGTATATGGTCCGACCAGCGGGGTCGTAGATGGTGTTGCCGATGCCAAGGCCGAGCCGCACCTCGCCCAGGCTCCGGAGCGAGGTGGCCGAGATGACGGTGTCGCCCATACCCGCACCATCGGTGACGAAGACCATCCTGCTGGAGGGCGCGTAGGCGATCCCGTTGGGGGCCTCACCGACCCCAATCGTGGCCACCACGGCCAGGCTCTCGGTGTCGGCGGCGACCACCTGATTGGTGGTGGTGGCAGTCGCCAGCACCAGGTGGAGTTCGGGCGCCAGGGCGATGCCATGCACGCTGCCGACACCCTTGATAAGACCCACCACGCGCTGGGCTCGCGTGTCGAACACCACCACCTGGCTCTGTCCCAGATCGGCCAGGTAGAGACGGCTGGTGGCCGGATCGAAGGCCTGGTAGTCCCAGCGATAGGTGGGACCGGGAAGCGACCCCGAGGGCAACCTGGTGTAGCCGGTGAGGGAAGCCGAGGTCCCCGCCGCTCGCGCCGTTTGGGAGCCGCAGCCCAGGGCCGCCAGCCCCAAGGCGGCGACGCCGACCAGGGCCAGGGACCGGCGCCATGGAAGGCTTCTGCAACTTGGCCTCGCCGTCATTAGCGCCCATGATGACGCCGCCCGCCGACCTCGCGGCGCGCCGATGAGTTGGATGGACCGGCGAGGGCGGCGGAAGGGGAATCGAAGGCACGCCATTCTGTTCGCCGCAAACCATGGATGAAGGTTTCGCGGCGTGAGCAGCGCGCCCTCGGATGCGTCGGCCACCGATGCCACACCGGCCCCGACCTTTAAGTCCGTGGACGTGGACGGGGGCAGCGTGCGCCTCGCTTCGGTGTCTGAACTGCAGGCGGCGGAGGCCGCTGCGAAGGCTTTGGCAGCGCAATTGGAATCCGATTCGAAGGGAGCGGCGGCCGATTATTGGTCCCAGTCGGCCGCAGCGGGGCACGATCCTGGCCGCCCGGCGCACGGGTTAGCCCTCCGGAGCCCTCGCCCCCGCCCTTGGGCAGCTTGACCAGATCCAGGCCGGAGCAGTCGCCGATGAAGCCAAGATCGCGGCCATCGAAGCTGACGGGCACCATCGCCTGGGCGGCTTGGTGCGACGGATGGGCGATGCGCTCGCCCGGGCAAAGCTCGCATCGGAGGAGACGACCCTGCAGAGCCAACTCTTTCGATGCGCAGCGCAGCTCTCAGTTCAGGCACCAGTGACAACCATCCCCGAGGCCGACTCAATTCGCCGGAGCGCCAACCTGCTCTCGGTCCGGTTTCACGATCTGGACCAGAAAGCGAAGGACACTCTGGCCCAAGCGGCAGACGTGGAGGGAGAGGTCAAGCGCCCCCAGGAATCCATCCACGCGACCGGATTCGACGCCCTCCTGGCGGCGGCGCAAGTCAGCGTGGGTTGAGTGGCCCTCAGTGAGCAGTCCGGCCCTGCTCCGGCCCAGCGAGAAGGCGTATTTAGAGTCCGGTGCGGTCCTGGCTCGGCATAAGGCCAGCACCCACTACTCAGGTCGAAGCCGGGGTTTCAGCATTCCCCTCGGCCACACAGAATCCGCTACCGCGTGGGCTCGTTCTCCGGGCACCCCGTGCAGCAGGACGTGATCGCCGCGTTGGACTCGGGTCAGATCGTGATCACCTCCAAGCGCATCGTCTATGTCGGCTGGCTGCGCAGCCTCAGCATCGATCTGGCCAAACTGGTCAGCATTCAGGCCTACACCGATGCCGTCGCGGTCTTCCACCAGGGCAAGGAGGCGCCGGATCTGTTCAAGCTGCACGTACCTCACCAGTTCGTGTTCTGGGTCAATGTGGCGTCGAACGCCGGACGCTAGCTGGGCAATTCCCAACCGCCGGCGCGCTATCCTCCACAGGTCATGCATGGGTCATGCAGAGGAGGATTGGGGCATGAGCGGTCCGCTCGCAGCGGCGCCAGGGGCAAAGCGACGTTGACGCTTCGCACGTGCCCGCTTGAGTTCGGTTGGAATGCGGCCTCGCCCTGGCCCGGGCGGCGACCGGCGCACGCGCGCGTCATTCCGAGTGCCAACCCGGGCGCCGGTGGCAGCTCGGAGAGCGGGGCTGACGAGACCACCGGGGAGCGCACCGCAGGCTCATTGCCGTGACCTCCAGCTTCGCCGCCGAACTCTTCAAACTACGCCACCGGCCGGCGGTCTGGATCCTGGGTGGAATCCTGCTGGCCTTGACCGTACTCCTGGGCTACGTGATCTTCTGGATTGTCCTATCGCATCCGCCAGCTCACGCCCAGTTCCCGCCCCATTACGACCGGGTCGCGGCCAAGGCCGTCTTCTATCCACAGAACGTCGTTCGCGCCGTCCTCGGCAACGGAGGCGCGGTCGGGGGAGGTGCCCTGTGCATGATCCTGGGTGTCCTCGCGGTCGGAAGCGAATACGGGTGGGAGACCCTCAAGACGGTGCTGACACAGCGCCCGAGCCGCCTCGGATCGTTCTTCGGACGCGCCCTGGCGGTGACGCTACTGACACTGGTCTTCGTCGTCGCCGTCTATATCGTCGCCATCATCGTCGGTGTCATCCTGGTCTCGGTGGACGGCCGGCCGCTGAGGTGGCCCGATTCGGGCACTCTGCTCAAGGGGCTGGGGGCGACCTGGCTTGCCTATTACATCTGGGCCAGCTTTGGAATGATGCTGGCGTACCTCTTCAGGCAGTCGGCGCTGGCGATCGGCATCGGATTGGTCTACATGCTTCTGATTGAAGGCCTGGTCATAAACCTTCTACTGCCCCTCGGCGATTGGGTCAAGGACGTCCAGCGTGTCCTGCCCGGGCCCGCCACGACCGCGCTCGGCAATGCGTTCGGACAGGCCTACACGACGCCGGGCGCTCCGGTGACGCTCCTGATGGACGGAACCCGGGCGACGATCACTCTGCTGATCTGCGTGGTGGTCTTCACCGCGGTTGGTGCATTGGTTCTTGTGAGGCGGGACGTAACCTAGGCCCGAGAAGCAACCGTCAGCGGCGCTGACGGTATTGTCGCCGCCTGGGCTTGGGTTCCGGCTGGCCCGTTCGTCCCGGGTCCCGGCAGGCTGTCGCTCGTCAGCCCGGCGGCTCTCGCCTCCATTCCATTCCGTGATTGGCGATGCGCGAGATCTCGCACAATTTCAGGATCGGGCCTTCGACGTCGCCTTCTCAAATAGAGTGATCGAGCACGTCGGGGGCGCCGACGATCAGCAACGGATGGCCAGCGAGGCGATGCGAGTAGCGTCGCACTATTTCGTGCAGACCCCGAATCGCTACTTTCCCGTTGAGCCCCATTTCTGCCGCGTAGCCCGTCTTCCAATCCCCCATCGCGGGAAGCATAGGCTCACTTCCGAGCCGGATCACAGACGGTATGCGCCATGTCGCTTAACGCTTTGGGTGGCGCATACTTGGCGCTCCGACGGGGGGCGATGAGGTGCGGGCCGTGAATCCGGCCGCCTGGACCGTGCTGAGCAACTGGCGAGACCGACCCCGGGCTGCGCTGTAGGCGCAGGGAGGTATATCCCTGTGAGAAGACGGACTATCGGTGCCGCATTCACCGCTGGGGTGGTGGCCATCAGGACAATCGGGACTCGTCGAGACCGGCGAGCTGGGCCAGACCTAAAAGCCAACCTCCCCGTACGCCTGATGGCGAGACCGGTCCCCGATGGCAGGAAGCGGTTCTTCATGCGAAGGACCGTATCCGTCGGGGCGGGAGCCGCTCTGGCCCTGGCCTTGGGCGTCGCCAGCCCGTCTTTAGCGTCGGCGTCCACATCGACCACGGTGGTCGTCACCTCGACTGACCTGGTCACCGCAAACCCCTCCCCAGGGCAGTTCGTCATGATCAACCAGGGCGCTGGAGGTGGAGGCGTCGGCATGGTATTCGGACCAGGGACACCGCCGCTCGGGCTGGGTAGCCTCCAGCTGTCGGTTGCCAAGAACACCGACCACTGGAGCGTCTACAACTACGACCACATGGGCATGGCGCTCTCCGCGATCACGGCCCTGTCGTACTCGACCTACACCGACAACAGCATCACCACGCCGGATCTGCAGATGGAGATCAACCCCGGAAATTCTTCCGGCGCCGACGCGGGCGTGACCTACTCGACCTTGAACTTTGAGCCCTATCTGAATGGCACGGTGACCCCGTCCACCTGGCAGTCCTGGAACGTGCTGTCCGGCAAGGTATGGGGCACCCACCTCAGTGGCGCGCCGATGGGGGCGCCCATCAGCTGGAGTAGCTTCATCTCAACCTACCCGAACGCCACCATCAAGTACGGCTTTGGCGTCAACGTGGGCAGCGGGTGGACCGCTATGACAGGTGAGACGGACGCGCTCACGATCGGGACAGCCGATGCGACGACTATCTACGATTTCGAGCCCACGGCTGGCAACCGGCCATTCAAGTCTGCGGGCTCCGGGACGGAGACCAGCCTGAGTGCGTCGGGATGCCAGTTCAGCACCTCAGGCTGCGTGGTCGAATCGAACGGAACTGCGATCAGCTCACACCTGGGCGTCGGGCCGTACACGTCCACTCTCACCGTGTACTGGGCATCTGCGTATTCCAACGGCGCCGGGGGGTTCTGCGCCCCGGCGGATGGAACGGGCACGCTGACGGCGGCCAACCGTGGCACCCTCAACCAGGTCGAATATGGCACTGTGTGTGAGGTCGGAGCGACCGGCCCGAACGTGCCGCACACGTTCATCGGCAACTTCTCCGACACCGGCGGGACCGGCCATTTCGCAACCGTGGCAGGCGGAGGAGCCATCACCGGCGGTGACGACGGATACGGAAACTCCTACTACAACGAGACCGGCAACATCAGCTACTGATTCGGGGCGGCGGGCCGGACATCAAGCCGGCCCTCTCCTCATGCAGCCATTCCCTAGGTCCCTCGTTCGATCTAAGCCAAGGGACCTAAGGAATGGCCACCCAAGTCCCTTGGCGTGCTCCCTGAGATTTGCACGGGGGCTACTGTGCCGCTGGAGTTTTTGGCCGTGACCCTAGATCCTGAACCGCCTCCAAATGCCACCCTTAGGCGTCCGATCAGGTTCTCGATTGCGGAGACCACACTCAACGGCGCCGGCGACCATCCGTGAGCATTCTGTGAGCAATCGCCTCCGAAAATAGTTCAGGAGGGCCCGCACCGGAGCCCTCCTGAATTCAGATTCGAAGTTGCGCGGGTTGGATTCGAACCAACGACCTTCGGGTTATGAGCCCGACGAGCTGCCTCTGCTCCACCGCGCGAGTGGATTATACCGAGGGCACCAGTCGCGTAGGCGCATCCAGCATCGCGGGATCAAACCGCGTCGAGGATCTCCCCAACCTGCTGGTAGTTGAAGGTGAACCGAGACTCCGAGCCGTCGCTGGGCGAGATGACGAGCACCAAACCGTCGGCCGCCGCCCCGGAAACCTCGTCGCCACCGTATGCAGCCTTCAGGCGGAGGCGGACCAACCTTCCTGACAATGCACGGGCTTCGTCTTGGGTCATCAAATTCTCCCTTCGCTCATGGGCGGCACCCTCGCCTGGCCCGGCAGCGGCGGACAGCGACTTGCCGAGGGCGGCGGCAACCTGCCCGCGGCCCAAAAGTTTAAGCCCGCAATGATTTTGCCAGCACGTTGATCCATACTGACGCCGCCGTGACCAGCGCTCGGTCACCAAACACGAGGTAGGGTGACGCCGCATGTCCATCTTCGGAGCTTTGATTCCGTTACTGGTCGTGCTTGGGATAATCTGGGCCGTCGTCGCCGCTACCAGGCGCTCACCTGGGGAGCCATTCACGTTGGCCACCGCCGTGGCTCTCTACGCCCGCTTCGTCGGCATCGTTACCCTCGCCCTAGCTCTGGTCGGGATCGCGCTGGCGGTCAAAATCCTCATCTCCTTCATCGACCCCTCATATTCCTACTACGCACTCACGTGCGCGGCGGCACCAGGCCCTCCGTATCCCACCGGTTGCAGCAACAGTGATGCTCTGGCAACATTCCAGCGCAATCAGGATCTGATCCTGGCGGTGGTCTTGATCGTCGCCGGCTCGGGTCTGGCCGCCGTCCACCTGGTGGTGGGCCGCATGGCCGGTCGTCTGTTCGGCGGCGCCCCCAATTGGATCGGAGGAGGATCGCTGGTCGCCTGCACCGTGATCTTCGGGGTGCTGGGTATCGGAGGACTCATTAGCGGGCTGTACAACCTGCTCACCCGGCTCTTCTTGGGGTCCGGGCCCAACGGCAGCGCCGGCCCGGTCACCTTCGGCGACCTGCTCGGATTGGCCGTCGCCTTTCTTCCCGCCTGGATCGTTTCACTACGCTTGCTCCTGAGACGGATCGGCGAACGCGGACAAAGTCCGGCTCCCGCCTGACTAGCCGAGCGGGATTTGACTCTCGATCCAAGCGCAGCGATTCCAACTCCGACATAGTCCGACGACCCTGACCCAGCTTGCCGAACTGACCAGCGTCGACACCACTACGTGACGCTCATCGTCGACAAGCTCGAGGCCATGGGGCGGGTCGACGACAACTCCACCCCGACGACCGACGCTCACGCTCGCCACCCCGCCCTTGCCTACCCCGTACGGGGCCGCCATCGACCTCGTCGACCAGCCCGCAGGGCCGTCCTCGGGCACAGTGCGCAACGTGTCATGCATGATCGCTTGCACCACATCGTCGCCGAGGACAACGGAGGGGCCACGCCCCGGCCCGGTTGCGCCCCACCCAGCGGTTCCCTCCGCGGCGAACTGGCCACGCCGCCGACGGACAGACTTCGGCGTGGACGCGGGCCGGCGAGCGATCTCGGCGCTCGAAACACGTCCGCGGCCCACAACCACGCCTTGGCCCGGCGGCAAAGAAGTACGTCGTGTCGAGCACCCTTGGGCCGGTCGACTGGAGCGCGGAGCTCGGGCGCGGGGATCTGCGCCACGCTGTCCAGCAGCTCAACCGGGAGTCGGGCAAGGGACTACTCGTGGGAGGCGGAAGCTCCCGCACGCCCTCGATGCTAGGTGTCGGCAGATATCGTCGGCACCACATAAAATGCTGGCTACACGACGCTGCGGTTGGCTGGCGGAATAACCTAGCGGCGTCCCTCCGTTGAGTTCAGTTGAACTCGCCAAGCCGCTCGACCTTACGTTGGGGCAGAGCGGGTGGGCAAACCCGGGTCAACCTTGGGCCGCTCAGAGGTGGCGGCCGACCCAACCCAGGATTGCCGCGATGGGATTCGGTCCGCCCGAGGTCACGTCGACCTTGGGGTGGGGGGTCGCCGCCACCGGGCTCGGACTGGCCGTCCCTCGATTCGGCACTGGCTGACTGATCAGGTAGACCTTCTCGTCGCTGCGGGCGTATCCGTTCTGGCGTGCCTCCTCCTCGGCGGCGGCGCCGGAAGCCACGTCCGCGATGTCCTGGGCGTAACCCTGATTGGCGGCCGTGAGTTGCGCGTTCTGACGCGAGAGGGCCTGGGCTTGAGCACCGAGGCCGTGGGCGAAGAGCAACTCCTGAGTGAAGGCCACGCTCACCCAGACCGCGCCCAGCGCGCATGCCATCAGGACCAGAGTGCCCTTCGAGAAGACGCGACTCCGATTCACGGTGCCATTGCTAGTAGATGCTGTTCGTCGACGCATGGGAGATTTGTGCTGGGACGCGATGGTGAGTTGTTGAGCGACCTCAAAGGAGCCGCGGGCTCGACTATATCACCGGGAAGCGGGCAATTCACCGATGGTGGCTTCGGGCTCCGATTGCTGCCACGCCGCGGCCATCTCGTCAGCGGTTAGATCGGGGAAGTTGCGACCACTCTGTCGCAGAGTCAAGTCCATGCGGGCAAAGCGTTCCCGAAAGCGCCGGCCCCTCCCGCGCAGAGCGTCTTCAGGGTTGACGCGGAGCCGGCGGGCGATTTCGACCACTGCAAAGAGCAGATCTCCCACCCGCTCCTCCCGGTCGCGGTCCGAGTCCGCCGTACTCGCGAGTTGGGATAGTCGATCAAGCTCCTGCCCCTCCCGGTCCTGAGCGGGGGGGGTGAAGCCGACCCGCGCGGCGCGCTTTTGCATGTTGTAGACCCAGGCCAGGGCCGGCATCGCGGGCGGGACCCGGTCCAGCGCGCTCTCCGGTGGCGCGCCCGATTGCCTCGCCTGCCGCTGCTTTTCGAGCTCCCAGTTCTTGAGCACGTCCTCGGCGTTGTGGACCTCCGCTTCGGCGAACACGTGCGGATGCCGAGACACCATCTTGGCGGCGGAGGCCTCCGAAACCTGGGCGGCGTCGAATCTGCCCTCCTGCTCAGCGATGGCGACGTGCATAGCCACCTGCAGGAGCACGTCTCCCAGTTCCTCCAGGACCTTGACGTCATCGCCGCTGTCGATGGCTTCCAGCAGTTCGTAGGTCTCCTCCAACAGGTAGGGCCGGAGCGAGGCGTGGGTTTGTTCTCTGTCCCAGGGACACCCGTCCGGGGCGCGGAGGCGGCGAGCGATCTCAAATACGGCCGGAATTCCGGGCGGAAATGGAGGGGGCGAATCGATTGCGTCAGGCATTGCTGGTAATCCTAGGTTTCTCATAGAGAGTGGCCATCTCGCTCAGCAGGCGATGCAGGTCCTCCTTCCATCCCTCATCACGGCGCAGCAGCAGCCGATTGGGTCGCACGTCGAGCCGACCGGGGAAGCTCCCTCGCAGCCTCTCCACGTCCAGAACCCGATCTGGATCGACGCGGATCACAATCTGCCGACCATCGGCGACCACTGCCCTCAGGCCCATCCTTTCACCCAACAGCTTCAACCTCAGAGAGTACACGAGGTTTCCGAGCTGGGCAGGGGCGGCGCCGTAGCGATCGCGCAGCGAGCGCAGCTGGAGGTCGAGATCGCCCTCGGTGGGAGCGGCAGCAAGCTGGCGATAGGCGGCGAGGCGCAAACGCTCGTCGCGGATGTAGGAGCGGGGCACAAAGTGATCGAGGGGGAGGTCGAGATTCATTTCGGGAGTGGATAGAACGTCGCTGGGCTCGGCCTCGGTCAGCCCCAGGCGGACCTTGGCCACCGCCTGCTGGAGCATCTGCAGGTACATCTCGAAGCCGACCGCAGCGATGGCTCCGTGCTGCTCGGTGCCAAGCAGATTGCCGGCACCGCGGATCTCAAGATCGCGCAGCGCGATCTTGAAGCCCTGGCCCAGCTCGTGCAGGCCGGACATCACGTCCAGCCGCTTGTCGGCGGCTTCGGTCAGCGAGCGTTTGGGGTCGAAGAGGAAGTAGGCGTAGGCACGCTTGCCGCTCCGCCCCACCCGGCCTCGGAGCTGGTAGAGCTGGGAGAGCCCGAAGCGGTCGGCGCGCTCCACGATAATGGTGTTGACGTTGGGTATGTCGAGGCCGGATTCGATGATGGTGGTGCATACCAGAACGTCGTAGGAGCCGGCCGCGAAGTCAACCATGGCGTGGGCCAGCTGGTCCTCCTCCATCTGACCGTGGCCGATGGCGATTCGTGCCCGTGGCACCAGGCGGGCCACGCGCTGGGCCGCCTTGTCTATGGTCCGTACCCGGTTGTGGACGTAGTAGACCTGGCCCCCGCGCTCGATCTCCCGACTCACCACCTCCCGTACCAACTCGTCTTCGTCGCCGGTGACGTAGGTCTTGATCGGCTGGCGATCCTCCGGAGGGGTCTGAACCACGCTCATGTCGCGGATGCCGGAGATGGCCATGTGCAGCGTGCGCGGGATCGGAGTCGCCGACAGGGAGAGGACGTCCAGGTTGTGGCGAAGCTTCTTCAGGCGCTCTTTCTGCATGACTCCAAAGCGCTGCTCCTCGTCGATGACGAGCAGCCCGAGGCGCTTGAATCTGACGTCGCGCTGGATCAGGCGGTGGGTCCCGATGACGATGTCCACCGCCCCCGCCTTGAGACCGGCCAGCGTTCTGGCCTGCTCCTCGTCGGTGCGGAAGCGAGAGAGCACCTCGGTGGTGACCGGGTAGTTCTTCAGGCGCTGGGAAAAGACGGTGAAGTGCTGCTGAGCGAGAACCGTGGTGGGGGCCAGAATCGCCACCTGGCGCCCCGACATGACCGCCTTGAACGCGGCTCGCAGAGCCAGCTCGGTCTTGCCGAAGCCCACGTCGCCGCACAACAATCGGTCCATGGGCCGCGGGGACTCCATGTCAGCCTTGATCTCGGCCAGGGCTGCGAGTTGGTCGGGGGTTTCCTCGAAGGGGAAGGCGGACTCCAGTTCGGCCTGCCAGGGGGTGTCAGGCGCGAAGGCAAATCCAGCCTGGGCCTCGCGCTGCGAGTAGAGCTTCAACAGCTCATCGGCCACGTCCTGGACGTTGCGCCGGGCGCGCTGGCGGGCCCGCTCCCACTCGCCCGACCCGAGGCGCTGAAAGTTGGGATGGTCCTCGGAGCCGCCTAGATATTTCTGAACCCGGTCCAGGCTCTCAACCGGGACGTAGAGCTTGTCCTGGTCGGCGTATTCCAGCTCCAGGTACTCGCGCTGGACCGACCCTCCCAGTTCGGGATCGGGGGCGTCGATCAGCTTCATGCCCAGGAAGCGGGCGATGCCGTGGTCGACGTGGACCACCAAATCTCCGGGCTCGAACTCCAGCGCCACCACGGGCGCTGATCTGGAGGCCCTCCGAGAGGGCCGCAGGGCGGGGCGGCGGATGCGCCCGAAGATCTCGGAATCGCTGAGGATGGTGAGCGACAACGACGGCACCGTTAGCCCCTCGGGCAGATCCAGGTCGGCCCGATAGAGGCCGGCCTCGGGCTCCAGGTCCACGGTCAGATCGAGATCTCGAAGCGGGGCCGGGCCGGAGCCGGTATCCACCTCGGAGGCGCCAAGCAGGGCCTCGAGGCGAGCCTGCTGCTCGGAGGCGAAGATAATGCAGTCGCCGCTGCGGTTGGCGATGAACTCGGCCAAGGCCCGCGGGCGCGACACCAGCGGCTCTGGCTGGAGCCACTCCAGGCTGGCTTCCGGGCCGGCCTCGGGGCGGGAACTCCAATTGAGCCCGCCGCCTTCGGAGGCGGTCACGCTCAGCGCCGAGTGGCCGGAGAGTTGATTGAGCCGATCGAGCCGCACCAGGGGCGGCACAAAGCCCGCTGGCAACTCGCCGTCGCGAGATTCCGCAGCGGCCAGCATCAACACCTCCTGCTCCAGCTCCCCGGTCTCCGCCATCTGGCGCTGGGGCTCAAAGTCCAGGATCAGCGCACCCGGCGGAAGATGGTCCAGGAAACACGGCAGGCTGGGGTCGATGTAGGCCGAGAAGAGCTCGATGCCGGGAAAGGCGGAGCCCGCCGCCAGGCGGGTCAGCTCCTCCTCCCACTCCTCTCGGACGTCCGACCTCAGGCCCTCCAGGGAGGCACCCGCCCGCAGCCGCGCCACCGCCAGCTGGCCTCGATGGGGCCCCAGCAGCAGCTCCCGACCAGGACCCAACAGGGCGCTCGGGGCGGCCATCACCGAGCGCTGGTTTTGAAGGTCGAAGACACGGATTGTCTCAATCTGATCGCCCACGAATTCGAGGCGAACGGGGGCCTGCTGGTCGGCGGCGAAGACGTCCAGGATTCCACCGCGGAGCGCGAACTGGCCGGGCCCTTCGACCAGCGCCTCGCGGCTGTATCCGGCCTCCACCAGGCGCTCGGCGATGAGGCTCGGATTCCAGGTCGAGTCGGGCCGGATTTCCAGCGTGGCGGCGGCCAGATCGGCCGGCGAGAGGGTCACCCTGGCCATGGCGCGGCGGGACGTGACGACGATGGTCGGGCGGGGCGAGCTGATCGCGGCCAGCGCCTCCAGGCGGCGACCGACCGCCTCGTCGTGGGCCGGAGGCCGGTCCAGCATCGAAGCCTGAACCTCAGCGAAGAGGTGGGAGCTGGAACCTCCCGACAACCAGGGCCGCAGGTCATCGAGAAAGCGCGCCGGCCCTGGGCACAAGACCAGGAGCGAGCGCCCGCTCTCCCGGGCCGCCCGCCCAAGCGCGGCCGCCAGCAGCGGCCAGCCGCCGCGGGGTACGCGCGAGATAGCCTTGGGGCCCCCATCCGCGGCTGCTGCCAGCCACTCCGAGAGCGCCGGCTCCCCCTCCACCATCTGCCGCCAGAGCGGTTTCATGCGCCGTCCAGCGGGAGCAGGGCCCGAGGCCGGTTGTAATGGTCCATGGCACGTTCCAGGCCGTCGGTGAGCGCGGTTTCGAGGGCCTCGCCGACGCCCCGGCGGATCGCCTCCACGGCTCCGGCCTGGGAGCGCTCGAATCGCCCCAGCACGTGTTCGATGCCCGCCTCGCGGCCCTTTTCGGGTGGCTTTCCGACCCCCACTCGGAAGCGCACGAAACCGGCCCGGCCGCCCAGGCTTGAGATGATGGAGCGAATCCCGTTGTGCCCGGCGGCCGAGCCCCCGATCCTGATCCGCATTCGACCCAGGGGCAGGTCGAGCTCGTCGTGAACCACCCAGAGGCGCTCCAGATCGAGGTTCAAATCGCGCAACGCCTCTTTGACGGTGCGCCCCGATTCGTTCATGTAGGTCTGCGGCTTCAGCACCCAGATCCGCGCCCGGTCGCGCTCCAGCCAGCCCACTTTGGCGTGCCAACGGCGCCGGTCAACCTCCACACCGATCCGCTGGGCGAAGGCGTCGACGCACTCATAGCCGATGTTGTGGCGCGTGGCGCGGTACTCGAGCCCCGGATTGCCCAGCCCCACGATCAGCAGGTCCCGGGTCGCGTTGACGTTCAATGGTGTTGCTCGATCGCTCCAAACCGGCGTGGATGTCAGGCGGGAAACGACCTCGACCATGCCGTCCGGCCAGGGCCCTGGTGAAGTGTACTGAAGGCCTTCCGGGAGCCCGAAGGGGCGCAGCGCGCGGGCTGGGTGCGGCGCTTTGTCATCGGACCTTCGAATTCCGTTTGACGACCCCTCGTCGACCCCCCGCCGGGCCGAGGGGCGAGCTCAAAGCTGGGCTTAAAGCCGACCCCCGGCGAGGCTGATTCCGAGCGAGCGCAGGCAGCGCAGCGTGGCCCGGGTCATCTCCACCTCATCCTCCGGACGTGCATGGTCGAACCCGACTAGGTGGAGGAGGCCGTGAACCAAAAGCAGAGCCGCCTCCGCCTGGGGTGAGTGGCCGAACTGCCTCGCCTGTCTTTGGATGGCGGGCCAGGACAAGGCCAGGTCGCCGAGGTGCATGGGGTTACCCTCGCCATCGAAGAAGGAGAGGACGTCGGTGGGGTGGTCCTGGTCCAGAAAGCGGGCGTTGAGCTCCCGCAGTTCCCTGTCGCCGGTGATCCTCACCGCCATTTCGACCGGGCGGCCGCGGCTCAGGTCGGCAAGGCGCCGGGCGACGTCGTCGTCCGCGGCGGCGGCGCGCAGGGTCAGGCTCGTGTCGGCGGCCGAGATGACCCCCGATCCGCGCCGCGCGCGGACCACCTCCACGCCCAGCAAATCCGGTCGACTGCCCTCTTGCATCAGAATCAAGCCTGCATGTTTTCGTTCGTCGTCTTCCTGCACCAGCGTTTTGCGATCGCCCTCATCCTCTACGCGGCCATCCTCGGGCTCTGGGGTCTGATCCAGACCTGGCGGCGCAGCCAGGTCAGCGCCGGATTCCGCTCTAGCTTCGTGCTCATGATCGCGCTCACCGCGGTCCAGGGTCTGGCTGGGTTGGGTGCGCTCTTGTCGGGGGGGCGCCCGCACGAACTACTGCACGTGGTCTACGGCATCTTCGCCGTGATCTTCCTGCCCGGGGTTTACTTTTACGCGGCCGGCAAGGGTCCAAAATCCGGAACCGAGGCCGGTCGCATGCGCGAGGCGGCCTTCCTGACCGGGGCTTGCTGGGTCGTCGCCATCGCCTTCGGACGAGGACTCCTCACGGGTTAGTGGTCGAGGCCGGGGTGCAATTCGGGCAGGAGACCGTCGGCAGCAGGGAGCCGTTCAGGGAGCGGACCCGCCCGCCCCGGCTCAACTTCAAGACCTGGTTCTGGCCCGAACTGGAGTAGGTGACCCCGGAGTTGGTGGTCACGGTCAGCGTCACCGTGCTCTTGGCCACCCCGTCCACGGTGATGGTCGACCAGACCCAGTCGGTGTTGGACTCGCTCACCCGCCCGGTGCCCGAGAAGCTGGCGCCGGTCACATAGCCGAGCTGGCCGGCTCTGCAACTGCCCCTCGCCGACCGCTCCCACAAGTCCAATCTGCCGCTGCCGCGGGCGCAGAGATTGGCCCGTCCGGTCGACAGCAGGGAGGAGTCGACGAGGGTGTTGAAGGTGATCGTGAGCGTGTCGCCGGCGTCGATGGTGAGCGCCGAGCCAGCGTTGGTCCAGCCCCAGGATTCGGCTATCAGGCCGGTGTAGACGCTCAACTGTGGGTCAACCACAAAGCTGCTGGTCCAGATCGAGCCTCCGCTCTGGAGCCGGGTCATGATCTGGTAGCAGTAGGAGTAATTGCTGGCGGCGGTGGTGTCCACAAAGCTGGGCGCGACCGAGGTGCCGACCGCGACAAAGCTTCCACAGGTGCCGCTGCTGTCGTCCCCACGATCGATCTCGTAACCGTTGCCAATGCCGGCCGGGCTCCAGCTGAGAGCCACCTGGTAGGGGGTGACGCCGGTGTCGACCGCCTCCTGGAGCGCACCGGGAGGGGTCAGGATGGCGCTGGTCAGGCGGTTGGCGGCGCTCACCGCCTGAGCTCTGAAGGCGGGCGCCGCATAGGTGCCGGGCACCACCTGGCCGGCGCTCAGCCCGGCCACCGCCAGCACCGCCAGCAGGGTGGTGCCGAGGACCCGATTACGCCGCATCCGTCGACTCGCTAGGGCTCGGCTTCCAGATGTCGTAGAGGTAGAGGAGGCCCAGGATCAGCCCGGGGATGATGATCAGAATCAATCGCCCATAGGCGGAGCCGGCGTAGGTGACGAGGTAGCCCAGCAGCGGCACCCCGAACCAGTAGCGCGACCCCGCCCCACTCAGGGTCACGCGCCAATTGTCCGGCAGCGGGTTGGCATCCCCCTTGGTCTGGTAGACCCTGCCGGCGGACGTATTGCTGATCTTGTAGATGCGGTGGGTGATGGTCTCGGCGGGGTTGTCGGGGCGGGTGAAGCTGATCACGTCGCCGACCCGGAGCTGATCTGGGCTGACCCTCTGCACGATGATGAGCGCGCCCACCGGAATGTCGGGGCGCATCGATCCCGACAGTACGGAGTAGGCCTGGAGCGGGGTCACGCGGGGCATCACCGCCAGCAGTGCCACCCCGAGCAGCATCACCCCGACCACCGCCAAGAGCACGTATTCGGCCGCCGAGCCGATCCACTTCCAGGTCGAGCGGGGCGATGTCGCCAGCCCACTAGGCGCCGCCGGCCGGCGCGGGATGGCCAGGGGCTGCGTCCTCAGTTCAGCCGGAGCCGGGCGCGGCTGAGCGGCCGCGCCGGGTTCGGCCCCGGCTGCCACTTTCTCCTGGGCGGCGGCGGCCGCCATTTCGGATGGGGATACGAAGCGGTTCACTGGACGATGAATTGGAGGTCAAATTTCACCTGGCAGCCCTGCCAGGTGTTGTCAACCGCGACCGCGTTGTCCAGGTAGTACTTGAGGTAGAGGCGTGAGGAGTTGGTCTGCGCCCACCGCTCCAGGGTGAGCGCCGGACCACCAGCTGAAGGGAACGGATAGAGGGGGATGTAGGCGCCGCTCAGGGCCGGGTTGTTGAGCGTTTCCAGGGTCGCGGCCGCGGCCCAGGCGCCGGCGGCGGCGGGATAGACCTGGATCGGATTGTTGCCCGCGGCATCGGTCTGAATAACTTCGAATTGGAGGCCGGTGGCCGGGTTGGCGGCGCTGCAGGTACCGGCGCCGGTGTTGGTGCTGGGGTTGGCGAGGGAAACCCGGAACTGCGAGGTGGGCAGCGTACCCGTGTAGGTGATCAGGGTGTAGCTCTGAACCGCGCCAGCTGGAGTGCTCGGGGTCAGGTTGTTGTAGGTCAGGGTCCCGCAGTTGCCGGTGAAACCTACCCCGGAGGACGTTCCGTTGTAGGTGGAACTGGTGCAGGCGCCGCGGCTCCAGTTGACCTGATCCCCAACGTTGGTGAGGGTGATGGTGGCGTTGCCGAAGATGTTCCCGGGGTTCGCCGCGGTGGCGTTGAATCCAGCCCAGGTGGTGGCGCCCAGGGTAGAGAGGGCGCCCACGATCATCATCGTCAGGAGCACTCTGCGCGGCTTCGAAAGTTTGAACATTCTTGTCTGTTTCCTCAATCGGCCCGACGTGGTCTATTCCATTTCCTGGCGCTTCCAACGCCTTCGGTGGCCCCATCTTGCGTCACCCTCGCCCTCGCCCGGCCCCTGCAAATGCGTGGTGGGGCCTTCGTGCAGATGCCCGGCAGCCCTGGAACGGGTCGGCGGCGCGAGACCGAATTGAGATCGGCGAGTTGATGACGCCATCCTGACCCCGGGGCAATGTCAGATCAAACGCAGCCCGAGGTGATCGCCACCACGGCCTGACCGGACATACACGCACGATGACTGCATGCTCAGCGCAGCGATCGGGAAACTGGTCGCCATCCTCATCGCCGCGCTGACTTTATCTGTCGGCAGCTGGCATCCTCCCGTGTCGGGTCATATGAGCCTGACCGAGGTGGCCGGTCCGGCGTCTCTGTTGGGCTCCCAGCTCTTTCTGCCCGGCGCGCCGGCCCGCGTGGCCAGCTACCAGCTCCGCCTCGACGGCCCGGTCAAGAGCCGCGTCGCGGGGCTCTTCGTGGATGGATTCGGCTCCGCCGACGTCACCCGCTCACCCCGCTGCACGGCCGCCGATCCCGCCGCCGGCTTTGACGTCGCCATCTCCGAGGGCGGAGTTCAGCTCTTCGCCGGCCGGCTGAGTCAGCTGGCTCGAGAGCACGGGTCGGCCCCCGACGTGCTCCCCCTCAGCCAGGGCCGATTGGTGCCCGGCCAGGTCGTGACGGTCCAGGTTTCGGTGGAGCTGGATCGGGCGGCGGACAACCGCTACATGGGCTGCTCGCTGGCCGGCGACATGAGCTGGTACGCGGCCCAGTAACCGGCCAGCCCCTGGCGCCAGTGCGGCAGCGACGGCACCCGATTCGATGTGAGACATCCGTTCTGGGGCCTTGGGGCCGCCGTCGGGTAGGCATCGGAGGTCACCTCCCGAACCGGAACGTGCTGCAATCCGGCCAACTCGAGGGTGGCGACCGCCAGCTCGAAGTAGGAGGCGCAGCCGTCGGCGACGAGGTGCACGATCCCGGTCAGGCCCGACCTGGCGAGGGCCAGGGAGGCGGCGGCAAGATCGCCCGTCCAGGTTGGGTTGAGGCGCTGGTCGCCCACCACCGCCAGATCGCGGCCGGCCCTCGCGCTGGCCACGATCCGCTCCGGAAAGCTGCCTCCCTTAACCGCGCTGCCGACCGCCCCGAAAAGCCCCGAGCTACGCACCACCAGCGCCCCCGGACACTCCCGCAGCACAGCCTCCTCACCCGCTCGCTTGCTCTGGGCGTAGGCGCCAACCGGGCTCGGCTCGTCGGCCTCCGAGTAAGCGCTGGAGGCGCGCCCGTCGAACACGTAGTTGGTCGAGAAGTGGATCAGCCGGATTCCTGATTGCCGGCATTGGCGCGCCAGTCGGGCGGGACCCAGGTGGTTCACCAGATCGGCCCCGGCGGAGTCCTCCTCGGCCCGATCGACGGCATTGTAAGCAGCGCAGTTGAAGACCGTCTCCACCCCCACCAGGGCTGATCCCAGCTGGACCTCGTCGGTGATATCCAGGGCGCCCCTACCCAGGGCCCTGGCACGGGGCAACAACCGGGAGAGATCGTGACCCAGCTGGCCACCCGCGCCGGTGATCAGGGTGGGCTCAGCGGTCATCGTCTAACCGCTCTATACCGGACTCTCCCGGGCTTGGAGCTTGCGCAAACGGTCGCGCTTGGCCTCGAGCGCCGAGCGGAGCGCCCCCGCCAGCTGGGCGTCGTTCATCGGGACCAGGCGCAGGCGCCCCTCCAGAACCTTCACGTCCACCTCCGCGTTGCGCAGTTCGAGATCAAATACCTTCATGGTGCCTCTCCGATGGGTGGTTTTAGGGGACACGTGGCACGGGCCGGGTTGCTCCCTGGAGGGCATCCCGGCCGCCTTCTCATTGTCGTCTTCAATCCAGGTTGATCGCGTCGCGAAGCCGCTCGAAAAAGCCCCTGGTTACTTTCTCCGGCTTCCCGGTCAAGCCTCCAACCTTCTGCAACAGGGCCTTCTGCTCGGGCTTCAAGTCCTTGGGCACAACCAGCTGAACGACCACGAACTGATCGCCGCGTCGCCCGTTTCGAACGCTCGGCATCCCCTTTCCGCGGAGCCGGAAGGCCTGCCCGTGCTGGGTTCCAGGAGGAATGGTGACCTGCACCGATCCATCCGCGGTGGGGACCTCGATGGAGTCGCCGAGGGCGGCCTGAACGATATTGACGTGGAGCTCGAAAATCAGTTCCTGGTCTTGGCGCCGCAGGTGGGGATGGGGCTTGACCCGAAGCACGATGTACAGATCCCCGGGCGCCCCGCCCCGAAATCCCGCCGCCCCCTCACCGGTCAGCCGAATCTGGGAATCGGTGTCAACCCCGGCTGGGATCGTGATCCGAAGCCGCTTATGGCGCTCCACCCGGCCCTGTCCGCGACACTGCGGACACGGGTTCTGGACCACGTGGCCCTCGCCCGAACAGGTCGGGCAGGTGACCACGTTGACGACCGCCCCGAAGACCGACTGGGCCTGGCGCTGAACTCGGCCCTGGCCCCCACAGGTGGAGCAGGTGTCGACCTTGGAGCCAGGCTGGGCCCCGCTCCCCTGGCACTCCTCACACGTCGCCAGGCGTGGGACGTTGATCTCCTTCTCGGTCCCCTCGAAGGCCTCATCAAAGGTGATCTGAAGGTCGTAGCGCAGATCGTCGCCGCGCGTGGAGCGCGCACCCGAGCGACCGCCGCCGAAGAAGGATTCAAAGATGTCACCCAGTCCACCAAAACCCTCGAATCCACCGAAGCCGCCCCCGGCCTGATTGGGGTCAACGCCAGCGTGCCCGAACATGTCGTAGGAGTGGCGCTTTTGGGGATCGGAGAGGATCTGGTAGGCCTCCCCCGCCTCCTTGAACTTCTCCCCCGCCTGAGGGTCGTCGGGATTGCGATCGGGATGAAATTCGAGCGCCAGCTTTCGAAATGCCCGCTTTAGTTCGTCGGTCGAGGCCTCCCGGGAAACGCCCAGGACCTCGTAGTAATCACGCTTGACGGCCAACCAGCGTCCCCTCGCTTATCAGGTCCGGGACCGCGCGAGCTTGACCAGCGCCGGCCGCAGGACGCGGTCGTGCATGCGATAGCCGCGGCGCAGCTCGGCGATGACGGTGTCCTCCGGATGGTCTTCCGACTCCTCCGAACCGATCGCCTCGTGGAGGCCCGGATCAAAGGGCTGTCCGACCGAGTCAATCCGCTCCACCCCGACCTGGGCGAGTTCGCCTTCCAGCGACGCGACCGCCAGTTCAATCCCTTTGAGCCAGTTCCCGTCAATCCCATCCGGAGCCTGGGAGAGCGCCAGATGGAGGCTGTCCAGCACCGTCAGAAGCCGTTCTGCCACCCGCAAGGTGGCGAACTGGATCGTCGCCTCCTGCTCTTGGCGGGCGCGCTTCTTGAAGTTCTCGAAGTCCGCGGCCAAACGCAGGAGGCGGGCGTTGGCCGCCGCCAGTTCGCCCTCCGCCGAATCGGGGGAAGCCGGCGCTTGGTCCCCGCTCGCGGGCACCTGCTCGGGTTCGTCGGTCGAGGCTGGGTGTTGCTTTTTTGTCGGCATCGTCATTACTACTTTCTAAATACCTGGAATCGCGGGCTCTAAAACGCTGCTCAGAAGTGGATCTCGGTCATTCGCTCGCTGGCAACCCGGGCCACCGCCTGCAGCCGGCCCACAATCTGGCCGTAGTCCATCCGGGTCGGACCGACCACGCCCACGACGCCCTTGATGCGGTGCGAGGGACCGTAGGTGGTGAGGACGACGGCGCAGGCGCGCAACTGCGTGGTCGCGTTCTCGGAGCCGATCACGATCTGAAGATCAGAGGTTCCGACCAACTCCTGCAGCAGGCCGGAGAGATAGTTGGTCTCCTCCAGAATCTCCAGGACGTCGCGGAGACGGGCCGATTCGGCGAACTCGGGCTGCCGCAAAAGGTTGCGTACGCCGTCGTGTACGACCAGCGTCTCCACCCCCCGACCGAAGAGCTCGAGCGCCCCCGCCAGCCGGATCAGAATCTCCTTTTCAGGTCCCGCCGGCAGCGCGGCGGCGGCAACCGCGACCTCCTCCGCACCCCGGCCGAACTGGTCCAGATTGACCTTGTTGGCGATTCGGGTCAGCATCTCCTGGCCGATGGGCTGATCCATCTGCACCACCTGCTGGCGAATGAGGTTGCCCTCCACCAGCAGCACCAACAAGAAGTCATTGGGCTCCAGCGATACGAAATCGACGTGTTTGATGCGGGCGTGGGCCCCGTAGGGGGTGGTGGCGATGGCCGCGTTCCTGGTCACCACGGCGACCGTGTTGGCGACCTTCTCGGCCAGCGCGTGGGCCTCAATCGGTGCCGACCGCAACTCCTCCCCGATGTAGCTCGTGATCTGGCTGGGAATGGCCTCTTCGATCATCAGAAAGTCCACGAAGTAGCGGTATCCCCGATCGGTCGGAATGCGGCCCGAGGAGGGGTGGGTCTGAGCCAGATACCCGAGTTCGGCCAGCTCCGAGAGTTCGGTGCGGATGGTCGCCGCCGACAGGTTGATGAATCGTTCTCGAGCCAGCGCCTGCGATCCCACGGGGATGGCGCTGGCGGTGAACTCTTCCACCACCGCCTTCAGAATGTCCCTTTTCCTGTCTTCCATGGCTTGATCGCGCCCGCTGGGGCCCGGCCACAAGTCTACTGACGAAGGCTCACAGCACGGCCAGAGCGATCTGGTTGTGGAGATCCAGGCCTCTCCGGGTGGGTGCCACCAGGTCTCCCCGGCGCTCGATCAACCCGAGTCGCTCCAGTTCCAGGAGCCGCGACTCGAATCCGGGCGCGGGCCAGACGCCCGCGACCGAGCGCAGTCCCAGCATCAGCTTCTCGGCGTCGGCACGATCCCTCTCCAACCGCTCGCCGTCGGCGATCGGATCGGGCGCCGAGGCGATGTAGCGCCGGGGCTGGGCGAGGTTCCACCAGCGCCAGGAGCGCGAGCCATCCGTGGCGTAGGAGTGTGCGCCCGCGCCGGCGCCGTAGCAGGGCCGGCAGCGCCAATAGCCCTGGTTGTGACGCGAGCGAGAGCCCTCCCGGGCAAAGCTGGAGACCTCATAGCGCTCATAGTCGGCGGCCGCCAGCCGATCAACCAGCACGTCCAGCAGGTCCCACTGCAGGTCCTCGGGTACCTCCTCGATCATCCCCTCCCGGCGCCGCCGCTCGAGCAGGGTGCCCGCCTCGAAGGTGAGCGCGTAGGCCGAGATGTGATCCGGTTCCAGCGCCAGCGCGCGGGTCAGCGTCGCCTCCCATGACCGCTTCGTCTGGGACGGCACCGCGTACATGAGATCGATGGAGATATTGCTGAATCCCTCTTTTCGCGCATCCTTGAAGGCACCCTCCGCCATCCGCCCATCGCTGCGCCGCTCCAGCACCCCGAGGGCGGAGCGATCAAAACTTTGCAGGCCCAGGCTGAGGCGGTTGACGCCCCCCTCGAGCCACGTCGAGAGCTTCTCCGGGTCGGTGCTGGCCGGGTTGGCCTCCAGGGTCACCTCCGCGTTGGAAGTCAGCGCAAAACGGGCGCGGACGCCGGCCAGCAGCCGCGCGATGAGTTCGGGCGGGAGCAGGCTGGGCGTTCCTCCGCCCAGATAAACGCTCTCAAGGCGGGTGAAGTGGAATCGGCGCGAAGCCTCCTCCAACTCGATCAGCAGAGCCTCGACGTAGTCCCTCATGAGACCCGACATGCCGGCGTAGGCGTTGAAGTCGCAGTAGCCGCATTTGTGCTTGCAGAAGGGGATGTGGAGATAGAGCTGGCTGAATGGGCGGAGGTGGTCCGATCCCGGCTCGGGGCGAGTTGGAGCCGGCGAACCTGCGCCTTCGAGCAGGGGGGTCGGTCGCTTCGCGGTTTCTTCCGCACCACGCGCGATCTGGAGCCGGGAACTGGCGATCATCCCGGGGGCCAGGTCATGCGGCGCCCGCCGAGGACGTGGAGGTGGGTGTGGAAGACGGTCTGGCCCCCATCGTCGCCGAGGTTGAAGACGAGCCGGTAGCCGGACTCGGCCACGCCCTTCAGGGCCGCCACCTGATGAGCCGAGTGCAGCAGCGCCGCCAGGCCGGCGTCGTCGATCGCTTTGACCGCCGGCGAGTGGGCCCGGGGAATGACCAAAACGTGTACCGGCGCCACCGGATTCACGTCGTTGAAGGCGATGGTCTGTTTGTCCTCATAGACCACCTGGGCCGCGATTTCCCCGCTCACGATGCGGCAGAAGATGCAATCGGCCGCGCCTGACAAGACCTTGGCCTCGAGACTCATTCCAGGCTCAGGACGGCCATGAAGGCTTCCTGGGGAATCTCCACCGAGCCAACTCTCTTCATGCGCTTTTTGCCCTCCTTCTGCTTTTCCAGCAGCTTTCTCTTCCTGGTCACGTCTCCCCCGTAGCACTTTGCCAGGACGTCCTTGCGGAGGGCAGAAATGGTCTCGCGCGCGATCACCTTGCCCCCGATCGCCGCCTGCAGCGGAACCTCGAACATCTGGCGCGGAATGATCCCCTTCAGACGCTCCACCAACTTGCGGCCGTGGTTGGGAGCCTTGGTGCGATCCACGATCAAGGAGAGCGCGTCGACCGATTCGCCGGTGACCAGAATGTCGAGCTTGACCAGATCCCCGGGTCGGAAGCCGATCAATTCGTAGTCCATCGACGCGTATCCCTTGGATCGAGATTTGAGCTGGTCATAGAAGTCGTGGATGATCTCGCCCAGCGGAAGCTCGTAGTCCAGCAGCACCCTCTCCCCCTTCTGGTGCTCCAGGTTCTTGAAGATTCCGCGCCGGTCCTGGCAGAGTTCCATCATCGCCCCCACGTAGGTGGAGGGCACCATGATCGACGTCTTGACGTAGGGCTCCTCGATCCGCTCGATGGCCATCGGGTCGGGCAGCATCGACGGATTGTCGATGACCTCCATACCCCCCTTGCGCAGGTAGACGTGATATTCAACCGTGGGAGCGGTGGTGATCAGGTCGAGCCCGAATTCACGCTCCAGCCGCTCCTGAACAATCTCCATGTGCAGAAGGCCCAGGAACCCGCAGCGGAAGCCAAACCCGAGCGCCGCCGAGCTCTCCGGTTCATAGACCAAAGAGGCGTCATTGAGCTGGAATTTCTCCAGCGCGTCCTTGAGGTCCTGATATCCCTCGGAATCGGTGGGAAAGACCCCGGCATAGACCATCGGCTTGACGGCGCGGTAGCCGGGCAGGGCTGAATGGGCACCCTGCGCGTCAGTCGTAACCGTGTCACCCACCCGGGCGTCGACGACGTTCTTGATGGCAGCGGTGAAATAGCCAACTTCACCCACCCCAAGCGAGTTGGTGGCTTGCATGCGGGGATTGAAAATCCCCACCTCGTCCACTTCGTGGACGCGGCCGGTGTTCATCATCCTGATCTTGCTACCCGGGCGGATCTCGCCATCCACCACCCGCACGTAGACGATGACGCCGCGGTAGGCGTCGTAATGGGAATCGAACACCAGTGCCCGCAAAGGGCCGCTGGCGTTCCCCGCCGGAGCTGGCACTCTCTTGACAACCGCCTCCAGGATCTGATCGATGCCCTGCCCCAGCTTGGCCGAAGCGAAAATGACGCTGGCACGCTCATCGCCTGTCAAGGCCGAAATGTCCTCGGCCACCACCTCCGGCTGAGCGGCGGGCAGGTCGATCTTGTTAACCACCGGGATGATCGCGAGGTCGGCCTCCACGGCCTGATAGAGCGTCGCCAACGTCTGCGCCTCGATCCCCTGGGCCGCGTCAACCACCAGCAGAGCCCCCTCGCAAGCGGCCAATGAACGCGAAACCTCGTAGGCAAAGTCGACGTGGCCCGGGGTGTCGATGAGGTTCAGCTGGTATTCCCGGCCGTCCTCTGCTCGGTAGGCCATGCGCACCGCCTGGAGCTTGATGGTGATGCCGCGCTCGCGCTCCAACTCGAGGGTGTCGAGGACCTGATCAGTCATCTCCCGCTTGCTGATCGATCCGGTGATCTCCAGCAATCGGTCGGCCAGGGTGGACTTTCCGTGGTCGATATGCGCGATGATGCAGAAATTCCGGATCAGATCCTGGTCCACGACCTGTAATCCTAGGTTG
>DATKQJ010000014.1:0-6662 GCA_035532785.1 Candidatus Acidiferrales bacterium | reverse complement strand
CGAGGCACGATCAGGGCCCAGGCCAGGCTGGCCGTCCAGGTGATCACCTGGCTGCCCGCGAGAACGGTGATGTTGCGAATCAGTACGGCTTGATCGCGGCGGCCGTCGACGGCGCTGACGGCGGTCACTCAGTCCACCGCGTCCGCGATTGCGGGGCCGATCCAGATCGGATTCAAACGGTGCACTGCGGCCTCGGTCCCAAATCGCGCTTCGGCGCCGGCGCGCACCTCAGAGCGGTCGATCGGGGATCGGATTGTCCTCTCCAGCTCCGCCGCAAGGGCGATGGTGGTGTAGTCGGACGCGCAGCCTCCGATGGGATCGGTGAGCACGTCCCTGAAGGGATAGACCGGGAATCCGACGACGCGAGCACCCTCGAGGGCCGCTTCAGCCATCACGTACCCCCACTCCTCATACAAACTGGGCAAAAGGAGAATGTCCGCTTGGCGGAACCTGGCTTTTACCTCGCCACTGGAAAGCGGCCCCGGAGTCGTCACCCGAACGCTCTTGGCCAGCAGGCGCAGTTCCTCGCTCAACCGACTCGCATTGCGGCCGATCAGCTCGAGTTCGACCTCGCTCCTCAGGAGTCCGACCGCTTCCAGCCCCGCCTTCACGTTCTTGCGTGGGTGGGCTAGGTCGCCGCAGCACATGATGATCCTGGGCACGCGTTCGCTTGCGGGGGTGGTTTCGCTGGTGGCCAGGGCCTGTCCCCCGCTGGTCGACGGTGCGGGTTCACCCGGCGATCCAGAGGGAGGAGCGCTGGTCTCAGCCTTGATGCCCAGGCTCAGGAGCTGTTGGCAGAGCAGATCGGTGGGAGCGACAACGCAGTCGCTAAGCCGATATCCGACCTCGTCGTTATGGAAGTGGGACAAGCCTTTGAAGGCCATCGCAGCACTGCGCGGGAGGCGCGCTCCGGTGTGATGCCAGGTCTCCTTCCACCTGCCGCGGGGGCTGTGTGGATAGAACCAAGCGGCAACCACGATGCGACCCGAGTGGTGGCGCGCAACGGATGCGAGCATTGGATGGTTGAGGTGGGCGGCATCGAACTTTTCTCCCAGGTCATCCAGCGTCTCCCTGAGCGCAAGCTGCAACTCTCTGGCGGCAAGTCCCGGCCATTGGCGCATCGTTTTCCGCCAGCCGGACGCCTCCACCTGCCCGCCGGTGATGACCCGAACCCCGGCCGGGCCGAGGCGCTCGGCCAGGGCGGCCGCGTTGGCAGCACCCAGTGCAATCAGCGTGACCGAATGCGAGGCGGTCGCCGCCGTCCTTGCGATCTGCTCGGCATAGGTGTCAATACCACTGAATGTCCCGCTGTGGCAGGCAACCAGGAGTTTGAGTGATGTGGACATTGTTGGGTGGCTCGAATCAACCGTACGCAGATGGCCGCGGGGCGGCAACGGACCACACCGGCAAGTAGCACTGGCATTGTCCCGCCTGCCAGGGCTAAGGTCCCGCTCCGGATCGCCCGTCGGGAGGGGAGAGCGTATCCAGCACGGACGGGGTCTCCAGGCCCCTCTCTCAATACCGCTTTTGGGACCTAGGTCCCGCCAGGCATGACCGCGGATGAGGCCTTAGCGGCAAGCACCTATTGGTTGGTGTCTTGGTGTGCAATAGGGTGCACAGGCAGATGGCCCAGATTTCGAACTCAGCCACCCAATCTCGATTCGAGGCAGAACCCTCCGCCGAGAACTCGTCCTCACGGGATCGCGGCTCCGCCTCCCGATCGATTCTGATGGTCGCCCCGGAGCGACCCTACCCACCGACTTGGGGATTTGCAATGAGGGTCCATCACCTGGCCAAGGAGCTCTCGCGCTCGAATCGCGTCAGCCTGCTCGCCTACGGCGACGGTCCGGGGACCCCAAACAATGATGCATTCGTGGCCGAGACCTTGGTTTCGCGGTCGAACGCACCCAATAGGAAGCGACGCGCCCAGTTGGCATCGGTTGTGTCGCGTGGTTCCTACCATCTGGGCGGGTTGCGCTCCCACGCCATGCAGGACAGGCTGTCCGATCTGCTCCGCCGCGAACGATTCGACATCGTTCAACTCGAATCGAGCCAGATGAGCTTCCTTGAATCTCCCCCGGATACGTGCACGGTGCTGGACGAGCACAACGTCGAATACACCCTTCTCAGTCGGCTCGCGACGCTCGAATCCTCACCTGCGCGGCGCGCCTTCGGCCAGCTGGAGTCAGCCAAGGCCCGGCGAGAGGAGGCCGCCGCCTGGCGCCGAAGCACCGGCTGCGTATTCACCTCGGAGGTGGACCTTCAGGAGATGAGGCGGTCAGCCGCAGCGACGCCTGCGTGCGTGGTGCCGAATGGAGTGGACCTGGCGTATTTCCGTCCCACCCGGGCGATCCCCGCCGCCGACACGCTCGTCTACACCGGTACCATGAACTATCGCCCCAATGCCGACGCGGTGGCGTTTTTCGTCCGGGAGGTCTTGCCGCGAATCCTGCGCCTGCGCGCCGCGGTGCGACTGGTCGTGGTGGGACAGGGGGCGCCTCCATCGCTCCTCAGGTTGGCGAGCGATCATGTGGAGTTCACGGGGGCGGTTGAGGACGTTCGTCCCTACCTTGCCCGCGCCGCGGTCGTGGTTGCCCCGATCCGGATCGGCAGCGGTACCCGGCTCAAGATCATGGAGGCGATGGCCATGGCGAGGCCGGTCGTCACCACCACCATCGGCTGCGAGGGCCTGCCTGTTTTGGACGGAGAGCACGTCCTCGTCGCTAACGACCCGGAGACCTTTTCAGAGAGCACGGTCCGGCTCCTATCCGAGCGGCGCTTTGCAACCGAGCTGGCCCAGTCGGGGCTTGCTCTTGCCGAGCGTGAGTTCGGCTGGGCCTCCTGCGCCGCTCGCCTGGAGCGCTTCTACGATCAGATCACAACCACCAAACACACATAAGGAGAATTGAGTTCGCATGAGGCTGGAGGACGCAACCCAACCAACAACTTCCGTGCCCCTGGGAGTAGAGAGAGTCTTTACCGAAGCCTCCGGCTATTACCGGAACCTTCGCTGGGAGAAGAATCGTCTGACCCGCTTCGAGAAGAAGCTGACCGCCGAAACCTTGGAGGCGGAACTGGGCTCGGGCGGCCGCGCTTCTGCCCTCGAGCTGGGATGCGGCCCCGGCACCTGGACGGGTCTTCTTGCCGAACGAGCCGAGTCCGTGCTCGCGGTCGATATTTCAGATGGGATGCTGAAAGAGGCGGCCGAAGCCTGCTCCCCGCTCCCCCAGGTCGAACTGCGCCAGGGCGACATCAGCTCGTTTGACCCAGGCTCCCGCAAGTTCGACCTCATACTCAGTGTTCGGGTGCTTGAATACGTTCCCGGTTGGCGCCACGTGGTGGGCAACCTCGGGCAATGGCTTAATCCCGGCGGTCGAGCGGTCGTGATCACCAAGACCCCAATCTCGGTCTGGCGAGGCACGGGAAGGACGCGGTGGTTTGGACCCCGGACGCTGGCGTGGCGTTTGCGGGGCCAGTCGCCCAACCCCGACTTCTGGCAGAAGTACATCCCGGTGCGGGAAATGGTTCAGACCTTCAAGGAGGGGGGAATGACCGACATCAGCGTGAGACCGGTCATCTTCGGCCTTCCGATTTTCATGCGGGGTACCAAGCAGTATCCGATCGTCCCGGCCTTCGCAGAGTCACCCGTGTTGAGAGCCAGCGAAAGCGTTTGGCGCTGGGTGTCGGCGCGCCCCCAGGGGGTTCGCACCGCCTTCCTTCCACTTGCCGAGTCATACGCCGTATCCGGACGGCGCGCGGACTGAGCTCCAGGTTGTGGCCCTGGTACCGCCAGCCGAGCGCACGGCGGGTGCGTTCTGGCTGTGCCGGCCTTGGCCGGCCACACCCCAGACCTTGATGGAAGGTCAATGTGGGATCGTCGGCGAGTTCGGACGCGGCGATACTATCTGATCCGCCGACCGAGAATCCATGGGGCGACCCGCCGGATTGACCTTGCAATCGGCTTAGGGCCCGCGAGCGAATAGGGCTTACACATGCTTTGCCCGCCTTGGGCTCGCGTTCGGCATGATCGTGTAATTCCACGCGCCGTAGAACGCGTGCGGACGAAGGTCAATCCCACACATCTCGTGGTCGGTCACCGCCAGGCCTTTCGGATAGTTGCCGGAGTCGAGCTCGGCGTGCAACTTGAGGCCTGTGCGTGTGGTTGTGGCAGCGATCAGGTTGAGCACTACCTCATGGCGGGTAAGCGGCCGCCCACGCCAGTTCATGCTGATGTGCGAGAAGAGCCGGTGCTCGATCTTGTTCCACTTGCTCGTGCCAGGCCGCAGGTGGCAGGCCGTAATCGCCAAACCGGACTCGGTGGCAAAGCGAGAGAGCTGGAGTTTCCAGGCTCGGACTCGATATCCGTTGCTCATCAGTTGGTCGGCGCCGGAGTACGCCGTGGCAGCGCCGCCTGCCCACCAGCGGCGCAGGCTTTCGACCGCGAAGTTGGCGGTGTCGTGGTCCTGGCTACCGCAGAGCCGGGGTGACTGTCAGCCGGCCCCGCCGGGATGCGGCGGGAACGCGGACCGCCCCCATAGGAGTCCAGCTGTGAGCTGGTTCGGGCGCCTGGCTCTGCCCGGCTTGGCCCAAGGTGCCGCTCTCATCGACGTGGCGCCCAGCGCCGCCCGGCCGATTGGATTGAACACGTGCTCCAAGAGTTGCGCTGGCGCGAAGGGCCAACCGCTGGCCAACCAACCGCCCCGCAATGGAACCGGGAACGGGCGGCTCCTTCCTGGATCCTCCTCAGTACGCGCCCCGCGCTGTGAGCACGGCACGGAAGGTGGCCAGCATGATGGTCAGGTCGATTCTCAGTGAAATGTTCTGCACGTACTCTCGGTCATAAAGCATCCAGGTGTCAAAGTCGCAGCCGGAGCGACCTCTGACCTGCCACCAGCAGGTGAGTCCTGGCTTTACCCACAACCTGACCAAGTCGGTGGGTCGGTAGTTGCCGACCTCCGCTGGGAGGGCCGGCCGAGGCCCAACGATGCTCATATCGCCGCGCAGTACGTTTATTAGCTGCGGGAGCTCGTCGAGACTGCTTCGGCGCAGCAGGCGACCGAGCCTTGTGATTCGGGGATCAGACCGCATCTTGAAGACCGGACCGTTCATTTCGTTCATTGCCAGCAGCGCTTGGCGCTGCTTCTCGGCGTCCGCCCACATCGACCGAAACTTGTAGAAGCTGAAGCGCTTTCCACCTCGCCCGACGCGCTCCTGGCGAAAGATCACCGGGCCGGAGGAGTCAAGCTTGATCGCGATCGCGATCACCGCCCAAATCGGAAGCGTCACCACTAGCAAGACGGACGCCAGGAGAATGTCGATGACGCGCTTCAAGTTCCGCTCGTAGCGGAAGGTATCGAAGAACGAAAATGATCGGGCAGCACGGCCGTCCGCCTGCATCCAACCAACTGAAGTAATGAGATCTACCTGTGCTTGTGCCATGTCCCTCTCCTTGAGATAGAGGCTATGGGCGCCTGGCACCTCACCTGAATAGGAGTTAGCACCGCGGGGGATGTCCAGCGCCCACCTTGGGCGTACTCACTGTCCCGGGTCCATCGTCTGCCTATGTGTCGGCACGGGCCCGGCAAATGGCGCATCCCGACCGTCAACGGGCACTATGTCCCATGACTTGGGTGAAGTGTCCGGTAGCAGCGCGGACCGAGGGATGTTCTTGTCCGTTCAAGTCCGTGGCGGCGCCCTAAGCGGGTCCTGGTACATCAACCGCGGACGTCAGAATCGAGGCGTTTCTACGTGCTCGTAATCCGGTAAGGTTGCCGTCTGCGCCGCCTCACGGCGGTGGAGTTAGTTGGCCGACTGTGGGCGATGACCCTGCCACACACCGTGGTTGGAGGCGTGAGACGTTCCATTTCTCGGGGGGAGTCGTGAGTTCAAATTACTCGATCAGGGCGCTAGACGAGCGCCTTCGAATGTTTTCCAGAAGGGCCTTCGGAATTTTGCTGTGCGCGCTGGTGCTGGGGATTCCCGCCGAGCTCGGATCTCAGTCGCCCGTCCCATTCGAGGCCACCGCGGGGACGTCTATTCCGAATAGTGGCGAGTCGGTCGCCTCCGCGCATCTGGTGTCGGGACGTCTCCCTCAGGGCGGCATCAACGTGGAGCCATCGGCGCGGCCCTGGCAGTACTTGGGGGCCAACCCGGACGGCTGGTTCTGTCCGAGCGCGGCAACCTGCTCGGGGGGCGCGGATCCCATCGCGCGTATCAATCACGAACTCGACGAGGCGGCTATTCTCCACGTGGCCAACGTGCGCCTGGAGATCCCCTGGTTTCTGGTCGAGCCCCAGCGCGGGGTCTATGACTGGTCGCGGGTGGATACCATCTTCAGCGCGGCTCAGGCGCGAGGGGTTCAGATTCAGCCCATCCTGGTCTACACGCCGGCCTGGGATGGCGCCTATGACGCCTTCCCGCCGGCGGGTGACTTCCAGGCTTTCGTGGCTGCCTTCATGGCCCGGCACGGCGGCCAGATCAGCGCGGTGGAGATGTGGAATGAGCCCGACGGGGGTCAGTCGCTGGCCAGCAACGACCCCGCCAGCTACGTCAAGGACATCCTCATCCCCGGATACACCGCGGTCCACAGCAGTTCACACCCCGGCGTCAAGGTGATCGAGGGTGGGAGCATCAACGACGCGGGGGGCAACCCCGCCTGGCTG
>DATKQJ010000013.1:0-53054 GCA_035532785.1 Candidatus Acidiferrales bacterium | reverse complement strand
GTTATGCGCGCCATCACCATCCGGTTTCCGGACGATCTCGCCACCGATGCTCAGTTGGAGTCCCGGTCCGCCGGGGAGTCGATAAACCAACTCGTCGTCGACGCCGTGGCCGAAGCGCTCGATCGACGCCGAGCGAATCGGGCTCTGGCCCGCATGTCTGAGCGTATCGGCCGCATGCGCCAGCAGGGTCGCGTGGGGGCGCCTTCTGAGCCTCTCATTCGAGAGTTACGCGAAGGCCACGGCCGACGTGGCTGACGTCGTCTGCCTGGACGCCGGCGTCTGGATCAAGGCGCTCGTGGCCGAGGAGGGCAGTGAACGAGCGGGCCGACTCGTGGCGGAAGTAACGGTCGGGGGACGAGTCGTGGCACCCGCCTTCTGTTGGGCCGAGGTCGGCTCCGTCTTGCGTAAGAAGATCCGGGCGGGCGAGATCACAGTTGAGGAGAGCGTCGAAGCCTGGGCTGACTTCCAGGCGATGCCGATTGACTTCCTTGATGAGTCCGCCGTTCGCGATCGCGCTTGGTCGCTCGCCGAGCGATTTGCGCAGCCGACACTCTACGACGCCGCTTATCTGGCTGTCACCGAGCTGCCGAACGGCGCCACTCGTGAGTTCTGGACGGCAGATCAGGCCCTCTTCGACGCGCTGCGTAGGGGTCGACCCTCATACGTCCATCATCTATCCGAGCTGAGCGCGCCCAGCTGAAAGGGATGGCGGGGTGTCGTGGACAATTTTCGAACTCGGCCTTGCGCTTTCAGTTAAGCCAGTCCTCGATCGTGAGTCCTGGAACCCTCCCGAAGTGGCGGACGTTGCCGGTAACCAGGGTGAGGTCATGGGCGAGCGCGATCGAGGCTATCCGAAGGTCGGGCTCATCGAGCCGCTTGCCAGCAGCCTCAAGTCCCGCACGAAGCGGTCCGTATACGTCCGCAGCCTCCTCGTCGAAAGGGAGGATCGGGACCGCGTCGGCTAGAAGCTGGCGAATTCGCTGCGCCAGGGCCTCGTTGCCGCGCCGAGCCGCTCCGTACAAGAGCTCGCCCAGGGTGATTGCAGTCGTGAACTGCTGCTCAGCAGGAATCCGAGCAAGCCGTCGGACCACCTCGAGATTGGGCTGCCGCCTCAGCACGGCGCTGATCAGGTCGGTGTCGAAGCAGTACGCGATCAGCTGATCTCAGCGACGGCACGGTCCTGGGACCTACGCCGCGCCCGGTATATATCGTCGACTACGGAGGGGAGCGCTTCCCAATCGCCCAGTGCACCCGCCAGCGCCGCCAGACCGACCCGCTCGATTTCGGCGTTCGGGGCCTCGCCCGGCCGAATGAGTTCCACCACGCGGCGCCCGTGCTTGGTGATCTGGATGCGTTCTCCTCGAGCAACGCGGTCGATCAACTCCGAGAACCGGGCTTTCGCCTCGGCCACTCCGAACTCGGCTTCAGCCGATAACTCTGACATAAAGGTCATTTTAGCGCAATCTGACCAGAATGGCGTCCAGCATGGGGCTCGGAGGCGGTGGTGGGGCATCGTAGACGTCTGTCGAACTTTTCGCGCCATACTCGCAGACGGAGTGCCACGCAGCGCAACAGCTTGGCACTATAATGGCAATCATGGCATCGGTGAGGCTTGGGCGCCAAGGCCGCCTCGTGATCCCCGCGGATCTACGTCGCAAACTTGGCTTGAACGACGGCGACGAACTCGTAGCTCGCGATGAGGACGGCCGGTTGGTGATCGAGCGGCGTTCGGCCGTGCTGACTCGAATTCGTCGACGGCTGCAGGCGCTCCCAGCCGAGGTGAGCCTCGTCGACGACCTCCTTGCCGAGCGTCGACGCGAGGCGCAACGCGAGTAACGCGGTGGACCCTTTCGCTCGCGTTCTCGATGCGTCCGCACTTCTCGCTTACCTGCGCGGGGAACCAGGAGCGGACGCCATCGAGCCGCTCATCGACGGCTCAGCCATCTCCGCGGTCAACTGGGCCGAAACGATGCAGGTGCTCCAGTGGCGCCAGGTTGGCGAAGGCGACTGGCTGGGCGATCTCGACGCTCTGGGAATCCCGGTCATACCGTTTTCCGCCGATCACGCCAGCACCGCGGTCGGGCTTTGGGGGGCAACCCATCACAAGGGGCTGTCTCTCGGTGATCGCGCCTGCTTGGCCGTTGCCTTGGATGCCGGGGTCGGCGCCATCACCGCAGATTCGACGTGGCGGGGACTCGAGGTCGGAGTCGAGATCACGCTCATCCGCTAATTCTTGCTTGGAAGGGCGGGGCATCGAGCCGTGCGCCTCCGGCCGCCATGTCGCACTTTGCGTACCGCTAAATGCGGCATGGCGGGAATCGTAGATACTTTTCGAACCTTCGGGCGGCGGCCGAATCAGCAACCGAGCGCGTAGCCAATCGCCGAACATACCCGACCCATGACCCTCTCATCCACTGCTCCGATCCGAGAGGTGAGCGAACCCTGGCTAACCGTATGAAGGCCATCGCAGTTGATCACCGACGGTCGATCCAATCCGATCTGTTCGTGATCGACCGCCACCTCCGCAGCAATACCACGCATCGAGGTTGTGACCTCGGCCACGGTTACCAAGGACCGCACATCCAATACCTCCGGACGCGTAAGGATGAGTACCGGTCGCCTCTTGCGCCCGACCTCTGCCAGCCACACCTCACCCCGGGTCATCCCTCGTCCCACGCTTCGGTCTCAGTCCAGAACGCGTCTGGCCGTTCAGGCTGACGGCGATAAGCCTCCCGGTCGGACTGCGCCAGAGCTGAGCGTACGGCGCTGGCAACGCCCTCGCGCGCAGCGGCAGAAACGTTCACGCCGAGCTCCTTGGCCCGCTGGGCTAAACGCTGATCGAGGCTGAACGTTGTCCGAATGGACGCCATAACCGGATGCTAGCACCTCGAGCTAGCGTCCGGAGGGACGAAGGCCCGAAGGATGTTCATAATCCGTTGGCGCGCCACCGGGAGGGGGAACTGGACGTCATCCGGCGCCCGGCCGGCGCCCAACCGTTCCAACATCCACCGGTTGTGGTCGAGCGCAGGCATCGACTACGACCGCGGCGCCTGGTACTGCGACGACTGGCTCTAAGCGACGCTTGGTCGCGGACGCCTGAAGCGGGGTCAGGCGGCCATCTGGTCAGATTGGTGGGAAGGAAGGGCCGGGGTAGGGGAGGGATTCCACTCCGCATGAGGCAGCCGTACGAGGAAGCCCTTGGGGTAGCGGCGATCCGTGGCAACCGAGTTTTGTGCTCTCCCGTCTGAGCAACCGGATGCCAAATTGGCTAGTCGGATCGACACCCCTACTGGTTAGCCGGTCATGTCGCGTTGACCTCCATCCGCGCCCATCCCGCCCGACACACTGTCCAATCGAGGCCCAATATGCATGTACTAGGCTGAAATCAGATGCCCGAGTATCGCTCGCACTGCTGGCGGAAGACGCCGATCGCCTGGTCCAGATCGTCAGCTATCTCAAAACGAAGATTGCTGTAATCGCGACCCCCATCCGCCCTCACGCAATGGCTGGTATTTGTAATCGCGTTGTTGCTATTGGTTGGCGTCGCGGTGCGTCGGCCTCGTTGCCGCTTCGAGACCCCATCGAATATGGCATCCGCTTGGCTCGACGCTTTCCCGAGGGGACGCCGGCCATTAAAGACGTTGATCGATCAGCACTCGCGGGCCCCTTACGCCAATATTGCTAGCCAGCCGGGTACGCCGTAGGTATGCTCTCGCAGCTCTGAGCGGGCTCGAACTTCATCTTGCGTCGACAGCGCTCCGCCGCACCCTGGTTACGACCACGCTGGACAATCCGGGGATCAACCAGGCGGGGGGCGCCGCCTGCCTCATACGCATAAGTCGGCATCGGAGCGAGAGTGGGAAGCTGTCCATCGGATCGGCTCGAAGCGGGCGGATATGGCATCAAACGTTAGAGCCGAACCCATGCTTCAACCTCGTGAATGACATTGAACGGGAGCCGCGGGGCGGGCTGAGGCGGAGATGCTTCATAAACTCCGGCCTCCACCGCAAGGTGGCACTGGGAGCTCTCCGTTGAGTCCTCAAATGAGGGACGAATCCTTCGCCGAGGCGGCGCCTGGGGCGATCGTCATACCGGCGCACAATGAGATGGCGCGCCTCCCCACGGTCCTCGCCAGGTTGGCCAGGGTTTCGCTCGCGGTGCCTCACCTGGTGATAGTCGTGGACGACCTTTCCTTGCTGGAGCGGGGCTCTACGGTATCCATGACTCCTTCCGATCGATCCCAGCTCCGCCTGGAACTTGACCAGAGGAAAGTGGCCGAGATCGTGCTTGGCGACACGCCCAACCAGGGTCGGGCGCTGGTCTTCTTGGATTGGCTCGCTGGCGAAGATCCGCGATCTGAAGCTGGCGTGTACCTCTGGAGCCTGATCTGAAGGCCACCAGGTGCGGAGCCCGACACGGGCACCCCACCCGCGGCCAGGAAGAGGACCCCACCGGCCGCATCGTCGACGGTTTGCCGTGCCCGCACTGGTCATCCAACTTGCCGTGTGCTCTCGGATGATCCGCGGAATGCGACCTCGCCACCTCGCCCTGCCCGCGCTGAGTCTGGCCGCCGCCCTCACATTGGCCGCCTGCACAGCCGGCAGCCCGGCGAATGCCACCAGCCCGTCCCCCGGCCGGCAACCTGGTGTCCGTCCCAGCCCGACCCGCCCGGCGGGTCCGCTGGTGCTGGACGCTGCCCAGGCCAGCTGGCGCCTCCCCAGCCCGCTGCAGCGCGAGGTCGTACTCGCCGTGGGCGGCCGGCTACAGATCCTCGGCGGCCTGACCGGCGCCGGCGTCTCGACGACCGCCGTACTGAACGTTGACCCGGCTCGCGGCGACCCGACACCCGGCCCAGCGCTGCCACGCGTGGTACACGACGCCGCCGGAGCCCTGCTCGGCGGCAAGACGATCGTGTTTGGCGGCGGCGGGACCAGCTCGGTGGCCATCGTCCAGCAGGCGGGGGGCGAGGTGATTGGAGCGCTGCCCATGGTCCGCTCGGACCTGGCCGCCGCCACCGTAGGGAATACCGCCTACCTGGTCGGTGGCTACGACGGCACCGCCCTAAGGCGGGAGGTGCTGGCCACCTCTGACGGCAAGTCGTTCCGCCAAGTGGCCACCCTGCCACAGGGAGTGCGCTACCCGGCGGTGGCAGCACTCGGCGGGACGATCTACGTCATCGGCGGCGAGCTGGCCAGCGGGACCAGCACCCCGGACATCGTGGCGCTAGACACCGCGACCGGGCAAGCACGCCTGCTGGGCCAGCTGCTGCAACCGGTTAGCCACGCCTCCGCTGTCGTTCTGGACGGCCAGCTGTTCGTCGCGGGGGGCACGAACGGCCAGCAGCGGACCGATCAGATCTGGCGGATCGACCCGAGCACGGGAACGACGACTTCGGCCGGCCTGTTGCCGTACGCGGTCGCCGACGCCGGGGCCGCAGTCGTCGGCGGGCAGGGCTACCTGGTGGGTGGCACCGGCAACGGCGACGCCACCCTGGACACGGTCATCACGCTGACCGCCCAGGTGGCGCCGCCAGTAGCGTCGTACACCGGTGCGGGTCCCGGAAAGCTGGCACCCGGCTCGGACCCTAGCGTACTGCCAGGGCCCCTCCTCATCGCCAACGAGGACAACAACCAGGTGATCGAGATCAGCCCCACCGGGCAGGTGCTGTGGCAGTTTCCGCGACCCGGCGACCTGGCCACCGGTCAGACGTTCAAGAAGCCGGACGACGCCTTCTTCAGCCCGGACGGCAGGCAGATCATCGCCACCCAAGAGCAGGATTTCGCGGTCACCCTAATCGACGTGGCTACTCACAGGATCGTCTGGCAGTACGGGCAGCCCGGCGTGCACGGTTCGGGCCCGAACCGGCTTTGGAACCCCGACGACGCCATGGTGATGCCGAACGGCGATGTCGTGATCTCGGACATCATTAACTGCCGGATCATCGTCGTGGCCAAGGGCGAGCATACGGTGGCCCGCAGCTACGGCCGGGTCGGCTCGTGCTACCACAACCCGCCGCTGCGGTTGGGCAGTCCGAACGGGGCATTCCCGCTGCAGGACGGCAACTGGCTGGTTACCGAGATCAACCGTGACTGGGTGAGCGAGATCGCGCCCGGCGGCACGGTGCTCTGGTCGACGCATCCGCCGGGCGTCGCGTACCCATCGGACACCAACGAAATCGGCCCCAACCGCTACCTGACCGTGGACTACTCCTTCCCCGGTCAGGTGGTGATCTTCGACCGCTCCGGCCGCACGATCTGGCGTTACCGGCCCACCGGCGCAGCGGCGCTGAACCATCCATCGCTCGCGGAGGAGCTGCCCAACGGCGACGTTATGCTCAACGACGACGCGGACCATCGGGTCATCGTCGTCGACCCACGGACCAACCAGGTGGTCTGGCAGTACGGCGTGACCGGCCGGCCGGGCAGCGCGCTGGGCCTCCTGAACAACCCGGACGGAGTGGATCTGGCACCCCCTTATTCGCTGCTGGGCAGGCACGCCGCAACGCTGCGGCCGCTGTGATCCCGGCGGTCTCAGCCGACCCCGAGTTCGCGCCGCCACAGCATCCGCCGCACCCCGCGGCGCCCTCACTGTGACTTCAACTTCGGGCTGTTCAGCGCCATCTGCGCACCGGAGGATGAAGTCATCGCGGCTGCGGGCAAAGCCGAGCTGCCATGTCGCCGGTTCCCGGAGCGCTTGGTCGTCTGCGCGACCTGGTTCATGGGCGTCTCGGCTTTGGCGTATCAGAAGCTGCTCAACCACCTCGTCCCGTTGAGCTCCGGTCGGAAATTGTCAACCCCTTTGTGGCGACCGACGGCAGCCTCATCCGCCAGCTAACTCTCGACCCTGACCGGATCAACCAACCCCCTCGGCGGGCGCTGGCCTGTCCGCAATGTCTTGCGACAGGACATTGGCGGGGCATCGTAGACGTCTTTCGAACTATCAGCGCGTGCTAGGCTTGATTCATGACCAAGGGAGTCAAGCCGGTTCGCCGCCGAGGCTACACCCGCCTGTCCAGCAAGCGCCAGGTGACGCTGCCGATCCGCGTGGTTGAGGAACTGAACCTGAATCCAGGCGATGAGCTGAGTGTCCGAACCGAGGCTGGCCGGGTCGTGCTGTCTCGGGAGGAAGGCATAGCGGCACGTCGACGACGAGCGCTAGCCGAGTTTGCGGGGAGCATGCCTGGCGTGTGGGAGCCCGGCGAGCTCCATCGCCTCCGTGACGAATGGCGCTGATCGTCTTCGACGCCAGCGTCGTCATAGCCCTGCTCGACTCCTCAGATGCCCTAAACTCCGGTGCTCAGCGGGAGTTCGACCGGGTCGCTGGGGAGGATCTCACCCTGCCGGCTTCGGCACTGGCCGAAACGTTGGTCGGGCCTGCTCGGGCCGGCAAACTCGAAGCGGCACGAACGCGAATCGAAGCCTTTGAGTTCCGAGTTACTGACATCAACGATGCGGTAGCGACTGAGGCGGCCCGGCTGCGGGGACGCCACCTCGGACTTCGCCTGCCCGATGCGTTGGTGCTGGCGGCTGCAGAGGTTCTCGATGCCGCTGAACTGCTGACCGGCGATGCCAATTGGCGCCGGCTTTCGCGCCGGGTACGCCTGGTTGTTTGACCTCGAAGGCGGTGGCGGAGAGGGAGGGATTCGAACCCTCGATCGAGTTGCCCCGATACGGCATTTCCAGTGCCGCGCCCTCGGCCGGACTAGGCGACCTCTCCTCGGCGCTCCAGTCTAAAGGTCGGCAGCGCGCCACACCCTACGCTCAGACCCTGGCCTCGGAGCCATCCTCCCCCCAGTTCGTGTGAAAGGAGAGCGAGAGATCGCGATCGGTCCGGTGGTAGGTGTGAGCGCCGAAATAGTCGCGCAGACCCTGGATCAGATTGGCCGGGCTGCGCTCGCGCCGGTACCCGTCATAGTAGGCCAGCGCGGAGGAGAAAGCCGGTGTTGCCACACCCAGATCAATGGCGCTCTTTATTACCTTCCTCCAGGAGGACTGAGCGCGCCCCAACACCTCTACGAAGTAGGGGGCCAAGAGCAGGTTCGGGAGCCCGGGCGAGACCTCGTACACCTCCTTGATGCGCTCTAGAAAGCGCGCCCGAATGATGCATCCGCCGCGCCAGATGGTTGCGATCTCCCCCAGATCGAGGGCCCAGCCATATTCCGCCGAGGCCATCCGCATCTGCTCAAAGCCCTGCGCGTACGCCACCAGCTTGGATGCGTACAGCGCTTCGCCGATCGCCTCCACCAGCCCCTCCTCGCCGCGACCGGGGGGTGGTCCGGGCAGAACCCTGGCGGCCCTGACGCGCTGCTCTCTCTGGGCGGAAAGGTAGCGCGAAAAGACAGCTTCTGCGATCGCGCTCACCGGTGCCCCCAGGTCCAGGGCCGATTGCGAGCTCCACTTGCCGGTTCCCTTATTGGCGGCCTCATCCACGATCAGGTCAACCAGGGGACGACCGGTGGCCGCGTCGACTTGGGACAGCACGCGCGCCGTGATCTCGATCAGGTAGGAGCTCAGATCGCCCTCATTCCAGCGCTCGAAGATGTTGGCCATCGACGCCGCGTCGAGGCCGGTGACCTGGGTCAGCAGGTCATAGGCCTCGGCGATGAGCTGGATGTCGGCGTACTCGATTCCGTTGTGGACCATTTTCACGTAGTGGCCTGCGCCATCGGGACCGAGGTAGGTTGAACACGGCCGTCCGTCGACCTGTGCGGCGATGCGATCGAAGATCGGCGACACCGTTTCGTAAGCGGGTCGCGTTCCCCCCGGCATGATGCTCGGACCCCAGAGCGCCCCCTGCTCGCCCCCCGATACGCCGGTGCCGATGAACTGCAGGCCCCGCCGGGACAGTTCCACCTCGCGCCGACGCGTGTCGACAAAGTGCGAATTCCCAGCGTCGATGACGATGTCGCCCGGGGCCAGGAGGGGCAGCAGCTGTCCTATGGCCTCGTCCACCGCCGCACCGGCCTGCACCATGAGAAGGATGGGGCGCGGGGCGGCGATGGACGCAACCAGTCCCGCCGCATCGAAGGTGGGTACGAATTCGCCCTCTTCACCGTGGGCCTCGACCATGCGCTCGGTTCGGCCCCGAGAGCGGTTGTAGAGGGCCACCTTGAAGCCATTTCGGGCTCCGTTTCGGGCCAGATTCTGGCCCATCACCCCCAACCCGAAAACCCCGAAATCGGCTCCCTCCATCAGGCCAGCGATCCCAAGATTTGAATCCCGTTGGCAGAGGCGATGATGCAGCCGGTCGCCATAGCAACGAACAGACCATTCTCGATCACGCCGACAATGTTATTGATCTCCCGCTCTAGGTCCCGGGCGTCCGCGATGCCGGTGGGAAACCTCAGATCCAAGACCAGGTTGTCGTTGTCGGTCCGGTAGGGATGCTCGAGGCCGCCCCGTAGCTCCCAGTTCGCCCCCAGAGCACCCAATCGAGCCGCGGTTCGACGCCATAGAAACGGGAGCACCTCGACCGGCAGCGCACCCTGGCCCAGCCTCGGGACCAGCTTTGAATCGTCGGCGATGACCACAAAGCGCTCCGAGCACTGGGCCACCATCTTCTCCCGGAACATGGCCCCGCCCCGGCCTTTGATGAGGTTCAGGCCAGGGTCGATCTCATCCGCACCGTCAATCGCCAGATCGAGACGCTGGTCAAGGTCGGAGATGACTGGGATTCCGGCCGCCCGGGCCAACTGGGCGCTGGCCTCCGAAGTCGCCAGAACACTGATCCGCAGACCGCTCGAAACCAGTTGCGCCAGACCGGTGATGAAGTAGCACGCGGTGCTGCCGGTCCCCAGACCGAGCACCATGCCGGATTCGACGAGTTCCAGCGCGCGCTCGGCGGCAGCCGCCTTCAGGCCTTCGCGACCGCTATCCAAGCGACGCCCGCAGCTCGGCCAGTCCGGCGCCGATCCCGCCAGGGTGCCCGAAGATCGAACTGCCGGCCACCACCACGGTCGCGCCCGCCTCGACCGCCAGGGGGGCGGACTCGGCGTCGATGCCGCCGTCCACCTCGATCTCCAGCGCCGGCAGCATCTGACGGATGCGCCGAATCTTGTCCGGGCTGGACGGAATGAATCTCTGCCCTCCAAAGCCGGGTTCCACCGTCATCACGTTGACCATGGAAACGTAGGCGGCGATCTCGCGCAGCGACTCGATGGAGGTTGCCGGATTCAGGACCACCCCGGCAGCGCAGCCGGCACCCAGAATCTCGGCCACGGTGCGGTGCAGTTGGAGGGTGGATTCGACCTGAACCTGGATGAAGTCGGCCCCCGCCTGGGCGAACAAGGCAACGAAGCGCTCGGGCCGCTCGATCATCAGGTGGACCTCAAGCGGCAGCCGGGTGGCGCGCCTGATGGCCGCCACCGCGGCCGGACCCATGGACAGGTTGGGGACAAATTGGCCGTCCATGACGTCGATCTGGAAGCGGTCGGCACCCGCCGCCTCCGCCTCCTGTACCTGCTCTCCAAGCCGGCCAAAGTCGGCCGCCAACACCGATGGCACGATCTTGACCGGGGTCACAGCGCCCCTGCCGCAGCCCGATCGACCAGGAACTCCGCGCCGGCAATTCTGCCCGCCGGCACCTCCCCGCGCTGCGCCCGCTGCAACGCTACCGCCTTGCCCTGGCCGGTTGCCATGAACACCACGCGTCGCGCCTCGTTGAACGCGCGTAGGGTCAGGGTGACACGCTCCGCAGGCGGCTTGGGGGCTCCGCGCACGGCTGCCACCAACGCGGTTGACTGAAGCTGGGGACTGTCCGGGAAGAGGGAGGCGCAGTGGCCGTCCTCACCCATGCCGAGCAGGACCAGATCCAGTTGCCCCATGTCTTGGAGCAACCGGTCGTAGTCGCTCGCCGCCACCTCGGGACCCAATTCAGCGGCGATGCGCAACACCCCGGCCGGCGCGATCTTGTCCAGCAATGCCCCCTTGGCCATCGCGTAATTGCTCTCGGGGTCGGTTGGCGGGAGGCAACGCTCGTCTCCAAACAAGATCAGCACCCTTCCCCACTCCAGGTCCATGGCGGCCAGCAGTTCGTAGGCGGAACGCGGCGTCGACCCCCCCGCCAAAACCAGGGTCCGGGCCCCGTCTCTCAAATCCGCGGCCACCAGCTGCGCCGCCTCGCGGGCCACCGCCGCCGCGTCCTCCAGAACCCGCACCCTCATCGCCTCCCTGCCCGACCCGCTTTCCACCGCCTGTGCATTTGGAAACGGTACGACACCGCCGCTCTTGGGGTCCGGCCGATCGGACGACCGGCCCCCAACGGCGCGATTCGAGTTCAGGGCGCCGGCGAAGCCGCTGACGGCAGCGAGCGGACCAACTCCGCCCAGGCACTCTCCGGTGAGTCTCCAAGGTCGATTCGCAGGACTCGGAAGTGGCGACCCTCGAGCGAGCGCAGGTCGCCCAGGGCCTGTGCCGCTTTCAGCACCGAGAAGCCATAGGGCTGGCCAGGGATTGCCAGCTCCTCGCCATCTATCTGCACCAACTGCAGGAATATGCCGGTGGGCGGACCTCCCTTGTGCAGCTGGCCGGTGGAGTGCAGGAATCGCGGACCGTATCCGGAGGTGGTGGCCAACCCGGATCGTCCCCGGGCCCAGGTGCGGATCGCCGCCAGCGCATCCTGAGACGCCTGGTCGGCCTCGGTGTAGGCCATGATCGCCAGGTAGTCGCCGGGGCGGCCCTGAGCCAGCAGCCGGACCAGATGGTCCGCGGCCGCGGACGCGGCCACCGATTCCGTCTCCGGAATCCTTCCCTCACGCTCAAATTCCTTCAAGACCTGGGCGGTGTTGTCCTTGCTCTCCTGGACGTTGGGCTGATTGAAGGGATCGATGCCCAGGATGGAACCGGCGATGGCGGTCGCGATCTCCCACCTCAAAAATTCGGCCCCCAGGTCCGAAAGCTCGCCCAGGGTCAGGGTGATGACCGGCAAGCCCGCCTCCTCGAGTGCGCGGACGTCGGGCCGCTCCGGCTCCGAGTCCAGTCGCAACTGCACGAAGATTCGATCGGAGCCGTATTCGGCCGCGCCTCCCAGTGGTTCGGCATTGATGGGGACGATGCCGGTGCCGCTCTTTCCGGTCGATTCCGCAATCAGCTGCTCGATCCAGTCTCCCAGCGCCTGGATGGGCGGGGACAGGATCAGGGTCAGCTTGTTCCGGCCCTGCACCGCCATCTCTCCGAGGGCGGCGCCGAGCCATAGGCCCGGACTCTTCTCCGCCTCGACCTGAGGTCCGGAGGCGGCGGCCATGGCCGCGGCGGAGCTCAGGATCGAGGTCACGTCCACACCCATCAGCGCGGCCGGCACCAGCCCGAAGTAGGAGAGCGCGGAGTAGCGCCCGCCGATGTCCGCCGGATTGAGGAAGGTCGAATCGAAATTCCTGTCCCTGGCCAGCGCCTGGAGCGGGCTGCCCTCATCGGTGATGGCCATGAAGTGGGCGCCCACCTGCTCCACTCCAGCACCCTCCACCTGCTCCCAGAAATAGGCCAGCTGAGAGAGCGTTTCGGTCGTGCTGCCCGACTTGCTGGCCACCACGAACAGCGTCCGGGCAGGGTCGATCTGCGAGCGAAGCAAGCGAATCGAGGCCGGATCGGTGGTGTCCAGGACCCGCAGTTGGGGGTGGCCGGGTCGGTGTCCAAACGATCTGGCAAAGACGTTGGGGGCCAGGCTCGATCCACCCATGCCGAGCACGACCACGTCCTCAAAGGCCGTCGCCTTGACGGCGGCGCGTTCGATGTCAGGCAGCCGGTCGGCCATCCACTCGGGCATCGAAAGCCAACCCAGCCACTTCTCGGGATGATCCGCACCCCCCCACAGGCTGGCATCCTTGGCCCACAGGCGCTCCCCCGCCCGAGCCTTGGTCAACTCCGCGAGACGCGCCTGCAGAGCGGGTTGGAGTCCGCGCAGCGAATGCCACTGCCTCGGACCCTCTCCCCTCTTGATGCGATCGAGTGAATTGGTCAGGGTCGCGATCAGGCTCTCGAAGGACTTGGCGAACGCCGCCACCCCCTCCTGTTCCAGTTCGTCGGTCACCTCATGGAGCTCGATCCCAACCGCGGCCAGGGCTTCGATCTGCGCGTGCGCCTGGTGAACGTCTCGATCCAGGCTTCGCTCCACCCGCCCGTGTTCGCGAAACGCTCGCAGCGTATCGGGGGGCACTGTGTTCACCGTATCGGGTCCGATCAGGCCGTCGACATACATGGTGTCGGGATAGCTCGGATCCTTGGTCGAGGTGCTCGCCCAAAGGCAACGCTGGGGTCGGGCCCCGGCCTTGGCCAGCGCCTCCCAGCGCGGCCCGGAGTGGAGCTCAGCCCACTTCTCGTAGGCCAGCTTGGAATTGGCGATGCCGATCTTGCCCAGCAGGCCTCGGAGAATCTCGGCATCGGGTGCATCGCCGGCGGCGGCCAGGCGTTGTTGGATGCGCTTGTCAACCTTGGTGTCCACCCGACTGACGAAAAAGCTGGCCACGCTGGCCATCTGGCTCAGATCGCCGCCGGCGCCGTGGAAATCCTCCAGGCCGGACATGAAGGCGTCCACCACCTCGACATAGCGGTCGACCGAGAAGATCAGGGTGACGTTGATGTTGATGCCCTCCGCCAGGGAGCGGCGGATGGCCGGAACGCCCGCCCTGGTGGCGGGGATCTTGACCATCACGTTGGGCCGGGCACAGCGCCGGTGGAGGTCTCTGACCATGGCCAGGGTGCCCTCGGTGTCGCTCGCGAGCTCGGGTGACACCTCGATGCTGACGAAACCATCGGCGCCACCGGTGGCCTTCCAGTTGGGCAGGAAAACGTCGGCCGCAGCCTGAATGTCCTCCACCATCAGATCCCACAGCGCCTGCTCGGCGGCGATCCCCGCGCTCGCCATCCGATTCAGGCTCTGGTCATAGTCGCTGGAGCCGGCCACGGCCTTCTCGAATATGGTCGGATTGCTGGTTATCCCCCGCAGCCCGTCATCGCGCAGGCGGGCCAGTCGTCCGGAGCTGACCAGTTCGCGGCGAATGTTGTCGAGCCAGGGACTCTGGCCGGCCGCCAGCAGCATCCGGAGGACGGGGTCGGCCGCCTCAACAAGGGCGGGCCTGGATTCCGATGTGGCGCTCATGCTGCTCACCCCTTCAGTAGCTTTCGGGCGGCTTGTGCGATTTGTCGGCCCGAAATGCCAACGTAGTCCATCAATTCGGGCCCCGTCCCTGATCCTGGCAGGAGCCGGACCGCGCACTGGATAACCCGAGGCGGCTGCGCCTCCAGGGCCAGTGCCTCCATGACGGCCGAGCCCAGGCCCCCCTCCGGATGGTGATCCTCAGCCACCACCAGGCGGCCTCCGGTGATGCGCGCCGCTGCTTCCAGCGTGGCCCGGTCGACGGGCTTGACGCTGTAGAGATCGATGACGCGAACCCTGATCCCCTCCCCCTCCAGCTCGGCCGCGGCCGCCAGACAGTTGTGCACCGTAACGCCGGCGCCGATCAGGGCCACCTGATCCTGGGCCGATTGGCGCAGCACCCGGGCGCCCCCGATATGAAAGCGTTCCGAAGCCTCGTAGAGGGTCGGGTAGGCACCCCTGGTGGTGCGCATGTAGACGATCCCGTCGGTGCCCGCCATGGCCTCGACCAGCTGCGCGGTCTGGTTGGGGTCGCAGGGATAGAGAACCGTGGAGCCGTGCACGGCGCGGAAGCTGGCCATGTCGCCCAAGGCCATCTGGGAGGGTCCGTCGGCGCCAATCTCGACGCCCACGTGAGATCCCACCAGGCGAATGTTGGCGGACGAAATGGCGGCCATCCGAATGAAGTCCTGGGCCCGGCTGAAAAATGCGGCGAAGGTCGATGCGAAGGGAACGTATCCCCGCACGCCCAACCCCACCGCCGCCGCCACCATCATCTGCTCGGCGATGAACATCTCGAAGAACCGCTCCGGATACTTCTTGGCGAACTCGTCGGCGTGGGTCGAATTGGACACCTCACCGTCCAGAGCCACCACTTTCGGGAGCACGCCCAAGGCCAGGAGGGCGTCCCCGTAGGCCTTGCGTGTGGCCACCTTCTCCTCCCCGCCATAGGTGGGCAGTTGCACCGCCAGCGGGACTCCGATCGCCACCTGGGGCGGCTCCGGCTCCGGGGAGAGGGTTCGGACGGCGACGTGTTGGACCCCACCCAGCGCAGATATGGCGCGCTCGGCCATGTCCGCGGGCAGCGCCTTGCCATGCCATCCATCGATGTTCTCGATCTCGGGCACGCCCTTGCCCTTGACCGTGCGGGCGATGATCACGGTCGGCTGATCCGCGCTCTCGTGAACCGACGCCAGAGCCTCCTCGATGGCCCTGAGGTCGTGTCCGTCGATCAAGATCGGACGGCAGCCGAATGCCTCCACCCGCCGGCCATAGGCCTCCAGGTCCCAGCCCAGTTCGGTCGCCCCCCGTTGCCCGAGGCGGTTGACGTCGAAGATGGCGGTGAAGTTCCCGAGCCGGTAGTGGGAAGCCTTGTCCAGTCCCTCCCAGATCGAACCCTCGGCCAGCTCGGAGTCGCCACACAGCGTCCAGACGTGGAACGGCAGCCGATCCAGGTAGCGTCCGGCGATCGCCACCCCGACGGCGATGGGCAGACCCTGACCGAGCGAGCCGGTCGCGACGTCCACCCAGGGCAGGGCCGGCGTTGGATGCCCCTGGAGGCGCGAGCCGAATTCGCGATAGGTCATCATCTCGTCCTCGGTGATGGCGTCGGCGGCCCTCAAGAGGGAGTAGTAGAGAGGCGAGGCGTGACCCTTGGAAAAGATGAGATGGTCGTTACCGGCCAGCTTGGGACGCTGCCAGTCGTAGCGGAGGTGACGCATCAGGAGCACCGCCATCAGGTCCGCGGCTGAAAGCGACGAGGTGGGATGGCCGGACCCCGCCCTGGTGCTCATGCGGATCGAGTCGACACGCAATTGCCGCCCCAACCGCTCCAGGTCCTCTACGTCCGTGGGAGTCAAATTCGACATGCTTTCGCTCCTGTTGTGACCCGGCCCGGCGATCAGATGGGCTCCCCTTCGATGGTACCGCGTCCTGGGTTTGACCCCCGGTGGGCCCCGCCGTCTAAGGGGCGGAGAGACGCTCGACCTCGCTAACCATGGAATCGATGATGGAGATGCCCTGCTCCCAAAAGCGCGGGTCATTGATGTCCATGCCCACCTTCATGACCGCCTCGTGGGGTGGCATCGAGCCGCCAGCGGCGAGGAAGTCCAGGTAGGCGTCGGTGAAGGCGGGATCGCCCAACTCGCGATAGCGCCGGTAGATGGACAGCGCCAGGAGGTTGCCATAGGCGTAGGCGTAGACGTAGCCGGGCGTGTGCACGAAGTGTTCCACGTAACTCCACCAGACGCGGTGTTCGCCGGTCAACTCCAGCGAGTCCTGGAACATGCGCTGGATCTGCTCCTGCCAGATCTCACCGATCTGCTCCGGAGCGAGTTCGCCCCGCTCCCGCCGAGCCAGGTGGAGCGCGTCCTCAAAGAGGTTCATGGCCACCTGCCTAAAGACGGTGGCGAACGCTCCCTCGACCTGGTGGCAAAGCATGGTCAGGCGAACCTTGGGGTCGGGCTCGCCGGCCATGATGCTGTCAAAGGTCAGCGTCTCGCCAAACACCGACGCCGTCTCGGCCAGGGTCAGCGGAGGATGGTAATCGAAGATGTGGTTGGCCTCGCCGGCGAGGACGTCGTGAAGGCCGTGGCCCAGTTCGTGGGCCAGGGTCAGAGCGTCGTTGAGCTCACCCGTGAAATTGAGCATGACGAAGGGATGCAGGTCGGGCGTGGCGAAGGCGCAGTAGGCACCACCTTCCTTATTGGGGGTGATCGGGGCATCGATCCAGGGCTCGGAGAAGAAGCGTTCGATGATGCCCCCGGCGCGCGGTGAGAACCGGTTGTAGGCGCCCTGCACCAGGTCTCTGGCCTCGGTCCAGGTGAGCGAGCGGGAGACCGTGTCAATGGGCGCGTAGCGGTCCCACTCGTAGAGCTTCTCCAAGCCCAGAATCCGGGCCTTGGCGCGGTAGTAGCGGGCCACGATGTCGAAGCGGGAACTGACCGCTTCGATGAGCGCCTTGACCGCCGCATCGGTGGTCTCGTTGGCCAAGTTGCGGGAGCTGATCCAAGAGGGATAGGAGCGCAGGCGGTCCGAGATCGCCTTCTGCTGGAGGAGGACGTTGAAGATGTAACTCCGGGTGCGCAGATCGCGCTCGAGCCCGGTCGTGATGGCGTGGCTGGCTTCCTCGCGCACCGCGCGCTGGGGGTCTCGTAGCCGCGACAGGGCCACCGGCAGGGGCAGCGGCTCGCCCCCCGACTCGATCTGAACGGCGGCACACAACTCTGCGAAGAGCCTGGTCCAGGCCGCGGTCGAGGTGGGGCTGAGCTCGGTCAGGAGCTGCTCTTCGACCTCGGTCAACTGATGGGGCCGATAGATCCGCTCGCGTTCGACGGCGTGCCGATAAGTGGCGACGGCGGGGTCAGCAAAAAGCGCCGCCAGCCGGGCATCGTCCAGAGCCGCCATCTCCAGTTCGAAGAAGACCAGGTGACGGTCGCGCTCGGCGGCGGCCTCGCGCACCCGTCCGATCAGCCATCCGGCGGCGTGATCCTGGGTGTTCTGGGTATGCATCAGGTGCGCGAAGATGGCGGGGCGGGCGCTCAGCTTGTGGTGGTCGCCGAGCGCCTCCATCATGTCGACAAATTGGTCCGCGGTCAGCTCTACCAAGCGGCCCTTGTAGCGGGCCTCGAAGTCGATCGCGAACTGCTGCGCCCGCTCCAGTTCGTGCTCTATGGCGGGATCGTCGGGCGACGCGTAGAGCTCCTCCAGGCGCCACCTGACCGACTCCGCCCCGGTCTCATTCGATGCGATGCTCATGCCTCACTACCTTACCCACTCCCCGCTCCACAGCGAGGATCTCGGGATGCCGCTCGGGGCGTCGATTTAGGCACCGGCCCGGGGTGGGCGGGCGGGCCCAGATGCTGCCCGCCGAAAGTCCTGTCGGGAGCCCAGGACGGCGCCGTGCGCCGGCCCATCGATCGAACGCCGGTACCGCCGCCGCCGTGGCTCAGCGGCGGCCGGAGATGCGCGCGATGACCTCGCTCAAGTTGGGACCGGCCTTGCCGAACGGTACCGCCGGCAGGCGGTGAGCGTAGACCATCTCCGCCACGTCGGACACGTGCTTGGGGCCCACTTCCTGGGCTTGCTCGTAGGCGGCGCTGGCCTGGGCGGCGCGGGCACAGACCAGATCCGAGCGATGCCCGTCCACCTCCAGGGCGATGGAGAGTTGGGCGATGAGGCGCAGGATGTCGCGTGAGATGGTGACCTCGGGGTGGTGGGCGATGGCCTCTCCAATCGCCCTCCGCAGCCCCGCCTCGCCGGGCTCGTTGCTGGCGTAAAAGCCGACCGGATCGTCCTCCCAGGCGGCGCGCTGCTCGACGATCTCCACCCGGCTGTCGAGATCCCGAATCCCTTCCACGTCGACGCAGAGACCGAATCGGTCCAGAAGCTGGGGTCGCAATTCGCCCTCCTCGGGATTCATGGTCCCGACCAGGATGAAGCGCGATGGGTGCATGATCGAGACGCCCTCGCGCTCGACCACGTTGACCCCCATGGCGGCGGCGTCCAAGAGCACGTCCACGATGTGGTCGTCGAGCAGGTTGACCTCGTCGACGTAGAGGATGTTGCGATTGGCCTCGGCCAGAACCCCCGGCTCGAAGCGCCGTGAGCCCTCACGCAGCGCGGCCTCCAGGTCGATGGTCCCCACCACCCGGTCCTCGGAGGCGTTGATGGGAAGTTCAACCACCCGCATCCGCCGGCTGCTGCCGGGGAGTGGGTCCTCACCCGCCTGCAGGCGCTCGCGGCACTCCGTGCAGAGGTTCTCGCGGTCCTCTGGGTTGCAGCCAAATCGGCAACCCGTAACCACCTGCTGCTGCGGCAGCAGTCGTGCCAGGGCCCGGACCGCGGTCGATTTGGCGGTCCCCTTCTCGCCCCGGATGAGCACTCCGCCAATGGAGGGATTGATCGCGTTCAACATGAGCGCCAGCTTCATCCGCTCCTGTCCGACGATCGCGGTAAAGGGGAAGGTCAGTCTTTCTACGGCCACGGGCATGAAGTTTAACGGGACTGACGACTTGACCCCGGGCGCCCCCCTAGCGCTTGCCCAGGGACTTCGACACCGCCGACGCGATCTCCTCCCGCGACAGGTCGTAAAGGCCGTAGTAGCGGGCCCCCATCCGATCCGCGAGGTCGGCGCAGGCGTTCATGGCGTAGGACTGGTACATGGGCGCCACCCGAGCCAGGTGCTGCACTGCGGGCAGGTAGCTGAAGTCTCGCGCGGAGTCGATCACCAGGCAGTCGATCTTTTCCGACTGGATCAGGGCCGCCATCTTCTGCGCCTCCACCAGCGGCTCCTCTTTGAACATCGAGATGTTGCCGCGACCGTCGGAGATCAAGACCAGCAGGGGGCGGATGGAGGGGTCGCGGGCGAGCGCCGACTTGATCACTTTGTAGCCCGACATCAGACCGTGGGTGAGGGGGGTCGTTCCTCCGACGGTCAGGCGCTCCAGGCGGCGCTGGGCGAGCGCGATCGAGGAGGTGGGTCGCAACACCACCTCCGAGCTCCGATTCTTGAAGACCACCACCGCGACCCGATCGCGACGCACGTAGGCGTCCTGAAGCAGGGAGAGAATCGCGCCCTTGGTCGCCGCCATGCGCTGCTCGGCGTCCATTGAGGCCGAGGCATCGACGACGAACACGATCAGGTTGCCGACCTTCCGCTCGCGAACCTTCTGCTGCAGGTCGTTGCGGGCGAGCCGCAGGGACTCGCCCAGCTGGCGGCCGCGCTCCTGCTGGTGGGGCGCGGCGGCGCGGACGGTGGCGTCAACCGCCAGGTCGGTGACCTTCTCTTGGGCTTGCGCCCGAACGTATCGGCCACGCCGGTCATTGGACTTGGAGGCGGCCCGTTTGCCGGTCTGCTTGCGCGGAGCCCGCTTGCGCGGCAATTCGATCTTCTTGAGTTGAAACAGCTCCTCCGACTCCGGAGCCCCATCGCTGCCCGCCGAACCGCTGCTGGTCTGGGTCTCCGAGCTTCCCGTCGCCTGCTCCCCGGAGTCCTGCTTTTCGCTCTGCTGGGCGCCGTCGGAGGAATCCTGTCCGCTCTCGGCGCCGTCCGCCTCACCCTGTTGGGTGCCCTCGCGGTTGCCCTCCGTCTCCTCCCCCTCGCCGGGCGTCGGACTGCTTTGACCCTCCTCCTTGTCCCGGTCCACGCGCGAGCGGGCGCGGTGGGCGAGGGCCAGGGCGGCGGCGTCGTAGATGTCGTCGCGGGTGGGCGTGGCGTGCCCGCGCCAGGCGGCCAGTGTATGCGCGGTCTGGGCGGTGACGACGTCCGCGCGGTGGCCGTGAACGCCCGCTTCGACGCAGATGCTCGAAACCAGGCGCGACTGGTTTCGGCCCAGCGTGGTCGCGGGCCAGATTTGGACCGCCGCCTGGATGCGCTCCGCCAACCTCTGATCCTCTTCTTCCCAGCGCTCCAGGAAGTCGCGGTCGCCGGCTCGGAAGAGCGCCTCGCGCTCGGCTATCTCCACCCTCGCGTCGGCGTCCAATATCCCCCTCACGTCGACGCAGAGGCCGAAGCGGTCCAGGAGCTGGGGTCGCAGCTCGCCCTCCTCGGGGTTCATGGTTCCGACCAGGATGAAACGCGAGGGGTGCATGATCGAGATGCCCTCGCGCTCAACCGAGTTGACCCCCATGGCGGCCGCGTCCAGGAGGACGTCAACGATGTGGTCGTCGAGCAGGTTGACCTCGTCGACGTAGAGGATGTTGCGGTTGGCATCCGCCAGCACCCCGGGCTCAAATCGCCGCTGCCCACTGCGCAGGGCCGCCTCCAGATCAATCGAACCCACCACCCGATCCTCGGAGGCGTTGATGGGAAGATCGATGACCCGCATCCGGCGGGTCGCCGTCGGCAATGGTGTCTCCCCCCGCTCCAGGCGCTGTCGACACTCGGTGCAAAGGTGCTCGGGCACCGAGGGGTCATCACCAAAGGCGCATCCCCGCACCACCGTCTGCTCTGGTAGAAGCCGGGCCAGGGCGCGGACGGCGGTGGACTTGCCGGTTCCCCGCTCGCCCCGGATCAGCACCCCGCCGATCCCGGAGTGGACCGCGTTCAGGACCAGCGCCAGTTTCATCTGGTCTTGCCCGACGATGGCTGTAAAGGGATAGGTGTGACGAACCTCGATCACTCCGAAAGCATAGTGGGGCGGGTTGGACGACCTTCGCGGCGGGCGGCGACTTTGCTTAGACTTCAGAAAAATCAAGGTTCTAGGTACTGCGGAGCGGATGGCTCCGGTGGCTCCTATTTTTTCGGGGGGTGGAACAAGTGGCAGAGGGTGCAGCTGCGGGCCGGCCGCTCAAGGTCGCGATTTCAGGAGCCGCCGGGCAGATCGGCTATCAGCTGCTCTTTCGGCTGGCCTCCGGGCAGGTGCTGGGCAAAGAGCAACCCCTCGAGCTTCAGCTGCTGGAGGTCGAGGGCGCGCTGGGCGCCCTCGAGGGCGTGATGATGGAGCTGGACGACTGCGCCTTCCCCCTGCTCAACAAAGTGTCCTCGAGCAGTGATCCCAAAGTCGCCTTCGACGGCATCGACTGGGCCATCCTGGTGGGGGCCATGCCCCGTCGCCAGGGCATGGAGCGGCGCGACCTGCTGAGCGCCAATGCCGACATCTTCTCGGTCCAGGGCCGCGCCCTCAACGAGGTGGCGGGAAGTGCGGTGCGCATACTTGTGGTCGGCAATCCCTGCAACACCAACTGTCTCATCGCGCGCGCCAACGCCCCCCAGATTCCCGCCGAGCGCTGGTTTGCCATGACCCGCTTGGACCAGAATCGGGGCCAGAGCCTGCTCGCCAAGCGGGCGCAGATGGAGGTGAGCCAGATCACCAACCTCGCCATCTGGGGCAACCACTCCGCCACCCAGTTCCCCGACGCTCGCAACGCTCGCGCCGGCGGCCGCCCGCTGACCGATGTGATCACCGATGAGGAATGGCTGCTGGGGGAGTTCGTCACCACCGTCCAGCAGCGGGGCGCGGCCGTAATCAAGGCTCGCGGGATGTCCTCGGCCGCCTCCGCCGCCAACGCCGCCATCGATTCGGTGGTCAGCATCCTCCACCCCACAGCGGCCGGCGACTGGGTCAGCCTGGCCCTGATGAGCCACGGTGAATACGGCATTCCCGAGGGACTCCAGTTCGGATTCCCAGTCCGCTCCGACGGTCGTTCGTGCTCGGTGGTGGAGGGGATCTCGCTCGATCAGCGGGCCCGGGCCATGATCGAGGTGACCAGTTCAGAGTTGGAGTCCGAGCGGGCCGAGATCCGCCACCTCCTGCCCTGATCCGGTGCGCCGCCGCCCCCCCGCCCCATCCTCGCTCAGGACGGCGCGGGATCAGAAGCCCTCGCCTTCGGCCTCGAAGAGCTCGTTGTGGGCCAGACGTCGGGCGAAGGTCAGAAATCCGGTGTGGGCAACCATGCGATGCGAGGGCCGCAGGCTGCGCCCCCTGATGGTCCATCCCCGCTCCAGCACCTCGACCGTCTCGAAGAGGCCAAAACCGCCCTCGTCGCGGAGTGCATCGAGTAGGCGTTGGACCTGGCTGATGTTGGGGCAGTGGGCGAAGATGCCGCCCCCCCCGGCCACCAGACCCGGTAGCTGACCAGCCACCTGCCAGGGTTCCGGCAGGTCGATCAGGACCCGATCAAAGCTGGCTTCCGCAAGCGGCTGGTAGGCGTCGCCCAGCTTCAACTCCAAGTTGGGTGGCAGCGCCCCCAGGGTCTCTTCGATGGCGCGCCGCGCGGCGTTCTGGAATTCCTCCCGGATCTCGTAGCTGACCACGCTTCCCCTCTCACCCACCGCCCGCAGCGTGGCCAGGGTCAAGGCCGCCGTGCCCGTACCCAGCTCCAAAACGCGCAGCCCCGGTCCCAGGTCGGCGTGCATGAGGATGGCTCCCAGATCCTTGGGATAGATGGGCTGGGCCCGCCGCTTGCGGTCGATCACCAACTCCGAGAAGCTCGGCCGCAGGGCGACCAGCCGGCCGCCCATCCGGGTGCTGACCACGCTGCCCACGGGCTGCCCGATCAGGTCATCGTGGGAGAGTGCTCCGGAGTGCAGAGAGTGGGTCGCGCCGGCCTCGAGTCGGAGCCGGTAGCGACGCCCGGCGTGGTCGTGAAGCAGGACCACGTCGCCCTCGCGCAGATCCGAGCTCAAGGCTTGCGAGCCCGAATCATGGCGTGCCAGTAGGCGTGGTACAGACGCCCCTCGATGCGCTCGGGGCGGAGGGCGGCCCGGGCCGCGGGCGGAGCCCCATCCAAGAGCCGTTCCATCTCGAGCCTTCGCTCCTTGGAGACCGACATGTTGTCCATCCAGTCATCGAAGGCCCAGAACAATTCGCGCCGCTCCGCCACCTCGATCTCCAGTCCGCTTGCGCCGATCAGGCCGGTCCACTCCTCCAACGAGCGGCTGCGCAGGTGGGAGGGATCGCGCCTGATCTCGATCTCGTGCAGGAGATCCGCCGCCTCCGCCGGCGGTGCACAGTCGATGAAGCAGGCTCGGCCTCCGCGGCGCAGCACGCGCGCGGCCTCCTCCAGGGCCAGGCGCAGGTCGCGGAAATGGTGCGGGGCGGCCCGGACCGTGTACAGATCAAAGCTGGCGTCGGCGAAGGGCAGCCGATGCACGTCGGCGTTGACCCAAACCACGTTGGTGATGCCGCGCTCCTTCGCCACCCGCCGCCCCTGCAGCAGCATCTGGGAGGTCAGATCCAGGCCCACCACTCGGTCCACCCGGGGAGCCAGAGCCAGGGCCACGTTCCCCGTTCCGGTGGCGGCGTCCAAGACAACGTCCTCCGGAACGAGTTGGGCCAGATCGAGGATCTCACGCAGTCGGTCGGCGTTGGTGTGATAGGTGGCGACCGTGTAGTTGTGGGCCACGGGTCCGAAGTGTCGGCGCGGGTCCTCAGGCATCGGCTCGCAGTCTACGATGGGAACTAGGTGACAAGAGCAGTGGCTCACTGGTCGGGCGTCAAGACCAGATTTGACGTCGAATCCGAATCCGGCCACCGGGCCGTCGTCGACGAACCACCACTGCTGGGCGAGAACGCGGGCATGCGGCCAACCGAGATGCTGCTGGGCGCGCTGGGCGGCTGCACCGGCGTCAATGCCGTCTTGCTTTTGAAAAAGAACCGTCAGCGCTTCAGCTCCCTGAAGGTCGACGTCCAGGGCGAGCAGGCGGAGCAATGGCCCCGCGCCTTCGTCAGCATTCACATCGACTTCCAGATCCAATGGGAGGCGGGATTCGAACCCGACCGGGAGCTGGTCGCCCAGGCTCTGGACAAGGCCTGTAACACCTATTGCCCGGTCGACGCGACCCTCAGCCAGGGGACCCGGATCGAACACTCGCAGAGCGACCTCTAGCGCCGCTGGCGCTCGCCTCCAGCGGCGAGCCACGGCCACCTTCTAGAATTAACATCGTCACCGCGACCCCATCTGATTGCTGGAGATCGAGTGCTTTCCGACTACATCCCGCTCCTCATATATACGGTTCTGGTCGTCCTGGTCGTCTCGCTGCTCGTGGTCCTTTCCTACGTGCTCGGTCCCAGCAAGCCCCATCGCGGCAAGCTCATGACCTACGAGTCGGGCATCGTTCCGATCTCTCCGGCCCGGCGCCGGATGTCGATTCGCTTCTACGTCACGGCCATGCTCTTCATCATCTTCGACGTCGAGGCGGTGTTCTTCTACCCCTGGGCGGTGGTCCTCCATCAACTGCGCTGGTACGGCATGATTGAGATGTTCACCTTCATGGCCATCCTGGCCGTGGCTCTGGCTCACATCTGGAAGAAGGGCGGTTTCGAGTGGGCCTAGATCAGCTCCCGGACATCCTCGGCGACAACATCATCACCACCTCGTTGGGCAAGCTGGTGGGCTGGGGAAGAGCCAACTCGGTCTGGCCGGCGCAGTTCGGTCTGGCCTGCTGCGCGATCGAGATGATCACCATCGCCGGGCCCCGCTACGACGTCGGACGGTTTGGTTCCGAAGCCATGCGGGCCTCGCCGCGGCAGTCCGACCTGATGATCGTTTCGGGCCGGGTGAGCCAGAAGATGGCGCCCGTCCTGCGCCAGATTTACGACCAGATGCCGGATCCGAAATGGGTCATCTCGATGGGCGCCTGCGCCTCGACCGGGGGCGTATTCAACAATTACGCCCTGGTCCAGGGTGTGGACAAGTTGGTTCCCGTCGACGTCTACGTGCCCGGCTGCCCGCCCCGGCCCGAGGACCTCATCAACGGTCTCATGATCCTTCAGGAGAGGATCAAGGCGCAAGGACTTCGCCTGAGCCTGTGAAGCCACCCAAGAACGTCCTCGCCTCGGGCCGTACCAACGGCGACGACTGGATCGAGGTGGCACCCGCTCAGCTTCCGACCATCCTGACCGAGCTGAAGGCGAGGGGATTTCGGAGCTGGTCCTTCATGACCTGCGTCGACCACTTGGGAACTCCCCTGGTGGTGCCGCCCAAGGAGCGATTTGAGCTCGTCTATCAGCTCCGCAACATGGAGACGCGGGAACAGATCCGGGTCCGAGCCTTCGTTCCCGCCTCCGACCCGGTGGCGCCCAGTGTGCAGGAAATCTTTGCCCCCGCCAACTGGGACGAGCGCGAGACCTGGGATCTTTTTGGCATCCGCTTCGAGGGCCACCCCGATCTACGAAGAATTCTCCTGCCCGACGAGTGGGTGGGCCATCCCCTGCGCCGTGACCATCCGGTGGGAGGAGAGCCGGTCGAGTTCTCCGACGACCACCAGAGTTGGCAGACCGCCCCGGCTGAGGCCTGATGCGCACCGACACCGAGCCGCAGGGCATGGCCATCACCCGGGAGAGCGATTCGGCGCACCTGGGCGGCGACATCATGACCGTCAATTTCGGTCCCCACCATCCCTCCACCCACGGCGTGCTGCGCCTGGTTGTGGACCTCGATGGCGAGCGCGTCGTCGGTCTCAAGCCGCACATCGGCTACCTCCACACGGGGATTGAAAAGCAGATGGAGTCGCTCCGCTACCAGCAGGCGGTGGTGGCGACCGACCGCCACGACTACCTCTCCCCTCTTTTCAACAACCTCGCCTACGCGCTGGCGGTGGAGAAGCTGATGGCGATTGAGGTTCCGCCCCGGGCCCAGGCCCTGCGCGTCATCATGTGCGAGCTCTGCCGGCTCAGCTCCCACATGGTCTGGCTGGGCACCAGCGGACTCGAACTGGGGGCGATGAGCATGCTCATGTACTGCTTTCGCGACCGGGACCGGGTCATGGACCTGAACGAGGAGATCTCCGGCTTTCGCATGCACACCTCCTACATCCGCCCGGGCGGCGTCATGGCCGACGCCACGGACAACTTTTGGACGCTCCTGGAGCGCTTCTGTCAGGACATGCCCGGCAATATCGATGAGTACGAGAACGTGCTCACCTCCAATCCCATCTGGAGGGCGCGAACGATCGGTATCGGGCTGCTCGCCCCCGAAGACGCCATCGCCCTCGGGGCCACCGGCCCCATGCTGCGTGGATCCGGGGTGGACTGGGATCTGCGCAAGGTCGCCCCCTACAGCGGATACGAGAAATACGACTTCGAGGTACCCCTCAGCGATGCCGGCGATTGCTACGGCCGCTACCTGGTCCGGGTGGCTGAGATGCGCGAGTCGCTCAAGATCATTTCCCAGGCGGCGCGCCAGATCCCGGGCGGACCCGTCAACGTCGACGACCGCAAGCTGCTCTCACCCCCTCGGGAGGAATTGGAAACCTCCATGGAGGCCGTCATCCACCACTTCAAAATCGTCACCGAGGGCTACTCCCCACCCGCCGGAGACGCCTACGCGGTGGTCGAATCACCGCGCGGCGAGAGCGGCTGCTACCTGGTCTCGGATGGGACCCACAAGCCACGTCGGGCCAAGTTCCGATCCGCCTCCTTCGTCAATCTCCAGGCGCTGGAGAAAATGGCGCTGGGCGGCATGGTGGCGGACATGATCGCCATCATCGGCACCGCCGACGCCGTTCTCGGAGACGTCGACCGCTGATGACTCTGTCCGAGCAGGCGGCCGAACGGATCCGAGCCCTACCGGCGCAATTTCCCCAGCCCCGGAGCGCGGTCATGCCCGCCCTCGACATCGCCCAGGAAGAGGCGGGTCACCTCAGCCCCGAAGCCATGGCCGAGGTCGCCGAACTGCTCAACCTGGATTCCGGCTACGTGGAGGGAGTGGCCACCTTCTACTCCCTCTTTCACTTCCAGCCCCTGGGCCGAAATCACTTCTACGTCTGCACCAACCTGGCCTGCATGCTGCGCGGCTCGGCCGACATCGTGGCCCGCCTGAAGCAGCAGACAGGACTCAGCGAGGCCCGCCAGGTGACCTCGGACGGACTCTTCAGCTTTGCCGAGGTGGAGTGCCTGGGGGCCTGCGAATACGCCCCCATGATGCGTTACCACGAGAGCTACCACTACGACCTCACCCCGGAGCTGATCGACCGGCTCGTCGAGCAGGCACGCGAGGCTGCCCATGACTGAACTGCGCGGCACCCATGGTCCGGGACCGGGCCACATCCTGACCGAGTTATTCGGCACCGAGGGCTTGGAGCGCCTCGAGGTCTATCGCGCACACGGTGGATTCGAGGGTTTGGAACGCGCCCTCGGCATGGAGCCCGCCGCCATCGTCGACGAGATGAAGGCTTCCGGGCTGCGCGGCCGGGGTGGCGCCAACTTTGCCACCGGACTCAAATGGAGCTTCATGGCGCCTCCCGACGGCGGCCCGCGCTATGTCGTCTGCAACGCGGACGAATCGGAGCCCGGCACCTCCAAGGACCGCTACCTGATGGAGAACTCCCCCCACATGCTGCTGGAGGGCGTCCTGATCGCGTGCTACGCCATCCAATCGCACCAGGCCTGGATCTACATCCGCGGCGAGTACGACCGCCCCCGCCGGATGCTGGAGGAAGCGGTCGCCGAACTGACCGCGGCTGGCATTCTGGGCGAGCGGCCGCTGGGTCACAATTACGCTCTCGACATCCGGCTCTATCGCGGACACGGAGCCTACATCTGTGGCGAGGAGACCGCCCTCTTGGAATCGCTCGAGGGCAAGCGGGCCCAGCCGCGGCCCAAGCCGCCATTCCCCGCCCTGAAGGGCGCCTGGGGCCGGCCGACGCTGGTCAACAACGTGGAGACGCTGTCCACAGTGCCCTGGATACTCCGCCACGGGGCCGCCGAATACTCCAAATTCGGGACCGAGAAGTCCAAGGGCACCCGGCTCATGTCGGTGAGCGGGAACGTGCTTCGGGCCGGCGTCTATGAGGTCGAACTCGGGTCCACCTTCCGCCACATCCTCTATGACCTGGCCGGCGGAACCCCCGCCGGGACCCAGTTGAAGTGCTTCTGGCCGGGCGGCAGCTCGCAGCCCGTGCTCCGGGCCGAACACCTGGACCTGGGCTGCGACATCGAGTCGGTGGCGGCGGCGGGTTCGGCGGCGGGTTCGGCGGGCTGCGTGGTCATGGACGACCGGTCCTGCGCCGTCGAGGTGGCACTCCGCCTCTGCCAGTTCTATGCGGTGGAATCGTGCGGCAAGTGCACCCCCTGCCGAGTGGGCGGGAACTGGGCCGTCACCACCCTGGAGCGGATCCTATCCGGGGCCGGTTCGCAATCCGATCTCGAACTGCTTGACCGAATCCAGCGCAGCATCCAGTACGGCCGCTGCCTCTGCCCCCTGGGCGATTCGGTGGGGGCCGTGATCCTGACGCTGATGAACAATTTCCGCGGCGAGTTCGAAGAACACGCCCTTCGCAACGAATGCTCGCCCAAGCGAGCCCAGGGGGTGGCGGCCGGTGTCTAGTCCCAGCAACCCGGGCCCGCCCGATTCGGAACTGGTCACCCTGTCCATCGACGATCAGCAGGTCCGGGTCCCCAAGGGCACCCTGGTAGTGGAAGCGGCCAAGCGGGTCAAGATCGAAATTCCGGTCTTCTGCTACCACCACATGATGGATCCCGTGGGTGCCTGCCGGCTCTGCCTGGTCGAGATCACGCCGGGGCCACCCAAGCCGACCACGGCCTGCACCACGCCCGTCGCCGAGGGCATGGTGGTCCGGACCAACAGCCCCATGGCGGTGGAGGGGAGGGCCGACATCCTGGCCTACGAGCTGGTCAACCACCCCCTCGACTGCCCCGTCTGCGACAAGGGTGGCGAGTGCCCGCTTCAGGACTTCACCTTCCGCCACGGATATCCGGTCAGCCAGAACCTTGGCCCGCGGGTTCATTTTCAAAAGCCGATACCCCTATCCGAGAACATCGCCCTCGATCGTGAGCGCTGCGTGCTCTGCTTTCGCTGCACCCGCTACTACGACGAGATCGCCTGGGAGCAGGAGCTGACCTCCGACCATCGCGGCATTGACACCTTCATCGCGGCCCAAGCGGGGGGACCCCTGCGCTCATTGTTCAGCGGCAACATCATCGACCTCTGCCCGGTCGGGGCCCTCACCTCCCGGGTCTGGCGCTTTGAATCCCGGCCTTGGGACATGGACAGCGAGGCTTCGGTCTGCTCCAAGTGCGCGGTCGGCTGCAACGTCACCCTCTGGCAACGCCGAAACCAACTGGTGAGGGTCACTTCGCGCGAGAACAGCGCCGTCGACGACGGCTGGATCTGCGATCGCGGCCGCTTCGATTACACCGATGTGAACCTGCCGGGCCGCGCCCAAGCGCCCCAGGTTGAGGGTGCCGCGAGCACCTGGGTGGATGCCATCGATTCCTTGCTGGGCGGTGTTAAGGGGCGTAAGTTGGGCGTCTTCGTACCCCAGGATGCCACCAATGAGGAGCTCTACCTGCTCCGGCGCCTGATCGACGGGCCCTGGCAGGGGGCTCGCGTTTCGCTCCAGAACCGCACCCTCCTCGGCGCCCCCGGCGGGGACACCATGCCCATCGCCAGCCTGGACTCAGCCCGGACCATCGTCGTCATCGCCTCCGACACCGCCGACGACGTGCCCGTCATCAACCTTCGCATCAAGAAGGCGGTGAGCAAGCGCGGCGCCCAGTTGGTCATCGTTCACGCCGGCAAGCTCGACTTGGACCGCTGGCCAACCGCCTACCACGTCGAGCCGGAGGCGGGCCAGACCGCGGCCGCGGTCCGAGCCCTGGCCTCGCACCCGCTCTTGCGGGAAGGCCCAGTCGCCATTCTTTACGGCGACGGTCGGGGCCAGGAGGATATGGCAGCGCTGCAGGAGGCGGTCTCGGGGCTGGCCCAATCGGTGGGCGGCTCGCTGATGCCGCTCTTCCGCGCCACCAACGAGCGGGGCGCACTGGCCCTCGGCCTGGGCGATCGCATCGACGACCTGAGCGGCTGCGACGCGGTCCTCTTTTGGGGCGGCCGGGGACCCGTCGCGATGCCCGAAAGCGCCGCCTTCCGGGCCGCCTGGAGCAGCCTTCCGGCCTCGCCGGAGGAGAAATGGGATGTCTTTTTGCCCGCGGCCAGCTTTGCTGAGACCCAGGGCACCTACACCTCCATCGAGGGGCGGATTCAATTCGTCCGACCGGCGCTGCGGCTCCAGCAACCGCTCCGCGAAAATTGGGAGGTGCTGGACGACCTGCTCCAGCGGCTGGGCGAGAAGGCGGGCTATTCCGGCCTCTTCGCCATTCAGGCCGAGATGACGGCTCGCTTCCCGGCCCTGGCGGCGGCGGTCCAGCATCCCGACCCGGAGCCCTCGGTCACCGCGGTGATGTACGGACCGTCCCGTCCATGAGACCCTTCCTCACCGCTCCCGATCCCTACGGTGTGTTTTCCAACCCGATCGGCCATTGGATCATCGTCGTGGTGGCGATGGTGCTGCTGGTCTTCGTGCTCCTGACCACCACCGCCTACACGGTCTGGATGGAACGGGTGGCCCTGGGCCGCCTCCAGAGCCGGCCGGGCCCGAACCGGGTCGGGCCCTACGGGCTCCTACAGATGGCCGCCGACGGAATCAAGCTGGCCTTCAAGGAGAGCTTTGCGCCCCATGGCGTCGATCCGCTTCTGTTCGTGGTCGCCCCCATGATCATCGTCGCCTCCGCCTTCCTGGCCTGGGCCGTGATCCCCTTCGGAATCTGGTACGGCTTCACCTACTGGATCGCCGACCTCAACATCGGGATCCTGCTCATCTTCGCGGTCGGTGCCATGAACGTGTACGCGATCATGCTCGGCGGCTGGGCTTCAAATAACAAGTACTCACTCCTCGGCGGCTTGCGCTCGGCCGCCCAGTTGATCAGCTACGAGATGTCGCTGGGATTGTCCCTGGTCCCGATCTTCATGATCACCGGCTCGCTCCGGCTGCAGACCATCGCCACCTACCACGCCCACTGGGGCTGGTACTCGGGCCCCCTGCCCCTGGTCATACTGGCCCCGGCCAGCTTCGTCATCTATCTCATCTCCGCCGTGGCCGAGACCAACCGCACTCCGTTCGACCTGCCCGAGGCCGAACAGGAGTTGATCGGGGGCTATCTGACGGAGTATTCGGGACTCAAATTCGTCTGCTTCTATCTCGGCGAGTACGTCAACATGGTCACCGTCGCGGCCCTCGCCTCGCTGATCTTTTTCGCCGGCTGGTTCTTGTGGGTGGTCCCCCCCTTTCTGGCTCTGGGGGCCAAGATCGTTGGCTTCCTCTTTCTCTACATCTGGCTACGAGCCACCCTGCCCCGCCTGCGTTACGACCAACTCATGCGGCTGGGCTGGAAGGTGCTGCTGCCCCTCTCCCTGATCAACGTGGTCGTGACCGCCGTCGTCTTGGTGGCCGTCCAATGAGTGAGGAAATGGAGCCCGAGCAGCGGACGCCGGCCGAGCACCCGCCGCAAGGCGTTCTGGCCGACGTGGCGGCCCTGGCCAAGGGGCTGGCCACCACCTTCGGCGAAATGGTTCGCAAGCCGGTGACGCTGGAATACCCGGAATCCAAGTCGCCGCGGTCGGAACGATGGCGCGGGCGACACTACCTGCGTCGTTACGAGAACGGGTTGGAGCGCTGCATCGGTTGCGAGCTGTGCGCCGCCAACTGTCCGGTCGGCTGCATCCTGGTCATCGCGGCCGAGAACACCGACGAGCATCGGGTCAGCCCCGGGGAGCGCTACGCCAAGGTCTACGAGATCAACATGCTGCGCTGCATCTTCTGCGGTTACTGCGAGGAGGCGTGCCCGGTCCAGGCCATCGTGCTCGGTCCCATCTACGAGCTCTCCGACACCAGTCGCGACAAGTTCGTCTACACCAAGGAAATGCTGCTGGAGCCCAATCCCGACCAGCAGGAGCCGATCTACGTGGGGCGCAAATAGTGGCGGAGGTGGTCTTCTGGGTGGCCGCCCTGCTGGCCCTGCTGGGCGGCGTGGGGGTGGTCGTCTCGCGCCAGCCGATTCGCTCCGTGCTGAGCTTGGTGGTGGTCATGCTGGCCTTGGCGGTGCTCTTCCTGCTGCTCTCCGCCCAGTTCGTCTTCGTGGTCCAGATCATCGTCTACGCCGGAGCGGTGATGGTTCTGTTCCTCTTCGTCATCGCCCTGCTGGGCCCGATCAAAGAGAGCGCCCAGGGCCGCCTGCGGCTCCAGTTCACGGCTTCGGTGATCGTGATCCTGATCATGGGGGGCTTCTTTTGGGTGATGCTTAATGGGGTCCAGTTCCGCGCCCCGCAGAACCCCGCCCCGGGCGTGTTCGGCACCGTGGAACAGATCGGCGTGGCCCTCTTCACGAGCTACCTCTACCCGTTCGAATTGACCTCCGTGCTGCTGCTGGTAGCCGCGGTGGGCGCCATCTATCTGTCCCGCGTCGACAAGGGGACGCCGGGTGAATAACGGACTCCTGCACCTCGGCTCGTCGACGCTGGCGAGTTCCGACTTCCTGATCCTGGCCGGCCTGCTCTTCTTGCTGGGGGCGGTCGGGGTATTGGTGCGGCGCAACCCGATCGTGATCCTGGTCTGCATCGAGCTGATGTTGAACGCGGCCAATCTGACCCTGATCACCTTCGCGCGCCAGCAGGGCAATCTCGACGGCCAGATCTTCGCCCTCCTGACGATGGTCGTGGCCGCCGCCGAGGCGGTCATCGGACTGGCGGTGCTGGTGGACATTTTCGGGGCCCGGGAGCTTGACGACATAGACGACCTGAGTGAGCTGAACGGCTAGTTCATGACCCTCCAGAGCGTCGCCTTAACCCTGCTTTTGCTGCCCGCCGCCGGGGCCATCGTCTTGGCGCTGGGGGCGCTGCGCCTGCCGCGCACGGCGGTCAAGTGGATCGGACCGGGTACGGTCTGGCTGTCCTTCGTCTGCGGGCTGATCCTCTTCGCCGACCAGCTTTCCCACAACCAGGCACACGATTTCACCTACTGGACCTGGATCCAGCTGGGTTCCTTCAACGTTCCCGTCGATCTCCTCATCGACCGGCTCAGCGTCTTCATGATCCTGGTGGTGAGCGGGGTCGGGGCTCTGATCACGACCTACTCGGTCGGATACATGGCGCACGAGGATGACCCCAGCTACGCCCGCTTCTTCGTCTACATGAACGTCTTCATCTTCTCCATGCTGCTCCTGGTCTCGGCCGGGAACTTCATCTTCCTGATCATGGGCTGGGCGCTGGTGGGCCTCAGCTCCTACCTGCTGATCGGCTTCTACTACCAGCGCGAGGCGGCGGTGCTGGCGGCCCGCAAGGCATTCGTGATGAACGTGATTGGCGACATCGGGCTCTTCCTGGGCGTCTTCCTGATCTTCACCACCTATCACCAGGTTCGGTTCACGGCCGTCTTCGGTCAGGTACCCAAACAGGATTCAGTGACGCTGGAGGTGATCGCCCTCCTGCTCCTGGTCGGTGCCATCGCCAAATCGGCCCAACTGCCGCTGCACACCTGGCTGCCGGACGCGATGGAAGGCCCAACACCCGTGTCGGCCCTGATCCATGCCGCCACCATGGTGACGGCGGGCGTGTACCTGGTGGGGCGGATGCATCCCATCTTCGATGTCGCCCAATACGCCCACGACGGTGTGGCCGCGATCGGGGCGCTGAGCGCCATCTTCGCCGCCACCGTCGCCCTGGTTCAGACCGACATCAAGCGGGTCCTCGCCTACTCGACCATGAGCCAGATCGGCTACATGTTCTTGGGGGTTGGCGTTGGCGCCTACGGGGCGGCATTTTTCCACCTCCTGGCGCACGCCTTCTTCAAGGCCCTGCTCTTCATGTCCGCCGGCAACGTCATCCACGCCATGGGCGACGAGCAGGACATGCGCCGCTACGGAGGCCTCCGCCGGCAGATGCGGCTGACCTCAGCGGCGTTCCTGGTCGGATCCCTGGCGCTGGTCGGAATCTTTCCCTTTGTGGGCTTTTTCTCCAAGGACCTGGTCTTGGGTTTGGCATTCAGCAAGCCGAGCCTGCACGACTTTCCCCAGATCATGTGGGTGGTGGGAACCATCACCGCCCTCCTGACCGGGTTTTACACCGGTCGCATGTGGTGGATTGCGTTCGGCGGCCGACCCTCCCCCGACCGGCCGGTGCAACATCCCCACGAGGCGCCACCGATCATGCTCTATCCGGTCTTGGCCTTGGCCCTGTTGACGTTGCTTGGTGGACTGCTTCAGGTGGAGGTCGCCTGGCACGGCGGCTGGAAGCTGGTGAGCGACTTCCTGGCCCCGGTGGTGGGCGTGACGGGTTGGTCGGAGGGCAGCATCGGTTACGTCATCGCGGCCCTGACGGTGGTGCTGTCAGCAGCGGTGTTCATGTCCGCCTACAACCTCTACGTGCGCCGGGTGTGGCCGACCTGGTCGCTGGCACTGCCCTGGGCGCAGCGAGTGTTGGAGCACAAGTACTACTTCGATGAGCTCTATTCCAGCCTCGTTGCCGCCCTCGACGGGCTCTCCCAGCTGGTCTTCAGGCGCGTCGATCAGCCCCTTCTGGACGGCACCGTGCGCACCCTTGGGGAGGCCACCAAAGCCAGCGCCGGAGCCCTCTCCGAGGTCGAGACCGGTTACCTGCGCAACTACCTCCTCTTCTTCAGCGCGGGGGCGGTCGTAATTCTGCTGGTGGTCGTGGTGAGGCTGTTCGGCTGATGTTGACCGCGCTCTGGTTGGTACCCGCCCTGGGCGGCATCGCAGTCGGCCTGGCACCGCGCTGGGCCTCGCGCTGGCTGGGCCTGGGGGTGGCGCTGGTGGCCCTGGCGGTGGCCGTGGCGATGGCCATCGGGTTCGATCCCAGCCACCAGGGCTGGCAGTACAGCGTCGACAAGCCTTGGATTTCGCAGTATGGCATCCGCTATCACATGGGCGTCGACGGGCTCAGCCTGTGGCTGCTTTTGCTGAACGCATTCCTCACCGTGGTGGCGCTGCTCAGCGCCTGGCGGATATCTCGGGCGCGAGGATTCTTCGCCCTCATGCTGCTGCTCGAGGCGACCATGGCGGGGGTCTTCCTGGCTGCCGACCTGCTCTTGTTCTACGTCTTCTGGGAAGCGATGTTGATCCCCTCCTTCTTCCTCCTCTGGCTCTGGGGAGAGGGCGACAAGGCGCGCGCGGCGGCCATCAAATTCGTCCTCTACACGCTCGTGGGCTCGCTTCTGATGCTGGTCGGCGTGATCGGCGAGTACGTGTTTGCGGGCGGTGCCGAGCACGGATTCGACCTCGCCGCGTTTGCCGCCCATCCCCCCAGCCCGACCCTGCAGTTCGGCCTCTTCTTCCTATTCGGCATGGCCTTCGCCATCAAGGTTCCCCTCTTCCCCTTCCACAGCTGGCTTCCCGACGCCTACGCGGCGGCGCCGGCGCCGATGCTGGTTACCTTCGCCGGGGTGATGGGCAAGACCGGGGCCTACGCCATGCTTCGGATCCTGCTGCCCCTCTTCCCCCACCCCATCGGATGGTGGAATTGGAACGGAGTGGTCCCGGTGCTGGCCGTGATCGCCATCGCCTGGGGTGCGATCATGGCCATCACCCGACCTGACATGAAGGACCTGGTGGCGTGGTCGTCGGTGAGCCACATGGGCTTCATAGTGGTCGGCATTTTCGCCTTCAATCAGCAGGGACAGCAGGGGGCGGTCCTGCAGATGGTGAACCACGGCCTCATCATTCCAGCCCTCTTCCTCCTCGTCGCCTGGATTGCCGCCCGGACCGGGACCAGAGATCGCTCGATCCTCAAGGATCTGGCGCCCAAGATGCCCATCATGGCCGGCCTCTTTCTCGTCGTCACCCTGGCCGCCCTGGGCCTGCCTGGCCTGAACAGCTTCGTGGGCGAGTTCACTACCCTGCTCGGGGCCTGGCAGTTCTCACCCTGGCTGGCGGTGGTCGGCGCCGTCGGGCTGCTCTTGGCCCCGGTCTACATGCTCCGCCTCTTCCAGGGCATCATGTACGTTGGGCGCGGGCCTCAGGGGGCGCCCGCGGGCGGCAGCACCGTGCGCACCGACATCGCCACCTCGGAACTGCTCCTGATGACGCCGCTGATCCTGCTCATGTTCCTCTTGGGGCTCTATCCATACCTCCTCACGCACGCCATGGACGCCCTCGGATACGCGCTCTCGGTGCCCTGGAAATGAGCAATCTGACCACCTTGCCGGTCATCTCCTACTCGTGGTCCCAGGCCGCCGGCGACCTGACCCAGATCGCGCCCATCGCCATCGTCACGGTCGCCCTCCTCGTGGCCATCGTCGCCGATCTGATGCTGCCGCTCAAAGCCCGAGGTCCGGCCGTGGCCGTGCTCTCGGCGGTGGCGCTGGCCGCCGCCCTGGTGGTGGCCTGGGTGGAGATGGCCAGGGGCGGCGGTCACCTCGCCTACCACGGCTACGTGAGCGGCGACGACTTCGCCCTCTTCTTCGAGATACTGCTCGCCCTGCTGGGTTTGTTCACGGTCGTGATGGGCCACTCCTACGTCCGTCGGCGGGGCCTTTTGGAGTCCGAATTCCACGTCCTCACCCTGGCCGCCATCGTGGGCATGATGGCGCTGGCGTCGGCCACCTCCCTGATCACGGTCTTCGTCGCCCTGGAGACCTTCTCCCTCGCCCTCTATGTCATGTCGGGGTACCTGCGCCGCGAGACGAGATCCCAGGAGGCGGCCATCAAGTACCTCGTGGTGGGCGGCTTCGCGAGCGCCTTCGTCCTCTACGGGATGGCCCTGATCTACGGGGCCACCGGGACCACGGTGCTCTCCACCATCGCCGCCCGACTTTCGGCCAACGCACTCCACAACCCGCTCGTGGTGCTCGGCATGCTGCTGCTCGTAGTTGGCTTCGCGTTCAAGATCTCGGGGGTGCCGTTCCATCAATGGACCCCCGACGTCTATCAGGGGGCCCCCCTCCCCGTCACCGCCTTCATGTCGGTGGGGACCAAGGCCGCCGGATTCGCGATGGTGATGCGCGTCTTCAATGGTGGCTTGGTGCACCTGAGTTCGGAGTGGGGATTGGCCCTGGCGCTGGTGGCGGCCGCCAGCATGATCGTCGGCAACGTCGCCGCCATCGCCCAGAGCAGCGTGAAACGGCTGCTGGCTTACTCCACCGTGGCCCAGGCCGGATACGTGCTGGTGGGGGTGGTGGCGGGCGGTCCCAGCGGCGTGGGAGGAGCCCTGTTCTACCTCTTCGCCTACCTCTTCATGAACTTCGGGGCCTTCGCCATCCTGGGCGAGCTGACCGGCCCGGATGGCGAGCACGACCAGCTGATCGACCTCGACGGACTCGGTAGCCGGAGCCCGCTCCTGGCCATCGCCATGTCGATTTTCATGCTCGCCCTGGCCGGTTTCCCACCCCTGGTGGGCTTCATCGGAAAGTTCTTCCTCTTCAGCCCCGGGGTCAAAGAAGGCTGGACCTGGCTGGTGGTGATCGGCGTCCTGACCAGCGTCGTCTCCGTCTTCTACTACCTGAAGGTCCTGATCCACGTCTGGACGCCGGTCGGCGAGGTTCGGGTCCTGCGCATCACGCCCCCCCAGATCGCGATCGGGGCGGCCGCCCTTGTGGCTCTGGCCTTGGGGATCTACCCGAGCGTGCTCTACTACATCGGATTGCTCGGAGCCAACGCCCTCAGCGCCTCCAGATAAACTCGATCAGACGGAGCGGCCCCTAAATGTTGCTCCGCGACTGGCCACCGTCGACCGTCCAGCAGGCCCCGGTCACAAAGCTGGCCTGGCTCGAAGACAGGAAGGCGACCACGTCGGCGACCTCCTCGGGGCGGCCAAATCGCCCGATCGGCATTTCTCGCTTGACAAAGGCGGCCATGCCGCCTGGATCTGCCTCCTGGCGCCGCTGCCAGGAACCACCGGGGAAGACCACCGACCCCGGCGCGACGGCGTTGACGGTGACTCCCTGGTCCGCCACCTCGCGGGCGAGAGAGGTGACGAAGCTGTTCTCCGCCGCCTTGGCCACGTTGTAGGCCGGCGGGCCCCCGGACTCGCGACCGTAAATTGACGATATGACGACGATTCGCCCCCAACCGGCTGCGGTCATGGCGGGCAGCGCCAGCCGGCTCAGGATGACCGCCGGGTAGAGGTTGCCGGCCAGCGACGCCTGCAGCTCATCCAGGCCCGTGTCCCCCCAGTTGCTGCCCGCGCGCAGACCGAGGCAGTTGACCAGGATCTCGATCGGGCCCCGCGCCGATGCCTCCGCGAACGCTCTCTGGCATTCGCTTGGGAGGGTCAGGTCGGCCACGATCCCGATCCCAGCCAACTCTGAGGCCACCTCGCGGACGACCTCGGGCTGGCGCGCCGCCACCGCCACCACCGCCCCCTCCTGGGCCAGGCTGCGGGCGATGGACAGACCGATACCGCGCGTGGCACCGGTGACCAACGCCCTCCGGCCGCCCAGGCCTAGATCCAAAGCTGGCGGCTCCTGACGCCCCCGGCCGAGATGCGGCCAGCGCCCGACCTCATCGCCACATGTCCTGCCAGAGAGCGTAGGGAACCGTCTCCACTCCGCCCTGACGGAGGATGTCGATGCCGGCCGGATCGCGGTACGCCTCTCGGTAATAGACGCTGCGTACGTTCGAGTTGACGATCATCTTGGCGCACATCGAGCAGGGGGAAACGGTGACGAAGACCAACTTGCCCGGGGTCTGGGCGCCGGCTTTGATGAGGGCGTTGGCCTCGGAATGGATGCAGCCGCAGCGCCCTGGGTCGGGGCCGTCGCAGGCGTTGGGAAGGCCGCGCGCATTGCCGTTGTAGCCGATCCCCAGAACCTGCGTCAGATCGCCGCTGGTGATGACCGTGCCCACCCGGTGGCGGGCGCAGGTGCTGCGCTTGGCGAGTTCCTCGGCCATGCGCATGTAGACCTCCTCCAGAGGTATCCGCTCTGGTGTCGACGCGACCTGGCCTTGAGTTTCCACGGCTCCCCATGGTAATGCCGCTCGGTTGCCGCCGAGCCGGCGGCGCGTTACACTGCGCCCATCGTGGCTTTCGAACTATTGTTCGCCCTACTGCTGGTGGCGACGTTGCTCTGCGTGGGCGGTATTGTGATCCTGCTCCAGACCCTCAGTCGCCGCACCGAGGGGCAGGCCGCGGAGTTGGCGGCCCTCCGCGCCCAGCTGGCGGTGGGCGGCCAGAGTCAGGATTCGGCGGCGGTGGAGATGCGTAGTCAGCTCAGCCGAACTCAGGAGCTGGTCGAAGGGGTTCGCCAGGCCGTATCCGCCCGCCAGCAGATCGAGGATGATTCCAGGCAGAGCCTGCGCCGGCTGGAGGCCGTCATCGCCGGCAGTTCGACGCGCGGGGCGGCGGGCGAGAACATTATCGAGGAGGCCCTCCAGCACCTACCCGCGGAAATGCTCCAGCGCAACATCTGGGTGCGGGGCAAGGTGGTCGAGTTCGGCCTCCGCCTACCCGGCGGGAAGCTGCTGCCGATCGACTCCAAGTGGGCGGCGGGGGCGGCGCTTCAAGACCTGTCGGCGCCCGAGATCGAGCCCGCCCGACGCCACGCGCTCGCCCTAGCGGTGGAGAAGGAGGTCGAAAAGCGCGTCCGCGAGGTGGCCCAGTACATCGATCCAGCCACCACCACTCCCTTCGCGCTGGCCGCGATTCCCGACGGGGCCTATGCCGTCTGCCGGTCCGCCTTCGCCGAGGCCCACCGCCACCACGTCATCATCGTCGGCTTCTCCATGACCATGCCCTACGTGCTCTCCCTCTATCAGCTCCACCTGCAGTTCTCGCGCACGGTCGACATGGAGAACCTGCAGGCCTACCTGATGGACATCGACCGGCACCTAGAGCGCCTGGACGTGACGCTGGAGAACAAGCTCCGTCGCGCCATGACCATGTTGGAGAACACCTACAGCGACGGTAAGCAGGTGGTGGCCCAGGTGCGCGCCTCGGTCCGCGGCATCCAAGCCTCCGAAGGCGTGGCCGCCGAGCCCGATTTGAGCCTCCTCGAATCAGCGCCCTAAGGGGCCCCACCAGGACCCCACGAGTGACCAAGTTGCCCACAGTTATCGCACCGCCTCCGCACAGGGAATACACCCACATGTTGGGGCGGTATAGATGAACGCACCTAATATGTTGTGTTTTGATCTTGACAGCGTGGACGCTGCGAGATAGAGTTGGGGACCGTCGACCGAGGGTCCTGGGGCAGCTTTGGCGGGTGTGTTCTGGGACCTTCGCCATCTCCACAATTCGGCATCGCGGGCGCGAAGAACACAGTGACAAGGAGGCTCTCGATAAAGCAATGGCCAAAAACGCAGCAGACATCTCAGCAAAGGCAGAGCGGGCCAGCGGCGATCAGTCAGATGAGGCTCGGGGACCTCGTGGACTGAGTTTCGAGCGCTACTTCACGCCACCCCAGCAGAACGCGTACGACCTCTTGGAGTGGGAGCGTCGGACCGCGACCATTACCGGCGAGAAGGGCAACCTCATATTCGAGCAGACCGACGTCGAGGTTCCCAAGTCCTGGTCCCAATTGGCCATCAATGTGGTGGCGCAAAAGTACTTTCACGGACAGCAGGGGAGCCCACAGCGTGAGTCTTCGGTTCGCCAGCTGATCGACCGGGTGGTCGGTGCCATTCGGGGCTGGGGCCTCGCGGGCGGCTACTTCGCGACCGAGCTGGACGCTGACAACTGGGCCGAGGACCTGCGCTGGCTGCTGGTGACCCAGCACGTCTCCTTCAATAGCCCGGTCTGGTTCAACATCGGGCTCCCCGGCCGCTCCCAACAGGCGTCGGCGTGCTTCATCAACTCCGTTGAGGACACCATGGAGTCGATCTTGGACCTGGCCAAGACCGAGGGCATGCTGTTCAAGTTCGGCTCCGGAGCGGGAAGCAACCTGTCCGTCATTCGGTCTTCGCGCGAGCCACTGGCCGGAGGTGGAACCGCGTCGGGCCCGGTCTCGTTCATGCGCGGCTACGACAGCTTCGCGGGCTCCATCAAGTCCGGGGGAACGACCAGGCGGGCGGCCAAGATGGTGATCTTGAACGCCGACCACCCGGACATCGTGGAATTCGTTCGCTGCAAGGCGGTCGAGGAGAAGAAGGCCTGGGCGCTGATCGACGCCGGCTACGAGGCCGGATTCAACATTCCCGGCGGCGCCTACGACTCGGTCCAGTTCCAGAACGCCAACCATTCCGTCCGCGTCTCGGATGAGTTCATGCGCGCGGTCGAATCCGACAGCGCTTGGGAGACCAAGGCCGTGGTTGGTGGCCAGACCGTGGACACCATGAAGGCCACCGATCTCTGGCGAGAGATCTCCGAAGCCGCCTGGTTGTGCGGTGACCCGGGCCTGCAGTTCGATTCAACCATTCAGGTCTGGAATTGCGTCCCCAACACCGGGCGCATCAACGCCACCAATCCTTGCAGCGAGTTCGTCTTCCTCGACGACACCGCCTGCAACCTGGCCTCGCTGAATCTGATGAAGTATCAGGACGCCAGCGGCGCCTTCGACGTCGACAAGTTCCGCCACGCGGTGGACGTGGTATTCACCGCTCAAGAGATCCTGGTTTCCAGTGCGTCATACCCCACCCCTGCCATCGGGCGCAACTCCGAAGCCCTGCGGCCCCTGGGACTGGGATACGCCAACCTCGGCGCGCTCTTGATGTCGATGGGTTACGCCTACGATTCCGATGCCGGACGGCTAACGGCGGGAGCGGTGACGGCGATCATGACCGGGAGAGCATTTGCGCAGTCGGCCCGGATGGCCGCGGTCAAGGGTCCCTTCGCGGAGTTCAGCCGGAATCGAGAACCGATGCTGGGGGTGATGGAGCAGCACCGCGCCGCAGCCTATCGGATCCCCGAGGGAACGGCCGGCCAAGAGCTCGTTCGGGCGGCGCAGGAGACCTGGGACGAGGCGGTCGCGCTGGGCCGTCTGCATGGTTATCGCAACGCGCAGGCCACCGTGCTTGCCCCCACCGGGACCATCGCCCTGATGATGGATTGCGACACGACCGGGATTGAGCCCGATCTGGCTCTGGTTAAGTACAAGAAACTGGTTGGCGGAGGCCTGCTGAAGATGGTCAACGGTACGGTACCGCCAGCCCTCCGCAAGCTGGGTTATTCGGCCGCCGAGGTCAAGGACGTCGTCGATTACATCGACCAGCACGACACCATCGAGGGCGCACCTCACCTTCGGGACGAGCACCTGACCGTGTTCGACTGCGCATTCAAGCCTTTGAATGGCGAGCGCTCCATCCAACCCATGGGACACATCCGAATGATGTCCGCCGTGCAGCCGTTCATCTCTGGCTCTCAGTCCAAGACCGTCAACCTCCCGACCGAGGCCACGGTCGATGACATCGCCCAGTGCTACATCGACTCCTGGAAGCTGGGCCTCAAGTGCGTGGCCATCTATCGGGATGGATGCAAGCGCTCCCAGCCGCTCTCCACCTCACTCAAGGAGAGCACCAGCCCGATCGATGTGGCGGCTGCGCGACCGGCTCGGCGCCGCCTCGCGGATGAGCGGCGGGCGCTCACTCACAAGTTCGACATCCAGGGACACGAGGGATACATAACCGTCGGCATGTACGAGGACGGAAAGCCCGGAGAGGTCTTCATAACCATGGCCAAGGAGGGTTCGACCATCTCTGGGTTGATGGACGCCTTCGCCACCCAGACCTCGGTTGCATTGCAGTACGGAGTGCCGCTGGAGGTGATGGTCAACAAGTTCAGCCACATGAGATTTGAGCCCAGCGGATTCACCAAGAATCCGGAAATCCCGATCGCAAAGTCCATCCTCGACTATGTGTTCCGCTGGCTTGGCAGCCGGTTTTTCGACGAGGAGGGACGCGCCGCGCTGGGAATCATTTCGCGAGAGGACCCCGAGCGTGGGGGTGAGTTCCGAGTCCTTGCCTCGCAGCCACCCTCCGCCGGTCCCAAGAACAACCTCCCAACCGGAAGCCAGATGCTGACCTTTGTGGTCAACTCGGACGCCCCCAGTTGCTCTGAATGCGGTTCCATCACGGTTCGCAGTGGTGCCTGCTACAAGTGCATGAACTGCGGGGCCACCACCGGCTGCAGTTGATTTGTCACGTCCAGAAAACGCTGCACTAGAACGTCCAAGAAATTACGCACGGATCTCAAATGGGGCCCACCGGGTGACCGGGCCCAATTCTCGGGGGTCTGGGGACCGGTCCTTGCCCCAACTCTGACGCGAAGCGACTGGAGCCCAGCTTTGTGCCTGGTGATTATCGAGTCCGATTTTGCTCAGGAGTAATCGCGCGGCGGGTGTTACCTTCTTGCACGAGGACGTCATAGGGAGATGAAAGCTTTCGTTCTTGCTATAGCTCTGCTGCTTGCAGCAGTAGGGTGCGGCGGGACAGGCTCCCGTACCACCAACGACTCGGCCGTCATTACCGGCGGGGTCATCCCCTGTGCAGGCATGCCCGTCCCTAATGGGCCGCACTACGCAGCCGGCACGGTCACAGTCCTCAGGGGCCAGCTAAGCAGGCAGAGGACGGGCTATGGTGTTTCGGCTACTGTCTTTCCGAAGACGGTCGTAGCGCAGCAGACCATTGCGACCGATGCGACTTATCGCTTCGCTGTGCAGCCAGGCCACTACGTTCTGGATGCCCACTTCGCTCCGCCCGCCAATGTGGTTCCTTTCGTTAGCACCACGGTGTACGCGGGAGAGGTCGTACGCCTCGACATACCCAACATGTGCAAATGAGCCGCCTTCTAGCCCGACCGCGTTCGCCGTGCCCGCCAGTTCCTACATAGTCCGATGACGAATAACACACAACCTGGAGCGGTCCCTCCACACCGACATGTTTGGCGACAGTGGGGTTGGCCCGTTTCGACGCTCCAGGCCCTCAGCAGTACCTCCGGGTAGTTGGCTGTCCCCGACGCGATTAAGCTCTTTGCAGATATGCAATGTATGACACAAATCAATCACCTGAGTCGTCGAGTCCGGTTGGTTACGCACGAAGCCTGAACTGAGGCATCCGGTCAATTGCGCACGAGTCTCGCATCCGGGTAGCCGCTGTCCGGAAGGTCCAGGACGAATGTGTGATTTCATCCGTCCTGGACCGGTTATGAGTTGGTTTGTGATTCCGGCTCCGGCCTCGGGGCTGACTGACCAAGCCGTGGCAGGGCGATTCGACCAGCGGTCAGTTTCGCGGCCCAGATACGCGCATGAAGATCTCCTCAGTCCGGGTAAAAGACTCTCCAGGCTTTGGCCCGAAGACATTTGCGAGCGCCTTACCAGGGGTGGATGGACGCGATATCGGCCATCGTTATCACTCCCGGGAGGGCGTCCACGATGTAAGGCAGAGCATTGACCACCAAGGCGGCGGTGGCGGAGTCTCCATGCAACCCTCCCGGAACAATCAGTTGCAGATCGGGTTCCCCGCGCAGGTAAATCTCGTCCTTCGGTTCCGAGAGTCCAACCGCCATTTCCAGGTCCAACATGATGTACTCCGCACCAGGAGGTCCGACGCCAAGAACCTGTTTCAAACCCAAAACCTGTCCCGCGTTCACCGGACCGAGCGCGGTCGCCGTCTCCTCCGTGGCGACCACCGGTTTAATCGACTCTTCGATGTCCGAAATTGGCCACCCGAAGGTTGCAGCTAGCGCTTGGGCTGATTGGCGGAGTCCTATGTGCCCCAAGCGACCCTGAGCAGTCAGGATGTTGAATTCAGACACCTCGAGGCCAACCCCGACCTTCCTCTGCAATGGAATTCTCCGGGAACCGGCATCTTGACGCCGATACACCCGCACCGAATCAACTTGCCCTGACGCCGCCGACAGAACGATCGGCAAATAGTCCATCGCGAAGCCCGGATTGACTCCTGCGCTCAGTACGGTCACCCCGGCCTCCAGGCATGCGCGATGAAGCCTGCTGGCCTCCGTCGGCGCTTCCGACCAAGGGTAGGACAGTTCCTCGCAGGTGGTGACCACGTTGAGGCCCAGGCCGACGCAAGTCAGCAGCTCCGGCAATACGTCAAGCAGGCTGGAACTGGTGCAGTGAATGACCACCTGTGCTGCAGCAATGGAGGCTGGCAGCGCCTCCAGGTCGGCAGTGATACGAACACCGTCACCGTCCTGTATCTCCTCATCGAGCAAATCGTCCAGGAGACGCCCCTCCAGACTGGGATCGATATCCACCGCCAACACCGACCGCAGTCCTGATCTGGACCTCGCCAACCGCGCCACGCGGAGTCCGATCGGGCCCAGCCCGAAATGGACCAAACGTATCTCCCGCATCCCCGTTGGGGGCTGGCGCAGACCCTCCTTTTCCGAGCCACCACCCATCAATTCAACATCGTGGTCGCCTGGCACCAGTCGGGGCTCCGCTCCTCACCACCGGCGCCAAGGGCTTGAATCGGGAGTCGGCAGCGGCAGGGTTGAGACTCCGAGGCTGACCAATACAATCGCCCGACCTCGTGTCGTTCCAACCGCCCCTGCCTGGCTTCGCCCCCACCAACGCCTCATCCTCCCCCGTAAACCGCTCGGACCCAGCCGCGGCCTGAGGCCTTGTCCTTGGTCGCAAACTCCAGCGCCGTCCGCAGAGTGGCGGTGATTGGACCTTCGGCGCCGTCGCCAATTCGGTACCTGTCGATGCTGAGGATCGGGGCCACGCCGAGTAGACTTCCGGTCGCGAAAGCCTCCTCGCATGTGTACAGCTCGGTGCGGTCGACAGTTCGTTCGATCGCCCGGATGCCCAACTCTCTGGCCAGCTCAAGTACCGTCGACCTGGTTACGCCCTCCAAAATGCCGCTGGTGACGTCAGGCGTGACGAGGGTCCCACCCACCACGCCAAATACGTTGGCCAGTGGGAACTCGCTCACCTTGCCGGCCGAGTTGAGGAGGATCGCGTCGTCGTAGCCGTCGCGGCGGGCTTGGACCTGAGCGAGCCGGGCATTCTGGTAGTTCGCTCCCGACTTGATTCGGGGCGGAGCGCTGTCATCTGACAATCGCCGCCAGGAGGAGATGGCGACATTTATCCCTTGCGGACGCGCGTCTCCGGAGGCAGGTTTGGCAACCATGAACATGCCCGTCGGAACGGGCTCGTCCACGGCCCAAAACAAGGGACCGGAGCCAAGGTAGGCCACGATCCGGATGCCGGTGGTCTCACGTGCAGCATTGGACCTGAGTAGATCGACAACGACCTGGCTCAGTTGCGACTCGGCAAATGGGATTTCCATTCGCATGGCTTGGGCGGACCTGCGAAGGCGGCGAAAATGAGCGTCGCTCCGGAAGACGTATAGCTCTTGATCCTGGTCAGACCAGGTCGCTCGCACAACCTCATAGACATTGAGTCCGCCCAGAACGCCTTGGGTGTCCACGTGCAGCACAGCATCCTTCCACGGCACCAGCGCCCCGTCGAGCCAGGCGACCTGGGGCAGATTGGTCATTGCTCGACGGCGGCGACCCGGCGCCAGCGACGCCCGGCCGCCATCAGCGTGCCCCGACCCAGCCTGGGCCGGACATTGGATCGCGGAGCAGGAAGCGGAATGCGGCGAAATCGATCGGGGTCGATCGACCAACTCCCCACCCCGGCTTCGCCAAAGAGGTCACGCCGGGTACCCGGGCCGAACCAGCAGCAGGTGACGCGGAGGCGGGCGTTTGAGATGCGGGCGCCGGCACCATGGCTTGGTGTTAAATGCGTGTCTGGTAGCGCGCCGCCGTGAAGCCGATGATGAGCGGCACGTTGAGCATGAACATCATCAGCATCAACGTCAGCACGACCAGCGCGCTGCCACCAACGTGATTGTGGAGAAAGGCGAACTCGATCATGCCGGCGCTGATCGCGTACGAGAGAAGAGCCCACCGCCCGACCAACGAAAAGGTCTGCCAGTTGAACACCTTCACCCTTGACATCAGCACGATGTTGGTTATCAGGAGTGCGGCGCTCACCACCAGCAACGCCACCGGCAGGGCGAGCGTCGGCGATGGGTACATGGTCGACACCATGACAATGCCGCCGGTGATGACAAGGGCCAGCGAAAGAGTCCCCAGCTCCGCGACGGGCGGGAATCGGAGTGCGCTGATCTCGCTCGAAGTTCTCAGCTGGCCGTTCGTCACTGGGTTGCCACCCGGGTCATGATCACGAGGGTCGCCACCTGCATCAGTCCGGTCACACCGGCCGTGTAGACGAATCGCCGCATCAGTCGGCCGATGATGGCACCATCGGGATGCGGCCGGCGCATCTCGAACAGGACCGCTATGTTGGCCGGCTCCAAGATGCCAAGTGCGATCGTGGCCATCACCCCCACGACCACGTATGACGCCACCAGCCAGGCGTGGTTGGGGCTGGCGGGAGCCATGTTGCCAATCTCGACGGCCAGTTGAAAGCCGCTGGCCAGCGTCATGATCACCAGGGTGGGCATGATGATCACCATCATCGGCATGAACTTGGCCGCGAACTCGGCCCGCGAGGGGAGGGAGAGCCGACCCAAGATGGGACCGATCACCAAGCCAACGAAAAGATCGATCCCCGTCCAAAGAGCACCACCGGCGACGTGATAAAAGTCCAGCCCCCAGCGTGAATTGGTGGCGATGGACCATACGAGTCCAAGCAGCACGACGCCGACGATTGGCAGGCCCTTGACCGGGACTATCTGAAGGCGAGGCCGAGGCACCCCTTCACCGACGGTGACGTCGGCGGCGGCAGTTGGCGGACCAAGGATCTGATCCGACATGATCGGCATTATATCCGGCCAGGTCAAGGCCAGCAAAGGCTTTCCTGGTCCCTTAGCCATGACCCGTGGGGACCCATGTGGCCTCGCCACCGAGCAGCCGGGGTGGCTTCGCCGGTCGACCGGGAAAGAGGAGGGAAAGGATCCGAACCGGGTCCGGGCCGACTTGCGGTGGCACCGCCCGCCGCGGGTCAAAACCGGGCACCGAGAACGAGATCCCGGCCGCCCTTCGCCTGCCCAATGACTGCCGCTCCACCGGCCCCAATGTGGGGGTCTCGATGCGGCTCAAATCCACCTGGAGACCCTCCAGCACTCCCCTACTCCTACCCACCTCGCGGACGAGGCGGGATTGGAGGACGGGCCCGACGCGCTCGACGCGCTTCGGGCAACTCCCAGATTGGTCCTGGCAGCCAGTGGTGGAGACGGGGAAGACACCACCGCAGGAGGCGGAACCAAAAGCCGGCCGGAGGCAATCCGTAGGATCGCCGCAGGACGTCTGGCAGGAGGCCTGCCGTGACCTGATTAATCGGTGCAAAGATCGGACGCGGCAGCCAACGCAGCGGGCAAAGAACTGAGGCGGCCAATTCCTCGGCCTCGATGGTGGGCACCACCTCGTTTTGAAGCATCGCTGCGACATAGCCCTCGAAGGCTGCCAGGTCCACTGGAAAGAGCTGTCTTGGAATGCCCAGGGCCAAACCAGCCTCGATTGAATCTTGGTAAAAGGCTTCGGCGTCGGGCTCCGAGATCGGGGCGACGAAGGTTCGATAGGCTGACAGAGCGCTGTCGACCAGCGTGGCGTGGACCCAAAGTAGAAGCTGCGGGTTGAGGGCAGAGTACCCCGGCCCGCGCACCGAGGCATGGGCGCGGTTGATCGCACCCACCGCGTTTCGACGACGCTCGCCCGTGGCAAAGGCGATCCGACCCGTCAGCATCAGCGTCCGGTAGAGGCGCCGCACTGGACGGCGGCGAAAATCGGAATGTTGGGCAACCCCGCGGGCCACCAACGGATGCGCCAACTGCATCAGCAAGGCCCGGCCGCCGCCCAACAGCACCGCCACGTCACCGTTGATTCGCCAGAAGGCCGAACCGGGACCGGAATGCGCGGCGCCGAAGTCCTGTTGCACTTGTGCCCATATTGGCCCGGGGAGGCTGCGCGCTGCCGCGGTGAATCGGACTGCGAGTGCTCTGACCTAACTGAATCCGTGAGTCTGATCCTCACGGAATAGGTGAAATGTTCGCCACCACCGTTTCGAGGGCCGCGTTTGAGGCAGAATCGGAAGTTCGCAACCTGGATTAGATCGGCTATTAGGACGGTATGTATATAAACATTGATCACCGAAGATCACGCCCTCACGCGCTACGCGATCCCCGCCGAGGAGTCGTTCCACGAGGTCGAGGCCGAAGCCGACACATCGGCCAACCTCGATGACTCGGTTCGCGCCTACTTGCAGGAGATCAGCCGTGTCAAACTGCTGACCGCCGCAGACGAGGTGCGCCTGGCCAAGGCCATAGAAGCCGGCTCGGAGATTGACCGCGCCCATCTGATCGAAGCCAACCTTCGATTGGTGGTGTCGGTGGCCAAAAAGTACGCCAATCGGGGACTCCCCCTCCTGGACCTGATTCAAGAGGGCAACATCGGGTTGATGCGCGCGGTCGAGAAGTTCGACTACCGGCGCGGATTCAAGTTCTCGACCTATGCGACGTGGTGGATTCGCCAGGCCGTACAGCGCGCGGTCGCCGATCGAGGTCGCGCCATACGCGTGCCCACCCACAACGCGGACGTGATCAACAAACTGGTAAGGGTGGCCGACCGCCTGCGTCAGGAGCTGGCCCGCAATCCCCGACCGGAGGAGATCGGACTGGAAATGGGTTTGGAATCCGACAAGGTGAGTTGGCTCATGCAGGTGGCCCAGGAACCGGTATCCCTTCAGACGCCGATCGGCGAAGACGGTGACACCGAGCTTGGGCATTTGGTAGAGGATTCTGAGGTCATGTCGCCCGAAGAGGCGGCCTCCAAGACCATGTTGCATGAGGAGCTCGACCAGGCACTCCAGTCCCTCACGCCCAGGGAGAGGCGCGTCGTCCAACTGCGTTTCGGCCTGCTGGATGACCAGCAGCGCACGCTCGACGAGGTGGCCAAGCGGATGGGCGTTGGCAGGGAGGCGATCCGGCAGACTGAACGGCGCGCTCTGGCCCGCCTGCGCCACGAGGGAAAGGCCAAGTTGCTGCTGGAGCACTTCTCGGCCGCCTGACGGGGGCGGATCCGGAGCCGTGAGCCGGCTTAGAGGGCGGCCCGGCCACCGGCTGCGGTTCTAGAGGCTATTCAGTCGGGGGTCGGACCCGCGTCGCCAAGATGTCTGCGATTTGGAACTCACTCGGCGGCCGAATCTGATCAAAAGTGCACGATTTTGGATCACGGTCCGGCCGCCATCGAATCAGGCGCGCAGCGTGACGAAAACGTTCCCCCGACTGGAGTTTGTCAAATGAAACCTCACACACGAGATCGGGGCGGACGCTGACCCAATCGGCGCTGCGGTCCTGAGACCAGCGACTGGGAGCGCCCGGACTTCTCCCCATTTCAGGGTCCCTGGGAGCCTCTAAGCCCTTCAGTTCTCCCAGGAGGGTGTGTCGGGCTACCGAATCAAGGCCCGAGGTGTGGCCTACGAATTGCATACGGCCCTCCTGGTCGTACAGTCCAAGGAGGATCGAGGCCACCCCGTCCTGTGCCACGGACAATCGGTAGCCGATGACCACGCAGTCAGCTGTTCGTTCGTGTTTGATCTTTACCCATCCTCTCCTGCCCGCCAGGTATGGGTGCGACCAACGCTTGGCGATGATGCCGTCCAGTCCGGCACCCTCGAATTCTTGAAACCACCTCCGCCCCAGCGCCGGATCCCGCGTGTACGGAGTCAGATAGATCGAGGCCGGTGCCAACTTCAGCACGTCCTCAAGCAAGGATCGCCGCTCTGACAGGGGGCGCCCACGCAGATCCTCCCCGTTTAACTGCAGGAGGTCGAACGCTACGTACTCGGCCGGCGTTTCGCGGCTAAGGCGCTCGACGCGTGACGAGGCAGGGTGCACGCGCTGCTGGAGTGCATCGAAGTCCAGCCCGGCCGAGCCGATGATGATGAGCTCTCCATCCAGCACCACGCCCAGTGACCCGAGCGGCTCCATCGCGGCCACGACCTCCGGGAAGTAACGATTCATGGGCTTGGCGCCCCTGCTGATCAACTGCGGCCCGGCGGGCGAAAGGTGAGCGATGATCCGGAATCCGTCCCATTTCGGTTCGTACGACCAGTCCGGCCCGGCCGGGAGGTCCGCGGCTGGTGCCGCGAGCATGGGTTCGAGGTCCAGCGGCAAAGCTTCTGTCATGGCGTTAGAACTCCACCACGCCAATTGTGGCGCCGGTGTTTTGAACTATATGCGGTACCCCGCTGATCCGCATGGTACAATATGAGGGTTAAGTGGCATAGATTCAAATTCATTTCGCTCCCACCCCAGCCTGGGAACCCTGCCATCGGGCGGGGTTCCCTAACTTTTGAATCGAGGATAGGTCGCCGCCGTGCAGCGCTGGCGATGCGGGGCGGGCAATAGGCTCCGCTTTACAATCGGCCCCCACGGGGAGTGGCGCAGTCCGGCAGCGCGCCCGCTTTGGGAGCGGGAGGTCCCGGGTTCGAATCCCGGCTCCCCGACCACTTCTCACCAATCGCGACCCACAAATCCATGTCCGCCTCAGACGCCCGCCCCCTATATGTTGTGGGCGCCGGGCATCGGATGCGCGGTGGCCATGGGATTTGAACCATTGGGGGCTCATCGGATTCTGGCGGGGGGTCAGCTGTATTACCGGACCACCATCGATCCCAGAACGCGCCAATTCGGCCGGCCGGCGTAGGGCAGAGCCCGGATTCGGTAGTTCTCGAAGTTGCGGCACCCGAAGCCAATCCGCTTGATGCGTTTGACCAGGTTGTTGAGGGCCTCGGTCGGCGCGTTGGTCACCTTGGCGAGGTGGTAGTTGCAGATCTTGTCGAACCAGGTGCGGATGGTCCGTCCGAGCTTCTGGATCTCGGGCGACATGGCCCGTTTGAGGCAATGACGCTGGAGCTCCTCGAGCATTCGGCGGGCCTCGCTCGGGTCGAGGGCGCCATAGAAGTCCCGCAGGCGCTCCTTGATGCGATAGGCGATGGCCACCTCGGCACCGGGATCGCCGAGCTCGAGCAGCGACCACAGGCGCTCGGTGGCCTCGACGTCGAGCTTCTCCTCGCCCATGAGCAGCACGCGCCGGGCCCGATAGAGCGGGTCGTCGCGCCGCCCTCGGTGCCCGAGCTGTTCGCTCTGCACCCTCCGGCGGATGGCGTCGAGGCAGCGATTGGCGAGCGAGACGGCGTGGAAGGGGTCGACCACCTGATGCGCCTTTGGCAGCATGACCGAGTACACCGCCGCGTAGGTAGCTGACATGTCAAGGGCACCGAAGCGGATCCGCTCCTTCCAGGCCGCTGGCTGGTTGTCGATCCAGCCCGCCACGTCGGTATATCTGCGCGTCGGGAGGATGTCGATGATCTGGTGGTTTTCCACGTCGGCCACGGTCGTGGCGAAGGTGGTGTTCTTCTTGGCGCCGAGTCTCACAAACGAGGTCTCATCGAGCCCGATGGCGGTGGTCTTGTTCAGACGCTTGCGGTCGGCTTCCAAGAGGGCCTTGCCGTAGGTGGTGACGGCGTCGTTCACGGTGTGCCAGTCACAATCGAGCTCGCCGGCCACTTCCGAGACGGTCCGGCCCGTGCCCACCTGGAGGGTGGCCCACTTCGCCGCTCTGGTCGTGAGCAGGCAGTTCTTCGCCGCGATGCGGTGGTCTCGAAGGACCCAGGACTTGCGTGCGCAGCAGGGGTCGCAACACCGCATCCGGTGCTTTCTCCACGCCGGGCGCATCGGTGTGCCGTAGACGGGGAGATCGACGTAGCGCACCACCGGGCGTTCCTTGACCTCGGCGCGGCCGCCGCAGCCCGGACATCGGACGTCCTCGACCACCTGCTCGATCATGAG
>DATKQJ010000012.1:0-10678 GCA_035532785.1 Candidatus Acidiferrales bacterium | reverse complement strand
GGTACGTCGGTCACAGGATTCCCTCCCGGCACCGTCACCGGTGTCCAGCACATCGCCGATGCGGTGGCCGTGCAGGCGCAGACCGACCTCGCCACCGGGTACACCGAGGCCGCGAGCGCGAGCCCGACCTCCAACCTGTCCGGTCAGGATCTGGGGGGCAAGAACCTGACTCCGGGCGTCTACAGCTTCAGTTCCTCGGCCCAACTGACCGGCTCGCTCACGCTGAGCGGCAACGGAGTCTACGTCTTTCAGATCGGGAGCACGCTCACGACCGCCAGCAACTCCGTGGTGCTGCTCAGCAACGGAGCCCAGGCCTGCGCGGTGTACTGGCAGGTCGGGAGTTCGGCCACGCTGGGCTCTGCCACCCATTTTCAGGGCAACCTGATGGCCCTGACCAGCATCACGCTCGACACCGGCGCGAACATCCTCACCGGGCGTGCGCTGGCCCGAAACGGCGCCCTCACCCTCGATTCCAACCAGATCACACCTCCTAGCGGCACCTGCACGGTGCCCGCCACCCCAACCCCATCCCCTTCGGCCACCGCCGCGGGGCGGAGCGCAACGCCCAGCCCCGCGATCGGGCTCCCCAACACCGGCGGGCCACCGTCGCACCCCGGGCTGCCCTGGTGGCCGCTGGCCATCGCGGCCGCCGCCTCTGCCCTGCTCCTGGCCCTGAGGGTGCGAGCCCAACGCAAAGACTCATAGCCCGCGGTGCTGGATAGCGCCCTGCGCTGCGTAGTCGTGGTCGCCCTCCTGGTCGAGTTGGGCCTGGCCGGCTCCAGTCTCGCGGGGCCGACCCCCGGGAGCGCGGCCCCAGTGCCCCCGCCAGCCGCGCCCGCCCACACCGTGGCCACGCCTACCGGGCCCCTGTTCGCACCGCGTCCGCGGGCGGCCGTCGCACCCGCCGCACCCGCCGCACCGCTGCGGCTACTGATCGCATCCCTCCACATCGACGCGCCGGTGCAGGCGCTGGGGGTGGACGCGGCCGGAGCCCTGGAGACTCCAGCCAACATCTGGGACGTGGGCTGGTACCGGGCTGGCCCCTCTCCGGGGGCCGCCGGCGATGCGGTAATCGACGGTCACGTCGGCCTCCCCGGCTCGCCCTTGGTATTCTCCCACCTGGGCGCGATCACGGTCGGCGCCCAGGTGATCGCAGTCCTCGCCGACGGATCCCGCCGCCGCTTCAGCGTCACCAGCCTGGGAACCTGGCCTGCCACTTCTCACCCCCCCGATCTGTTCGCCAGTGGAGGCGCCGCCCGTCTCTCCCTGATCACGTGTACGGGCCTCTACGACGGCCGGACCCAGACCTACGCTGACCGACTTATCGTTCAAGCCGACTACATCGGTCCAGCCTGAGCCTGGCCGCTGAGCGCCCTTGGAGCTGGAGCGCCACCGCGTCATCGAGCGGGGCGAAGGCGCCGGCGATTTTGGCCTCCCCATCCGAATTGAGGCTCACCACGACGGCGTCGACGCCGTCGGCGACCCCGGTCGTAGATCACCCCGCGGGCGGGATTACGGCCGAAGAACCAAGCCCGGCCAAGTCGCGCACCAGTTCGGCCCGGCGCGCGGTGGCGGTGGCGAGCGCATCCATGACACAGATCGCCGCCTGCACGTCGTAGGCCTGCACGTGGGGGGCAGGGAAGGCCGCGTCGATGACGGAGGCGAAGAGGGCTTCTGCGCTGGCCTCGGCGCCGGCGCTCAAATCCGGCCGTTCAAGGTCGGCAGCGGCCGCGGCCTGGGCCGCCTCCTGGACGTGACCCCACAGGTGCGGATTGCCGCGCTCATCAGCCGAGTTCATCAGGGACGGAGTCGATCCGGGACCCGGCGATCTCGTCTGCCCAGGCGTCCATCGGGGACCACGATCCGATCGCGTGACCGGCCTCCCGCCAGCGCTGCAATGCCATCAGATGCAGGCTTCACATGTCGGCCGGGGCCCGCCTGCGCGCCGCCGCCGCCAGTCCCAGCGCAACCACCGGCTCTGCCCAGCGCAACCACCGGCTCTGCCCAGCCCGACCCAGGACGGTCGCCCAGGCGACCGCCGCAGCCAGCCCGCGTGTCTGCCAGAAATTGATCCCGGGGACGGATGTCAGGCCTTGGGCGTTGAGTTCTCCCGACCCGCTGGGGTTGAGGTTGAGTCCTCCCAATTGTTCTGAACGAGGCCGAAGGGACCGAACTGGAAGCCCGCTCCTGTTCTCGCAGCCTGCCTGCAGCTGACGTGCAAACGGCCCGGTTGATCTTGCCTTTGGCGGCCGGAGGTAAACCTGTCGGCCCATAAGACCCAGCGGGTGCAGGCGTTCCTGGACGCCCACGCCAACGTCCGCTTGCACCTCACACCAACCTACTCGAGCTGGCTCAATCCACTAGGCGAGATCTTGGTCCTGGAGGAGATCGTGCCGGAACGCATCATTCAGTTCACGATCCACCAGTCTCTGCGCGTCAGGCGCGAAAGTTACTGCCCTTCTTACGGCTCTAGGCGCAAGACTGGATCATGAAGGCAGCACGCACGCTTCGCCGACGGCCGGATGTGGTCGCTGCGGTTAGGGGCGGGGACCTCAATCAGGCCATGGATGGCGAAGGCGATCCGAGGAGCGCCTCACTGAAAGAAGCGTTGTACTGGAGTCAGATCTACCGCGAGATCTCGACCATGGAAGACAAGGTGATGGATCGCATTCAGCAATTAATGGCCAAACAATCACCGGTGGCCAGACAGGAGGTCGAACTGACCAACGTGCCCGTGGTCGCGGCCCAAGCCGAGAAGTTCCACCAGCGCCTCGGGTTCTGGACGGCCAGGGTGCGAGAGCTTGAGTAGATGAACCCGGCCCCTGCTCCGGATGCCGGCGTGGGGAAGTCTTACCCCGGCGAACGGCAGACACGGCTGAGTGCGGTGTGGACCGCGGTCGGTGTCGCCATTCTCGCTCTGGTGGCGATCCTCGTATTCATCCTTGAGAATCCGAGCCCCGTGGAGCTGTCCTTCCTTATGTTCAACGGCCGGCTCCCGTTGGCGATAGCTCTTCTCTTTGCGATGCTCCTCGGCGCCGTGATCGTACTCGCCTTCGGAGCGGCTCGCATCCTTCAGCTTCGTGGGGTAGCGCGACGAGCTCGTCAGATGAACGCCCTAACAGTCCCGCCAACCGAGACCCCCGCACCCGCAGACGATTTGGAAGCCACTCCTGTGGTCGACGGGCCGAGCGTCCCCCTTTAGAACCCATAGGGTGTTGTCAAGTTCTGGGCCCACCGAGGGTGGGGTCGAAGTCTCGCCCTGAACGCCAGACGCCCCAGACGATGGCCAGGGATTTGGACATGCAGTGACCGAGGGCGTTCATGGCGCTCTTGCCCTGAGTTCTTTTGCGCAGGTAGTGAGCGCGAATGACCGGGTTGTGCTGGGTGCCGACGGCGGCCATCTGGTAGGCGCCGGAGCGAATGAAGGCGTTGCCTGTCTTGGCCATGTGCCAGCTGGTCTCCGGGTTCTGGCCCTTGCTGCCTGAGCTCTGCTCCTTGGGGTGCACGCCGGCGTAGGCGGCGAGCTGGTCGAAGTCCTCGAAGCGCCAGATGTCGCCGATCTCGGCGATGAAGGCCCGCTCTCTGGGCGAATGTTCGGGGGTGTTACTGAGACTGTTACCTCGGCGAGAGCAGGCTCGACCTCGTGTCTGCCAAGGCTCGGGTCTCTACGAACGCATGACGGAGGCGCTCACCGCCGCGGCCGATGCCTTGGTGATCTTTGGAATCAGTGGGGACCTTGCCCGGAAGATGACCTTCCCCGCCCTGTACGGGCTCGAGGCAGCCGGACGGTTGGACTGCCCAATCATCGGGGTGGCTAAGGATGATTGGTCCGCAGCGCATCTGGTCGGCTCCATCCGGGATGCCCTCAAGGTGGCAGGCCAACGCGTTGAGGAGAAGGTCTTCGATCGGCTCGCCGCCCGTTTCACCTACCTCCAAGGGGACTTCGACGACTCCGACACATATGATGAGCTGGCGCGCCGATTGAAGGGACGTCCTCGACCGCTCTTCTATCTCGAGATCCTCGACGCCGCGGTCGACACCGAGCAGGGGGGACTGACGGCAAAGGCCACTGTCATGTCGGAGAAGCCCTTCAACCACGACCTACCCTCGGCCTGGGTTCTCAACAACGGGCCGCACCAAGTGCTCTCCGAGGACCAGATCCTTCGCATCGATCACTTTTGAGGCAAGCGGCCTGTGCTGGACATCCACTTCCTGCGCTTCGCCAACGCCCTCCTCGAACCGGTGTGGGACCGCGACCATGTCGACGCCCAACAGGCTACCCACGAGAGGTGCAGGAGACCCGGAAAATCGAGGGGCCTTCTACGTGCTGTGTCGAATCATCACCCAGTCTAAGCCGGCGGGGATCTGCCAGCGCTCCGCGTCCATCTTGCCTACCCGCCATCTTGCCTACCCGCCGCCTTGCCTACCCGCCGCGACTGCGTGAGCGCCTGCGCTCCACGAACCTGCTCGAACGCTCACTGGGTGAGGTCAAGCGACGGACCAAGATCATCGGGCGCTTCCCCGGTGAGACCAGTTGCCTGCGCCTGTGCTGGGCGGTCATGGACCTGGTGATCACGGCCGGCCGCGGCCTCCCTCGCCCTCACCGATTTCGAGCACCAACAGTTCGCCCTGATCCACGTCGCCCCGGGCACCCAATCACACCTCGAGATGACCGCGTAAGATGCTCGCACTGCGCGGAGAAACGTCTCCACTTTACAGCAGCCCGGGGACGCGACCGTGCTGCGCGTGGCCACTTGGCCAATGACACCAGCTAATTCTTGTGATCGGCCCAGAGAGCAGCTGCAGTTTCTCGTGGGTTGTCCTGGTTTGTTACCGCAATAGTTTTGAGGTTTGAGTGATCCTTAGGGTATGGCTCGCAACGTCGTTGTCGCCAGAGGCCAATTCCCAGAGCAGGAAGATCGACAGGAGCCGATTGGGAAAGGCCCGACGGGCCTTTGGCCCTCAGCCACCCTTCGTGTGACCAAGACTCCACTGTCCGAGGCGGGCCTGCGCCTGGAGGCCGAACTGGATCGGCTAGTGAACGAGCGGTTGCCAGCTGTGGGAGAGTGGATGCGAGGGGTTCGAGAAGGCTGTGCCGACAGCGGGGACTACGGCCAGGCCATGGAAGAGCTGGCCGCATTGCAGGCCAGAATTGTCGTTCTTCGCCTGACGATCGGTTCAGGGGAAATCTTCAGACCCCAAAATGCAACAGCCAACGAGGTCCATCTCGGTTCAACAGTCACTCTATGACGGAACGAGTTGACTGACGCCTTCACCATCGTAGGGTCTGTCGAGGCGGATCCCTTCGAAGCCCGCATCTCGGACGCTGCACCGCTGGGGCGTTCGCTGATCGGTCATCGCGCCGGGGACACCGTCGAATGGATGTCCCCATCCGGCCCCAACCAGGCGCAGATTGTCAGCGTCATCTAGCCTAGGCTCACAGGCCTCGCAGCTATGAGTGCTCGAGCGCCGGCGACTCGGACAACCTCCCAATTTTCAAGGAGGTTCTGCTCCTATTAGCATGGGGCGACCCGGAAATCGGGATGTTGGAAGCGACGTAGCTCTCCGAACGATGGGGCTGCAGGCCGGCTCTTTCCCATGCCCGAGCCACCTGCATGTGGTTGACCCCGACCTTCGCAGCCAGCGGTAGAGCGAAGCGAACGAGCAGCCGACTTCGGAGCGGGCGGCTGGGATGCCCTGTTCGGCGGCCAGACGGACCCCCCCATGCGGCGACTGATCTCAACCCGGCTTGGCATCGAACTCTCGCTGGCAGGCCGAGCGTTCTGGGTGGCCAGAAAAAGGAAGCCCGGCCGTTCCTGGTAGTGGTGCAGGCGAACGAAGCGACGCGGGTCGGATGCTGTTGTGGTGTAGGGCTGAGGTATGCCGACACGGTATCGTCGGCTTTCTCAGATGTGTGTGGGAATCTCAGCTAGTGAACCGCAGTCCACGTGATCGAGGCTAGTAGCCGCAGCTACTCGGCTGCGAATTCCCTGCCCGACTGCAGCGCGGCCGAGCGCGCCTCCCATTTGAGGAGGCGCGCTCGGAAGCGCTCGACCTGGGCGGCGATCACGGGCACGTTGGAGAGTTCGACTTCGCGCCGGGCGCCCTCCGACTGCAGGACCATGAGCTCTCGGATCCGAGCCATCACCGACTCCTCCATGGTCAAGAGCTCCCGGTATGTGTCGCGCCAGAAGACCGCCTGCTCGAGCGAAGAGGTGGGGAGGTCCTGCTCCTCCTCCATGGCCTGATTGACGTCTCCGCCGCGGATCGCGGCGACCACATCCACGCGTGCGTCGAGGGCATCAGCTTTGGGCATCATCTTAGCTTGCCCGCCGGGGCGTGCAAATCGCAGTAACAGCCCGGGGCTCCGGCGCCGGTTTACGCGTCGCTTCGAAACACCAGCGAATAACCGAGGCCGGGACGGTTGAGAAGATCGCAGGGAATTTCGAGGTCGGTTAGCAGCCGGCGAATGCGGCGCACGTAATTGCGCACCTCCTCGGGGTACAGGGCCGGATCCGCCCAGGCCCGCGTCAGCAACTGGGTGGCGGTGAAGTAGCGATGCGGGTGGTCGATCAGAAACTGTAAGAGCTGGAACTCGCGCTTGGTCAGGCGCGCTTCCCGCCCGCGATGCCGGATCATCGGCCCTTCGGGATCCAGACGCAGCCCCTGCAGGTCCCACAGGCGGCGGTACCAGAGCTCGATTCTCACTTCGTACCCGTGCATCTGACTCTCGATGATCGCGAGGTCATCGGCGGCCGCGCGCTGCGCCACCGGCAGCAGCTTGGGCAAATCACGGTTCACCCGCTCGAGCAGCCTCACCTTGAAGCGAAGGAGATCGGCGTAGATCGCGATCCAGTGCCGGGCGTCCTCCCAATGCCCGGTCTCCAAGTCCTCGCCTTCAAGCGCGATTGATCCGGCCGGCACACTCGAACCCATCAGCGTGAAATGCTACCACCGGCCTCGCTGGCCACAGCGGCGAGCGAGTAGGGTGGGGCGTTGCTGAGACTGTTACGTTTTGCCACCCAAAGCCGGCTATCCAACCCCAATTGGGTCACGTCCCGTCAACGAGTCTGCGAAGTTGTGTGGTGCGCGGCGGTAGGGTGAGCCGATGGCCACCTGCCCAATCTGCCACCAGCCGGTCACCGCGCGAGATGGTTTCGACCGCCGCGGCCGTCAGCGCTTCGTCTGTCATCCCTGCGGTCGGGACTTCACCCACGCCTCCAGCAGCGCTTTCTCGGGCTACCGTTGGCCGCCTGAGGTCGTCATCACCGCGCACCGCTGGTAGCTGAGCTACCCGCTCTCCGCCCGGCAAGTCACCGAGCTCCTCGGTGAGCGGGGCATTGATGTCTCGGCCCGGACCGTGCTCACTTGGACCCAGACCTTCGGGCCGCAACTCGCCACCGCGACCCGGCGGTATCGCCGCCGGCTGGGCCGCCGCTGGTATATCGACGAGGTCTTCCTCTTCGGGCATGGCGCCGTCAAGCGGTACCTCTACCGCGCCGTCGATGAGCCCGGCTAGGTTAGGTGGTCGACGTACTTCTTCGTGAACGGCGGGACCTGGCATCCGCGCGGGCATTCTTCCGCCGCGCCCGGGCGACCGCCGAGACCCAGCCTGCGGCCATCGTCACCGATCACCACCAGCCCTACGTCAGGGCAGCCGAGCAGGACCTGCCCGGCTCCCAGCACATTCGGACCGGCCTCCATCGTCTGGCCGGTGAGACCACCAAACCGATCGAGCGCAGCCACCTCGCGACCCGCGATCGACTGCGAGCCTCTCGCGGTCTTAAGACGACGGCCACCGGTCAGCGGTTCCCTCGAAGGGTTCGAGGCGGTGCAGGCCCTGCGCCGAGGGGATGTCCGCCTCCGCTGTCTGGTGCCTGGCTATCAACCCCGCCTGGCCACTCGCGGCGACCGTGCGCGCGCCGTCGCCGCGGCCATGGTCACCCTGGCCGCAGGACTGAACAAGGCCGCCTGACTGTTCCCTTCGGAGGGGCGATGACGTCCATCTCGGCGCCGAGTTGCCGGACCCGGTCTATGTCCACGTCGACCACGAAAACCCCCGCGGCGGTCGTCTCGAATACGACCTCCTCCGGGTCGCAACCATGGCCAGGCCCCGGTCCGAAGACGAAAAGAGGTTCTGAAGTGGTCACCACCACGGCGAGATTCTCGACCGTGCGAGACCAGACGAAATTTCTCCACGTGGTCCAAAGACGGAAGGACTTGGGGCCTATCATGGGGCAGGCGGATGCGTTCACCGGCCGGGTCCGGTGGGCCACGAGGCGAGCAGTCCATACCGTCAGTTGGAGGCGTCGGCAGATGCAAGTGACGGCCGGGGACAAGACTTTCTGGGTCGACTGGGACGTCCCGGTGGCCATGGAGGACGGCGTCGTCCTGAGGGCCGACGTATACCGCCCGCTGGAGGGCAGGCATCCGGTGGTGCTCACCTACGGGCCGTACGCCAAGGGCCTGGCCTTCCAGGAGGGCTACCGAAGGCAGTGGTCGCAGCTGGAGGCTGAGGCCCCCGAGGCCCTGGAGGGGTCGACCAACGCCTACCAGAACTGGGAGGCGGTCGATCCCGAGAAGTGGGTCCCGGATAGTTACGCCTGCGTCCGTTTCGATTCCAGGGGAGCCGGGCGCTCTGAAGGGTATATGGACGTCTGGACCTCGCGAGAATTTCAGGATCTCTACCAGTGCATAGAGTGGGCCGGGGGCCAGAGCTGGAGCACGGGCAAGGTAGGGTTGCTCGGCATCTCCTACTATGCCCAGAATCAGTGGCAGGTAGCCGCCCTCAACCCCCCGCACCTCGCGGCCATGATTCCTTGGGAGGGAGCCTGTGACTGGTATCGGGAAGTCTTCTACCACGGCGGCATACTGAGCGGTTTCGCCTCCAGCTGGTACCCGAGGCAGGTGGTATCGGCGCAGAACGGGGTGGGCGAGCGGGGCTGGCGGAATCCCCATACGGGGGAACCGGTCTCCGGGCCCGAGACCCTGTCCGAAGAGCAACTGGCGCGCAAGCGCTCGGACCTGCCTTCGGAGATCAAAGAGCACCCCCTCAACGATTCCTTCCACTCTGACCGCACGCCCGACCTATCCCGGATCACGGTCCCCCTGCTATCGTCCGCCAACTGGGGCGGGCAGGGTCTGCATCCCCGCGGCAACTTCGAGGGATTCATGGGAGCCTCCTCCAGGAAGAAATGGCTCGACGTCCACGGTGACACCCACTTCACCTGCTTTTACAACAACTACGGCCTGCGGATGCAGAAGCGCTTTTTCGACCACTTTTTAAAGGACGAGGACAACGGCTGGGAGGACGAGCCTCGGGTCCGGCTGCAGGTTCGACACTCCGACGGCCGATTCGTGGAGCGACACGAGTCGGAATGGCCGCTGGATCGCACCCGCTGGACCCCCTTCCATCTGGACTTGGCGGGCCTCGGCTTCAGCGCCAACCCTCCGGAGGAGGCGCAGAGCCGAGCGTATTCGGCCGCCGGCGATGGGGTGACCTTCTCGACTGCTGCCATGGAGGCCCCGCTCGAGGTCACGGGGCCGGTTGCGGCCAAGCTCTTCATCTCCTCCTCCAGCGTCGATGCCGACATCTTCCTCGTGCTCCAGGTCTTCGACCCCCAGGGGAAGGAGGTGGTGTTTCAGGGCTCCAACGATCGCAACACCCCGATCGGGCTCGGCTGGCTGCGCGCCTCTCACCGCCGGCTCGACCACGATCGCAGTCGGCCCTGGCGGCCCTACCACCTGCACGACCGGCGGGAACCGCTCAACCCGGGCGAGATCTACGTCCTGGACATCGAGATCTGGCCCACGTCCATAGTGGTCGAGCCCGGTTACCGGCTCGCCCTGAACTTGAGGGGACGCGACTATGAGTACCAGGGGGAGGTGGGAGAGGAGATGCGCTCCCTCGGCTACAAGGGCTGTGGACCCTTCGTCCACAACGATCCGGACGACCGACCGCTTGACCTTTTTGGCGGCGAGGTGACCATCCACAGCGGTCCTGACACCCCCTCGCACATATTGCTACCGATCATCCCGGCCACCTGACCGCCCCGCAGGAGTCTGCGAAGTCGTGGGGTTGAAGGGGGGCAAAACTCAATCAGCAGAGATCGGCGACCCTGTTCCGATGCTCGAGCTACCCAGCCTCCTCCTCCAACCTGGGTAGGCCCCGCTTGCGTCCAGAGGTGCGCTCGCTCGATCCGGCGCTACCGGCGACCCGTCGAACTTCCGGCTAGGAGGGCCGGCCGAAACCCGCCGCCAGCCGGTCCCAGGCCTGTGCCGTCTCCGGTTGGGAGGATCCATGCGTCCACGATCGTGCCCCGCCCTGGAGCGGGTAGGTCAGAGCTGGCGAGAGCGGGAAGCGACCTCCCCAGGAGAGCATGATCTCCTAACAATCCCTCGTGTCAATATAACGGCGCGAGCGCCGAGGTCTCGGCCCAGCGGATCCAAGCCTCGCACACGTCTAGGGCGTCATCGAAGGGGAGCATGAAGACGAGGCGGAGCCGCTCTTTCATCAAATACGCCTGGTAGAGAGGACGGTTGGTCTTCTCCACCCAGCCCAGTCGGGCGCGCTGCTTGTCGGTGAGGTTCTCAGCCCCCTTCCAGAGTGCCCAGCGGGCCTGCTTGAGATCGATTGCACGCTGCTTGTGGCCCCCGCGCCGGGCGGCGTTCCAGACCT
>DATKQJ010000011.1:0-83268 GCA_035532785.1 Candidatus Acidiferrales bacterium | reverse complement strand
TGCTGGCCTCACACCCGGGCGTGCGCTGGACCTCGGCTGCGGTGAGGGCCGGAACGCGATCTGGCTCGCCGAACTTGGCTGGCAGGTGACCGGCGTCGATTTCTCGGAGATGGGATTGGACAAGGCTCGCCGCCTGGCGGCTGATCGAGGCGTCGAGGTCAACTGGGTCCGCGCCGATCTCCTCGAGTACCAGCCCGACCGCGGAGCGTTTGACCTGGTGATCGTCATGTACCTGCAGTTGCTGGCAGATCAAGTCAGCGTGGTCATGAAGAGGGCCAGCGCCGCACTGGCGCCTGGAGGAACCCTGTTGGTGGTCGGGCACGATCTGCTCAACCTCAGCGAGGGCCATGGCGGGCCACAGAATCCCGAGGTACTTTTCACCCCAGCCGACATCGAGCGCGACCTGCCAGGGTTGGGCATCGAACGAGCGGAGCGCGTACTGCGCCCAGTGACTGTGGACGGCCGGGAGGTCACTGCGATCGACGCGCTGGTGCGGGCCAAGAAGCCCTAGTCGACCGGGTGAGCTGCGACGCCCTCGGTATCACTGCACACACTTGTGGAGCGCCAGCCCGATCTTGTTGCGTGACCCGACCGTTTTCCTGCGCGCCGCTTATGGCTGAGACTCATGAGATCGCCTAGAGTCGGAGGCGCAGATGTACCGGAGAATCGTTCTGGCCGTGGATCCAGAGGGCTTGGCCGAAAGCGTGCTGCCCACCGTGGCCACGCTGGCGCGCCGCAGTGGGGGGAGATTTTCCTGGTCGGGGCTGCGAAAGCCGACGACCCGCCAGAGCTGCGGGCGGCGCTGGAGAAACATGTGCGGGAGGCAGCGGACGAGCTGATCGCGACCGGCGTGTCGGCTCAGGGGGAAGTCCGCCGGGTGGCAGAGAAATCCTCTGCTGCAGCAGAGATCGTCGCCGCCTGTCATGAGCGAGCGGCCGACCTGGTCGCGCTTGGCTCCCACGGCCGCGGCAACATCGCCGCTCTCCTAGAGGGTGGCGTCGGCCGCCAGGTCTTGTCCCAGGTTGAAGCCCCAGCGATCCTGGTTCACGGTCGCGAGGCTGCAAAGGGCAGCTTACTCCCGCGTCCACTCCGCCGGATCCTGGTGCCTGTGGACTACTCGGAATCCTCCAGGCAGGCGGTCAAGGTGGCGGTGGACGTTGCGCGCGAGGAGGGGCTGCACTGGCGGATGCGGGTGTTGACCGCCTCGACGAGCGCATTCGAAAGACGGTGCTCGAGGGTGAGGAGGATTGAATCGCTGTGATTGGCGATGGTGTCGCCGAGCCGCACGAAGGCCTCGATGCGAGAACGCCAAGCCCACTGCAGCCACTGCTCGAGGAGTTCGACCGCCTCCATGAAGGGGAGCTGGAAGACAAGGCGGAGGTGCTCCTTCAGCTGAAGGAGGCGCGAGGCGACATCCGGCCGCCAGCTGCGGCCCGATCTGCCCTTCGAATCTCCGAGCTTCTGGGCTACCTCGACCCGGCCCGACCGGTCGGCTAACGCCGCTGGCCGAGGCGTCGCCGGACTTTGCCCGATCGGAGACCAACGCCGGGCCGGAGGCATCCTGACCGCGGGCCGCGGCAGCCAGGCGTGCGGACCGCCGCATACTGGATTGATCGGAGCGGAAATCGATCGCGCCGCGGTCTTGACGGGAGCGGCACTTGAACAAGGAGCAGACCACGATCGCCGAGGACATGTTTGACGCTGGGCTCGCGCGCGCGGACCTGCCTGCTACCGACCAAATCGCCTTTTTGAACACCGGCACCTGTGGGCCGCTTCCGCGATCCACCATCGAGATCATGCACGAGCAGTCCAACCTCGAACTGCTCCAGGGCCGCATCGCGCTGGGCGGTTATGCCACCTTGCGAGAGCACATCGCCGCGCTCAGATCCGAGCTGGCCAGCTTCGTGGGCGCCGACCCGGCCGAGATCGCCTTTACCCACAACACCACTGAGGGAATGAACGTTGCCACCTGGGGGCTTACGTGGCAACCCGGTGACACGGTGGTGACGACCAACCTTGAGCACGCCGGCGGCCTCTTGCCCCTCTACCAGATCCACCGCCGCCTGGGCGTCAAGGTCGTCTTCGCCCCGTGCGGGATGGGCGAGCCGGACCGTGTCCTCGACGCCATGCGCGAGGCCATCCGCCCCGGGACGAAACTGGTGGTCGTATCCCACGTCAACTACCAAACTGGCGCCGTTCTACCCCTGCCGGAGGTCGCTGCGATGGCCCATTCGGTGGGGGCGAAGGTGCTTGTGGACGGGGCCCAATCGGTGGGCGCGATGCCACTCGACCTGCGCGCCTCGGGCGCCGACTTCTACGCATTTCCCGGCCAGAAGTGGCTTTGCGGACCGGAGGGAACCGGAGCCCTGTATGTCCGCAAGGAGTCGCTGGAAGCTCTCCAGCCCACATTTGTTGGGGGCTTCGGCACCATTCATGAAGGCTTCGGTGCGGGGAACACCGAGTTCGAATTCGCCGCCGGGGCCCAGCGCTATGAGGTGGGATCGGTCTACCGACCGGCGGTCGCCGGGCTCGCCAATTCTCTGAACTGGATTCGAAACCAGGGTGACATTTTTGGCGCCATCAGCCGACTCGCCGAGTATTGTCACCATCGGGCGGGTGAGATTCGCGGAGTCCAGGTTCTCACCCCCGATCAGGGCCAGCGGAGTGGGCTAATCTCCCTCCGCATCCCTGACGTCGACGTGGTGAGTTGCGTGGAGTTTCTGCGGGATCGAAAGATTGCGGTGCGATCGATTCCCGACAACGGGGCGCTTCGGATCTCGTGCGGTTTCTACAACACCCCAGCGGAGATAGACGCCACGGTGGCGGCGGTTGCGAAGTTCTTGCGCACCTAAACCGGGCCCTCGGTGGAGACGGCCCGGTCGATGGTCCGGGCGCAGAGCAATCGGTCAGCGGCCATGCACATCGCGTTCGTGGCAGCAGGGTGAGCGTGGCCTCACCCTGACCCAGGTGGCCGGCAGCGGCCGTCCGCCTTGCGCGCTCGACGTCGGTGCTGCCGATCGAATCCCGCCCCCCGGCAATTGGCTGCGCCGGCGCTCTACGACGGCTGGGCCTCCGGGCCACCTTTGTGGTCGGCCGAGGCACCCTCCTCTGGCGAGTTCGGTCGGAGGGGGTGGTCGGGTGACTGTCGTGAGAGTGGCCGGCCGGGTTCGGCTACGCTTCCGCCAACCCCGAGCGGCTTGCGGCCACGCTCCGGTCGGGAGGAGGCGCCGGCTGATAGCCGAGGTCGAGCTGGCTCTCATCCGGCTCCCGATCGTTGTCGTCGCGGCGGCATGCGACACCTTTTGCCGCGTCACCGTCGTTCGCGCCGGGGAGCTAGGTCATCTCCTGACGCGGTGCGCGGTGCCCATCGTCTCCATCAGGGGGCGGCCCCACGGTGAGGCGTACCTGAGCCTGGGCTAACCTTGGCCTGTGCCCGGAGGCCTCAAGACCGATCTCTACGAACTCAAGATGGCCGCCAGTTACCTGCGCCGCCGCATGGTTGCGGACGCCACCTTCAGCCTCTTCGTCCGGCGCCTGCCGCGGGACAGGGGCTACCTGGTCGCTGCCGGGCTCGAAGACTGCCTGGACTTTCTGGAGGGTTTCGGCTTCGAGTCCGAAGATCTCGAGTATCTCGGATCGATCGGTTTTGGGTCCGCCGACCTCGACGCCTTTCGCTCGCTGCATTTCACGGGTGAGGTGTGGGCGGTTCCGGAAGGTCGGGTGGTCCTGGCCAACGAGCCCCTGCTTGAGGTCACCGCACCCATCGCCGAGGCACAGTTGGTCGAGACGGCCATGCTCAACTTCGTCAGCTACCAGACCACGCTCGCTTCCAAGGCGGCCCGCTGTCGGGTGGCGGCCGGCGGCGGCCCCGTGATCGACTTTGCCTATCGGCGCACGCATGGTTTGGAGGCCGCCAGTTCGGTGGCCCGGGTGTCGGCCATGGTCGGATTCGCGGGCACAAGCAACGTGGAGGCGGCTCGGCACTGGGGGCTCACCGCCAGCGGCACCATGGCCCACTCCTACATCGAGGCCTTCGAGCGCGAAGAGGACGCCTATGCGAGTTTCGCGGCCGACTTTCCGGACCAGGTCACCTTCCTGGTTGACACCTATGACCCGGTGGAGGGGATTCGGGGGGTGATCCGCCTGCTGCAGCGAACGCGCCACCCCGGGCGGTACGGCGTGCGGCTGGACAGCGGTGATCTGCAGGCGCTGGCGCGGACGGCCAGGGCCATGCTCGACGGCGCCGGCCTGCAAGAGGTTTCGATATTCGCCTCGGGCGGCCTGGATGAATATTCGGTTGAGGGTCTGGTCCGATCGGGGGCCCCAATCGACGCCTACGGAGTCGGCACCCGCATGGGCGTGGCCGCTGACCATCCATACGTCGACACCGCCTACAAGCTGGTCGCGTTCGACGGGCGGCCGGTGATGAAGCTGTCCGCGGGCAAGACCAACCTGCCCGGAGCCAAGCAGGTCTTCCGGGATGAACCGGGGCGGCGAGACGTGATTTCGCTGCGCAGCGAAAAAAACCCGGGGTCGCCTCTGCTGGAGCGGGTCATGCACCAGGGCCGGCGTCTGCGGCCGCGCCCGGCCCTGGCGCTCGCCCGCGCCCGATTTGAGTCCGACCTGGCTTGGCTGCCTGAATCAGCGCTCCGCATCCGAGGCCCGCGGGCGCCCCTGGCCAGAGTCAGCGAGGAGTTGAACCGACTCTCGCAGCGCACCCTGGAGAGGATCCGGCGGCACTCCCAGGAGCCCTCAGCCTGATTCCGGCCGAATCCGGCGCGCCCCATTGCCGGTATCGTGGAGAAGTCGATGCAGGTGTGAGGTTGGAGAGCGGAAAGGGCTGGAGCGGCGTGGTCAGATGGAGTTGGGCGGCCCGTTGACTGGTCAAACGGCGTCCGCCTTGGTATCGATGCCGCTGGCGGTGAGTGCGGGGATGGGCCTCGGTCTCTTGGCCCTGGCCAGCACCATATTGGGCTGGCTGCACGACCTGGAGGGATCGCGCGCCTCCACCTGGCCCGGGCAAAATCCCTTTCGCCGCCACCTTTGGACCCAGCACCGCCGGGCGGCCAGATGGGGCCTGGCGGAAGCTCCTTGCACCGTTGCCCTGCTGACGGCCCGGCTGGGTCTGGCGCTGGCGGGGCTGATCCTGATTGAGCATCGCCTGGAGCTGGCTGCGCCGGTCGCGCTGGCGGGTGCCGCGATGGTTTACGCCATGCCCGGAGCGGCTCTGCGGGCCATGGAGGCGGCGCGTCGTCGGCGCATCGCTCGGGCCAGCTTGCACCTGGCTCTGGCCTGGGCGGCCCACCTGCGGACCGGGATCGGAAGCATAGAGGCGTTGGAGCTATCGGCGGCCGAATTTTCAGATCCGTACGTCGGCGGCGTGGTCCGGCGCTTTGCCCGGGCGACACGGCGGGCGGGGGTGTCGGCGGCCCGGATGGCGGCCGTGGTGGAGTTCGACAATCCAGTTTTCGACTGCCTGGCGGACTGTATGGCCGACGTGGGCGAGGGCAAGCCCGGACTGGGCGCCCGAATTGGTCTCCAGCTCCCGGCCCTGCGGGCCTGTATGGACGACCTGGAGTCAGTCCATCGGGCCATGTTCCAAGTCCGCACCATCATCGTGGCCGTGCCCCTGGTCTTCCTGCTTCCGATCCTGATGGGCCGCCTCGATCCATCCCACCTCAGCGGTTATCGCTACGACTACCTGCGCCCGGAGGGAATCGTGCTGGAGGCGCTGCTGCCGTTGATACTCGGCCTGGGCTTCGCCGCCATCGCCCAGATCATCAATGGGCTCGGTGCGAGCCGCGCTGCGGCCAAGAGCATCGCCGGCTGATCGGGCCGTCCGCAAACCCTGTCTCAACGGCTGGGGTATTCTTCGAGTCGGCACCCCGACCGCCAAGGTGGGGGAGAGCCGGTTATTCCGCAACGAAGGGTGTGATACAAGCTTGAAGGTAGTCGTCAAAGATCCCGGTGAGTTCGAGCAGGCGCTGCGCGAATTCCGTCGCAAGGTCCAAGAGCAGGGCCTGGTTCGTGAGATGCGACGCCGGGCGCACTACGTGCCGCCGGCCGAGGCCCGAAAGATCAAGAGTCTGCGCGCGCGTCGCCGCCGCACCCGGTAGGGGTCCCCGAGCGTCTCGTCGGTCTATAATGACCAGGTTCGGTGGCTATGGCGGAGGGGCCACACCCGTTCCCTTTCCGAACACGGCAGTTAAGCCCTCCTGCGCCGATGGTACTGCGGCGGTAACGCCGTGGGAGAGTAGGTCGTTGCCGAGCACCTTTAAAGATCCCGTTCCCTTTCGAGGGCCGGGATCTTCGTCGTTTCAGGGGGTGTCGGCGACCATCTCGGGCCGCAACTGCGGCATCAGGCGTACCGCGCGCAGGGTGAGGGTTGCCAAAAGCACGTAGATGACCGCCGCCAGGTCGACGACGATGCTCGCCACGCCCGCGTGGAAGAGCGCGATGAGCACCGCCAGGGCCGCACAGGCGAGCACCAGAATGGGAACGAAGACGCGATCGTGGACGGCCATGAAGAACTGAATTAGAAGGTTGTCCAGGCTCAGGCCCAATCCGATGAAGCCGACCGGGAGAACGAGTGGGATGGCGCTGTCGAAAGCCGGCCCGAAGAGCACCTTCACGATCAGGCCGGGCACCACCGCAAAGACCAGAATGGCGCCCAGACCGAGGGTGCCGGTGATGGCCGCAGAGAGCAGCAGCAGTCGCCCCGGGTGGCCGCGCCGCGCCACCGCCTCGACCACGCGCGGGAACAGCACCTGGCTCACGCTCAAGGTCAGAAAGTAGGTGATGGTGGCGATTTTGTTGAGGCCGCCATAGATGCCTGCCTGCTGCGGACTCAAGAAGTGCTTGGCGAGGATCACGTCCAGGTTGTAGAGGATCAATATCCCGACCGTTCCGATGACCGCGGTGAAGGTGAATCCAAGCATGGTGCGCAGGTGCACCGAGCCCGGCTGCCGCGGCGGAAGGTGGCGCTGACCGAACATGCCCGCGACATAAGCGGCGCCGGCCCCGATGAGAACCGCAATCATGGCCCCGCTGACGCCCAGTCCGACGCTCAACAGCAAGACCAGGAAACCGGTGCGCACCACCAGTTCGCCGCCCAGGTTGAGGGAGAGCGAGGCGAAGCGCTGGGTGCCCTGGAGGAGGCCGCGAGGCACCGAGACGAACCAGATCACGGCCAGCGCGATACCCAGCCAGACGACCGGGGTGGGCGATCCCAGCTTCTCGAAACTCTGCACCTGGGGCGCCATGACCACGGCCAGCAACACCACCGCCGCCGCCGGTAGGGCGACGATGACGCTCGACCGCACCATCAGCTGCCGAATTGCCCCCATCTTGCCCTGGGCTTGGAGAGTGGCCGCGTAGCGCGCCAGAACCAGGATCAGAACCAGGTTCACCGAGGTTCCAATCGAGTACAGCGCGATCAGTGAGGCAACCTCGCCATAGCCCTTGGGACCGAGCTCGTGGGCGGCCAGGGCGTGATAGGCGAAGCCGCCCACGCCGGCCACCAGGCCGCCGACGAAGAGGGTGAGGTTCTGCCTGACCAAGCTGGAATCGGTCAGGAATTTGAGACGCCCGACTACGTCCGCCGGCCGCCCGGCGACCTTGGTCGAATTCACTTAGCCACCGATTCTAGTCAGATGTCGACGGGGTGCGGAGGCCGCGGGCGAACGCGTCCACCGGCGTGACAGATATCCTGTTGGCCGCATGAAGGTCGCCGGCACACCGCTCGTAAGCGCGATCGTGGTCAGCTATAACGTTCGCGATCACCTCTTGGAGGCTCTGCGCGCGCTGGACTCAACCTCCGACCTGCCGATGGAAATCATCGTCGTCGACAACGCCTCCTCGGACCGCTCGGCCGAGGCCGTAATGGCGGAGTTTCCGGAGGTCAATCTCATCCGGGAGGCCAAGAATATCGGCTATGGACGGGCTAACAATGCCGGCCTGGAGAAGGCCACCGGGCGGTTCATCCTGCTCGTCAACCCGGACCTCGTGGTGGAGGCGGGCTGCGTTGGCAAGCTGACCGACTTCCTCCTCGCTCGCCCCGAAGCGGCGGCGGTCAGCCCTCGCATCCAGAGGCCCGACGGAAGTCCAGACCTGGCGGCTCGGCGTGGATTCCCCACCCCCATGACCTCCTTCTATCGCCTCTCGGGGCTGAGCCGGCTGTTCCCCCGCAGTCTGCGATTCAACCGCTACAACATGGGCTACCTGTCCGACAGCGAGGTCCACGAGATCGACTCCGGCACCGGAGCCTGCCTCATGCTGCGCCGCAGCGCGATCGAGCGCGTGGGTCTGTTCGATCCCGACTTCTTCATGTACGGGGAGGACTTGGACCTCTGTCTGCGCCTCAAGGACGACGGTTGGAAGGTCTTCTACCAGCCTGACGCCCACGCCCGGCACGTCAAGGGTGCGTCCAGCCGCCAGGCTACGCTGCGCATGCTCTACCACTTCCACCGCTCGATGTGGGTCTTCCACCTAAAGCACTACGCCGGCGATCTGTCTGCCTTCAGCACCGGCCTGGTCTGGCTTTCGATTTGGGCCCGATGGGCCTTCCTGGCCGGGCGAGCGATCGTCGACCCGGAGCCGCGGGTGTCCCCCTGACGCCCGGGTCCGGTCAGAAGAGCAGGTCGGTCGGCTCTGGGGGTGGCGGTGGCGCGGGTGTGACGGCATCGGGCGGCTCGGGCCTGACCTCGATCCGCTGGCGGGCCTGCTCCAAGCGCAGCTGACAGGTCTGCAGGTAGGAGCGCGCTTGATCGACGGTGTTGAGGGCGTCCTCCAGGTTCAGTTCCCCCTCCTCCAGATCGTGCAGCTTTTGGTCCAGCAGGTGTAGCGCCTGTTCGTAGGTGAGTTCACCCTCCATCGCGTGTCTCCTCCACCTGGGTGGTCAGTTCGCCCTCTCCCAGGCGGACCCGCAACCGCGCGCCGCGGGTGGTTTGGGTCCAGGAGCGGAGCGCCCGACCGTCTTCGTCAAAGTTGATGCTGTAGCCGCGTCGAAGCACCATTGAGGGGCTGAGGGCCTGGAGGCGTGCCTCGCGCTGCTCCAGGCTCCGGCGCCCGCCGTCCAGTCTGGCGTTCGCCCAGCGGTCAAGACGGAGTGGGACCTGGCGGGCGTTGATCTCCCCGGTGCGGCCGGCCCAGCAGCGCTGAGCCAGCCCGGCCAGTCGCAGTTTCCTCTCGCTGACTCCCTCCTGGCGCCGCTGCAGTTGTTGGTCCGGACTGAGCCGGGCGAGGCCCTGGCGGATGCTGAGGAGCCGGTTCTGGCGGGCCCTGAGCAGCGCTGGGGGCACCATCTCCAGCCGTCGGCGCCGCTCCTCCAATTTGGCCACCTGAACGGCCAGGCGCGACTGCGCCTCGCGGTCGAGGCGGCGGCGGCGCTCATCCAAAGCCAGGAGCAGGTCAGCCTTCTTGGGCACGACACGGTTCCCGGCCTCGGTTGGGGTGCGGCATTCGGCGTCTGCCACCATGTCGGCCAGGGTGCGGTCGGAGGTGTGCCCGAGCGCGGTCACGACCGGGATTTGGGAGTTAAGAATGGACCTCACCACGATCTCGCTGTTGAAGCCGTAGAGCTCCTCGAAACTGCCTCCGCCGCGAGCCACCACGACCACGTCGGCGATCGCGTCCTGATTGCAGCGCCGCAGAGCGCCGCTGACGCTCTGGGGCGAGGCGGGGCCCTGGACCAGGACCGGGTAGACGAGCACGGTCATGTTCTCGAATCGTTCGAAGATGGTTTGCTGAAGATCGTGAATCACCGCCCCGGTGGGCGAGGTGATAAGGGCCACGACGCGGGGCAGAAAGGGAATCGGCCGCTTGCGCTGGGGCGAGAACGCTCCCTCCAGCTCCAGCTTGGTCTTGAGAGCCTCCAGCTCGGCGCGCATCCGCCCCAGATCGTCGAACTGCATGTGATCGACCACCAGCCGCAGCTGCCCCCCCTGGGCCCAATAGTCGACCTTGCCTCGAAAGATGTACTCGTGGCCGTTCTCGGGCACCAGGCCGATGCGGCGGCCCACGTTTTGAAAGAGAAAGGCGCTCATGGCCGAGTCGGCATCCTTGATGGTGAAGTAGTAGTGACCCTTGGCGCTCAGCCTCAGGCCGCTCAGCTCACCCTTGACGAACACGCTCCGCAGTGGTTGCAACTCCCGCTGAATCTGCTCCGCCAGTTCGGTCACAGTCCAGGGACGCTCGCCCTCGTCGAGGTGAATCACGAGGTTGTAGGTTAGCCCGCTCGGCTGGCGCGCAGCACGGAGGTGGAGAGCAGCTTCGAGCCCGGCACCTCAGCCGCCGATTTGGGACATGCTCTTGGCCGGCCTCACGAACCCGGCCTGGTTGATGAGGTGCCCCTCTTCCTTCTTCCAAATGGCGGCCGCGAGGAGGCGGGAGATCTCCTGATCGTCGCTGCCCTGACGCAGCGGACCGCGCAGGTCTGTTTCGTGCAGCGAGAAGAGGCAGGTCCGCAGGCCACCCTCGGCGGTCAGGCGGACGCGGTTGCAGGTTTGGCAGAAGGCTTGAGACACGGAGGAGATGAAGCCCACACCGCCCGGCGCGCCGTCGGCAAAACGGTAGTTGGTGGAGGGCCCGGGGCGCCCGGTGGGGGCGGGAACGAGCAGAAACTGGTCCTCGATGCGCTCCTGGATGATGCGGCTCGGCATGACCTTGTCGTTGCTCCAAATGCCGTCGGCGTCGAGCGGCATGAACTCGATGAAACGCACCTCGTAGCCCCGTTTGCGGGCCAGTTCGGCGAAGTCGACCACCTCGTCGTCGTTCTGGCCCCGCAGCACCACCATGTTGAGCTTGATCGGGGCCAGTCCAGCCGCCTCCGCGGCCTCGATACCCTCGAGGGTCCGGCCCAGGGCGTCGCGCCGCGCAATCTCCTTGAATCGGTCGATGTGCAGCGTGTCGAGGGAGATGTTGATCCGCTTCAGTCCGGCGCGGGCGAGCGCCTCCGCCTTGCTCTTGAGGAGAACGCCGTTGGTGGTCATGGTGATGTCGAGTCCGGAGTCGATCTCATTGATCATCCCCACCAACTTCTCGATCCCGATTCGTACCAGCGGTTCGCCCCCGGTCAGCCGGATGGTCCGGACGCCGTGGCGTTCAACGAAGAGTCGAGCCAGGCGGGCGATCTCTTCAAAGGTGAGCAGGTCGTCGCGGGCGAGCCAGCGCAGTCCCTCGGCCGGCATGCAATAAACGCAGCGAAAATTGCAGCGGTCGGTGACCGAGATGCGCAAATCGTCCGCCACGCGGCCGTAGGAGTCACGCAGATTCGCGACTGGTTGCGACGGTTGCCCGCTCACATGTTCGATGATAGGCCGATGAAATATCGCCACCTCCTGTTGGAGGTGGATCAGGCCGTGGCAGTGGTGACCATGAACCGCCCCGAGGTCAGGAATGCGCTCAGCCGGGCCCTGCTGGAGGAGCTCGAGGATGTCTTTCAAGAACTCGATTCGAACGCCCGCGTACTGGCCTCTGTCCTGACCGGAGGTCCCGCCGTCTTTGCTGCGGGAGCCGACATCCGGGCCCTGGCCGAGGCTGACGACCCCGATCAGTTGCGGGCCGAGTTGGGGGCTCCCTGGGAAGCGGTGGCCCAATTTGGCAAGCCCGTCATCGCCGCCGTCAACGGCTTCGCTCTGGGCGGTGGCTGCGAGCTGGCCCTGATGTGTGATCTGGTCATTGCCGGCGACAGCGCCCGCTTCGGTCAGCCCGAATTGAAGCTGGGAATCATGCCCGGCGCGGGCGGAACGCAGCGCTGGACGGGGTTGGCCGGCAAGTACCGGGCGATGGAGGTGAATCTAATCGGATCCACGCTGAGCGCCCGCCAGGCTCAGCGCTGCGGGATCGCCAACCGCGTGGTTCCGGCCGAGACCACGGTCGCGGTGGCGACCCAAATCGCCCGGACACTGGCCCAGGGGCCGCCGCTGGCGACCCGTCTGGCCAAGCAAGCCATCAACGCCGCGCTGGAGGTGGGTCTGCAGGAGGGCCTCGCCCTCGAGCACCGCAGCTTCAGCGCACTTTTTGCCACCGCGGATCAAAAAGAGGGGATGCGCGCCTTCCTGGAGAAGCGGCGGCCGCGCTTTTCCGGAGGCTGAGGGTTGCCTCCCGACGTCCTGATTCAGGAATTCCTCGCCGAGGGGGTGCTGGGCCTGAAGCTGAACCGGCCCGAGAGGCGCAATGCGCTGAACCGGGAGCTGCGCGATCGGCTGGTGGACGCGCTCGCCTACGCCGCCCGCGAGCCCAGCGTCAAGGTGCTGGTGCTGAGCGCGAGCGGTCCGGCCTTCTCGGCCGGCGCCGACCTGGCCGAGCTCAGCGCCGCCAGCGACCAGGACCTGCAGCAGGCCCGCGCCGCCTACGAGCTAATCCTGGTCGGTCTGCGTCAGATGCCCAAACCCACGCTCGCCGCGCTGCCCGGCCCTGCGGCCGGAATCGGACTCTCGTTGGCACTCGCCTGTGATCTCCGCTACGCCTCGACCCAGTCGCGGCTGATCCCCGGTTTTGTCAACCTGGCGCTGATGCCCGACGGTGGTCTGACCTGGATCCTGCCTCGCTTGGTGGGGAGTGGGCGGGCCTATGAGCTCCTCTACACGGGGCGGGAGCTGGACGCGGATGAGGCGCTCGGATGGGGCCTGGTCAATCGTGTGCTGGCCCCCCCTGACCTGGACGCCGAGATCGCGGCCCTGGCGGGCCGGTTGTCGAGCGGACCGCAGGCCGTTCTGGGGGCCATCAAGCGATCCATCCTGCACGCCTCCGAGGTCCCCTGGGAGGAAGCCTTGGATTTCGAATTCCTGCTCCAGTCGGTGCAGCTTTCGGGTCCGGAATTCAAGTCCTCCGCCCAGGCCCTGGCGGCCCGCTTCGTGCATCCGCCCGCCTCGAGCTGATTTGCTGTCGCCAACACCGCCCATGGAACCGGGCGGTCCCCAGCGCGAACCGGCCTCGGTGCGCGCCATGTTCGATTCCCTGGCGGGTCGCTACGACCTGCTCAACAGCTTTCTGTCGGGCGGGCGTGACGCCCACTGGCGGCGTCGGGCCGCCCAGGCCAGCGGCCTCCAGCCAGGGGGGACGGCGCTCGACGTCGCCTGCGGTTCAGGACGGCTGGCGGCCGAGCTCAAGCGGCGGGCCGGTGGCGGCGTTGTCGTTGGCATTGACTTCAGTCGCCGAATGCTGCAGATTGCCCAGGATTCAGCTCGCGGCCCCGTCTACGCACGCTCCGACGCCCTCGCGCTTCCCTTTCCGGACGATTCTTTCGACGCCGTTACGGTCGCCTTTGGGCTCCGCAATTTTGTCCGCCCGGGGGCGGCTCTGGCCGAAATGCTGCGCGTCATCCGGCCCGGCGCGAGGGCGCTGGTGCTGGAGTTCGTGCAGCCCCGCCCGGGGTTGCTGGGGGCCCTCTACCGAACCTACCTGCGGCATGGGCTGCCTCGAGTCGGAGGTGCCATTTCCGGCCAGGCCCACGCCTATCGCTACTTGAGCCAGACGGTCGACTCCTATCATTCCCCCGCTGAACTGGTGGCCTTGGCGAGGGCCGCCGGTTGGTCGGAGGTAACCATCGAACTGCTGACCCTGGGAACGGTCGGGCTGCTGGTCGGGCACAAGCTCCAGCGTCAGCTCAGCTGACGCGGTCGACGGCGGAGTGGGCGAGCGCCACCAGGTCGGCTCGGACGGGGTCGAATCCGGCCTCCTCAATCTCACGCATGGCGGCATGGACCAGTTGCCGCGCCTCCTCCTCAACCCGACCCAAGGCCCCTGACTGCTTGACCAGCCGCTGCACCTCCAGCACTTCGCCATCGCCCAGCGTCGAATCGAGCAGTTCGCGCAGGGCCGGTGCCGAACTCCCCTCCTCGGTGGCATAGATGAGCGGAAGCGAAAGCACGCGTTGGCGGATGTCCTGGCCGGCCGGTTTGCCCGAGTGCTGGCTATAGTCGAGCAGGTCGTCGGCCATCTGGAAGGCGATGCCAAGCAGATCCCCATACCGCGCCAGGCGCTGGGTCACCGCCTCCGGGGCGCCGGCCAGCTGGGCGCTGCCGACGCAAGCGGCCTCGATCAGGGCCGCCGTCTTGCCTCGCACCACGCGCAGATAGCCGGCGTAGTCGCCGGGATAGCGGCCCCGCACCTCGACGTCCTCGATCTGGCTGATGCAGATCATCTCCATTGCGTTGGCGACAGTCGAGCTGACCCGCCGATTGCCCAATTCGGCGATCAGCCGGGTGCCCTTGGCAAAGTAGTAGTCGCCCACCGCGATCGCCCGTTCGGGACCTTCGGCGGCGGCCACGGTGGGCCGACCCCGGCGGGTGGCGGAGTCGTCCACGTAGTCGTCGTGGACCAGGGTGGCGTCGTGGATCAGTTCGATCGCCGCCGCCAGGGTGGCCGCCCGCAGCGGATCGTGGAGCGGCCCAAGGCGGGAACAGAGCATGGCCAACAGGGGCCGCATGCGCTTGCCGCCGGCATCCACCAGGCGTCGCATGGGGGTCGCCACGGACTCGGCATCCACCAGCAGCTGGCGCGCCAACTCCATCTCCAGCAGCTGCCGATCGCTGCTCACCGGCGGGGAGAGGAAGGCACCGTCCAGTTGCACCGCCAGCTCCCGCGAACGGGGACCGTCGAGTTCGACCGCAAAGACGGATTGCCAGCGTCCCAGGACCAGCTTGCCCCCCTCCACCAAAACCGTCAGAGAGGGCTGCAAGAGCAGGTGCCGGACGTGGGAGTGACCGTTGGACGGTTCGTCGGGAGCGACGTTCTGGCGCCGCGACAGGTCGTCATGCTGATAGACCAATTCCATCGGGGCCATCCGCTCCAGCGCGCTCGCCAGGTCGCCCAGTAGGAGCGGTTCGTTCTCGTTCACGGCCAATCCGAAGGTGGTGTGCAGGGACTGCACGAAGAGCCGCCCGTCGTCGAGACCGCTGGCGCTGACCGCCTCCTGGAGGGCGGGGGTGAGATCGATGAATTCGGTCGCGCGGCGGCTGGGCACGCGGATCCGGCGGGTGGTGATCATCGGCCACTACCAATCGCCGCCAGCAGCAGCGCCCGCACCGAGGGTAGGGGAGTGGAGGCCGCGGCCGAGGTGGACACCGACTCCACCACGCCCGCGAACGCCACCTGGCGGGGCTGGTCGCCGAGGTCCGCCAGCAGGCGCGAGGCGCGAGCCAGACAGAGGTCTCCCAAGAGGAGGTCGCCGGGCGTCGCCAGGCCTTCACCCAATCGCTGCATCCCACACCCGACTTCGACCAGGGCCGCGGCCAGGGCCAGGACTGGCTCGGCCGCCACCTGATATTGGGCAAATACGCTTTTCAGCCCCGCCTCCCACAGCGACTCCAGTCGCTCGAGATCGGGCGGAGGGGCTTCGAGCTGGTCTCTCATGGGACCAGAACGGGTTCAATGACGGTCACCGCCAGCTGACGGAAGGCGGTCAGCGCCCGGAGACACGATTCGTCGTCGTGGGTGACGACGTAATAGAGGCCGAATCCCAGGACGGTGTTCAGGACCAGTGGCACCAGCACCTCCCGTGGCACCAGCAGGCGTGCCCGGCCGCCCGACTCAAGGCGATCCAGCTGCTCTTCGATCAGCTCTCGGTAACGGGCGAAGAGTTCGGGCAGATAGGCCTGCAGGGACTCGCCGCGGGGAGCCTGGATGAGTAGGTCAAAGGCCACCAGCTGCGCGTCGCCGAGTTGGCGCAGAGCATCCCAAATCGCGACCGCGCCCGCCTCCAGCACCTCCAGCGGTTCATCGAGTCCGTTCAGGGCCAGCCGGAGTTGGTCCACCGAAGCCGCGGTCAGGTAGCGCCAGGCCTCGACCAGAAGCTCGGCCTTGGTGGGGAAGTAGTACTGCAGGTTGCCGACCGCGACACCGGCATGGGCGGCGATGGATCGCACCGTGGTGCGTGCATACCCGCGCTCGAGCAGGGCCTCGGCGGCGGCGCGCACGATCTGGTCGCGCGCACTCAGTCCAGAATCTGACGTCGGCTCATCGGTCATACGTACGTACTAGTCTACCGGTCGGACGCTTCACCGAGGTGGGGTGGTGGCGGCCGCCGGCCGCGGCCCGGCGCCCGTGGCCGGGCCCCGAGGGCGTCCGAGATCGCGTTCAGGGTCGGCACCGAGACCACCTCGCGTCCGCCCGCCCGGCGTGCTCCCGACGCCAACGACCGCTCTTCGAGCGCGGCCAGGAAACGCAGCGCCAGGCGTTCTCCCCCGGCGGTCAGCTCGACCACCGTCACCCGTCCGTCGTCCTCCCCGCGGCGCCGCCTGACCAGGCCCCGGGAGGACACGCGATCGACCAGGCGGCTGACGTTGGAGCGATCACAGTGCAGAGCCTGTGCCAGGCCTCCGACCGTGCCCGGCCGCTGGACGGCGCACAACAACTCGCACTGTTGCGCGGTCAGCCCCAGCTCCTGACTGCACGCTTCAAAGGCGTCATTCAGCGCCACACGCAGCCGACCCAGCGCTTGCGGAAGCGTCTCGGCGGCATCACCGCCCGACTCCGGCACGGGTCGGATTGTAGCCACCGTTGTTGACATGGTCACGTATCTCCGCGCCCCTTTTGGCCGGCCGCTTTTTATGCTCCGGTCTTCGTTCCGCCCGGTCCGACCATGAACGACGGCGGAAGGGGTCAAGGGCGTGGAAACAATGGGGACCTTGCGGCCCGGTCAGGGCAAGGTGGGGCGGCTCCAATAGCTATCATCGTCGCTGTGCTGCGCTGGTTCACGGCGGGAGAGTCTCATGGTCCTCAGTTGACCGTGATCATCGAGGGACTGCCCTCGGGCTTAGAGCTCGTCGCCGCCGATTTGCGTCCTGATCTGGCCCGCCGCCAGGGCGGCCACGGCCGTGGCGCGCGGCAGCAGATCGAGGTTGACGGGGCTCGCATCGTGGGCGGGGTTCGCGGCGGAGTGACGCTTGGTAGCCCGGTCGCCTTGGTGGTGGAGAATCGCGACCACGCCAACTGGTTGGCCGAGATGACGCCGGAGCGCGAGGGATTTGCCCCCAAACCGATCACCCAGCTCCGCCCCGGCCACGCCGATCTGGCGGGGGCCCTCAAGTACGCCCACACCGACATCCGCAACGTCCTGGAGAGATCCAGTGCCCGCGAGACCACCTCGCGAGTTGCCGCGGGCGGAATCGCGCGCAAACTCCTGGGTCACTTTGGGGTGCGCATTTTCAGCTTCACGCAGTCAATTGGGCCGGTCGACATCGGCTATGACGCGGTCGATGTTGACGCTGTCACCGACGACGAGATCGCGGCTTCCCCAGTGCGCTGTCCGCAGGCCGAGGGCAGCGCTCGGATGGTCGAGGCCATCGACGCCGCGGGTGATCGCGGAGACACCCTGGGTGGCACCTTCAGGGTCATCGCCAGCGGCCTGCCGATCGGTCTCGGCAGCCACGTGCATTGGGATCGAAAGCTGGACGGCCGCCTGGCCATGGCCATGCTCTCCATCAACGCCATCAAGGGGGTTGAGTTCGGCGCCGGTTTCGAGGGGGCTTCGCTGCCCGGCTCCCACTTCCACGACCAGATCGAATACGAATCAGGTCGATTCCGGCACCTCAGCAATCGGGCCGGCGGCCTCACCGGAGGCACCACCAACGGCGAGCCGATCGACCTGCGCCTGGCCATCAAGCCCATCTCGACCATGAAGACTCCGCTCCGCTCGGTCGATCTGGCCAGTAAGCAGGCGGTCTCCGCCCACTATGAACGGAGCGACGTGTGTGTGGTCCCGGCCGCCGGGGTCATCGCCGAGGCAATGGTTGCGCTGACCTTGGCGGACGCGTTCCTGGAAAAGTTCGGTGGCGATTCGATGCTCGAGATCGAGCGCAACTGGCGCGGCTACCTGGCCCAGATCGCGGCCAGCTGATCCGCCTCAGCGGCGGGCAGCCGGCCGCCGCCACCAATCCACGGGGCCGACCCCGGAGGCGCGCCCTCTCAGGCCGTGCCCCGGTTCAGTCGGTCCCAATTGGCCTGGCAGGCGACGCACCGGGTGGCGGCGGAGAAGAACCGCAGCCGTTCCGGATCGATCGGCCGCTGGCAGTCCTCGCAGACCCCGTACTGGCCCTCGGCCAGCCGCTCCAGGGCATGCTCCACCTGCTCCCGGTTCTCTGTCAGCAATCCCACCAGGGTGCCGCTGGTTTCGCGTTCACTCAGAACCTGGGCGACGTCGGTGTCTTCGAAGTCGTGGCCGACGACGTCACCGGTCGATTCGGCGATGGGGCGATTCATGCCCGATTCACTTTCAAACGAATCCTTCAGGGCAGCCAGCGTACGCAAGCTGGCCTCCAGGGTCTGTTCCTGGCTCGGCTCGGTCGGTCGCGTTTGTGATTTGGACATTGATCAACCTCCAATTGCAAACGAATCCATCAGTTGTGCAGCGAGCAGTGCGGAAACTGGACCCAAGGGCCGGTTCGTGCCCCGCTCGGTTGGTTGTTTGTGTGATTTGGACATTAACTAACCTCCGGTGAGCGCTGGAACGGGACTTGGAGCAGGTATGTTCCGTTGCGTGCCACCGCAGTTGCGACCCTCCCTTTCGGCCCCGCCTGGCAGAGCCCGCGGCTGGGGCTGGATCCGCCGAGTCGGCCCCGCCCTGCTGGGGCTGTCGCTTCTTTGTTCGTGCCAGCTTGGGTCGCTCGGAGCGGCAGCCCCAGCACCCCCACCAAAGGTGGCCAGTGCGGCCGGCAACCTCTCCTGCCCGCGCTCCGATCACGGACTCGATGAGCCCCAGCTGGGCTGGGGATTCTGCTACCCGGCGAGTTGGAAATACATCGAGCGCGTGCAGCCGAGCACCGCGCCCAGCGGCGTCGACACCACCTTTGACGTGGTGGTGGATGCTCCGGCCGGATCGGTCGGAACAGACCAGGGACAGTTTGGCTTCATGATCATTGGCACCTACGAAAAGGGCTCGGCCACCACCCTGGCGCAGTGGGCCGCCACCAACCTCGGCCCCTCCTGGGTTCTGAGCCCGATCACCTGGGGCAACTCGCGGGAGGCGGCCCTGGCCCAGGGTTCGCGCACCATTCGGCTGGCCCGGACCGCCCATCACGTGGTCGAACTGGATGTGCGCTCCGGCCAGGGCAACCTGAATTTGGATGCGGTCATGACCGCCGGCCTGGATACCTGGCGCTTCGACTATTGACGGCTTCCAGTACTGGATGAGTTCCTGACCTAGCTGTGCGCCGCGAATAAGAGGGCGGTATCGCGCTCTAGGGGTCACGGGTGCGGGGTGGTTGAGGGGGCGAGCGGCCTAGCTCGAGGGACGGTGGAAGAGGGATTGCAGGCGCAGGGCCAGGGACATGTCCCCCTTCAGCTGCAGCTTGCGGGTCATAAACGCGGTCGTGGCTTCCATCTCCCCGGTCAGGATCTTGACCGCGTCGCCGGCGGAGGCGGAGACGGTCAGGCGCGGCGCCTCGGCCTCGCCCACGCTCGCGGTCGCCTGTCCGTTGGCGATGGTCACGTACCAGCGCCCGCCCTCCGGACCGGAGAGGTCAAATTGGATGGTGGCGTTCAAATCGCCCGCCTTGGCCGCGTCCAGGTAGCCGGGCATACGGTCGAACAGCTGTTGCGGGGTGATGGCCTCGTTCATTGGATCCTCCAATCCCAGGAATCCGGGGCGCCGTAGTTTGAGTCATCTTATACAGCGGACGATGACCGAATTAGCTCTCTCCGAGGTGGCCGATTCCGTCTGGCGGCTCTCGCTGCCCATGCCCTGGAGCCCGCTCGGCAGCGTGCACTGCTACCTCTTTCCGCGTGGGGATCGGGTCGACATGATCGACTGCGGCTTGAAGACCGAGGATTCGGCGCAAATGGTCCAATCGGCGGTGGAGCGCCTGGGCGGGGTGGGGGCCAGGGTGGGGAATCTGGTGGTAACGCACATCCACCCCGATCACTACGGGGGGGCGGGCGAAATCGTGTCGCGGGACTCATCGGAGCTCTACATCCATCGCCTCGAGGTGCCGATGATCCGGCCTCGATACCGCGAGGTGGGGCCGCTCTTGCACGAGATCGTGGAGTACTTCGTGGTCCACGGTGTGCCCAACTCCGAGGCGGAGCTCATGAAGGACACCTCCATGGGCCTGCTCCAGTTCGTGGTCCCGGTACTGCCCACCGTTCAATTGGACGGATCGGAGCTGTTGCGCCTGGGGCGACGCGAACTGCGCGTCGTCTGGACGCCCGGCCACTCGCCCGGACACGTCTGTTTGTTCGACGCGAGCGATGGATTGCTCTTCGCCGGCGACCACCTGCTCCCCAACGAGAGCCCCAACATCGGGCTTCACCCACAGAGCACTCCCAATCCGCTGGACGACTTTCTGGCCGGCCTCGTGGCTCTGCTCGCACTCTCCCCGCAGGTCGTCTTGCCCTCGCACGGTGGCGTCTTCAACGACCCCGGTCGCCGGGTGGACGAGCTGTTCGCGCATCACCAACGGCGCAAGTCGCAGATCGAGCAGATCGTCGCCGGCGGAGCCCAGAGTGGGTGGGAGGTGGCACGTTCGGTCTGGGGTCCGAGGGACCCGCACTCCATGCGTCTGGCCCTGCAGGAGGGGTTGGCCCACCTCCAGTCGTTGGCCTACGAGGCGCGAGTCGAGAAGCGGGTCGAGGCCCGGCGGGTCATGTGGCGGCCTCCACGTTGAGGGTGCCGAGCCCCAGTGGCAGCAGGCGGGCGGGGTAGACACCGATTCCGATCGTGCCGGGTCCGGCGTGGGCCCCGACTACCGGTCCCAGCGGCAGCAAGAGCAGCGTTTCCGACCTTTCCGAGAGGCGGTCGGCCAGCGCCTTCGCCTCGGCTTGGGCGTCGGCATGGCCGACGATGACGCAGAGTTCCTCCTCGGCGAAGGCTCCGGCGGTCAATTCGTAGAGCCGCTCCAGCGCCCGGCCCGAGGTTCTGACCCGCTCCAGGGGCGCCACCTGCCCGTCCCTGAGGGTGAGCACGGGCTTGATCTGGAGCATCCCTCCGAGGAGCGCGCTGGCGGTCCCGATGCGCCCTCCCCGGCGCAGGTACTCGAGTGTGCCGACGGTGAAGTAGACGCGCAGCGCGGAGAGTACCGGCTGCAACTCGGAGCGCAGTTGGCGTCGCTCCCGGCCGCGCCCGGAAAGCCGGGCGGCGGCCAGTGCGGCCAAACCCAGGGGCATCGAAACCAGGCCGCTGTCGATCACCTCGATGCGCCCTGGAGCAACCAGCTTGGCGCCCTCTTGGGCGGCCGAGAAGGTGCCGCTGAGATGCTCGGGGAGGTGCAGCGAGAGAATCTCATCGTGGCTTTCGAGGAGCTCCTCGTAGGCCTGGGCGAATCTGCCCGGCGAGGGCTGGGATGTGGTGGCGACGGAGCTCGAGGCCCTCATTCGACGATAGAAATCGTCGGGCGTGATCTCCACCCCGTCCAGGTAGCTCTGACCCTCCACCATCACCGTCAGGGGGACGACGGTGATCCCCAAGTCCCGGGCCAGGTCTCTCGGCAGGTCGGCGGTGGAGTCGGTCACCACCGCTACCGGACGTCTCAAGGCACGAGCAGGCGGCGCTTGGAGGATCGGGTCGACTGCAGCGCGCTGGCGGCCTCGACCAGGGCCGAGAGCATGCCCTCGGGAGCCCGTTGCGCGTCATCCAGCCGGCTCACGAATCCGGTTGCGGCGCTGGTTATGCGGGCCGCCAGGCGCGATCGACCAAGCCCGGCCAGGATGGTGCCCAACCCCATCGTGGACAGCCCCTGAATTTTGGCGGAGGGGCCCGCGTTCCCCTCCAGCAGGGCCCGGGCGGCCTCCTGGGCGCCGCGTCCGGCGGCCTCCAGCCGTCCCATCCAGTACCCCAGGTGGACCAGGATGTCGTCGCCTGGATCGCGACGGGAATCCGCCAAGTAAAGGCGGGCGGCGAGCTTCTCATCGGCGATGGCGGCGAAACGCTCCACCGCCGCCCCCAAGCGTTCGATGACCTCGCTGCCGAGCGTCACGGTCCTCCCGGTGGGGCTGAAGACGATGCGGGAGCGGCCCCCCGAGCGGGCGCCGGTGGCGGGCGCATAGCCGCGTTCGGCCAGGCCGCTGCGCTCCAGGTCGCGCAGCATCGCGTATGCGGTCCAGGACGAAATGCCCATGCTGCTCGCCACCAGCGAGTAGTGGACGCCGCCACTGCTCTCGACGGCCAATTTGCGCAGCGTTTCCAGGGCCACCCGTCGACGCGGGGTCAGCGAAGCCTTAAAACTTCCCACCCGACTCCCATCCCCGGGCGCGGTCCCAAATCCTCGAGCTGGAGCCGGGCACGCGCTCTAAATGCTCGTCCGACCTGGATCGTCGGGCAGATCGGGCAGATCCAGGCTGTTGACGAGGTTGCGGAAGACATCGAGACGGTCGTCGTCGCCGCTCCGGCCGTCCCCGGCCGCGGTGTCGTCCGGGTCGGGGGTCACACCCGCCTCCTCCAGCACGGCCGTGGCGACGAAGATCGGACACTCAAAGCGCACGGCCAGGGCGATGGCGTCGCTGGGGCGGGAGTCGATGTCGACCTCGCGACCCATGTGGACGACCTGGAGGCTGGCGTAGAAGACCTCGTCGGCGAGGGCGGTGACCACGATTCGGTTGAGCTGGATGCCCAACTCGGCGAAGACGTGATTGATCAGGTCGTGGGTGACCGGACGCTCGACAGCGACGCCGGTGATCTTGAGGGCGATGGCGTTGGCCTCGAAGTTGCCGATCCAGATCGGGAGGTAGCGCTCGGCGCCCTTCTCCTTGAGGATCACGACGTGCTGTCCGGTGGCCATGTGGACCCGAATGCTGTCGACGGCCACCTCAAGTTGATTTTCCGTATCGCCCTCCACCCTTCAGTCTACCCACGGTCGGCGGGCCTGGATCCCGGACAATGAAGGAAGTGGCGAAGTTGACCCGGCGTGAGCAGCTGGTGCTGATCGACGCCCACAGCCTCATCTACAGGGCTTTTTTCGCGCTACCTCCGATGAGCACCTCGCGCGGGCTGGTGACCAACGCCGCCTACGGCTTCACCTCCATGCTGGCCCTGGTGCTGGCCGCTCGCCCGCGCTATGCGGTGGCCGCCTTCGATACCGGTCGGCCCACCTTCCGCAGCGCCGAGTTTGCCGGCTACAAGGGCGGCCGGCGCCCGATGCCGGATGACCTGAGACCTCAGTTCGACCTCGTCAAATCGATCCTGGCCGCGCTCCAGATTCCGATCCACGCGGTGGAGGGATTCGAGGCCGACGACCTCATCGGCACCCTCTCCGCCCAGGCTGAGCAGGCAGGCTTGGCGGTCACCATCGTCAGTGGGGATCTCGACTGTCTGCAGCTGGTGAGCGATGCCACATCAGCCCTGGTCCCGCGCCGGGGGGTGAGCGAGACCACCCTCTACGGCCCCGACCAGGTGCGCCAGCGGTACGGACTGGAACCGGCCCAGCTGATCGACTTCAAGGCCCTGCGGGGCGACACCTCGGACAGCATTCCCGGCATTCCCGGGGTGGGCGACAAGACGGCCGCCGAACTGGTTCGCCGATTTGGCAGCGCGGAGTCCATCCTGGCCGGTCTCGAGGAACTGAAGGAGGGCCGGGTTCGTAGCGCTCTGGCCGCCAACTCCGAATCCCTACTCCTGGCCAAGCGCCTGGTCACGATCCGGCGCGACGTGCCGATCGAACTCCATCTCGAGGAGGCCGGCTGGCTGCACTACGACCGCGAGGCGGCCCAGCGGGTATTTGACGAGCTCGAGTTCCGGCAGCTCCTGGCCCGCTTCCCAGTCCCCGACCAGGTCGCCTCGCAGTCCCTCCTGGATCTCACCCCCGAGCCCCCGCCGAGCGCGGTGCGTCCGGTCGACCAGGAGACCATCGGGGCCCTGCAGGCCGAACTCGCGGCCCAGGGGCGAGCCGCCCTGGCGGGTCTCTGGGAGGGCCCCGCGCGCACCGCCTCCCCGGCCGGATTCGGGGTTGCCACCGCTGCCGGCGCCTGGTACGTGCCGGCCCCCATGCTGGCCCAGCTCAAGGCCGCCTTGCCCTCGGTCTCGCTCATCGCCCACGACGTCAAGGAGACCCAGGTCGTCCTGGGTGGGGACAACCGTTGGGAGTTCAGCACCCACCTGGCCGCCTATCTGCTCGGCCAGGGCACGCGCGATCCGCGCCTGGAGGATCTGGCCCGGGAAAAGCTGGGCCTGCAATTGCGGTCCTGGGAGCAGCTGACCGGGCCCAGGCGATCCGCGCTGCCGCTGTCGGAGTTGGTGGCCGCGGAGTTGGCGGATTTCGCCGCTTCGCAGGCCAGCGCGATCCTCAGGTTGGGTCCCCTGTTGGAGGCCGAAATGCGCAATTTGGGGGTTGATTACCTCTTCCACGAGATCGAACTGCCGCTGGCCGCGGTGCTGGCCGAAATGGAGGCCGCCGGGGTTGCGGTGGACGTCGATTATCTGCGGGAGATGGGGACGGAGCTGGGAGCCCAGCTCGCCGACCTGGAATCGCGCGCCTGGGCCCTGGCCGGGTATCAGTTCAACCTCAACGCTCCCCAGCAGCTGGCCAAGCTGCTCTTCGATGATCTGGCGCTGCCGGTGGGAAAGCGCACCAAGACCGGCTTCTCCACCGATGCCGACACCCTGGAGGGCCTGCGCGGCCAGCATCAGGTGGTCGAACTCATCCTCGAGCATCGACAGCTGAGCAAGCTCAAGTCGACCTACGTCGACGCCCTGCCCCTGCTCGTCGATGGGGCCACGGGCCGGGTCCACACTTCGTTCGGCCAGGCCTCCACCGCCACCGGCCGCCTCAGCTCCTCCAATCCGAACCTGATGAACATCCCGATTCGGACCGAGCTAGGGCAGCGGATTCGACGCGCCTTCAAGGCCGGCTGGGCGGGGCACATCCTCTTCTCCGCCGACTATTCGCAGATCGAGTTGCGCGTCGCCGCCCACCTCTCCGAGGATGAGCAGTTGCTGGCAGCCTTCGCCGCCGGCCACGACATCCACGCCGCCACCGCGGCCAGAGTCTTCGGCACCGAGATCGGAGCCGTCAGCGCGGATCAGCGCCGCCTTGCCAAGATCGCCAATTTCGGTTCCCTCTACGGCCAGGGCGAATACGGCCTGGCGCAGCAGATGGGGATTCCAGGTGATCAGGCGCGTCTGTTTCTGAGCGAGTATTGGAGCAACTACGCGGGGCTCAAAGAGTGGCTGGACGGAGTGCGGGCGACGGCCCGTGAAACCGGTGTCGTGGTCAGCGCCACCGGCCGCCGGCGTGCCATCCCCGATCTGCGTTCACCCAACTATCAGCTCCGGCAGGGAGCGGAACGGATGGCCATCAACTTCCCCATCCAGTCGCTGGCGGCGGACATCATCAAGATCGCCATGGTCAACCTGGACCGCGAGATGGCGGCCCGGGAGCTGCGCGGCCGGATGCTGCTCCAGGTGCACGATGAATTGGTCTTCGAGCTGCCGGCCGAGGAGCTGACCGTCTTCCAGGAACTCGTCCCCCGGCTCATGATCGAGGCCTATGAATTGCTACCGGGGCTCCAGGTGGAGGCCAAGGCGGGCGCCAATTGGGCCGACATGACACGGGTGGTTTAGGTCTCCGCCGGGGTGCCCGAACTGCCCGAGGTGGAGACCGTTGCCGCCGATCTGCGCCCGCAGGTGGTCGGCGCGCGAATTGTCGGTTGTCAGCTCAGCGCCACCAGTCTGGTGCGTTTGATGGGAGTGCGGGAATTCTGTGCCGGCGTCGTGGGGGCTCGAATCACCGCCCTCGGGCGGCGCGGCAAATACCTCCTCTTCGGCCTCCTCGGAGGACGAACCTTGGTCGTGCATCTGGGCATGACGGGGCAGCTGACGGTGGCCCCGAGTGGGGTTCCGGCCGCGGCCCACACCCACCTGGCCCTGGCGCTGGAGGGGGGCACCGAGTTGCGACTGCGCGACCCGCGTCGGTTCGGGCGGGTTCTGCTCGGATTCGAGGCGGACCTGATCGCGGCCGGGGCCATGCCCCGTCTGGGACCGGAGCCGATCGACCCCAAGTTCAGCGGCACCCTCCTGCGGTCCCGGCTGGAGGGCCGACGGGCGGCCATCAAGACGCTCCTGCTGGACCAGACGATCGTCGCCGGTGTGGGCAATATCTACGCCGATGAGGCGCTCTTTCGATCCCGGATCCATCCCGCGCGGTCCGCTGGCGACATTGGCCCCCGGCGCCTTGGTAGGTTGGCCCAAGCCCTGGCGGCGACGCTGCAGGAGGCCATCGAGAACCGGGGCAGCACCGTCTCCGACTATCGCGACGGTCATGGTCAGCGCGGCCGGCAGCAGGACAGCCTCCAGGTCTACGGCCGCGCCGGTCTGCCCTGCCCGCGCTGTGGGCAAGGACTGCGATCCTTGCGATTAGGCGGCCGGAGCTCGGTGTTTTGCAGTCGCTGCCAGCGTTGAGGCGCCACCTCGTCGCCATGGTCGCCCTGACAATTGGCTTTGTCGCCCTGAGCGGGGCGGTTGGGGCTGGCGCCCTCCACCCCCTGGATCACGCCGTCGACCGTCTTGGTCAGCATCTATGGTCGCCGGGCGTGGAGCCGATCTATCAATTCATCGCCCTCTTCGGTGGCATCGAGGTCACCTCGGGGCTCGCACTTGGGCTGTTCATCTGGCTCCGCCGGCAGGGTTTCAGGGCTGAGTCCTGGGCCCTGCTGGCCTATCCCGTGGCCCTGCTGCTGGAGACCGTGTACAAGCGCCTCATCTATCAGGTCGGGCCCCTGCCCGGCCACGAGGACGGGCCGAGCCTGTCCGCGCTGCTGGTCAAGGACCTCCCCAACAGCTTTCCCAGCGGCCACCAGGTGCGAACCGTGGTCGTCTACGGGCTGCTGGCCTTCTGTCTCCACCGGCTGCTCCCGCCCGGCCGGGTTCGCAGCGCCGCTTATCCCGTCCTGGGGCTCATCATTGGGCTGATGGCGATAGACCGCATAATCGTGGAGGCGCACTGGGCCTCGGACGTGGTTGGAGGCCTGCTCTTGGGAGGGGCGGTGCTGGCCGCCGCCGTGGCCTGGATGGAATTGCCACGGAGTACAAATTGAGGGCCGAGGACGAGGTCGTTCTACTGCTGGTGACGTTCCCCGGCCGGGACGACGCGGAGCGCCTGGGCGAGCAGCTGGTCGAGGAGTTGATGGCCGGCGCGGGCCTGGTCATCCCGGCCGTGCACTCGTTCGCCATCAACGCCGGGCGGCTGCAGCGGGAGCACGAGGCGCTGCTCATCCTGCACACGACCAAGGGCCAGTCGGAACGGGCTCAGGCCCGCCTCGCGGAGCTGCACGGGTCGCCCAACCTGGCCATCGTGGAGATTGCCGCCAGCGGTGGATCCCAGCGCTACCTGGACTGGCTGGCGGGCGCCGTCGGCGCTCCCCGGGCCGAGGCCCAGCCCACCCCCGGCGAATGAGGATCCTCCTCCACCGCTCCCGCCGGTGGCCGGGGCGAGAGGGCTGATGCGGGCCTCCACCTACCCCCTGCTGGAGGCCTCGGAGGCCCTCCGCACGGTGCTCGAAGCAACCCCGGTGGGGGGCGTGGAGCGGGTCGCCGTCGGCGCTCTACGGGGCCGGGTCCTGGGCCGGGACGTGATCGCCAGCCATCAACTCCCCAGCTTCCCGGCCAGCGCCGTCGACGGCTACGCCCACCACTCCTCGGACCATCCCCAACGCTTGTCGGTGGTGGGCGAGTCGGCCGCCGGCCGGCCCTGGGATCGCAGCCTGGGGGTGGGCGAGGCCATCCGAATCCTGACCGGAGCGGTCGTCCCCGAGGGCGCGGACGCGGTCACCATGTTGGAGGACGCCGAAGAGCTCGAGGGATGGGTGCGCCTGCCCCTTGCGCGCTCGGGTCAGAACCTCCACGCCCCGGGGGCGGACGTGGAGGCGGGCCAGGTGGTGTTGGGCCAGGGCTCGATCGTGGGCCCCGCCGAGCTGGGGCTGCTGGGAGCGCTGGGGCTGGCCTCGGCCGACGTCCATCGGCGGCCGCGGGTGGCGCTGATGTCGACCGGGGATGAATTGGTGGAGGTTGGTACCGAGCCCGGGCCGGGCCAGATCGTGGACTCCAATCGCTGGGCGCTGAACGCTGCGCTGGAGGAGGCCGGGGCGGTCGTGACCATGCTCGGGATCGCTCCCGACGAGCCGGGCTCGCTCCGCCGGCTGGTCCAAGAGGCGCTCTTGGAGCACGACGTCCTGGTCACCTCGGGTGGCGTCTCGGTGGGCACCCACGACCTGGTCAAGCCACTGCTGGCGGAAATCGGCCAGGTCCTGGTGGGACGGGTCAAGGTGCGCCCCGGCAAGCCCTTCACGTTCGCGACCCTGCCCGGCGGCAAGATCGCGTTCGGGCTACCCGGCTTCCCGGTCAGCTCCCTGGTGACGCTGGAGGTCTTTGTCCGTCCTGCCCTGCGCCGCATGCAGGGGATGGCGCGCCTGGAGCGGCCCCTGCTGACGGTGAAGATGGGCTTCGACGCCCGCTCGCCGGGTGATCGGACCGACTACCACCGGGTCCGATTGGAGGCCGAGGGCGACCAGTTGGTGGCCCATTCCACCGGCCGCCAGTCGTCCTCGCGGCTCCTCTCCATGGCCGGCGCCCAGGCGCTGGTGCGGGTCCCGCCCGGGGAAACCGGACTGGCCGCGGGTTCGCTGGTGCCGGCCATGATCCTGGATCTCAACTGAGCCGCCCAACGAACAGGCGTTCGGCCTAGAATCGAATTCGTATGCCCAGCCAGTTCCGCATCGATGCGCCATTCGAGCCGGCCGCCGACCAGCCGCAGGCGATTGAGGGTTTGGTATCCGGTTTTCAGAGGGGCCTTCGCCACCAGTTGCTGTCCGGTGTGACGGGGAGCGGGAAGACGAACGTGATGGCCTGGGCGATCGAGCGCCTGGGTCGACCGGCGCTGGTGCTCAGTCCCAACAAGACCCTAGCCGCGCAACTGTGCGCCGAGTTCCGGCGCCTGTTTCCGGACAACGCCGTCGAGTATTTCGTCAGCTACTACGACTACTACCAGCCCGAGGCCTACATCGCCCGCAGCGACACCTACATCGAGAAGGACTCCAGTCGCAACGAGGAGATCGACCGCTTGCGCCATAGCGCCACCACCGCCCTGATGACGCGGCGCGACGTGATCGTGGTGGCCAGCGTGAGCTGCATCTATGGCATCGGCTCGGTCGAGGACTATCTGGGCGAGGCTCTGGAAATTCACCGCGGCATGCCGATTCGGCGCCAGATCCTCCTTCGCAAGCTGACCGAGATGCTCTACGAGCGCAACGACTACGATCTCGGTCGGTTGCGCTTTCGGGTCCGGGGCGAGATCGTGGACGTGGTGCCGGCCAGCGAGGAGCGGGTCTTCCGGATCGAGTTCATGGGGGATGAGATAGAGCGCATCCAGGAGCTGGATGGGGTGACGGGGGAGATTCGCGGCGTGCGCGAGGAGCTGAAGATCTTTCCTGCCAGCCACTACGTGACCCCCAAGGACAAGCTGGCGCTGGCGATTCGGGATGCGGCCGCAGAGATGGAGGAGCGCTGTGCCTGGTTTGACCAACAGGGCCGGCTGCTGGAGTCGCAGCGCCTGCGCCAGCGAACCAATTTCGAGCTGGAGATGCTGCGCGAGACGGGAACCTGCGCCGGAGTCGAGAACTATTCGCGACACCTGACCCGCCGCCAGCCTGGCGATGCCCCCTACACCCTCCTCGATTACCTACCCGAGGACGCCCTCATCCTGGTCGACGAGTCGCACGTCGCCATCCCCCAGGTGGGGGCCATGCTGGGTGGCGACCGAGCGCGCAAAGCGGCCCTGGTGGAGTTCGGATTCCGCCTTCCCAGCGCCTTCGATAACCGACCCCTGGGTTTTGACGAGTGGGAGGAACGCGTTCGCCAGGCGGCCTACGTGACCGCCACGCCGGGCCCCTACGAGCTCGCCCACTCCGAACAGACGGTGGAGATGGTGGTGCGTCCGACCGGCCTGGTCGACCCCACGGTGGAGGTGAGGGCGACCACCGGCCAGGTCGACGACCTGCTGGTGGAACTGCGCAAGCGCTCCGAGCTCGGGCAGCGCTCGCTGGTCACCACGCTGACCAAGCGGTTTGCCGAGGACCTCACCGACTACCTGCGCGAGTACGGCGTCCGGGTCCGCTACATACATTCGGATCTCGACGCCATGCAGCGCATCGAGGTGCTGCGCGACCTCCGGCTGGGGGAGTTCGACGTGCTCGTCGGCATCAACCTCTTGCGCGAGGGCTTGGACCTGCCGGAGGTCGCCTTCATCGCCATCCTGGATGCCGACAAGGAGGGCTACCTGCGCTCCTATCGCACCTTCATCCAGGTCATCGGCCGGGCGGCGCGCAACGTGGACGGACACGTGATCATGTACGCCGACCGGGTCACGGACTCCATGCGCCAGGCCATCGACGAGACGGATCGGCGCCGGGCCCGGCAGGTCGCCCACAACCTGGAGCACGGCATCACCCCGGAGAGCATTCGCAAGGCGGTCTACCAGATCCAGGTCGAAGAGCAGGAGGTCAAGGCCGACGCCATCGAATTGATGGGTGGTGCGGGCCTGCCCCGAGCCGACCTCATGGCCATGGTCAGAGACCTGGAGCGGGAGATGCTGCGCCTCTCCCGGGATCTCCGCTTCGAGGATGCGGCCAAGGTGCGAGATCGGATCAAGGCCGTTCGGGCCCGGCTCCTGGGCGACGATGGGGGAGACGACGACCAAGAGATTGCGCTCGCGGTGGCGGCGACGCCCGTTCCCAAAGCCACCCGGCGCGGCGCCGGCCGCCCGCGGCAGGGAAACTGAAGCCGGAGTGAGCATCGACCAAATCACGATCCGCGGGGCTCGGGAACACAACCTCAAGAACGTCGACCTGACCATCCCCCGCGACAAGCTGGTGGTGTTCACCGGGCTGTCGGGGTCGGGCAAGTCCTCGCTCGCCTTCGACACCATCTACGCCGAGGGGCAGCGCCGCTACGTGGAATCGCTGTCGGCCTACGCGCGCCAGTTCCTGGGCCAGATGGACAAGCCCGACGTGGACATCATCGAAGGGCTCTCGCCGGCGATCTCGATCGACCAGAAGGGCACCTCCAAGAACCCGCGCTCGACGGTTGGGACGGTGACCGAGATCTACGACTACCTGCGCCTGCTCTTCGCCCGGGTCGGCCATCCCCACTGTCCAAAGTGCGGGCGTGAGATCCAAAAGCAGACCATCGATCAGATGGCGGCGAGCGTGGAGCGCCTGCCCGAAGGCACCCGGCTCATGATCCTGGGTCCGATCGTGCGGGGACGGAAGGGGGAATACCACGCGCTCCTGGAGGACATCCGAAAGCAGGGTTTTTCGCGCGTCCGGGTCGACGGCGTGCTCCACGAGCTGGGCACCGCCATTCCCATGGAGCGCTACAAGAAGCACGACCTGGAGGTGATGGTCGACCGGGTCGTGGTGGGACCCGAACAGCGCACCCGGCTGGTCGATTCGCTTGAGATGGCGGCCAAATTGGGCCAGGGCGCGGTGCTCCTGGTGCCCATGGATGGCGGCGATGAGATGTCCCTCTCCCAGGATTACGCGTGCCCCTACGACGGCCTCAGCGTGGCCGAGCCGGAGCCGCGCAACTTCTCCTTCAACACCCCCCACGGTGCCTGCCCCGTCTGCACCGGTCTCGGCTCCCAGATGGTGGTCGACGCCGACCTCGTCATTCCCGACCCCGGGCTCAGTCTCAACCAGGGCGCCGTCGCCCCCTGGAGCCGCTCCCAGTTCTTCTACCCGGAGTTGTTGCGCTCACTCTGTGAGTCGCACGGGATCGACATGAACCAGCCCTGGTCGGAGCTCGATGAAGGCTTCCGGCTGCTGCTCATGGAGGGAACCGGCAAGCAGAAGGTGCGCTTCAACTACCGCAACTATCACCGCGTGCGGCGCACCTACGAGGCCCCCTTCGAAGGGGTGCTGGCGAACATCCAGCGGCGCTACGGGGAGACCGACTCCGACTTCCTCAAGAGCGATCTGGAAAAGTACATGAGCGAGCGCCCCTGTTCCGGCTGCGGAGGCAAGCGCCTGCGGGCCGATTCGCTGGCCGTCACCCTGGGCTCCCTCAACATCGCCCAGGTCTGCGCACTTTCGGTGACCGAATGTGATCGCTGGTTCGAGGACCTGGACCTATCCGAACGCGAGCAGCAGATCGGACGTGGCATCCTCAAGGAAGTCCGCGAGCGGCTTCGCTTCATGCTCGACGTGGGACTGGACTACCTGACCCTGGAGCGCACGGCGGCTTCGCTTTCGGGCGGGGAATCGCAGCGGATCCGGCTCGCCACCCAGATCGGTTCCAAATTGATGGGGGTGCTCTACATCCTCGACGAACCGTCGATCGGACTCCACCAGCGCGACAACCACCGCCTCATCCAGACCCTGCTGCGACTACGCGATCTGGGCAACACGCTGATCGTGGTCGAGCACGATGAGGACACCATCCGGTCCGCCGATTGGCTGGTGGACGTGGGGCCGGGAGCGGGCGAGCACGGCGGTCGAGTCGTGGCCAGCGGCCCCCTGGAGGCAATCCTGGCCAGTCCCGAGTCGATCACCGCCGCCTTCCTGCGCGGGGATCGTCGGATCGAGGTTCCGGCCACGCGGAGGCCCCGAGAGCACGGCCAGCTGGTGATTGAGGGGGCGCGTGCCAACAACCTCAAGGGCATGGATGTGGCCATGCCCCTGGGATGTTTTGTGGCCATCTCCGGGGTCAGCGGGTCGGGCAAGTCGTCGCTGATCACGGACGTCCTTTCCCGCCGTCTGGCTCAGCACTTCTACGGCGCCAAGGCCAAGCCGGGGCGGCACGGGGCCATTCGAGGGCTGGACCTGCTGGACAAGGCGATCAACGTTGATCAGTCGCCGATCGGGCGCACGCCGCGCTCCAACCCGGCCACCTACACGGGCATGTTCACGCACATCCGGGAGCTCTTCGCCTCCATGCCCGACGCCAAGATTCGGGGCTACGCGCCGGGACGCTTCTCCTTCAACGTTCAGGGTGGGCGTTGCGAGGCCTGCCGCGGAGACGGCATCATTCAGATCGAAATGCAGTTCCTGCCCGACGTCTACATTCCCTGCGAGGTGTGCCACGGCTCTCGCTACACGCTGGAGGTGCAGGAGGTGAAATTCCGCGGCCACTCCATCTCCGAGGTGCTCGAGATGACGGTGGATGAGGCGATCGAGGTCTTTGAGAACGTGCCCCGGATCGTGAGCAAGCTGCGCACGCTGCGGGACGTGGGACTGGGCTACATCCGCCTGGGGCAGCCTGCAACCCAGCTTTCGGGCGGGGAGGCGCAGCGGGTGAAACTCTCAACCGAACTCTCCCGCCGCGACACCGGGCGCACCATGTACGTGCTTGACGAACCGACCACCGGCCTCCACTACGCCGACGTCGAACGGCTCCTTCACGTCCTTCACCGTCTGGTCGACAATGGCAACACGGTGGTGGTGATCGAACACAACCTCGACGTCCTCAAAACCGCCGACTGGATGATCGACCTCGGACCCGAGGGCGGGGAGGGCGGGGGTGAGGTGGTTGCCTGCGGCACCCCCGAGCAGGTCGCAGACACGCCCAGTTCGTACACCGGTCGCTATCTGGCCCCGATCCTGGCGCGCGATTCTGCCCCCCAGCGAGTGACCGCGTGAGCGCTCTCGACGAGCTCCGGGCGGATCTCGCCACGGTCGCCGATCTGGAGCGGGCGGGCGCCGTTCTGGACTGGGACCAGGAGACCCAGATGCCGCCGGGAGGGGTGGAGGACCGTGCCAACCAGCTCGCCACGGTGGGCCGCTTGAGCCACGAGTTGTTCACGTCGGACCGCATCGGAGAGCTGTTGGAGCGCGCTGGCGAGGAGGTTGCGGGCCAGCCCTACGAATCGTTTGAAGCGAGCCTGGTGCGCGTGACGAAGCGGGAATGGGAGCAGGCAACCAGGCTCCCGGCCGAACTGGTGGAGAACATCGCCCGGGCCGGCGCGGAGGCACGCCCCGACTGGCTGCGGGCGCGGCAGGAGTCCGACTGGAGCATTTTTGCGCCCCGCATGGAGCGGACGGTGGAGTTCTCGCTGGCACTGGCCGAGGCCCACGGCTGGACGGCCAGTCCCTACGACGCCCTCATCGAGCGATCCGAGCCCGGCCTCAGCACGCGATTCCTGGAGGGCCTTTTCGGCGAGCTCAAGGAGGCCATCGTGCCCATGGTGCGCGCCATCGCCGCCCGCCCCGAGGCGGCCCCCGATGAGGTGCTGGACCGCGATTTCGATCCCGAGTTGCAGCTCGGGATCTCTCTGGCTGTGGTCCAAGAGCTGGGTTACGACCTGGAGCGAGGACGGTTGGACAAGTCGGCCCACCCCTTCTGCGTCTCGCTGGGAGCGGGCGACGTGCGCATCACCACGCGGGTCAAGCGCAACATCCGTGACTCCTGTCTGTTCAGCACCATCCACGAGAGCGGCCACGGCATGTACGACCAGGGCATCCCCAAAATCCTCGATCGCAGTCCGCTCTGGGGTGGAGCATCCAGCGGGGTGCACGAATCGCAGTCACGGTTCTGGGAGAACCTGGTCTGCCGCAGCCGCGCCTTCTGGATTTACTTCTTCCCCCGGCTGGCCAAGGTCTTCCCCGCCCAGTTGGCCGACCAGACCGCCGAGTCCTTCTTTCGGGCCAACAATCGGGTCCGGCCTTCCTACATCCGGGTCGACGCCGATGAGGTCACCTACAACCTGCACGTGCTGATGCGCTTTGAGATCGAGAAGCAACTCATCGAGGGCAGCCTCGCCGTTGGCGACGTGCCGGAGGCCTGGAACCAGGCTCTGGACCAGTATCTGGGTCTGGCCCCGACCGGCGCCCTCACCGGTCCCTTGCAGGACATCCACTGGGTGCAGGCGCCGCTGGGCGGATTTGTCGGTTACGCGCTCGGCAACCTGATCGGGGCCCAACTCTTGGAGAGAGTGAGGGTCGATGTGCCCGAGTTTGACTCGCTGCTCGCCGTGGGTAGTTTTGGCCCCCTCCTGGAGTGGCTCCACCGGGAGGTTCACGCACACGGGCGAAAGTTCACGCCCGACGAGCTGACCGAGCGTGCGAGCGGCGGTCCGATCCGGAGCGATGCCTGGATCCGATACGCGCGAGCCAAGTTTGGGGAGATCTACGGGCTCGACTGGTAGGGTGCATCGAGCGCGCCCGAAGTAGCGCTGAGCCCGCCCATTGACACATGCAGCAGGGAGTCATGCCGGCCCTCCTGGCGGTCCTGACCCTGCTCTTCGCCGAAGAGCTGGGTGTGCCCATCCCCTTCGCCCCGGGGGAGGTGATCCTGATCGGGGCCGGACTGCTGGTCGCCTCGGGCCGGATCGGGCTCACCTACATGCTCCCCCTCTGCTGGCTGGCGGTGGCTGCCGGAGGGCTGGGCGGATATGGCTGGTCGCACCTGGTCGGCGAGGTGAGGCTGCGGGGCCTGGCGCGGAAGCTGCGAGCCGAGGAGACCTTCAATCAGCTGGCCTTGCGCCTCCAGGGGGCCAGTGTGCCCCTGATCGTGCTGACCCGCCTGGTGCCCGGGCTGCGGGTCTACACCAGCCTCGTCGCGGGCGGCTCTGGGGTTCGTTTCCGCCGCTTCGCGCTGGCGCTGCTGATCGCGGAGATCCCCTGGGTCGCCCTCTTTCTGCTGGTGGGGATTTTCGTCGGCGTCCCGGCCGAACGCCTGATCGGACGCGTCGAGGGGACGGCGCTTCGGGTGGGGGCGGTGCTGGTGATCCTGCTGGCCGTCTACCTGCTGGCCCGCCGTCTGCCCGCGGCCCGGCCGAGGGGCGGGCTGCGCCCCCCGTCGCCGCTCTTGATTCTGGCCGCCCTCTCGATTGATCTGGCCGCCATCATCGTCATCCTCGTCGTCTTTGCCCTCCTCTTCGGCCTTGAGGAGGGCGCGACCAGCGCCGCTTCGGCCACGGCGGTGGTGGGGGCGACCGCGCTGGGCTACCTGATCGTGGCCCGGCGCAGCACCGGTAGCACGCTGGGCGAGTCACTGCTGCGCGTCCGCTATCCCTGAAGCGGCTCTTGGCGCGGAGCGCGCCGTCATCCCCGCGACCGGCCCTGCCTAGAATCGGGTTCAGTGACGATCGCCCCTGAAAACATCAGGCGCCGGCTGCGGGCGGTACCCGACTCCCCCGGCGTCTACCTGCTACGCAACGAATCCAACCAGGTCATCTACGTGGGCAAGGCCCTGCGCCTGCGCGATCGCCTTCGGTCCTATTTCACCCTAACTCCGGGAGCGCCCGCCCGGACCCAGGAGTTGATCCGCCGGATCTCCGATTTCGAGTTCGTCAAGGCGGCCAACGAGGTCGAGGCGCTGGTGCTGGAGTGCAACCTGATCAAGCACTATCGGCCCCGCTACAACGTTCGGCTCAAGGACGACAAGAACTACCTCTATCTGAAGCTGCCGACGCGGGAGGATTTCCCGCGCGTGCACTACACGCGGCGGCTGGCCGACGACGGGGCCCAGTATTTCGGTCCCTACACCAGCGCTCAATCGCTCCGCAGCACGGTCAAGACCCTGCGCCAGGCGCTGCCCTTCCGAACCTGTTCGGACGACGTGTTCAAACAGGGCAAGGTCTGCCTGGACTTCCACATCCGGCGCTGCCCCGGGCCCTGTGAGGGTCGCATCAGCGCCGAGGACTACAGGACCCGAATCAAGGAGGTGGCCCTCTTCATGGACGGCCGCTCCGACGAGCTGACCCGGCAGCTCAAGCGGCGCATGCGGGAGGCGGCCGATGGCCTGGACTTCGAGCGCGCGGCCGGCCAGCGCGACCAGCTGGCGGCTATAGAGCGCATCGCCGACCGGCAGAAGGTCCTGGTGCACAGCCACAGTGACGAGGATCTGATCGCCTGGTCCCGGTTGGGCCGCGACGCCTACGTCGAGGTCGCCTACGTTCGCCAGGGCAAGATGGTGGGCCACGACGGCTACGCGCTCGAGGGCGCTGGCGAGGTGGCGGAATCGGAGGTGCTGCGTGGCTTCCTGCTCCAGTACTACGCCGGCGCCACCCACATCCCCCGCTCGGTGGTCATACCTGCCCTCTTGCCGGCTGCGGCCGAGGTCGAGGCCCTGCTCGCCCACCGGCGCGGATCGGCGGTTCGATTGGAGGTCCCCCGCCGAGGGCGCAAGAAGGCCCTTCTGGAGCAGCTTGGGGCCACCGCGGCGGAGGTCCTGACGCAGCTGCGAATCCAGGCCGACTACGACCGCAGCCGGACCGAGCCCATGCTGAGCGTGCTGGCCGAGGCCCTGGAGTTGGAATCGCCGCCCCGGCGCATCGAGTGCTTCGACATCTCCAACCTGCAGGGTGACTCCGCGGTCGGGTCGATGGTGGTGTTCGAGGACGGCCGGCCGCGCACCGATCACTACCGCAGCTTCAAGATCAAGTTCACGCCCGGGCCGAACGATTTCGCGATGCTGCAGGAGGTGCTGCGGCGCCGCTTCGACCGTTTGGAGGTGGCGCTGCGTCGGGACCAGGGCCCCGAGGCGGTCGATGCGAGCTTTGCCGCTCGCCCCGATCTGGTCATCATCGACGGCGGCAAGGGCCAGCTTGGTGCTGGCCTCAGCGTGATGGAAGAATTCGGCTTCGCCGACATACCGGTCTTCGGGCTGGCCAAGCAGCGGGAGGAGCTGTTTGCCCCGGGCCGAGCCGAGCCCATCGTCCAGGAGCACGATTCGCCGGGCATGTTCCTGGTTCAACGCATCCGCGATGAGGCCCACCGATTCGCCATCACCCACCACCGCAAGGTGCGGACCAGGCGGGCCCTGTCCTCGCCGCTGGACTCGGTGGAGGGGATCGGGCCGGCTCGCAAGCGGGCTCTGCTGCGCCGCTTCGGCGGCCTGGCCGGGATCAAGGAGGCATCCGACGACGACCTGGCGGCGAGCGGCATTCCGGCACGGGTGGCGCTGCGTCTGAAAGAACTGCTCTGATGAACGGGGAGGGCGGCGGCCGCCTGGTGTTCCTGAACGGACCCGAGGCTGCCGCGCTGGCCTTCGCCCGGGCTGGCTTTGAGGTTCGCTCCGAGGTCGTCGCCGGGGAAGTGGTGGGCGACCTGGTGGTCCGCCTGCCGGCCCCGGCCGCCCGCTATTTGCGGGCGGCGGACGAACGTGGCCTCAAATACACCCTGGTCCACGTCGGACCGGACAATGGGGAGGCCGAGGGCTCCTACCAGCGCGCCCATCACCGCCTTGACGAAGCGGCGGTGGAGGCTTTGGCTCGCACCCTCGCCACCCTTCCCGGCCGCCGCCTCCGCTGTCTGGCCTTCGGCTACAAGCAGGGCCTGCCCACGGATGCGAACTGGGTCATCGACGTCCGCTTCTTGGACAACCCCTACTGGGTCGAGGAGCTTCGCCCGCTGGACGGCTTCGAGCCTCGGGTGGTGCGCATGGTGCTCTCCCAGGGCGCCGCCACGGACCTGCTGGACGGCGTCGAATCGGTGCTCCGAAAGGCGCTCCCGCTCTATCAGAAAGGCCAGATAACCGTCGCCTTCGGTTGCACCGGAGGGCGCCACCGTTCGGTGGTTATGGCCCGGGCGCTGGCGGATCGGCTGGCGGATCTGGACGGATTTGAGGTGGAGTTCGCGGCCCGCGATCTGGGAGCGCTCAGAGACCGCGAACGGGAGCCGGGGTAGGTCAGGCTTACCCGGGCGCCGCGGCCACCGCCGAGAGCGGCCGGGCGATGTCCTCCAGCGACCTCCGCTCGGCGTTGACGCCCAGGAACCAGGCCACCAGTCCGCCCAGAATCATGACTCCGGCACCAAAGTAATAGCCCGCCGCGAGGGGTCCCCGGCTGGTGCCGTTTCCGATCAGGCTGGCGAAGAGGTAGGGAGCCGCCACGCCGCCCGCCAACTGCGAGATGGCGAAGAAGAAGGAGATGGCCTGGCCCCGCAACTCAAGGGGAAAGATCTCGCTGACCGTCAGGTAGGCGGACGATGCCCCGGCCGAGGCCAGAAAGAAGATCAGACACCACATCCCGGTCTGGGTCACCGCGCTCAGATCCCCCTGCCCGAACATCCAGCCCGAGACCGCCAGCAGGAGTCCGGACAGGACGTAGGTGCCGAAGATCATCTTTCGCCTCCCCACGGTGTCGAAGAGTGGCCCGAGCAGGAGCGGGCCGAGCAGATTCCCGACCGCGAAGGGGAAGAAGTAGAAGCCGATTTGGGAGGACGAAATCTTGTAGAAGTGGGCCAGAACCAGGGCGTAGGTGAAGAAGATGGCGTTGTAGAGGAAGGCCTGGGTCACCATCATGGAGAAGCCCAGCACCGATCTGGAGGGGTAGTCGCGCAGCATCGTCCGAGCGATTTCCGGATAGGAGATCGCCCCCCTCGCCTTGACCTCCAGCGCCCTGTCCTCGGGGACCGGCTCCAGGTGCACGCCCTCGCGCTCCACACGTGCCTCGATCTCGCTCACGATCCGCTCCGCCTCCTCTTCGCGGCCGTGGGTCATGAGCCAGCGCGGACTCTCCGGTATCGCCCGACGGATGTAGATGATGATGAGCCCGGCCACGGGCCCGATGAAAAAGCCCAACCGCCAGCCCAGGTTGATCGGCAGCAGGTGCGGGTTGAGCAGAAAGATGGAGGAGAGGGCCCCGATCATCGCCCCCGCCCAGTAGGTGCCGTTGACGGCGATGTCGACCCGGCCCCGGTAGTGCGATGGGATCAGCTCGTCAATGGCGGCGTTGATCGAGGTGTATTCCCCCCCGATGCCAGCGCCGGCCAGGAACCGAAATATGAGCAGGAACCAGAGGCTGGGTGAAAAGCCTCCGATGCCGCTCGAGAACAGGTACAGGGCGAGGCAGACGACGAACATTTTCTTGCGCCCGACGAGGTCTGTGATACGGCCGAAGATCAGAGCTCCAACCACTTCGCCGAGAAGGTAGACCGAGCCCAAGAGCCCCACCTCGCTGCTGGCCAGGTGCAGCGTCCCCCGGTCCTGCAAAACCGTGCCCACCGCGGCGACGATCTGGATCTCGAGGCCGTCCAGGATCCAGGAGACACCGAGGCCTACGATGACCAGCCAGTGGAAGCGGGTCCATGGCAAGCGGTCCAGGCGGGCGGGGACCAGGCTCTTGATTGGCCGCGTCGATTCGCCGCTCGCCGAGCTCACGCTGGACGCCTCGTTTGTGGGGTTGGGGCCGTTCTGCGCGGTTGCGGCCGCCGGCCCCAACCCATCAGCGCACCACCAAGACCGAGCAGTCGGCCTGATGGACGATGCGGTGGGCCACTCCGCCCAGCAGGAGGTCCGTCACATGGGAGCCACGATCCCCGACCAGAATCAGGTCGGCGTTGAACTCCCGCGCCATCTGCAGCAATTCCTTGGCCGTCGATCCGACCGCCGCGCCGATTGCACCCTCGGCGTGCAGACCCTGGTCGCGAAACGATTGCACGGCTTCGCTCACCAGCCGGGCCGCGTCCTCCTCGCTTTCCAGGTGGAGGGAGGGTGGAATTGCACCGGCCCGGGCCAGCTGTCCCCCGGGCCGCTCGACCTCGCGCACATGCGCCACCAGAACGTCCCCGCCGTGCCGATTGGCGATCTCCAGGGCGGCTTGGATGACGCGCTCGGCCCGGTTCCGGTCACCATCCACCGTCGCCACCAATCGTTCAAACATGCACCACTCCCATCGACAGAGCTGGCTCGCTTCCACGCTACCCTACAGCACGAGGCTCACGTTGGATCAGGGGAGGAAGCCGCTCCGTTCGAGTCCGGCCCTCTAGCTGGCCCTCCGGTGGATGGCGTCCGACGCGAGCCGCAGTTGCATGGATGGGCCGGCGGCGGCGGCGCGGGACTGGAGGCTGACCGGTCGGCTGGCGCGGATCTGGTCAGGCCGACGGCGGCGGATTGGACGTGGGCGGAGGGTATGCCGCCATGACCAGGCCGGTTACAAACCGTCCACCCAGGAGGTGGTCTCGCGGCAGCACCGCCTCCACCTCAAAGCCCGCCCGGCGATAGCAGCTGATGGCGTGCTGGTTGGCCTCCAAGACCTGGAGGTAGACCTTGGCCATGCCCAGCTCGCCGAAAGCCCAAGCCGTCGCCAGACGGGTGGCCTCGGACCCGTAACCGTGCCCCCATCGCTCAGGCGGCCCCAGGTAGATGGCAAACCAGGCGTGGCGATTGCGAAAGTCCTGGTCGAAGATGCTGGCCGACCCCAGTGCCACGCCGTCCTCGCGCGAGTCGATCACCCAGCGCGTCCGGCCGGGCTCGGTCGTGGTCAAATCCCGCTTGATCCGGTCTTCGGTCACCGGTAGCCGCGATTCGATGCCGCCCCAGACGGCCACCCTGGGGTCGGACACGATGGGCGCCAGCCGGGCCGCATCGCCCGGCTCGGCGGCGCGCAGGCGGACCGACGCTCCCACCAGGTCCATCAGGGCTGGGTCCGGTAGTTGGGGTGGTCACGATACGCGGCCATTCGGAAGGTGGTCCTGAGCCGCCCCCCGATCAGCATGTCCTGGGGAAACGTTCCCTCCAGCTGATAGCCCGATTTTTCATAGGCGCGGCGGGCCCGATCATTGCCTTCGAACACTTCCAGGTAGACCTTCTCCATCCCCAATTCTTGGAGCGCAAAGCGAGTCACCAGGACGCAGGCCTCACTCCCCAAACCCTGGTCCCAGACCGACGGGGGGCCGAGCGTGATGCCCCAATGGCAGTTCCGGTTCTGCCGGTCCAGGGCACGCAGTCCGGTGGTTCCGACCATGGCGCCGTCGGATCGGCGCTCCACCGCCCAGGAAATTGAGCCTTCGCGATCTTCGGTCGCATACTCGACCGCCTGGTGAATCGCGTAGGGTTGGGCGGCCCAGCCGCCCACGAAGCGGATCACCTCCGGGTCTGCGATGTTGGCGGCGATGACTTGAGCGTCCTCGCGGCGCAGAGCGCGAAGTGTGACCCGCTCGCCGGTCAGGTCCACGGCTGGGGTGTCAATTCAGTACGCGGCCAGCGTCCGCATGGCCTCGGCGATGCGTTCCGGCGTGGGCATGAAGGCGGCTTCCTGAGCCTGGTTGTAGGGCATCGCAGGCACGTCTGGACCGGCCAGCCGGGTGACGGGCGCGTCCAGGTGGGAAAAGGCACCCTCTCCAATCACCGCCGCCACCTCGGCTCCAAATCCGCCCGTCAGGTTGTCCTCGTGCACGATCAGGGCGCGACCGGTCCGCGCCACCGATTCGAGCAGTAGGGGCGCCGGCAGCGGGCGCAGCGTGCGCAGGTCGATCACCTCGGCCTCCACGCCCTCGGCCGCCAGGGCCTCGGCCGCCGCCAGCGCGAAGTGAACCATCAATCCCCAGGTGATGCAGGTGAGGTGGGTACCCGGGCGCCGGATGACGGCCTCGCCGATGGGGGTCAGGTAGTCACCGTCAGGGACCTCCCCCTTGATCAGCCGATAGGCCTTCTTGTGTTCGAAGAACATGACCGGATCGGGATCGCGGATGGCCGATTTGAGGAGACCCTTGGCGTCGGCGGGAGTGCTCGGAACGACCACCTTGAGGCCCGGGATGTGGGCGTAGAGGGCCTCCACCGACTGGGAGTGGTAGAGGCCGCCGTGGACCCCGCCACCGAAGGGTACGCGGATGGTGATGGGGCATGAATATCCCCCGTGGGAGCGGTAGCGCATCCTCGAGGCCTCACTCACGATCTGATCAAAGGCGGGATGGATGAAGTCGGCGAACTGGATCTCGGCCACCGGGATGAGTCCGTTGAGGGAGGCGCCGATGGCGATCCCGACGATGGCCGCCTCCGCCAGCGGGGTGTCGAGGACGCGGTCTGGGCCAAAGCGATCGTAGAGGCCCTCGGTGGCCAGGAAGACACCGCCCTTGCGTCCCACATCCTCGCCCAGAACCCAGACCCTCTGGTCGCGCTCCATTTCTTCACCCAGCGCCTGCCGGATGCTATCGATCATGTTCTTGACGCTCACCGGCTCCCCTCCTCGAAGAAGAGGTGGCGGTGGATCTGGGCGGGATCGGGCGAGGGGGCCGTCTCGGCCGCGGCGACGGCCTCGTCGACCGCCGCCGCACACTCCTGGTGCAGGCTCTTATCGTCCTCGGGGGACATCAGTTGGTGCTCCAGCAGGTACTTGGCGAATCGCTCCAGGGGGTCATTCTGGAGCATCGCCTCCAACTCCTCCGACGGGCGGTAGCGACGTTGGTCGTCGTCCGACGAATGGGAGGTGAACCGGTCCACCTTGGCGGCGATCAGGGTCGGCCCCTCGCCGCTGCGGGCGCGCGTCATGGCCTGAGTCATGGCCGCATAGACCTCGAGAATGTCCCCGCCGTCGACGCTGATGCCGGGCATCCCGTATCCCGCCGCACGCGCCGCCACGCTCTCCACCCCCATCTGCAGTTGGTGGGGCACGCTGATCGCGTAGCCGTTGTCCTGGACCAGGCAGATGAAGGGGAGACGGTGGATGGCGGCGAAATTCATGGCCTCGTGCCAGTCGCCCTGGGAAGTGCCGCCCTCACCGATACAGCTGACCGCGACCTCGTCCAGGCCCCGCAGCCGGGCGGCGTAGGCGAGGCCGCAGGCGTGGAGCTGCTTGGGCCCGACCACGCTCGAGGTGCTGACGATGTGGGCCACCGGGTTGCTGAAATGGGAGGGCATCTGGCGGCCGCCCGAGGAGGGGTCGGTGGCGCGTGCGAAGACCGAGAGCATGAAATCCAGCGGCGTCACCCCGAGCGCGATGCAGAAGGCCAGGTCTCGGTAGTAGGGGACCAGCCAATCGACGCCTGGCCGCATGGCCGCTGCCGCTCCCACCTGGGCCGCCTCGTGGCCCTGCGCGGAGACCACAAAGGAGGCCTTGCCCTGGCGGTTGAGCGCCCACATGCGGCGGTCGATGGCCCGGGCCAGAAGCATCTTTCGGTACATCCATCGCACTCGATCGGTCCCCAGCCCAAGTGCCTCGTGACGCGCCTCAGGCCTCGAGCGGGCAGAGGCTGGGGGCGGTGGGGAAGGGATGGTCATGGGGCCAGATTATCGCGTACGTGAGCATCCAGCCTGAGCTGGTGGCCGGGCCGGCGGAAGCCGCTTCTACACTGGATCGGTCGGGAGCGCGAGATCCTGAATTTGGAGGTCGGCAAGTCTCATATTCAACCGACGTCAAGGCAGAGCTGTGCGAGCTCACCGCCGCTCGCTGGCACTGTCAGGAGCACGAGGTCGCCGCCATCCTCCGTGCCACCGGAGGTCTGGTGACCGAGACGGGGGGCGTCCCCCGGGCCAATTTCTCGAGGTTGCCGAACGCAGTGGCCCGCAAGATCGTGCGCCTGGCGCACGCGCGTCCCGGGCTGGAGGTCAAAGTCCAGCGTGCCGGAGCTGGTCGGAAGACCTTGTTTGACGTCGAGCTTCTCCTCAACCCCAGCCTTCAATCCCTACTCGCCGCGGGTCCGGCCGAGTTGCCCAAGCGGGCCTGCGATCGCAAGGCGATGCTGCGCGGCTTCTTCTTGGGTTGCGGATCGGTCAACGCCCCGGTTGCCCACTACCACCTGGAGCTGGTGCCAGCGGATCGAGCCGGGGCGGTGGCCGCCGCCGAGATTCTGCACCTTCATGGCGTTCGAGCGGGTCTGGGGGAGCGCGGAGGTCGAGCCCTGGTCTACGTCAAGGACGGGGACGGGATCGCGCGCACGCTGTCATTGATCGGCGCCAACCGCGCCGTGTTGGAATTCGAGAAGGCGCGCGTGCTGCGCGAGCTGACGGGCGAGGTCAATCGCCGCCTCAACTTCGAAACCGCCAACATCGCCAAGACGATCGGAGCCGCCAGCCGCCAGCTCGACGCCATCGAGCGGCTGACCGCGGCCGGACGTCTGCGCCAGCTCTCACCCGCCCTGCGCTCGGCGGCCCGCGTCCGGCGGGCCCATCCCGACCTCAATCTCGATGACATGGCGCTCCGCATGGACCTCTCCAAATCCGCCCTCAACCACCGCCTGCGCCGGCTGGTAGAACTGAGCAAGGGGGGCGCGGGGAAGGGGTACAAGGGGCCGTTCCCGGCCGCTGATCCGCTTGGCGGCCCTGTCGCGGGGGCTGCGGATCCTAAGATATGGAGCCGTTTACACCGGACCTAACCGGGGCGGAATCCGCGGGAGGTGTCAGCTGACTATGGCGATACGAGTCGGAATCAATGGTTTCGGACGAATCGGCCGGAACATATTCCGGGCGGCCAGCGAGCGGAATCCAGAGGTCGAGATCGTGGCCGTGAACGATCTCGGGGATACCGCGACCTTCGCCCACCTTTTGAAGCACGACACCGCCCTGGGCACCTTCTGGCCCCTGGTGACGGCCTCCGCAGACGAGATCCGAGTTGGGGATCGCGGCGTCCGGTTTCTTTCCGAGAAGGATCCCAGCCGGTTGCGCTGGGCGGACCTGGGCGTCGACATCGTGGTCGAGTCGACCGGACTCTTCACCGATGCCAACAAAGCCCGGGTGCACATCGATTCGGGCGGGGCCAAGAAGGTGATCATCTCGGCGCCGGCCACCAATCAGGACTACACCGTGGTCATGGGCGTGAACCACCTCGGATATGACCCCCAGCGTCACCACGTGATTTCCAACGGCAGCTGCACGACCAACTGCCTGGTACCCCTGGTGAAGGTGCTGAACGACAATTTCGGGGTGGCTCACGGGATGATGACCACCATCCACGCCTACACCGCGGATCAGCGCCTGCAGGACCTGCCCCACCGTGATCTGCGGCGCGCCCGGGCGGCCGCAGACAACGTGATTCCGACCTCCACCGGGGCCAATCGGGCGGTGGCCGAAGTGCTGCCGGACCTGGCCGGCCGCTTTGTGGGTATGGCCTTCAGGGTCCCGGTACTGGATGTGTCGGTGCTTGACCTCACCGTTGAACTCGAGAAGTCGACCGACCGCGACGAGGTCAACGACGTCTTCAAGCTGGCCGCTGAAGGCGCCCTGAAGGGCGTTCTGTCGGTTGCGGAGGAGGAGTTGGTTTCCTCCGACTTCAAGGGCGACCCGCACTCCGCCATCGTCGATCTCGGGCTCACCCTGGTGCTCGGCGAGAGGTCCGCCAAGGTGGTTGCGTGGTACGACAACGAATGGGGGTTCAGCTGCCGAATGGTCGATCTGATCGGTCACCTCGCGGCCCCGCTCTAGCCCTCTTCTGCAGAACTGATGAAGGAATCGATCCGCTCAATCGACGTGCGGGGCCGGCGGGTGATGGTCCGCGAGGACTTCAACGTGCCCATCATGCACGGCCGCATCGAGAGCCAGACGCGCCTTCTGGCGTGCCTGCCCACCCTGGAGGATCTCAGCGCCCGGGGAGCCCGGGTCATCATCACCTCGCACCTCGGCCGGCCCGGTGGACACCCGAACCCCGAGCTCTCACTGCGACCGGTGGCCGCCCGACTGGGCGAACTGCTGCATGCTCCGGTCGCCTTCGCTTCCGATTGCATCGGGGCTGCGGCCCGGGTGGCGATCGATAAGCTGGCCCCGGGGGGCTTCGTGCTCTTGGAGAATGTTCGCTTCCACCCCGAGGAGGAGGCCAACGACCCGGTCTTCGCCCGAGAGCTCGCCTCGCTGGCGGAACTCTTCGTCAACGATGCCTTCGGGTCCTCACACCGCTCCCACGCCTCGGTGGTCGGAGTTGCCCAGTACCTGCCCGCCTACGCCGGTTCGCTGATGCTGGCGGAGTTGAGCGCGCTGCACCGGGCTCTGGATAATCCCGCCCGGCCCCTGGTGGCCGTGGTCGGGGGGGCCAAGGTGTCGACCAAGGTGGGTGTCCTCCGCCACCTGCTGATCAAGGTGGACAGGCTGATTGTGGCCGGCGCCATGGCCAACAACTTCCTTCGCGCCCAGGGCATCCCGGTGGGGGCCAGCCTGATCGAGGAGGACGCGTTGGCCGAGGCGGCCGAGGTGGCCCGCCTGGCCGGGGACCGGCTCTTCCTGCCCGTCGACGCGGTCTGCGCCCCCAGCCTGGAGCGGCCCGAACCCACCTCCGAGGTGGACATCGACCAGGTTCCGAGGGATCTCATGATCCTGGACATCGGGCGCAAGAGCGCGGCGTCCTTTGATCGAGCCCTGGCTGGAGCCAAGACGGTGGTCTGGAACGGCCCTCCGGGAGCCTTCGAGTATCCCCAATTCCGAGCCGGAACCAGGTTGCTGGCGGAGTCCATCATCAACTGCGGCGCCTACTCACTGGTGGGCGGTGGGGACACCGCCGCGGCCGTCGCCATGCTCAAACTCGGTGACCGGTTTTCGTACGTCAGCACGGGCGGAGGTGCGACGCTGGAGTACATGGAAGGAAAGGGGTTGCCCGGCGTCGCCGTCCTCTCCGACGTGGGAGCCAGGCTCCAGCCTTTGATTTCGCCTCCACATGCGTAGAGCCCTGTTGGCCGGGAACTGGAAGCTCAATCCAGCCAGCGCGGGCGAGGCGAGCGAACTGGCCCGAGCGATTAAGGCCAGCGCCTCTGCGCATGCCGAGTTCGTTCAGGTGGCCATATTCCCACCCTTTCCCTGGCTGCTGGGAGTGGCGGAGACGGTCTTGGATAGCCCCGTTGAACTGGGCGCCCAGGACTGCTACTGGGAGCCGCGGGGAGCGTTCACGGGGGAGGTCTCAGCGGCCATGCTGCAGGGCTGGTGCCGCTGGGTCATCGTCGGCCATTCGGAGCGCCGGCGGCTCTTCGCGGAAACCGATCAGGTGGTGGCCAAGAAGGCGGCGGCGGCCATCGCAGCCGGCTTGTCGACGATCATCTGCGTGGGGGAGTCGGAGCAGGCCTTCGAATCGGGGCGATGCGAGGAGGTGGTTCAAGCCCAGGTCCGAAGCGCGCTCCAAGAGCTGGCCGCAGATGATTCCTCGCGACTGCTCCTCGCCTACGAGCCGCTGTGGGCAATCGGGACCGGGCGCAGCGCCGATCCCGAGCACGCTTACCGGGTCATGCGTTTGATCAGGCGCACCGTGGGCGAATGCATCGGGGAGGGCGCCGCCCGGCGGACCCGAGTGCTGTACGGGGGTAGCGCCAACGCGGATTCGGTGCCGTCCTTCGTGGAGCTGCCCTGGTGCGACGGCTGCCTGGTCGGGGGCGCCAGCCTCGATGGGGCCGAGTTTTCGAAGATGATCGCCGCCGCCGCGACCGTATACCGAGGTCGGCCGGTCGCCTAAGCTGAAGGTGAGCGCGGGCATCGCGGTCGCGCCAGCGTGCGTTCGGACACGTGCAATCGTTCGCGGTCTGAAAGGAGAAATGACATGCCATTTGAGGTCCCCAAACTGTCCTATGAATTCGGTGCCCTGGAGCCGCACATCGACGCCCTGACCATGGAGATTCACCACGACCGGCACCACGGGGCGTACGTCAACAACCTCAACGCGGCCATCGAAAAGCATCCTGAACTGGCCGGAAAGAGCGTGGAAGAGCTGCTCTCCGACCTGGCGAGTGTCCCCGAGGACATCCGGTCGGCGGTGCGCAACAACGGCGGCGGCCATCTGAACCACTCCATCTTCTGGACCGTGATGGGCCCCCACGGCGGCGGCGAGCCGACCGGGCAGGCGCTGGACTCGATCCGGTCCGCCTTTGGCGACTACGCCACCTTCAAGGCCCAGCTCAAGGCGGCGGCGGTGGGCCAGTTCGGAAGCGGTTGGGGCTGGGCCTACCTTGCCGGCGGCAAGCTCACCGTCAAGGGCTTTCCGAATCAGGACAACCCCGTCTCGGAAGGGGGCGTTCCGATTCTCGGGGTTGACGTTTGGGAGCACGCCTACTACCTCAAATACCAGAACAAGCGCCCCGACTACGTCGAGGCCTGGTTCAACACCATCGATTGGGAAGGAGTCAATCGCCGCCTCCGCGGCTAGAGGTTGGGCAAGGGCCCGGGAGGGGCCGCGTGGGTCCCTCCCGGTAGACTCTTGGAAGTTATGAATGCGACCATAAATCACATCCTGGTCATCCTCGAGGTGGTGACCGCAATCCTGCTCATGATTGGGGTCCTGACCCAAACGCCCAAGGCCTCGGGTCTGGGCGGGACCATCGGTGGGGGAGACGGAGGCTTGGGTGGGGGCTACCGGACACGTCGAGGGTTGGAGCGCCAGATTTACTTCACCACGTGGGTGCTGACTGCTGCCTTCCTGGCCGTATCGGTGGCCAACATCTGGGCTAACAATCACCTCAAGTAGAGCCAGGGCACCGGCGCGCGGAGATCTGAGGTGGTGGGGCGCAGCCGTCCTCCTACTGCTGCTCGTCAGCGCCTGCGGATTGAGAGCGCCGGCGCTGCCGGGACTGCCCGGCTCCGCCTCGAAGCCGGGGCAGGGGGGAGGGGTGACCGAGGCCATGGTGGGTTCGGTCGGCCACCTCAATCCACTCTTCGAAACCGAGGCCAACGACCGCGACCTCGACGCCCTCATCTATCAGGGTCTGGTGACCATCGATGCCGGCCAGCATCCGGTGCCGCTGCTGGCCAGCGGCTGGACCGAATCGGCCGACCATCTGCAGTACATATTCACGATCAGGAAGGGAGTGAAGTGGGCGGACGGGGTGCCCTTCACCGTCAAGGACGTGATGTTCACCTTCGGGGTGCTTCAAAACCCCGCCTACACGCAGGCGTCCGGACAGGATTGGAAACAGGTGACGATCAGCCAGCCGAGTCCAGCAGCGGTGGAGTTCACCCTCAAGGCTCCCCTGGCCTCCTTCCCCTTGGCGCTGCGCCAGGGAATCATTCCCGAGCACATCTTCTCGTCCGTCTCCATCGCCGCCATCGCCACGGACGTCCACAGCAACGGCGCCGCCTTTGGGACGGGCCCCTTCAAGGTCGAGTCCATCGCCGCCCACGGTCAGGTCGTTCGTCTGGTGCGCAACCGCAACGCCCAGAAGCCACCACACCTGGGTAGCTTCACCTTCCACGGCTACCCGAGCTGGGCGGACGCGGTCTCGGCGGTCTCTCGGGGCGACGCTGACGCGGTCGGAGCGCTGGCGCCGCCCCAGCTTTCGAGCCTGGTCGGACGCCCTGACCTGAGCACCTACAACCGGGGCAGCTTCAGCTTCGCCGTCGTCCTCTTCAACCTGGCGCCAGGCCACGCCGGGGTGCTCGGCGATGTGGCGGTGCGGAGCGCGATTAACAAGTCGATTGATCGCGACGCCATCATCAAGGAGGTGCTGGCCGGGCGCGCCCTGGCGGCTCCCGGCCCCATCCCGCCCAGCGATTGGGCCTACAGCGTCGCCTCGGCCAAGGTCAATTCCTACAATCCGACCGGGGCCAAGCAAGATCTTGTGGCGGCGGGTTGGACTCCTGACCCCACCACCTCCTGGCTGACCAAATCCGGCCAGATCCTCTCTCTTAACCTGGTCACCGCCGACGGCTATCCCTATCTTCAGGTGGCCAATGCGCTGGCCGGGCAGCTCAAGAAGGTTGGAGTGAAGGTCGACGTCCAGACGGTGGCCGCCTCAGACCTGGTCAGCCGTTACCTGGAAACCAATCAATACCAGATGGCCTTGGCCGCGTTCGACAACGGCCCCGACCCTGACCAATACGGGCTCTGGCATTCCGGGGCCCCTCCCGGCAGCCTCAATTTCGCAAGCTCACTCATCGCCAAGCAGGACCTGATCGACAAGGATCTGGAGGATGGTCGTGCGGCGAGCTGGAACGACCGCTCCCGTCGGGCTGCGATTTACGCCGACTTCCAGACCTTGATCGGTCAGGCGGTCCCGGCCATTTTTCTCTACGAGCCGCGCTACACCTACGTGGTTTCGAGGCGCGTCAAGGGCGTCCGCATCGACCCTGCCATCGATCCACCGGAACGCTTTGCCCACATCAGCGACTGGTACGTCAACTCCGCCTGAGCCCTGACCGGGTGGGGATGGGTACTCTATCGCAATGGGCCGAACCTGTCTCTCGCGAACGGGGGGCGGGGTTGGACCTTGGGCTTAAGGGCCTTGGCAACCGGGTGAACAAGTCCAGTCGGGGACTCGGCCGAGCCTGGATTGGGTGGCTTGGGGCCGACCGCAAGGGCGGTCGGGCGGCCCGGGCACCGCAGGCGGCCGAAGGCCCAAGTCTGGGCGCCGATGGGCGTGGGGGCGCTCGCTAGGGTGGCCATCCGGCTGGCGCGGCGGATGCAGCGTCTTGGAACCGAGGGGGCATTCGAGGTGCTGGCCCGGGCTCGAGGGCTGGAGGCGGAGGGGCGGAAGATCCTCCATCTGGAGATCGGCGAGCCCGATTTTCCGACCCCTGACAACATCAGCGAGGTGGCCATCGAGGCGATTCGCTCCGGCGCCACCCACTACACGCCGGCGGCCGGACTGCTGGCCGCACGGGAGGCGGTGGCGCGCTCGGTCGGCCAGCGGCAGGGCCGGGAGGTGGCAACCGATGAGGTGGTCTTGACTCCGGGCTCCAAGTTTGTGGTCCTCTATGCCCTCATGGCGGTGCTCGAGCCGGGCGACGAGGTGATCGTTCCCGACCCCGGCTATCCGGCCTACGCGAGCCAGGTGAGCTTCCTCGGCGGGCGGCCGGTGCCGGTGCGGTTGCGGGAGGAAGATGGCTTTCGCCTCGACCTCGAGCAGTTGGCCGCTTTGATCGGACCGCGTACCCGCGCGCTGGTGCTGAACAGCCCCCACAACCCCACCGGGGGCGTGCTCACGGGCCCCGACCTGGAGACGATTGCGGCACTGGCCATGGAGCACGATCTGATCGTGATCACGGACGAGATCTACTCCCATCTGCTCTACGAGGGACGGCATCGGTCGATCATGTCGGTGCCGGGTATGGCGGAGCGGACGGTCTTGATGGACGGGCTCTCGAAGACCTACGCCATGTGCGGCTGGCGGCTGGGCTACGCGGTCGCCCCGACCGTGCTCGCCGAGCAGATTGAGCGCCTCATGATCAACACCGCCTCCTGCGCCGCCACCTTCACCCAGATCGCGGCCATCGAAGCGCTCGGCACCGAGAGCTCAGCCCTGGCGGTGGAGCGCATGGTGGCCGCCTTCCGCGCCCGGCGGGCGCTGATGGTGGAGGGCCTCAACGCCATGCCCGGAGTGCGCTGCGCCAATCCCGCCGGCGCCTTCTACGTTTTTCCCAACATCGAAGCCACCGGTCGAGACGAGCGGGATCTGGCCGAGGAACTGCTCGTCGAGGCGGGCGTTGCGGTCCTGCCCGGAACCGCCTTCGGCGGAGCCGGCAAGGGCTTCCTGCGGCTGGCCTACACGCAGAGGGAGGAGGATCTGAAGCTGGCCCTGGAACGCATGGGTAACCACCTGGCGAGCCGGCGCTGAGGCTGCTCCGGGCCCGGGTTGACCACCCAAGCGACCAGCCCTGAACGCGGTAGACTAGTCGGCGGTCGGCGGAGCAGCCGACAGACCAGCCCAGAGTAGAAGAGCGGAGATGAGATGAGCGAGAGCTTTCCCTCCCCAGCACGAACGCGCGCGCTGGCCGAGGAATATCGGCTGATTCCGGTGTACCGGGATCTGCCTGCCGATCTGCAGACGCCGGTGCGCGCTTTTTCGCTCCTCTGTCCGGCCGATCAGCCCGGATTCCTCCTCGAGAGTGTCGTCGGCGGCGATCGCCTGGGCCGCCACTCATTCATCAGCCACCGCGCCCAGGTCCTGGAGTTGGGAGACGGGGACCCACTCATCGAATTGCGCAAACTGGCGGCTGAAGGTCCGGCGCCGATGCCCGACCTACCACCCTTTCTGGGTGGTGCGGTGGGCTATCTGGGCTACGAGACGGCATCCTTCTTCGAGCGCATCCCGCGTTCGCCCGGGGCTGGCCCGGCGCTGCCCGGGGCGTCCTTTCTGCGTGTCGAGAGCCTGGTCGTCTTCGACCACGTGACCCAGCGCCTGCGTCTGATCACCATCCACCGTCCGGAGCGGGAGGATTACGCGGCGGCGCTCGGCCGTCTGGACGAGATGGAAGAGCGCCTGGGGGGTGAGCTGCCGCCGTCTCCGCCGCGGCCCGCCGGAGACGGATCGGAATGGACGAGCAATGTCGGCCAGGACCGATACGAGGCGATGGTAGGTCTGGCCAAGGAGCACATTCAGGCCGGCGATGCGTTCCAGGTTGTGCTCTCGCAGCGCTTCAGTAAGCGCCTGGCGGCGCGCCCCTTCGACGTTTACCGGGCCCTGCGCGGGATCAACCCCTCGCCTTACATGTATCACCTCCACCTGGGGCAGGGCAGATACGTGGTGGGCAGCTCGCCGGAACTCCTGGTCCAGGTCGAAGGGGGACGGGTCCAGGTCCGGCCGCTGGCCGGAACTCGAGCCCGGGGCCGCAGTCCCGAGGAGGACCTGGCCCAGGAGCGGGAGTTGCTTCAGGACCAGAAGGAGCGCGCCGAGCACGTGATGCTGGTCGACCTCGGTCGCAACGACGTGGGGCGCGTCAGCGCGGCCGGATCGGTCCGCGTCGACCGGCTCATGGAGGTCGAGCGCTATTCGCACGTGATGCACATTTCCTCCTCGGTCAGCGGCCAGCTGGCCCCCGGCAAGGATTCGCTCGACGCCCTCCGCGCCGCCTTTCCCGCGGGTACGGTTTCGGGCGCGCCCAAGATTCGAGCCATGGAGTTGATCGCCGAACTGGAGCCGCAAGAGCGGGGGCCCTACGCGGGGACGCTGGGCTATATCGGCTTTGGGGGCAACCTGGACATGGCCATAACGCTCCGAACGGTGGTCATCGCGGACGGCGTGGCCTACGTTCAGGCGGGTGCCGGAGTGGTGGCCGATTCGGTCGCCCGGCGGGAGTTCGAAGAGACCCTGGCCAAGGCGGGGGCGATGTTTGCGGCCATCGAGCGCGCTGAGGCCAGGCCATGAGGCGGAGGGTGGCGGTGATCGACAATTACGACTCCTTCACCTACAACCTGGTGCAGTACCTGATGGAATTGGGGGCGGACCCGCGCGTCTACCGCAACGATGAGGTGGAGATCTCCACCTTGAGCCGATTCGAAGCCCTCGTAATCTCGCCCGGCCCCGGCACCCCCAGCTGCGCCGGTATATCCATCCGGGCAATTCAGGAACTGACCGGGCGCCTGCCGGTGCTGGGTGTGTGCCTGGGACACCAGGCCATCGGAGAAGCATTTGGCGGGCGGGTGGTTCGGCATCCACCGGTGCACGGCAAGACGGCTTCGATCGAGCACGATGGGGGGCCGCCCTACCAGGGCCTGCCGAGTCCGTTTGAGGCCACTCGCTACCATTCACTGGTGGTAGAGCGGAAGAGCCTGCCCGCCCCGCTCGAGATTTCCGCCTGGAGCGCCGACGGACTCGTGATGGGATTGCGACATCGCTCGGCACCGACCTTCGGGGTGCAGTTTCATCCCGAATCGATCCTCACCCCCGAGGGACGCCGCCTGCTCGCCAATTTTCTCGAGACCGAGACGTGATCGAATACCTGCAGAAACTGAGCCGGCGGCAGGACCTCGACGAGGAGGAGGCGGCCGCCGCCATGGCCCTGATCATGCGCGACGAGGCGACCCCGATCCAGGTAGCCGGCTTCCTCGCCGCCCTGCGCGTCAAGGGCGAAACCGCGGCCGAGGTTGCGGGGATGGCCCGTACCGGCCGCGCGGCGGCGACGCCCATCGTCATCTCCCACCCCGAGGATGCGCTCGATACCTGCGGCACCGGTGGCGACGGGTCCCACTCCTTCAACATCTCCACCCTGGCGGCCATCGTCGCCGCGGGCTGTGGGCTTCGGGTCGCCAAGCACGGCAATCGGGCCGCGTCCTCATCTTCGGGCAGTGCCGACGTTCTGGAAGCTCTGGGAGTCGCGATCGACCCGACGCCAGAACGCACCGCCTGCCTAGTCGACGAGGTCGGGATCGGTTTCCTCTTCGCCCCCCTCTACCACCCGTCCTTCCGATTCGCCGGAGTGCCGCGCCGGGAACTGGGCATCCGCACCGTTTTCAACCTCCTCGGTCCGCTCTGCAATCCGGCCCACGTGGGCCGGCAGTCACTGGGGGTGGCCGACCCCACCCTGGCGCCGCTCATGGCGGAGGTGCTGGAGCGGCTGGGATTGGTGCGCGCACTGGTCTTTTGTTCGGAGGGCCTGGACGAGCTCGGGCTGGATGGCGAGTCGCTGGTCATCGAGTTGGGATCGGGCGGGCGCCATGAGTACAGCATTCGCGCCTCGGAGTTGGGTCTCAGCCGGGCCGGTGCGACCGCGCTCCGCGGAGGTACGCCGGCCGATAACGCCGCCATCGCCCTCGAGGTGCTGGGCGGAGCGCTGGGGCCGCGCCGCGATGTGGTCTGCCTCAACGCCGCCGCCGCGCTCATCGCAGGCGGTCTGGCCCACGATTTCCCGGAAGGAGTGGGGCTCGCCCGGGAGGCCCTCGACAGCGGGTCCGCGGCCGCCCGGCTGGCCCGCTGGATCGAGGCGTCGAATGGGGAGGGAGCGGCTTGAAGATCATGCCCGGACTGCTGCGGCGCCTCTACGAGGAGTCGGAGGCGGAATCGCAGTTGCGTCAGATCGAGACTCCGATGCACTCGCTTGAGGCCCAACTGGAGGGACTGCCGGCGGTCCACAAATTGAGCTCGGCGCTGCGCCGGGACCGACTTCAGGTGATCGCGGAGATGAAGCGCAAGACCCCGAGCATGGGCGTCCTCAGCGCTGCCTACGCGCCCGCCGAGCTGGCGACGACCTACCAGGCGGCGGGTGCCGCGGCCATCTCCGTTCTCTGCCAGGGGGCAAGTTTTGGGGGCTCCCCCGACCACCTGGTGCGGGCGCGCCAGGCGGCGCCCCGGCTCCCCATCATGCGCAAGGACTTCATCAGCCAGGAGTTCCAGATCGTCGAGGCCCGGGTGCTGGGAGCCGACGCCGTCCTCCTCATCTGTGCCGGGCTCACCGCAGCCAGATTGCGCCAGCTCTGGCAGCTGGCGACCGACCTGGGTTTGGAGGCGCTGGTCGAGGTTCACGAAGCGGGCGAGGTCCAGGTCGCGCTGGAATGCGGCGCCCGCATGATCGGAGTCAACCACCGCGACCTGGACACCTTCGCCATCGACACCGGGCTGACCGAGCGCCTCCGTCCACTGATTCCAGCGGAGGTCATCCTGGTCGCCGAGAGCGCCATCCACAATCAGGCCGACGCGCTCCGGATGCGGGCGTCGGGCGCCGACGCGGTCCTGGTCGGCGAGGCTCTGATGCGGGCCGCCGACGCCGGCCGGGTGGTGGAGGAGCTCAGCGTATGACCAGGGTCAAGATCTGTGGCGTGACCTCCGCCGCCGATGCCCAGGCTGCGGCAGAGGCCGGTGCCGACCTGATCGGGATTCACTTCTGCTCCAGTCGGCGCCGGATCAGCCTGGACGAAGCCGAGCGCGTGGTTCAGGCCCTGGGCGATGAGCCCCGGCCTCAGCTGGTGGGGGTCTTCCTCGACGCCAGCGAAGAGGAGGTGGCTGCAGTTTGCGAGCGCGTCTCGCTGGACGCCGTCCAGCTGCACGGATCCGAAGCCCCCGGCTTTCGCGCCCCGGTGCCGGTCCTCAAGGCGCTCAAAGTGCGGGCGGGGATGGTCCCCGATGGGGCGGGCTGGCCCGACCCGATCCTGCTCGATGCCTGGTCTGCGGATGGGCGGGGGGGGAGCGGGCAGGCCTGGGATTGGACCCTGGCGGCCGAGTTGTCGCGGTCGCGCAGGATCTTCCTTGCCGGCGGTTTGACGGCCGCGAACGTGGGCCGGTTGGTGGCCCAGGTGGCTCCCTGGGGAGTCGACGTCTCGAGCGGCGTGGAGAGCGAGGAGGGGCGCAAGGATTCAGAGCTCATGCGGGACTTCGTGGGCGCGGTGAGGAGGGGTGAGGGTGGGCGCTGATTTCGCACCCGGGCGTTTTGGGCCATACGGTGGCCGCTACGTACCGGAGACGCTGGTCTCGGCCCTGGACGAACTCGAAGAGGCCTGGAGCCAGGCCTCTTCCGACCCCGCCTTCGCCGCCGAGCTGGCCCTCCAGCAGCGTGATTTCGTGGGCCGGCCGACCCCCCTCTATCGGGCCTCGCGGCTGACCGAACACCACCGAGGCGCGACCATCTTCCTCAAGCGCGAGGACCTCTGTCACACCGGGGCGCACAAGCTCAACAACGCCCTCGGCCAGGCTCTGCTGGCGCTTCGAATGGGCAAGCGCCGAATCATCGCCGAGACCGGGGCCGGCCAGCACGGTGTGGCTGCCGCCACCGTCTGCGCTCGCTTCGGACTCGAGTGCATCGTCTACATGGGCCAGGAGGACATGCGCCGCCAGGCCCTCAACGTGCGTCGCATGAAGCTGCTGGGGGCCGAGGTGCGGGCGGTCACGAGTGGCACGGCGACGCTGAAGGATGCCACCTCAGAGGCGATTCGGGATTGGGTCACGAACGTGCGCGAGACCCACTACATCATCGGCTCCGCGGTCGGACCGCATCCGTATCCCGGGCTGGTCAAGGAATTGCAGAGGGTGATCGGCGTCGAAGCGCGAGCGCAGATGCTCTCGACGACCGGGCGGCTGCCCGAGGTGGTGGTCGCCTGCGTGGGCGGGGGATCGAACGCGATCGGCATCTTCAGCGCCTTCGTGGCCGACGCCGAGGTCCGCCTGGTCGGGGTCGAAGCGGCCGGGCGAGGCCTCTCCAGCGGCCTGCACGCGGCCTCCCTGAGCGCGGGCCGGCCGGGCGTTCTGCACGGTTCGTTCTCCTACCTTCTCCAGGACGGCGACGGCCAGGTCCTGTCCACCCACTCGGTTTCGGCAGGACTCGACTATCCAGGGGTTGGCCCGGAACACTCCTACCTGCGCGACTCCGAGCGAGCCGAGTACGTGAACGCGGATGACGCCGAGGCGGTGGCGGCGTTCAAGCTCTGCACTCAGTTGGAGGGCATCATGCCGGCCCTGGAATCCTCACACGCCCTCCACCAGGCGGGCGTCGAGGCCGCCCGAATGGAGGCCGACGCGGCGGTGCTGGTCTGCCTCTCGGGGCGCGGGGACAAGGACATGGATTCGGTGGAGGCCTTCGATGCCGGGGCCTGAATCGAGGTTGGAGAGCGCCCTCCAAGGCGGCGAGGGGGTCAGGCTGATCCCCTACCTGATGGCCGGATATCCGAGCCCGGCGGCGTCGGTGGAGCTGGGATTGGACTTTGCCGCGGCGGGGGCGGCGGCGATCGAGGTGGGGGTTCCATTTTCAGATCCGCTCGCCGACGGGCCGGTCATCCAAGAGGTTGGTCAGGCGGCCCTGAATGGCGGCATGACCTTGGAGGGCGCCCTGGAAATCGCGCACGAGATCGCCGCCAGCGGGGTGCCGGTGGTGGTGATGACCTACGTCAATCCGGTCCTGGCTCTGGGGGCGGGGCGCTTTGCCCGGCAGGCGGCGCGCGCCGGCGTGGCCGGAGTGATCGTGCCCGACCTACCCATCGATGAGGCGGGGCCGATCGCACGATGCTGCCGCGAGCAGCTGCTCGACACCGTGTTCCTGGTCGCGCCCACCACCGGGGAGGCGCGCACCGCGCAGATCGTGGCGCAGTCGCGGGGATTTGTCTATTGTGTGACCCTGACCGGGGTCACCGGCGGTCGGGCCGAGCTCGCTCCAGACCTGGAGGCCCTCCTGGAGCGGGTGCGCCGCCACAGCTCGATCCCGATCGCGGCCGGATTCGGTATCAGCCGCCCCGAACACGTGCGGCGGCTGCGCGGCCAAGCCGATGCCGCCGTGATCGGTTCCGCGCTGATGGAGCGCGTGATCCGCGGGGAGGATGCGGTGGGGGCGTTCCGGGATCTGGTGGAGGCGGGGCGTTGAATTGCGGCCCAGAGTTGAAGAGGGAGTTGAAACGAGTTGATCATCGTCATGTCGCACACCGCCACCGATTCGCAGTTGAGCGCGGTGGTTCAGAGGATTCAGGAGATCGGACTCCGGGCGGAGATCACGCACGGTGAGGACCGCGCGGTGGTAGCAGTGATCGGCGGCAACGCCTACGCCTATCGTGAGGCCTTCTCCCACCTGCCGGCGATCGACGAGATCGTCCAGATCTCCAAACCGTACAAGCTGGCCTCGCGCGAGTTTCAAGCTCAGGACACCGTTTTTCAATTAGCCGGGGCCGTCCTCGGCGGCCCTGAGACGGTGGTCATGGCCGGTCCCTGCTCTGTCGAGAGCGAGGAGATGGTGGTGGCCATCGCGCGGCACGTGCGCGACCAGGGGGCCCAGATGCTGCGCGGCGGCGCCTTCAAACCTCGAACCTCGCCCTACAGCTTCCAGGGCCTGGGCGAGGACGGTCTCAAGATGCTGGCCGTCGCCCGCGAGGAGACCGGACTCGGGGTGGTGACCGAGGTCGTCACGCCGGGAGACGTAGATCTGGTGGCCAGATATGCCGATATGCTGCAACTGGGCACCCGAAACATGCAGAACTATGCCCTCCTACTGGAGGCGGGGCGCTCGGGCAAGCCCATCCTCCTCAAGCGAGGGATGTCCTCGACGGTGGAGGAATGGCTCCTGGCGGCCGAGTATGTGATGAGCACCGGCAACCGCCAGGTGGCCCTCTGTGAGCGCGGCATCAGGACCTTTGAAGCCTCCACCCGGTTCACCCTCGACCTGAACTCGGTTGCCCTGGCGCGCGAACTCTCTCATCTGCCCGTGGTGGTCGATCCCTCTCAGGGTACGGGTCGCTGGTCGCTGGTTCGACCGATGGCCCTGGCGGCGGTGGTGGCGGGCGCCCAGGGACTCATCGTCGAGGTCCATCCAACGCCCGAGGAAGCCCTCTCGGACGGATCCCAGTCGCTTGACTTCGACGGCTTTGATCGCCTCATGGAGGGCCTTCGCAGTGTTCGCGAGGCCATGGTTGAGGCGGCGAAGCCCGACGTCGCTCCGACCAGCGCCTGACCGGCTGAGGCCCCGGGGGGGGAGAACGGCGGGGCGGGGAGGCTGGTGGGTACGGGGGAAAACGGTCAGCTGCGCCCGTGCACGGGGAGCGCGAGCTCCTCGCCGCTCGCCCCACCCAGCCCGATTCGCGAGTGGAGGCGGGCCAATCCGACGGGGGCCCACCAGGCCCGGTCGCCGAGCAGGCGCATCACCGCCGGAACCAAGATCAGGCGAACGATGGTGGCGTCGAGGGTGACCGCCAGGGCCAGGCCGATGCCGATCGACTTGATGATGACCACCTCGGCCAGCCCGAAGGCGAGAAATACGGTCACCATGATCGCGGCCGCCCCCGATATGAGTCGGCCCGATCGCTCCAGCCCCACCGCCACCGCGCGCCGGGCGTCGCCCTTGAGCCGGTATTCCTCCTGGATGCGGCTCACCAGCAGGACCTCATAGTCCATCGACATCCCGAACACGATGCTGAAGAGCAGGACCGGGACGGTGGGGTCGATGGACTGAGGCGAAAAGCCGAGCAGGCTCGAGAGGTGCCCATCCTGAAATATCCAGACCAGGGCTCCGAAGGAGGCGGCGATGGAGACCAGATTAAGGAGCACCGCCTTGAGCGGGAGCACCACCGACCCGGTCAGCAGGAACAGGACCAGGTAGGTCACGGCGACCACGAAGAGGACCGCCGCCGGCGTCCGCTGAATGATGAAGTTGATGACGTCGATGTCGCTGGCGGTGGGGCCGGTGACCAGAATTTGCGCGCCATTCAGGGGCGGGGCGGAGCGAATCTGGCGCAACAAGCGGCGGGCCTGATCGGAACTGGCCGGGTATGGGCTCTGGACTCTGAAGAGCATCAGGTGGGGACCGGTCCCGTCCGCCAGCGCGGAGCGCATCGGGGCTGGCAGCGCGGCCGGGTCGCCAGCGTAGAGGCGCTGGTAGGTGGAGAGCGGGATGGTGGGCGAGATCGAGACCGGGCTCATCACCGCTGTCACCCCGGACAAGCCCTTGAGCCGGCGGCCGAAATCGAATTCCGCGGCCACCGCCGCCGGCGCCAGCGGGCTGCCGTGGGGATGGTAGACGGCGACTTGAAAGGTGTTCTGATTCTGACTGGGAAAATCGGGCAGCTGATCGAAGGCGATCCGGACCGGAAGGTTGGGCGGGAGCTCGTCGGCGCTGCCGTTGGCCATGCGCAGGTGCAAGAAGGGCAGACCGGCGATGAGGAGCACGACCAGCGCGGGTCCGGCAAACAAGATGGGCCGGTTCATGATCCAGTTGGCCCAGCGGTGCCAGACGCCGTCTCCCGACCGCCGGCGCCGGGTGAGGCGCAAGGGGAGCCGGTTCACGTTGGGTCCCAGGATGCAGAGCATCGCGGGTAGGAAGGTGAGGCCGTAGAAGACGGCGATCGCGACCACGAATGCTCCCGCCACCCCCATCGCGGCCAGGAAGGTGCCCTGGTAGAAGAGCATCGCAGATAGCCCGATGGCGACGGTCAGCCCGCTGAAGGTGATGGCGCGCCCGGCCGTGGCCATGGTCGTGGCCGCCGCCGCCTCGACGCTGCTTCCCTCCCGCAACTCGTTGCGGAAGCGATCGACGATGAAGAGCGAATAGTCGATGGCCACCGCCAGGCCGATCAGCGTGACGATGTTGAGTGCGTACTGGGAAACGTCGGTGAATCGCGACAGCAGGAGGGTGGCGGCCGCCCCGCCCGCGATCGCCAGCGCACCCACGCCCAGCGGCAGGCTGGCCGCCACCACGCTGCCGAAAATGAGCACCAGCAAGACCAGCGCCGCCGGCAGGGTGATGGTCTCGGCCCGGCGCAGGTCGGACTCCAGGGTGACGTTGAAGGCCAGTTCAATCGGAACCTCCCCAGTTGCCTGGACCTGGAGTGTGTTGGAACGGACCAGTCGGCGGAGCTGCGGATAGTAGTGCTGAGAGGTCGCGCTGGGATCGCGCAGCGTGACCAGGGCCAGCGCGGAGTGGCCGTCCTTGGACACGAATTGAGCCTGCTCATCAGCCGGAACGCTGTAGGGGTCGGAGATTTTGGTGACGCGAGCATCCCTCTGCAAGGGGGCGAGGGCGGATTCCACCTCCTGCTGGAAGGCGGGGCTGACGGCGTCCAGCCGGTGGCTGCTAAAGAGCAGGATGAAGCTGCTGCCGGCTGGACCGGAGGTCGATTTGATTTCTCCGGCAATCAGATCTGCGGCTCGGGCGGCCTCCAGGTTGGAGCGGATAGGACTGCCGCTGGTCAGCACTCCCCCCTTCAGTAGACCCAGCCCGGAGAGGCCCAAAAGGACAATTGAGAGTCCCAGCACGGGCCAGCGGAAGCGATAGACAAGGCGTCCCCAGCCGCTCAGTCCCCGGCCACCGTTCATCGCGACACAACCTCACCGCAGGTCGGCTGGCTCGCGGGCAGATGCGAAATCCAGGGCGAGGGGACCACGATTGGTCCCATCGTCACCGGCTGGGCAGAGATCTCATGGGCTTTCGGTTGGCTTGGATGAGAAAGTGTACAAACCACCGTCGCTGGGCTGCGCCATCGACGCGCCCAGGATCAGCGAACATTAGGCACGTGATCGTGGGCATCGCCGGGCTGGGTCTGATGGGTGGTTCGCTGGCGCGCGCGTTGCGCCGGTCGAGGCCGGACCTGGATCTGATGGGGGTGGATTCGGATCCAGTCGTGCAGCGCTCGGCGGAAGCCCAGGGAGTGGTGCGCGGGGGCGATCTCAGGGATGCCGACCTGGTGGTGCTGGCCGTCCCCATCGCGGCGCTACCCGGTCTCCTGGCCACGTTGACCGACTTCCGGGGAGTGGTCACGGACCTGGCCTCGACCAAGGTCGAGGTCATGGACTGGGCCGCCGCAGCGGGCGTCGACCTGGTCGGTGGCCACCCCATGTGCGGCTCTGAACGGTCGGGTTTTGCCGCCTCCGACCCAGACCTGTTCCGCGGCTCACCCTGGTTGCTGACCAGGCCCGATCCGCTGGTGCTGGAGGTGATCGAGGCGGTGGGCGCCCACCCCGTGTTGATGAACCCGATCCGGCACGACCGCCTCGCCGCCGGCGCCAGCCACCTCGCCTACCTACTCTCGGTGAGTTATGTGCTCTCGCTGGCCGAGGGCGATGACTGGGAAGGGGTGACCCAGGTCGCCGGCAGCGGATTTCGGGACCTGAGTCGACTGGCGGCGGGGGATCCGCAACTCTACGCCGGGATCCTGCGCAGCAACCGAGTCGCCGTCCTGGACGCGCTCTCACGGATGGAGGCCACACTCGCCCGGCTGGGGGCGGATCTGGCCTCCGACGATCCCGGCCTGGTGGCCAGGCTGGCGGCGGCCAAGCGGGCCCGGGATGGATGGGCGGGGCATGCTGGCCAGGGTTAGCCCGCCCCGTCGACTGCGCGGCTCCCCGCGCCTGCCTGGGGACAAGTCGATTTCGCACCGAGCGCTGATCCTGAACGCCATCGCCGAAGGCCGAGCCACCCTCAGCGGCCTGTCCCGGGGCGCCGACGTGCTCTCCACCGCCAGCTGCCTCGGGGCGCTGGGCGTGGTGATCGAGGAGGGAGCGATCACGGGGGTCGGCCTTGATGGCCTGCAGCCTCCGACCCAGGCCCTCGATTGCGGCAATTCGGGCACCACCATGCGCCTTTTGGCGGGCCTCTTAGCGGGCCAGCGGTTTTCCTCGGAATTGATCGGGGACGAATCCCTCAGCCGCCGGCCCATGGACCGGGTCCTCGAGCCGCTTCGGCTGATGGGGGCCCGCCTCTCCCGTGATCCGCTTCGAGTCGGCGGGGGGGAGGGTTTGCAGGGGATCGAATTTCGGATGCCGGTGGCCTCCGCCCAGGTCAAGTCGGCGCTCTTGTTGGCCGGCCTCTACGCCCGCGGCGAGACCGCGGTGCGGGGGGGGGAGGGGACCCGCAACCACACCGAGCTGATGCTTCAGAAAATGGGCGCCACGGTCACCACCACCCCCTCGCGGGTGGCGGTGCTGGGGGGGCAGCAGCTGCGGGCCCTCGATGTCGACGTCCCCGGAGATTTGTCGGCGGCCGCCTTCTGGCTGGTGGCGGCCGCCATCCACCCCGACGCAGTGATCGAATTGCGGGCCGTCGGCACCAACCCGACGCGCTCGGGACTGCTGCCAATGCTGAGCCAGCTCGGGGCTCGCATCCAGATCATGCCGAGACCGGGGGCGGGCGTCGAACCGGTGGCGGACCTGGTTGCCGACTCCGGCCTCGGCTCCGAGCCGCTGAGGGTGGGTCCCCAACAGGCCGCGGGGCTGATCGATGAGCTGCCCGCGCTGGCCGTGCTGGCGGCGTGCCTGCCCGGGGTATCGCTGGTGACCGGCGCCTCCGAATTGAAAGTGAAGGAATCGGATCGGCTGGCGGCCATGGCCAGGGGCCTGGCGGCCATGGGGGCGGCGGTGGAAGAGCTCCCCGATGGCTGGAGGATCCAGGGCGGCCGTCCCCTGCACGGGGCCCGCGTCGACTCCCTGGGCGACCACCGAATCGCCATGGCCCTGGCCATCGCCGCCCTGGTGGCGGAAGGCAACACGGAGATCGAGCAGGCCGAGTGCGTGGAGATTTCCTATCCGGGATTCTGGAGTGACCTGGAGGGGGTGTGCTGCTAGCCGCCTGCTCGGTCGATCTGCCCGCCACCGTGCTCGAACTGCACGAACTGGAGGTATCGCCGCCCCGCGCCGACTTCGACCACGAGGTCCGGGCCGCGGAGCACCGGGTCCTGGATCACGCGATCCACTCCAACCCGGCCTGCGCGCGGCTCTGTCGAGAGTTCGCGGATGCTTCCGGTCCGCTGTCCTGCCGCAACCAGGATCTCCTGGCCAGGGTCGCTGCTGGCGATTCCATCCCGCGCCTCAATTCTCTCACCGACGTGTTCACCATCCTCTCGCTCGAATCCCAAATCCCGATTGGGCTCTACGACCTCGACAAACTCGTGGGCGGACTCGAGATACGCGTCGCCCAGCCCGACGAGTGGTTTGCGGGACAGGATCAAAACCCGATCCGACTACTGGGCGGACTGTGTGTCGCCGACGCCGTCGGACCCTGCGGGAACCTGGCCGACGACGCCCTCCGAACCGCCGTCACGGCGGACAGCGAGCGGGCGGCGTGTGTCTTCTTTCTGCCCTGCGCGCCGTCGCTGCTGAGCCGTAGTGCGGAATGGGTCGCGCGCTACGGACGCGGTTTGACGAGAGTGGTCCCATCCAACCCCTGAAGGGGGGTGGCGTTCCCCGCCGGGGGCGCGGACCGAGCCTTCCCCCTCGGTCGTCGGGCGGGAAGCGTTGAGCCGCCCGGGCCAGGAGCAGGTGCTCTGTGTCAGGCGCCAGGATCTCTTCCCTGACGGCGTCTGGCACGGATTCGTGGATCAGGGTCTGGAGCCCTACCAGCAGGCGATACGCGAGCGAAGCCTCTTTCGGCCTCGCGACGAGGTGGAGGAGGATGAGTCCTACCAGCAGATCATCCCCTTCCTGGTGTTTCGCTGCCGCGGCCGCTACTTCCTCACCCGTCGCCTCCGCGCCTCGACCGAGAGGCGCTTGCGCCAGCAGTATTCGATCGGGCTGGGCGGTCACATCAACGCCTCCGACGCCAGCGCCGGTGACCCGGTCGAGGAGGGTATCCGCCGCGAATGGGACGAGGAGGTCGACTACCGGGGGCAGTTCACGCGGCGCCTGGTGGGCCTCATCAACGATGATTCGTCCCCCGTCTCACGGGTGCATCTGGCCCTGGTCTACATCGTGGAGGGGGACAGTCCCGAAATTCTGATTCGGGAAACTCACAAGCTCTCGGGGGAATTGCTGACCCCGCACGAACTGCGCCTCCACTACCTGGCCATGGAGTCGTGGTCACAGATCGCCTACGACCACCTCATCGGCGGGCGCTTCTAGCACCGCCGCGCCGGGTGCCCGGTGGGAGCCGATCAGGTCCTGGGTGGCGCGGTGAACCCCATTGCCGCGTACATCGAGGCCAGCGTCGGAGCGGAGATCCCGCGCGCCTTCACTGCCCCCAGGGCGAGCAATCTCTCCAGTTCGGCGGGATCCTCCCGCACCCGTCGGAAGCGGTCCTGCAGGGGTGCCAACAGCGCCACCAGAGCCTCTGCCAGCGCTCCCTTGAAGGCCCCGTAACCGGCGTTGTGGTACTGCTCCTCGATTGCCTCCGGAGGCGAACCGGTGGCAACCGCCATCATCTCGATCAGGTTCGAGATCCCCGGCTTGTCGGCCTGGCGCTTCACTTCTCGACCGGGGTCGGTGACCGCACTTTTGATCTTGCGTCGGATCGCGTCCGGGGTATCGGCCAGAAGGATCTTTCCAGCCTCGCTCGAAGTTGAGGTGGACATCTTCTTCAGCGGTTCCTGCAGATCCATGATCCGGGCGCCGTGGCTGGGAAAGGTCGCCTGGGGCAGGGTGAAGGTGTCGCCGAAGCGTTGATTGAAACGTGCCGCGATGTCGCGTGCAAGCTCCACGTGCTGACGCTGATCGTCGCCCACCGGCACCTGGTCGGTCTGATAGAGAAGGATGTCGGCGGCCATCAGTACGGGGTAGGTGAACAGCCCTGCCGACACGAATTCGTGGCTCTTCGACTTGTCTTTGAACTGGGTCATGCGTCGCATCTCGCCCATGCTGGCGATGGAGGAGAGGAGCCACGCGGCCTGGGGGTGGTCGGGGTTGTGACTCTGCAGAAAAATGGTCGATCGAACCGGATCGAGACCGGATGCGAAGAGCAGCGCGGCCAGATCCAGGCTGGACTCGCGCAGTTCTTCGGGTCGATAGGGGACCGTGATGGAGTGCATGTCAACCACGCAAAAGCAGCAGTCGCCCAGCTCTTGGAATTGGAGGTACTGGCGAAACCCCCCGGCGTAGTTGCCAAACGTCTTCTGACCGGTGGGTTGGATGCCGCTGAAAATGCGCATGGCCTCCGATTATCCACGGGCGCTGGGGCCGGGGCCGCGCAGGGCCGGCCTCAGGAGTGATTCAGCGGCACTCCCTGGGTATTGGTCGTGATCTCGGTCAGCTGGGTGGCCACCGGCGCGCCGTCGCCCGGGTAGACATCGACCGGGGTGCCGACATTGGCCCAGTGGAAAATCCACCCGGCCACCGAAAGGGGCACGTGCACGCAGCCGTGGCTCTCGGTGCTCCGGTTGTACTGGGAGCCGGGACCAAGCAGGTAGTTCGGCTCCCAGGAAGCGTCGTGGAAGGATTCGCCGGTGTTGGTGAAGAACGAAGAGAACTGGACGCGCGTGTTGGGATACCAAAGGGGCGACCCCTTCGGCCAGGGTGACACGAAGGTCCAGGGGCTGGATTTGACCAGGATCTTCATGGCGCCGAAGTCGGTGCCCACATCCGTCACCCCGCGCACGCCCGTGGTCACCGCCGAATCCATCACCACGGCTCCGTTCTGGTAGGCCCAGACGTGCTGGGCGGCGAATGACACGACCAGATGCTGGGGGCCCAGATTCTGCAGCAGCAACTGCTGGATGAGCGCGCTGTAGTAGCCCATGGCGGCGGCGCCCTTGGCCGCCGTGTTGAGGTCGCTGGAAGCCAGGTCGCTGTCGTAGGACTCCATCTCATCGTATATCTGCATCATCTGCGCGATCTTCGGAAAGCGGCCCGGCTCCGCCTCATAGGCGGCGATGGTGGCGGAGTTCCGACCTCCGGCTCGGGCCTGCTGACCGGCGCTGGTGATCGCACTGAGGTTGCCCGCGGCCTGGGCCAGGAGGGTGCTCGCGGCCTGCTGGATGGCCGTGTTGGCGGCGGTTTGGGCGGCCATTACCGAGCTGTACTGGGTTTTCAGGGTCGCGGCCTTGGCCACCACCATCTGAATCGCGTCCGGGGTTGAGGCGGCGGCTCGTTCTGCTCGGAGGGCGGTCAACTGGGTCTGGAGGGGAGTCAGTAGTTCGGCCGGAACACCCGCTTGCTGGGCCGCCGACTGCTGTAAGGTCAACCCGCTGAGGGCGCTGTCGGCGGTCGCGAGGGCGGCCTGCAACTGGGCCGCATCGGCCGCCTGAAGATTGCGTTCAACCGCCGCCGCCTGGGCCGCCAGGTTGCTGCTGGGCAGCAGTTGGCGCCAGAGCGGAGTGGTCGACAGCTGGTCGATCTGGCGTCGGGCGGTGGTCAGCTGTGCACTTGAGTAACCAGACTGGGAGGATCGGTCGAGCTCGGCTTGGATCTGACTTACCGTGGCCTGATAAGCCTGGGTCCGGCTTCTCCAGGCCGCATAGTCATAGGCTGCGGCGGCCACCAGAAGGACGATCAGTAGCAGGGAACCCAGGGCAAGAAGGCGCCGCCTCATCCTGTGGAAAGGGTAACTCGCCGGGAGTGGGGCCGACCCGGTTGGGGGCGCGCTGTCGCTCAAGACACCCTCCCGTGATTTTTCATTGGCTTCCCATCGGAGTTAACGGAAGCAGGTCGCCGAAGGGAACGGATTGGGCCGAAAGTCCCGGAGCGGCCACCCCCAACTCAGTGGACACGGTCGCGAGCAGTGAATAGTGGGTGTAGTAGCGAGCGCTCAAATGGGCCAGCAGGTGGGGGGCGACGACCAGGCATGGGACCCGGTTGTCGGTGGCCGAATCGGACTCGTCCCAGGTTATGAAGAGGACCCCATCCCGCTGCCACGCGGAGGAGGCCAGGATCTCGGGCACCAAACGGGAGAGGAAAGCATCGGCCGTGGCGGTGGAGCAGTCGTGCCCGTCATGGCACAGATTGGGCGAGATCCAGACGAAGCGGTGCGGACTGGCGCCTCCCAGATCGGAGGCCAGGTCGTCAAGGGGCCGCACGTTGGCGCTGCAGCCGCCCTGGTAGTAGGCGAAGGGGTTGTGCTTCAGGGCGTAGGGAGGAGGGCTGTCGTGGCAGCCCCTGGTCATGCTCTCCATGTACGCTGCCCAGCTGACGTGGGCTTGGGTCAGCTCGCCCCCCAAACCTGCCGTCGCCAGTTGGTGGAAGCCGTCATCTCGGATTCCAGCCGTTGTCCCGCCGGTCAGCGCCAGGTAGTTGGGCAGGCTGGGATGGGCGACGGCGTGGTAGTTGGTGGCGAGGGCGAATCGACGCGCCAACGCGGCGGTGTAGGCGCCCCCCAACGCCTCCTGGTAGGAGCGGTTCTCCATCACGATCACGAACACCGATCCGATTCCGTTGGAAGGTGATGCAGACGTCGCCGGCTTGGGACTGGGGGCGGGGGAGGCGGGCTGGGTTGGGGCCCGGGTGGCGGCGCTGCGGGGCGGCGTGACCGGCAGGCAGGCGCACAGGGCGAGCAGCGAAATGGCGAATGAGATGGCCAGGCGGAGGCGCGGGCGGCGGCGCGGCATGCCCAATGCTAGCCGCGGGTACACTTTTGGATCATGCCCCGCCCCCTGGGCCTGCGCTGCAGGGAATGCGGCGCCGAGTACGAGCTACGAGCGACGCACGTCTGCGAAATCTGCTTCGGTCCTCTCGACGTCGCCTACGACTATGACGCCATTCGGCGCGTGATAACACGCGCTCGGGTGGAGGCGGGGCCCCCATCCATGTGGCGGTGGCGCGATCTGCTGCCGATCGAGGAGGACGCTCAGGTGGTGACCTTGGGCGAGGGTATGACACCCCTGATCAAGGCCGAGCGGCTGGGGGCCGAGCTCGGACTGTCCAACCTCTGGATCAAGAACGACACCATGAATCCCACCAACTCCTTCAAGGACCGGGTCGTCTCGGTGGCGGTGAGCTGGGCCCGAGCCCACGGCTACGAGACGATGGCCTGCGCCTCGACCGGCAACCTGGCCAACTCGGTGGCCGCCTACGCCGCCCACGCCGGCCTGGACAGCTACGTCTTCATGCCCGACGACATCGAAACCAGCAAGGTGGTGGCGACCTCGGTGTTCGAGCCCCACGTGGTCGCCGTGCACGGCAACTACGACGAGGTGAACCGGCTCTGCAGCCAGCTCGCGGACGACCTCCCCTGGGCCTTCTGCAACATCAATGTCCGACCCTTCTACGCCGAGGGATCGAAGACGCTCACGTTTGAGACGGCCGAGCAGCTGGGCTGGCGACTGCCGGACGAGATCGTCATACCGGTTGGATCGGGCTGCCAGTTCGTGCGCCATCGGCGGGCGGCGGGGGAGTTGTTGGACCTGGGCTTGGTGGAAGGCCGACTGCCCCGCTTCACCGGCGCCCAGGCTTTGGGTTGCGCCCCCGTATACCAGGCCTGGCGGCGCGGCGACGATCGCGTGCCGCCGGTGCGCCCGGATACCATCGCCCGTTCGATAGCCATCGGCAACCCGTCGGACGGAATCTACGTGATGCGGATCGCGCAGGAAACCGGCGGCGTCCTGGAGGCGGTGACGGAGGAGGAGATCGTCGATGCGATCCGGCTCTTGGCGCGAACCGAGGGCATCTTCGCGGAAACCGCGGCCGGGGTCACCATCGGCGTGCTGGTCAAGCTGGCCCGGGCCGGACGCTGGCGCGGCGATGAGACAATAGTCGCCTACGTGACCGGGCACGGACTGAAGACGGCCGAGGTGGTGGGGAGACCAGTCCGCGCGCGGGCCGAAATAGATCCGACCCTGCGCTCGTTTCGAGAGGGGGTCCTGTCCCAGCCGTGAGCCGGAATCCCCGTCATGTTTAGAGTCGATCAGTAGTTAGGAGTTCGAAGAATTGTCTCAATTTCGTATTCCCGGTCCCCTTCGTTCCCTCAGCGGCGGCGCCTCGACGGTTGACGTCGATGCCCCCGACCTGCTCTCCGCGATCGACCAGCTGGACAGCAAGCACCCCGGCTTCCGCGGCCGACTGCTCGATGATTCCAACTCGCTCCGGCAGTTCGTGAACATCTTTCTCAATGACGAGGACGTGCGCTTGGGTGAGGGTCTCAATTCCAAGCTCGGGGCAGAGGACGAGATCGCCATCGTGCCCGCCGTCGCCGGAGGGCGCTAACCGCCGGGTGGTGGATGATGGCACGTAGGCGGCTGCGGCTCGTGTTTGGGCCCGGACTGGTTACCGAACCCGTCATCTGGAGGCTGGGCCGCGAATTCGAGATCACCACCAACGTGCGTCGGGCCGAGGTGAGCCGGGACTCGGGCTGGGTCCTGCTCGAACTGACCGGTGAGCCCGAGGTGCTGGACGATGGGATTTCGTTCCTAACCTCCCTGGGCGTGGCGGTCGAGCCGGCGGAGGGAGACATGGTAGACAAGTGATAGGGCCCCATAGAGCCGGGTGGCGCTCGGATTGAGGGTCGCCGTCGCACTTTCCGGTGGGGTCGACTCGTCGGTCGCTGCCGCCCTGCTCCAAGACCAAGGCCACGAGGTGGTGGGGATCACACTTCAGCAGTGGCCGCGGGGCGATTCCGAGTCGGCCCTCCGCCACGGTGGCTGCTGCTCCCTCTCGGCGGTCGAGGACGCGCGCCGGGTGGCGGGCGTCCTCGGTATCCCCTATTTCGTATGGAATCTGGAGCGTGAGTTCGGAGAGCGGGTCATCGAACCGTTTCACCGCGGCTACCGGGAGGGCCGCACGCCCAACCCCTGCCTTCGCTGCAACGCCTTCGTGCGCTTCGATCTGATGCTGAATCGGGTGCTCGATCTGGGATTTGAAGCGCTGGCCACGGGCCATTACGCACGAATCTTGGGTGCCGGTGACGCAATCGAACTGCACTCCGGCCTCGATCCCCAAAAAGACCAGTCCTACATGCTCTACCACCTCGACCAGGCTCGCCTGGCACACATCGTCTTCCCCCTCGGGGCGTTGACCAAGCCGCGCGTGCGTGAGATCGCGGCCGAACACCGCCTGCCCGTGGCGACCAAGGCTGAGAGCATGGAAATCTGCTTTGTGCCATTGGGCCAGACCTCGCAATACCTGGCCCGCCAGGTCGGTTCTGGGGTCGGCGCGGTGGTCGATGGCGACGGAAACCTGCTCGGACAACATCGTGGCACCTCGCTCTACACGGTCGGTCAGCGAGGCGGCTTTGGCAGCCTCATCGTGCCCGGTCCCTGGTATGTGCTCAGCATCGACGCCCCGGCCAATCGGCTGGTGGTGGGGAGGCGCGAGGAACTGGACCGAACCACCGTCAGGCTTGACGACATGAGCTGGATCGCAGGCCGCGAGCCGACCTCGGCGCTCGCCTGCGAAGCCCGGCTGCGCTACCACGCCACGCCCATCGTCGCCCGCTACTGGCGCGGAGAACTGGAGCTGAGCCAGCCTTTCGCCGGACCCGCCCCGGGGCAGGCGGCGGTCCTCTACCAGGACACCAGGGTGCTGGGCGGGGGCATCATCACCGCCTCCCCGCCGGCCTAGGCTCACAGGCCTCGCAGCTATGAGTGCTCGACCGCCGGCGACTCGGACAACCTCCCCATTTTCAAGGAGGTTCTGCTCCTATTAGGAGGCGGGCCGGGGGCGGGGTTCCGAACGCCCCGCCATCTTGTTGGCAGCCTGTATCCTTCTTCTCGCCAAGTCCTGCGGCCGGTCCTTAGTTCCGGCCGGGTCATACTGACGGAGCCAGATTGGACTCTTCTACCCCGTTTCCCCTCCCCTTCTGGGCGCCGGAGCCAGGATCCTGAGCGCGATCCTCTTGGCGGCCTCCACCGCGTCGGTGGCCTCAGCCGCCCGCGCCGGTGGCTTCAATCCGGTCGCCGCCCTGCCTTGGGCGGTCCCGTCGCTATTGATGATCCCGATCGTCGGCTTCGTCCTCCTGCTGGCCGGCGTGCGCACCCGACGGTCGGCATCGACATTGGTCTTGGTGACCATTCTCCTAACCCTGGCCGTGACAGTTTTCGTGGCCGTGGTTCGACATCAGAAGTCGGCTCCCTACCTCTCTGGATACCCCTGGATAGTCAGCCCGGTCGCTCTTTCCGGCGCCACCCAGTTTCAAAACTTCACCGTGACCATGGCCATCGGCGTTGATCACGCCGTCTTGGCCTTCATCGCCGCCGGCCTGCTGGTGCTGGCGTTCGCGCTCTGGTGGCACCGCGGTCAGGGCCGCTCCGAACAGGGTCCAATCCGCTTCCAGGTTGCCGCCGCACTGCTTTTGGCCGCGGCCGTGGGCGTCTTCGTCTCCACCGATCTGGTCGAGATTTTCGCCTTCTGGAGCCTGGCCGGAGTCGCCACCTATCTGCTCCTGGCTCATCGTTGGGGAACCGATGCGGCCGCCGCCAGCTCGCGGGTGGCCCTCTCCCTGCCCCTGCTGGGCGACCTGAGCCTGCTCGCGGGAATCGCCGTCATCTACTCCCGCTACGGGACTCTCTCCCTCGGCCAGCTGGACGGGGTCCTGCATTCGACGGCTGGGGCGGGCCTCAAGTCCCTCACCACGGCCGCCATCCTGATCGGGCTGGCGGTGGTGGTGCGAGCGGCGGTCTGGCCGTTTCACGCCTGGCAGACGGGGACCCTGGGCGCGCCTCCGGCGGCGATCGTGATGGTGGTGGGCATGTGGCCGCTGCTGGCGGGTTCGGTGCTCATCCGCGCCTTGCCCATCATCAACGGAGCCGGTCCCCAAGCTCGCACCGCCATCGCCGTTGCGCTCGGCGTGGGGGTGCTGGGCTCGACCCTCTACGCCCTGGTCAGCGAGGGCGCCAGGATGGCCTTGGTGCTGGCGGCGGCGGGGGCGGTGGGCCTCACCCTGCTCGCCATCCTGGGCGGCAAAGGCGTCTCGGCATCGATGGCGGCGCTCCTCGCGGTGGGCATCGGGCGGGGCGCGGCTCAGCTCGCCCTGAGCAGCATCACGAGTGGCCTTCGCAGCGACCGATTGCAGGAGTTGGGCGGGGCCTGGACGCGACTACCGCGGGCCAGCGCGGCCCTGTTGCTTTCGGTGGCGGCGATGATGGCGGCCACCGCAGCCGCTCTGGCGAGCCGTCCGCTGCCTTGGCCGAACTGGCTCGCCGCCATCGGGCTGGGCCTGACCGCGATCAGCCTGGGTTCGCTCTACGCGCTGGTCGGCCACGGCCTCCTGCGCCGCCGCCGGACCTTCGATCCGGCTCGCGTCCGGGAGCCTGCCGGCCTCGTGTGGGTGGCCACGCTGATTCCGGCCGCCCTGGCGCTGCTGGCCGCGGCGCTGGTCCACTGGACTGGCTGGACCCGCTTTGTGACCCAGGACCAGAGCCCTCCAAATATCCCTCGCGAACTGGCCTGGGTGGCGCTGGCGGCGGTCATCGCCGTCATCGGCGGATTCATCCTGTCGCGCCCGCCCCGGCGCCTTTGCATCGAGCTCTGGCGCCTGGGGGCCCTCGTGGCACGGGCCTGGGCGGGGGCGGTGGGGCTGCTGCGCCGGTTTGGCGCCGAGCCGGTCATGGCCCTCTCCCGGGCCTTTGAAACCCAGGCGCTGGGGCGTGCGGGTTCCGAGATCGGATCCGCCCTGCGGGCGGCCGGGGAGCTTGGCTTGCCCCTCCCCGAGCCCCCCCTGAAGCAGGATCCACGCTCGCGTTCGGGACCCAAGCCCCGATCGTGAGCGCCCTCACGCTGTTCTTGGCGGCGACGCCAACGCCGTCGGCGTCGGCCAGTCCGACCCCCACCAATTTCGGCGCAGGGGTATTCAATTTCTCCTTTCTTCTCAGCCTTCTCATCTGGACGCCGGTGTTGGTGGCGGCGGTGATGGCGGTGCTCCCCAATCCTCGCGGGCGGTGGGACCGGCAGTTCAGACTGACCGCCTTTTGGACCAGCCTCTCGCTTCTGCTCCTGAGCATGGTCGCCTACTCCCAATTTCAGCCCTACGCCAGCGCGCTTTCATTCGAAGAGAGTCAGCCCTGGCTGCCCGCCCTCGGTGTCACCTATCACCTCGGGCTGGACGGCATCAACACCGCCGCCCTGGTCTTGAACGGAGTCATCGGACTGGTGGCGGTGGTCGCCTCTTCCGGCGTCAGGGTTCGCGCCCGTTCCTACTGGGTGCTGCTCCTGTTGACCGAAGCGGCCGTAAACGGGGCCGTCGAGGCCCAGGACTTCTTCCTGTTCGCGCTCTTCTGGAGCGCCATGATCGTCCCCCTCGGCCTCCTCATTCGAGGTTGGGGAGGACCCGGTGCGCGCCAGGCCGCTTCTCGGCTGGTCGTCCACTGGGGCGTGGGGTCGGCCTGCCTGCTCGGAGCGGGCATCGGCCTCTGGGCCAGCACGGGTGCGGTCAGCTTCAATTTCAACACCATGTTGGCCGCCACCGCCGGGGATCGCGCCCAGGTAGTGATCGGGCTGCTGGTGTTGGTCGCCGCCGCCTCGCGCCTCGCACTCTTTCCGTTCCACCGCTGGGCTTCGCCCGCCCTGGCCGAGGCGCCGCCGGGAGTGGCCGTTCTGATCGCGGGTTCCGGCATGCGTCTGGGGGGCTATCTGTTGCTTCGGCTTTTGGCCCAGACCAACCAGCACGGGGCCGAATTGCTGGCTCCGCTGCTCGCGGCAATGGCCGCGGCAACCGTGATCTGGGCGGCTGTCATGGCCTTCGGCACGGGCGACATTCGCCGCCTCAGCGCCTGGCTGGCGATCATTCCCGGGGGTTTCACCGCCCTCGGCGTGGCCGGCCTGTCGCCCCTCTCGCTGGAGGGCGCGGTGCTCTCGCTGTTCGCGGGTGGACTCGCCGCCGCGCTGGTGGTGGGCGCCGCGGCCACGCTGTCAGGACGGGCCCAGTCGCGCCAGCTGGGGGTCGTGGCCGGGTTGGCGGGCCGGATGCCGCGGACGTCGTGGTTATTGGTCCTCGCCACGCTGGCGATTTTGGGTATGCCCTTCGCGGCCACCTTTCCCGCCGACGTCATGATCGTGCTGGGCTCGGCCCGCAATCAGCCGGTGGGGGTGTTCGGGGCTCTGCTGGGGCTCTTGCTGGCCGCCGCCGCCATCGCCTGGCTCATCCATCGCGTCCTTTTTGGGGCCCCCCGCCCCGAAGCCCCAACCCCGTCCGACTCGTCCCTCGCCGAGTCCTGGTACCTGGGCATTTTGGTCGGGGCTCTGCTCTGGGTCGGTGTTTTCCCGCTCGGGCCCCGCCTGGCCGGGATTCCGCTCTTCGATCCGGGCATGCTCAACGTCATCAACGCCACCATCCCCACCATGGCCGGCGCCTACGCGGTGCCGACTCCGCCTCCGGCCTCGCCCTCCCCCGCGGCCAGCCCCAGCGGCGCTCCCAGTCCGAGTCCATCGCCGTGAGCGCGGTCACTCTGCTGCCAGAAGTCTTGATCCTGGTCGGCCTCGCGCTGAGTTTGGTTGGGAGTGCCCTCTCCGTCCAGCAGCGACGCTGGGCCGGCTCCGGGCTGGTCCTCATCGCCCTCGCCGCACTCATCACCGAGCTCTGGTTTGGCGATTCGGTGGGCTGGCTGCTGCCGGGCGGATTCCGGCAGGATCGCTTCGCGCTCGCCGCCAAGGCGGCACTGCTGGTGGCGCTAACGGTCACCACCCTGATTGGCCACGCCGACCTGCGCCGGACCCGTGGGCTGGCACCGGTCGTATTCCTGGCCGCCCTCGCGGGCCTGGTCATGGCCTCTGCCAGCGCGGTGCCGGGCATGTTCGCGGCGGCGGTGCTGATGACGGCGGCGCTGCTGCTGGCGAACGGTGGGCGGGGGCGGGCCTGGGTGCTTCCCGGGGTGGGGTTGGTGGGCTACGGGGCGAGCCTTCTGCTGCTCGCCCGGCTGGCCGGCGGCTGGGGGTTGGGAGAGCAGACTCCCGCCGTCGGCGCCAATGCCGGGTCCCTCGCCGCCGGCTCCGTGCTGATGCTGGGATTGGTCGGGCTGGGGTTAGTGGGGGCGGCGGTCTGGACCTCGGCCACACCGCACCGGCCGCTCCTGATCGGCGTGCTGCTGATCGCCGCCATGCGCCTGGCGGCGGCCCTGGCGGCGCCCAACTCGGCCTGGTCGGGGGCTCTGGCGGCCCTGGCCGCGCTGACGCTGGTTGGCTGCGGCCTGCGCGCCCTGGCGGCGCCCTCGGCGCGATCACTGGTGGGGTGGCTGGGAGCCTTTCAATGCGCCTGGCTGGCGGCGGCCCTCGCGACCCACGATCGCTTCGGATTCGCCGCCGCCCTGCTGCTGACGGGCGTGCTGCTCACGGCTTGGGTGGCCGCCGACCTGGTGGCACCGCGAACGGCGGCGGAGATGAGCAACCTCTGGCTGCACTCACCCTCGCTGGCCGTCCTCCTCTGCCTGTCCGTGCTCAGCCTGGCCGGACTGCCCCCGCTGGCCGGATTCTTTGGCGACTTCGCGGTACTGGCCGAGCTCTTCCGCTCCGGACTGGTCTGGGTGGGCGGCGCAGCGCTGCTGGGATGGGTTCTCGCGCTCATGGCCACGGTGCGATTTATCGCCGTCACCTACTTCGTCGCCGACCCCGAGGAGGTGCGAAGCCAGACCGCTTCCTGGCGACCGGTTCCGGTCTTGGCGATGCTCGTGATCTTGGGCCTCAGCGCCTTCGCCAATCCCATCCATTCCCTCGCCGTGCAAGGCGCCGCCGCCCTGGGACTGCGCTAGCGGGTGTAACCGTGCTTCCCGCTGCGCCGTTTCCAGAGCAGTGCGAAGACGCTCCAGCCGGATACGGGTTCACGCCCCCAGACGGACTCGTTCGGGGCCGGCCGGACGCTCCGGCTGGCTGCGGAGAGCGGCCCTGGTGGCGGTGGTGGCGGTCCTCGCGGTGGGGGCGTTGGGCACCGTCGGCATCATCGGGGCCCTGTCCTTGTTCGCCGGCAACCTGCCTTCGATCAGCCAGCTCAGCTCCACCAACCTGGCCCAGGCGACCCGCATCTACGACCGCAACGGGAGCCTGATCGAACAGCTCTACCTCCAGAACCGCACCGTCGTCCCCCTCTCCCAAATCAGCCCTCAACTGCAACGGGCGACCATCGCCACCGAGGACCGCAGCTTCTACCACAACCAGGGCGTCGACTACCGCCGGGTGGCATCCGCCTTTCTCTACGACCTCATCCACCGCAGCACCGCTCAGGGCGGCTCCACCATCACCCAGCAGGTGGTGAAGCTGGATGTCCTCCAGAACTCCAGTCAGACCATCTCGCGCAAGGTCAAAGAGCTGCTGCTGGCTGAGGAGCTCGAGCGCCGCTACTCCAAGGCCCAGATTCTCACCCTGTACCTGAACAGCATCCCCTACGGCAATCACGCCTACGGCGCCGAGGCCGCCGCCGAAACCTACTTCGGCAAGCCGGCCAAGGACCTCGATTTGGCCGAGGCCTCGTTCCTGGCCGGCTTGCCGCAGTCGCCCTATGCCTACGACCCCTTCGGTACCTCCGCTCAGCGCCAAGCCGCTCTGGGGCGTTGGAAGGAGGTCTTGGATTCGATGCGGGCGGCGGGCGCCATCTCCGCCAGCCAGGCTGCCCAGGCGTCCGCGACCGACATTCTGAAGGAGGTCGATGCCCAGCAGACGAAGTCGGGACGCGATCCCCGGACCGCCCACTTCGTCGACTACGTGGTCTCCTACCTGACTCACAAGTACGGGGTCAACGCCGTCTATTCGGGTGGACTCAAGGTCGTGACCAGCCTCGATCTTCCCACCCAGTACGCGGCCTATCAGGCGCTCGAGCACGGCGTGTCGACCTACAAGTCCAAGGGGGCCAACACCGGCGCCATGCTGGCCATGAACCCACGCGACGGCGAGGTCCTGGCCATGATCGGTAGCGCCAATTACAACGACCCCTCGATCCTGGGCCAGGTCAACCTGACCGGCGTCGATCCGAGCGGATACCGGCCGGTGGGGAGCTCCTTCAAGGTCTACACCTACGGCGCGGCCCTCGAATCGGGCCAATTCAACGCCGCCACCCGGGTTGACGACGCCAACCCGGTCATCGATGGACACCGCTACTCCGACTGGGATGGTCGCACCGAGGGCATGATCTCGCTCCGCCAAGCCCTGACCGAATCCCGCAACCTGCCCGCCCTCTGGACCTATCGCCAAGTTGGCGGCGCGAGCGTGGTCAAGTTCGCGCAGCAGCTGGGCATCACGACCCCCTTTGCCGACCCCGCCAGCCTGCCGACCACGCTGGGTACGGATTCGCTCAGCATGCTCCAGCACCTGTCCGCCTACTCCGCCTTCGACAACGGCGGCTTCAAGGTCACGCCCCATTCGGTTCTGAAGGTGACCACCGCCCAGGGCAAGGTGCTGGAATCGTTCGCCGGCCTGCCCTCCACCGACCGCGTCATCAGCGCCGATGAGGCCTACCTGATGACCAGCCTCCTGCAGGGTCCGCCACGCCAGTACCTGTCCGTGGGCAACCGACCGGTGGCCGCGAAATCGGGCACCACCGAGGCCTGGACGGGAGCCTATTGGATCGGCTACACCCCCGACCTGGCCGTGGCCACCTACATGGCGCACATCAATGCCGGCGCCACCTGCACCTCCGGCTTCGCCCGACTGGCGCAAGATTTCAAGCCCTCCGGCTGGATCTGCCCGACCAATGTCTTGTGGGGCGAGGGGGTCGCCCAGACGGTGTGGTGGCCGTTTGTGGCCAGCTACTACTCGCACCACCCCTGGCCCGCCACCTGGACCCGCCCGGCCGGGATCGTCCAGCTGAGCGTTTGCAAGAGCAACGGCGAGCTGGCTGATTCCACCATTCCCGCCAATCAGACCTACAGCGAGATCTTCATCGCCGCCAACGGCCAGCCCAGCGGCCAGTGTGCGCCGCCTGCCCCCAGTCCCAGCCCCTCGCCCTCGCCAAGCCCCAGCCAGCCCGTTACCATCACTCCCGTGACCCCCCAACCGACACCGATCACGACTCCCTCCACCGGCGGCTGATGCGGCCGCCCCGGTCCGCGCTGGCCGGGAGCATCACGTACGCATTCCTGGGCCTGCTCTGGCTTGGGCTGTCTCGTCCCACCTACGGGCCGGGGCTGGCGACGTGGGTGCTCGGGCTCGCCCTGGCGGGGCTGTTCCTGGCCGGCTGGGCCAACCAGGTCACTCTGGCCCGAGCCTACCTGGCGGCTCCCGCCTTCGTCTACTCAACCACTGGCGGCAACACCAGCCTGGGCTATTTGGCGGTGACGGTGGCCGTGGCCGGACTGAGCGATTTGCTGGATGGCTTCGTGGCCCGGCGCGTGGATGACCAAACCAAGGTGGGCGGAGCCTTGGACCCGGTCGTGGATGGGCTCTTCTTCGGGGCGGTGGCCACGGGTCTGGCGGTGGCGGGCGCCTACCCCTCCTGGTTGGCGGGTCTGGTGGTGGTTCGCTACCTGCTGCCGGCGGCCATCGGTGCCGCGCTCCTGATCAGCGGGCGGGATCCCCACATCCAGCACACCCCCTTCGGGCAGCTCGCCACCACCGTCATCGCCGTCATGCTGGGCGGGGTGGCCCTGCTGCGCGGGCTGGGGCTCGATTCCGGGGCCATGATCGTGGCCGGAGAGGTGATCATTCCCCTCGCCACGCTGGCCGCCTTCGTGAACCTCTTCCGCGCCAACCGGACCTCGATCATGCGCTCCGAGGGTGAAGCCAACGGCTAGACTTGCCATTGGCCGCGCTAGATGGGGAGCTGGCGGTTCCCTGCACCGGCAATCCGCCATAGCCGGGTCGAATTCCCCTTCCGAGGTCTGGTCAGTCGGGTCTGACCGAGGTGAAAAGTGTTGAAGGCCGGGACCTGCGCAGCTCGGGTCTCCGAACCCCGTCAGGTCCGGAAGGAAGCAGCGGTAAGGAGGGTTCTCGGGGGTGCCGTAGCCATCCGGGCCGGAGCTGGAAGCCGCGGTACCGCCGGGTGACGCAGATCGACGAGGGGGTGCGCGGTCACCTCAGTGCGGTCATGGGAAGCCAAGAATTGATCTATCAGACGCTCTACCGCAAGTACCGCTCGCAGACCTTCGCCGACCTCGTCGGCCAGGATGCGACGGCGCGTGCGCTGAAGGGCGCGGTCGCCTCCGACCGGGTTGCCCACGCCTACCTGTTTTCGGGCACCCGGGGAACCGGCAAGACCAGCACCGCCCGGCTGCTGGCCAAATCCGTCAACTGTCTGCGCCGGCCGCCGGGATCCTCGGAACCCTGCAACCAATGCCAGTGGTGCACCGAGATGGCCCACGGTTCGGCCCTGGATCTGATCGAGATCGATGCCGCCTCCAATCGGGGCATCGATGAAATTCGCGACCTGCGCGAAAAGGTCAACCTGGCCCCCGCCCTGGGGGGCAAGAAGATCTACATCATCGACGAGGCCCACATGCTCACCCCCGAGGCCTTCAACGCGCTCCTGAAGACGCTGGAAGAGCCTCCCGGCCACGTCATCTTCGTGCTCTGCACGACCGAGGCCAACAAGATCCCGGCCACCGTCCTTGGCCGCTGCCAGCACTTCGTCTTCCGCCGCCTCAGCGATGAGCAGATCGCTGCCCGCCTCGCCCACATTTCCCAGGCCGAGGGTTTCGAGGTCGAGCCGGAGGCGCTGGCGGTGATCTCCCGGGCCGCCCAGGGTTCGATGCGGGACGGCATCGGGCTGATGGATCAGATGGTCCCCATGGCGGAGGGAAAAATCACCCTGGCCACGGCGCGCGAGGTTCTGGGCCTGGCCGATCCGGCCCGCCTCGAAGCCCTCCTTGAACTGATCTTGGCGGGAGACGCCGGGGCCGCACTGCGCGGGGTGGGCCGGATCTACGAGGAGGGGGGCGAACTACGGCAACTGCTCCGTTCCCTGATGGAACTCACCCGTGACCGATTGCTGGCGGCCATCGAGCGCCGCGATCAGGCGATGCGGGCGCGCCTGGCCCTGATTCTGGACGGCCTCCTCGCCCTCGATGGTGAGATGAGACGCCACGCCGAGCCCCGATTTCTGGTCGAGGCCACGCTGGTCCGGCTCGCGGTCGAGACGGGCCAACCCGAGCCCGGACCCGCGCCAGCTCTCGCGCCAGCTCTCGCGCCAGCTCTCGCGCCCCCGACTCTACCCACGCCCGCCGCCCCGAGCCCGGCCGCTGCCACCGGCCCGGCTCGGCCCCCGACCGTCGGCCCCGACCAAGCTCCGGCGGGGGCGACGCCAAGTTCCGCCGCCCCGGAGCTCCTCGGTGCGGCCCCACCGCGGGTGGCTAGGGAGGACCAGGCGGGAGGCGCCGATGATGTGCTCGTGGCCTGGCGCTCGATTCTGGAAACCTTGGGGCCCAAGGTCCGCGCCTACTTCGTCGATGCGACCCCCTCTTTGGTGGGCGGAGACTTGGTTCTATCCTTCCGTTTCGCCTTCCATCACAAGATGGCGCTCGAAAACCAAGCCCCTGTCGAGGAGCCGGTGAGAGCCTGGCTGGGACCCCATGCGAAGCTTGACCTTCGTCTCCAGGAGACGGCCGCGGCGGGCATGGCGGGCGCCCCCGCTCGGCCCCTGGCCCCCGAAGAGGATCCCCTGGTGGTTGAAGCCGTCCGCAAGTTCGAGGGTCACGTGACCCGGGTCAGGGAGATCAAGAAGTGAAGCAGAACCCGATACAGATGCTAAAGCAGGTCCAGCAGATGCAGGGCCGGATGGCCAAGGTCCAGGCTGAGCTGGAGAACGAAACCGTCGAGGTGAGCGCCGGCGGGGGCGGCGTGCGAGCGGTCATGACGGGCCAGCAGCGCCTGGTCTCGGTGGTCATTGAGGGCGAACTGGCCACCGACCTGGAGATGCTTCAGGATCTGGTGGTGGCGGCCGTGAACGAAGCGCTGGACCGCTCCCGAGCGCTGGCCGCGGAGCGGATGCAGGCGCTGACCGCCGGCCTCGGCCTTCCACCGGGACTGATCTGAGCCGGTCGTGGCGCGGCTTCCCCGAGCGTTGGAGGAACTGATCGAGGAGCTCTCGAGGCTGCCCAGCGTGGGTCCCAAGACGGCTCAGCGGCTGGCCTTCCACATGCTCCGCTCCGAAGCTGGGCGGGCCGAGGCCCTGGCCCGTGCCATCCTCGCGGTCAAGACCCGGATCAGCCAGTGCGAGGTCTGCTTCAACTACGCCGACGGTCGGCTCTGCGCGGTCTGCGAGTCGGGGCGCCGTGATGGCCTCGTCATCTGCGTGGTGGAATCGGCAGTCGACCTCCTGGCGATCGAGAGAACCGGGGAATTCAACGGCCTCTACCACGTTCTGCACGGCGTCATCTCGCCCATCGACGGGGTCGGTCCCGGTCAGCTGCACGTCCCCGAATTGCTGGCTCGAGTATCCGCCGGTCAGGTGCAGGAGGTCATCGTGGCCACCGACGCCGATCTCGAGGGCGAGGCGACGGCGGTCTACTTGAGCCGAGCCCTGGCGCCCCTGGGGGTGAGGGTGAGCCGGCCCGCCCACGGCCTTCCGGTGGGCGGCGACCTGGAATATGCGGACGAGCTCACCCTGGCCCGGGCCATGAGTGGGCGACAGACGTTTTAGCCCCCTCCCAATCCTGTACACTGTCGTTCCCGTGCCAAACCAGCCGCGTTGCGGCGGGGGCGGTCGGGAAGGTACAATCGCGGACGCGCCTCCGACAGGAAGGCTTCGTGCGCCCATCCGGAAGGCTCGGGACCAGGTCCCACCAGCCACAAGGCGGAAGGGATGCGGGGGAGCGCAGCACCTTGACAACTGAAGAGTGGGAAAGGCTTAAATAGAGTCTTAGATGACTCAGGGCGAAGGCCTTGGGTCCTCGTCTTTTGGACGGAGAGTTTGATCCTGGCTCAGGGTTAACGCTGGCGGCGTGCGTAATACATGCAAGTCGAGCGAGGGCTCTTCTCCCGTAAGGGAGGGGAGTTCCTAGCGGCGAACGGGTGAGTAACACGTGAGCAACCTGTCCCGACGTGGGGGATAACACCGAGAAATCGGTGCTAATACCGCATGTGATCTCCGAGGACATCCTCGGCGAAGAAAGCAGCAATGCGCATCGGGGTGGG
>DATKQJ010000010.1:0-45630 GCA_035532785.1 Candidatus Acidiferrales bacterium | reverse complement strand
ATCGGCACGACTGCTGGGTAATCGCGGACATGGTCTCCGAATGTGGAGTCGAAAAGACTCGCCGCGAGAGGCATGCGCGGCCCGTCGTCGGAGCCAATGACGAAGTCGTGCCCTTGAGCGGGCCACGCTGGATTGCAGTCGTAGCTGGCGCCTGCCCCTAGGATGACCAGTAGCACGGCGTAGACCTTACGCCAGCCGCCACGGCACGAAACAAAGGGCCCCGGCAAGCGGCCGAGGCCCCCTGACTGACTAGCCCCCTCGATCTGGACCTACTCGGCGGCTTCCTCCTGCTCAGCGTCGAGAATCGCATAGGCTTGAACATGTCTCGGATTCGCTGCGCTAAGGAAGGGGTCGAGTCCATTTGTCCAGTCCTCTGCGTGGTCTCCGTGGTCATGCGGACACCGCCGTGAGTTCTGAGATAGCGGCGAGGGCGCGGCCCTTCACTTCGGCGAGCTGCTCCTTGGTCGGCGAGGGACCGCCAACGCAGCAGAGACTCAGGAGGTCCTTCGCGACGTCAGGTCGCAGGCTCTTGAGGCGCCCGAAGAACTCCAGGGTCGGACCCGAGTCCTCTGAAAGTGGCTCCAGCCCTCCGGTGTGGACCGCCAGGATGTTCCACACGCGACTAGCCCCCTCAGAGCCATGGGCTGCGACGATGCCCAACAGCTTCTCTTCGACCTCCTCGGCGGTTTCGAGGACAGTTGGCAAACTGGCCCAGATGCCGTCCAGGTTCTGCTCCGCCATCGTGAGCGAGGACGCCAGGTTGTAACCCCCGGCGTCGGCGGGTCCCTCGACCACGTTCGCCGCCGCCCGGCCCTGTGCGATCAGCTCCCGGAGCTCCTGATCATGGCGTCGCAGCTCCCCCGGGAGCGCCTCCAGGAAGGCCCAGGCGGCCTCCGTGGTCATCTCTGTGGTCTCGACTGTCATTACGTCTCCTTGAATGCCCCGGGTGGGGCTGCTGACATCGACGCGGCTTGTCAGGCCATGGGAACAGCGCCACCTCCCGGCCCGGGGCTCGCGGTAGGCTCGCTTCCGTGCTTTTGACTCTCCTCGCGACGGGCGCGAGTGTGATCACGGTGCTCCTCGCCTTGGTTGCCCTCGGTGTCCGTCACGAGGAGGGTTGGCGGCCCGTCTGCAGTACTAGGCCAGACACGATAACTGAGAGAGCTACGTTCGGCAGTTCCCCGTTCAGAGAACAGCGCAGGGGCCGGTCTACCTTTTAAGCCGATGGTCCGGGGTTCGAATCCCCGCGCCGGCACCCTTGTCCTGTCTCAGGACATCGTGCGCAGCTGTCGCACGTCATCGTGCACTGGCCAGCGCCCGCCCAGGCGGTAATGGTCGCGCTTGGGATCGAGGGGGTGAAACCGGGTCTTCGGATTCTGGCGGGGTGAGCCAGGGCCGGTAGGGCGCCAAGAAATGAACGAAGGTGCCCCAGGCTTGCGGTGTGAGCCAACAATCCCGAACCACCTTCGTCGTTATTGAGCCTAACGAGATTCTGCAGGCCCTGGTGGGTCTTAAAGATGTCCGGGTTGTCCACTCCCGGCGCCGTGAGCGCGAGGTGGATCTCATGATCGAGCAGGTCGTGGACATCGTCCTCTGCCCGAGCTGCGGCGCGCGGGCAAAGGTCAAGGAGCGACCGGTAGTGAGCTATGTCGATCTGCCGGTCTATGGCGCGCCGATGCGTCTTTCATGGCGGAAGCATCGGATGCGATGCCCGGAACCGACCTGCGCCATGAAGACCTGGATCCTCTCCGACCACCGCATTGCCGCCAAGAACTGCCTGCTGACGAACCGAGCGGCGAAGTGGGCCACCAAGCAGGTGGGCACCGGGAGGACGGTGCTGGAGGTGGCGGGTGAGCTCGACTGCGACTGGCACACGATCAACGATGCGGTGACGACCTACGCAAGCGCGCTGCTGAAGGCGGATCGCAAGAGGCTGAACAAGACCACGGCCATCGGCCTGGACGAGACCAACTTCATCAGGCTCGGTTCGAAGGGATGCAGCGACTACGCAACCACCGTGGCCGAGGTTGAGAACCACCAGATCATCGAGATCCTGCCCAGCCGCAAGTTCACCGACGTGGCCAGGTGGCTCGACAAACAGCCCCCGGCTTGGAAGCAGCGAATTGCCTACGGGGCCCTGGACATGTCCGATGCCTACGCGTCGGTGTTCACGGTGGTCTTGCCCGAGGCCAAACAGGTGGTCGACTCCTTTCACGCCATCGCGCTCGCCAACCGCTGCCTCGACGCCATCCGCCGCCGAGTGCAGACCCAGCAGCTGGGCCATCGAGGTCGAAGGGATGATCCGCTGTATCGGGCTCGCCGCCTTCTGCGCAGGGGCGAGGAACACCTCAATGCCGACCGGGCCGAGCGTCTTCGTTCGCTCTTAGAGCTGGGCGACCCCAACGCGGAGGTGGCCATCGCCTACCGAATCAAAGAGCGCCTGCGGGACTTCTATCGAACCAGCGATCAGGACCAGGCTCGCGTCCTTCTCGATGACCTGGTCTCGCATTGCTCGAAACAGGCGATGCCACCGGAGGTGCAGCGGCTCGGGCGAACCCTGCGGCGCTGGTTCGACAAGATCTGCAACTACCACCTGGCCAAGGTGACCAACGCCGCCACCGAGGCCCTCAACAACTTAGTCAAGCGCTTCAAGCGAATTGGCTTTGGGTTCCGCAACTTCGAGAACTACCGAATCCGGGCTCTGCTCTACGCCGGCCGGCCGAACTGGCGCGTTCTGGCATCGATGGTGGTCCGGTGAGACAGCCGACCCCGCCAGAATCCGATGAGCCGTGAAACCACTGCTGGCGAACGCATGCCAACTGGCTCTGAAGCGGTACGCGGGGCCGGGTTGAGCTGACCTCGGAGTAGGGGTCTGAGGGGTGGGAGGGCATGAATGGGACAGTCCTACGCGCTTGGGTTTCGTCATCAGGTACTTCAGCGGGTCCGCCGCGGGCGTTCGATCAGGGCAGTCGCTGATGAGGTGGGAGCGTCGGAGGCCACCGGGGTCCGCTGGGTCGCGCCGGACCAAGTCGACCGAGGTGAACGCCCTAGACAACCGAGGTGAACGCCCTAGACAACCGAGCCGGAAACGCTTCGTCGTCAAACGACTTGGGGGGATGCTTCGGGACTCCCGGTGGCGCGGCTCAGACCTTGGTCCCGTGGTACAGGGACTGCTTACCGAGCACGCGCCACGCGGGTGGAAACCGCAGGTAGGCGCGGACCAGTTGAGGATGCTGCGGCAGGCTGCTCTTGGTGGAGTAAGGCAGGAAGCGAGCAATCAGGCGTTCCTTTTGGAAACCGGCGATGCTGGCGGCCTCGAACAGGCTGTGCTCGGTTAGGGCCACGTGGTGGTCGATGAAGTTCCAGTAGGCGGCGCCGACGAACCTGATGTTCGGCTGAAGGATGAGGACGCTCCCCCCCGTTCGGAGCAGGCCATGGCAGATCTGCAATTGGCGGATGACGGCGTCGGAGTTGGGTAGATGCTCGAGGTAGTTGCTGATGAAAATGAGGTCGAATCGGCCCCGAGGGAGGTGCTGGTCAAGTTCCAACCCGTCGGCCTGTTTGAAGTGGACGTCGGCTGGCAGCTCGGCCCTCATATCGCGGAAATCACTGGCCCACTTCTCCCGCGCCGAGATGTTGCGAATGAAGTCGCCGCGGTCGCACGCCAGATCCAGAACGCACGCGTCCCGTGGTACGAATCGCTGCAGCCAGGCGCCCAATTGCTGCCAGATCGCGTTCTTGTGATCGGCCTCCCGCGCCGGAAATCGTTGGTCGTAGATGCGTTCGAGCTCAACCATTCCTGGTCATAGCCTAGGCCATGACCATCGCCCAGGCCGGGTGAGGGCGGATCACGCCCCGGTTTGGTTTGCCCGGTTCCCGGTCAGCGATCGCACATGCCAAGCGCGCCCGTCGTCGTCAGGCCCATCGCCGGTCGATCCCAGCCCGACCCGGCGACATCGGGTTGGTATGATCCGTACTGGACTCATGATGGGGGGCGGGGCTGATCGGCTGATCGTCACAACCGTGGTTGAAAACCATGTGGACATGCTCTTGGCTGACGAGCCAGGGGTCACCCGGGCGGGCTTGGCCCATCACTTTGATCCCAAGAAGCAGAACCCGATCGGAGAGAACGGCATTGCGATGCACGTTCGCATTGAGTGGGACCGCTACACGTACAACCTCCTGTTCGATGCGGCGATGTCGGGACGCGTCCTGCTCCATAACGCAGCCAGCCTCGGGGTGGCGCTGGACGAGCTGGACCATATCGTCATCAGCCACGGGCACCCTGATCACTACGGTGGACTGCTTGATCTGCTGGCCGCCCGCGAAGCTCCCGTGCCTGTGTCGCTGGGCGAGGGCGCCTTCATTCCGCGCTACCTGCGACTCGCGTCGGGCCAACTTGCCCCGTACTACAACCAGGACCTGACCGCCGACTCAATCGAGGCCGCCGGCGGCCGCCTGGTGACGCACCACGGCCCACTCGACGTCGGTCCGGGCGTGATTGCGACCGGTGCGATCCCCCGGGAGGTCGACTTCGAGATGCCCAGCCAGAGCATCACCACACCGAACGCGCTGATCCAGGTGATCGATGGTGCCATGGGGCCGGACTCGGTACCGGATGATCAGGCGATGGTGGTGAACGTGGGAGCCGACGGAATTGTCATTTTCGTTGGCTGCTCTCACGCCGGGATCATCAACAGCGTTCGGCGTTGCATCGAACTCAGCGGACGCAGTCGGGTGCTGGGCGTCTTCGGGGGCTTTCATCTGGGCTTTCCCGGTACTCCCCAGGCCAAGACCGATCGCACCATCGAGGTGCTGAAGGACCTAGGCGTCGGGCTTCTGTGTCCGATGCACTGCACCGGCATGCAGGCGATGATGGAGATCAGAGCCGCAATTCCAGAGCACTTCTTGCTCAACTGCACCGGCACCCAGGTGGTGGTCGAGGCCTGACCTGACGCCCCCGCCGAATCACGTGCCGCCGCCCGATGAGGGCCGGGAGCCGCCAGGCCCGCTGCAGGGAGTGCGGGTGGTGGCGTTGGAACAGTCTGTGTCGGGCCCACTGGCATCTCGGTTGCTGGCGGACATGGGTGCGGACGTGATCAAGGTCGAGCCCCCGCAGGGGGACTTCTCGCGTCACTGGGACGCCCACGTTCGAGGTCAAAGCTCGTACTACACGTGGCTGAGTCGGCGCAAGCGCAGCATCGCGCTAGATCTCCACGGCGGCGACGACAGGCAGACCTTCGAGCGGTTGCTCGACGGCGCCGACATCCTCGTATTCAACATGGCCGTGATGGCGGCCGAGCGCGCAGGCCTGACGCCGGAGCGGCTACGCATCGACCACCCGCGCCTCATTGCCTGCCAGATCACTGGTTACGGTCGGACCGGCAGATCTCGCAATCGGCGCGCATACGACATGATGGTCCAGGCCGAGGCCGGCGCGCTTGCTCTCACCGGCGATGATCAGGGGCCGGTGAGAATTGGGATCTCGGTTGCCGACATCGGCACCGGCCTCTACGCCACCTCGCTGATACTGGCGGCGCTGTTCGGGCGAGAGGCGAGCGGCACAGGGGCCTTTCTCGAAGTGTCGATGTTTGAGACGCTGACAGAATTCGCTGGTCCCAACCTCACCGCATTCGCTAATTCAGGTGTCGAACACGGGCGCTACCGGGCGCGCCACCACGCCATCGTCCCCTACGGAGTGTTCGCCTGCCAGGACGGCCACCTCGCCATCGCGGTCGAGCAGGATAGCGAGTGGCGTCGCTTTTGCGACGAGGTTTTGGAGCGGCCGGACCTGGGCGTCCGTGATGATCTATCAACCAACCACAAGCGCCTGGAGCGCCGTTCCGAGACCGAGAACATAGTCGAGGCCGAGCTGATGCGCAAGCCGGCCGGCCACTGGCAGGCCCGGCTCGAGGCGGCCGGTATTGCATTCGGAAGCATCAACGACATCAAGGCGGTGTGGAACCATCCGGTGGAGGAGGATCTGAGTCTGCACGGGCGCGCCCGACTGCCCGACGGTGAGCTGGTCAGCGTCCCGCGGTCGGCTGCAGAGCGTGCCTTCGGGCGCGGCACTAGGGACTCGCCCCTACCCGGTTTGGATCAGCATCGGGCTGAGATCTTTAGCGAGCTCGATGGGGAGGCCGGAAGTTAGAAAACTAGACTTGCCGACAAGGGCACTCGGCCACAGCTCCGCGTCGCTCCACGCTCAAGCCAGGCGAGCCCTCGACAACACGCCCGGCTGGGCGTGCCGCGGACACCTCGGCTTCGCCGAAACCGATCAGGCACCGGGCCTCAGGCGCCCGCCGACGTTTAAACTCCAACCTTCCGGCGCAACCCGCGCTGCTAGAGCATGATCCGTCCACCAGCGACGTCGATGGTGATTCCGGTCAGCCAGGAGGCCGCATCGGAAGCCAAAAACAGGGTCGCCAGCGCCGTGTCATCGGGATGACCGATGCGCCGTAGAGGAGCCAGATCGGCGAGTTCCTGAAGGCGCGTCGGAGACATGATTCGCTCGACCCGGTCGGAGGTGGTGGTGGCGGGGGCAACGCAGTTGACTCGAATCCCCTTGGGGCCGACCTCCTGGGCCACATGCCGCGTGAACATCACAATTCCCGCCTTGGCGGCCGCGTAGGACGCGGTCAGAGTGATGTCGAGGTAGCGGCCTGCGTTCGACGCCATGGTCACGATGGCACCACTCTCACGATCCATCATGCCGGGAAGAAACGACTTGCAGGTGAGAAAGGTCGTGGTGAGGTTGGACTCGATCACAAAGTGCCACTCCTCCTCCGTGATCTCCCAGATTGGAGTCGGCTTCCCGAACCCACCCGCGAATGGGATGAGGATATTGGCCGGACCCAGCTCTGTCTCGACCTGCTGGCGGGCTCGTTCGATGTCTTCGAATTTCAGCATGTCGGCGCTGACGCCGATCGCGTGTCCGCCGGCAGAGGTGATCTCTCCGACCAGTTGGTCGATGCTTTCACGGCTTCTGGCGACGACCGCCACCTTGACCTTGTTGGCGGCCAGGACTCGGCAGGTGGCCGCGCCTATACCTTTTGATCCGCCCGTGACGACCGCCACCTTGCCCTCCAGATCGGGATAGGTGGGTACGGGGGCCTGCTGATTGGCATTAGTCATCGCCTAGGTCGCTCCTAATCGCAGAGGGTGAACTTTGCGTCATACGGAAAACGGCTGGGTGGAGTTTATCTCAGACATAGGGCTGGCCCGGGGCGGCCCCATCACCACACCAGCGCGCCACGCCCGAGCAGTTGTCCAGAGGCCAGGTCTCGATGTATGGACGGAACGCCGTCGGGTCCCTCGCGGCGTCCAATCATCGGCCGCACCTTGCCGTCGACCACCATCTGCGCGGCGAGGTGCAACTCGTATCGCGAGGCGTACCGGGATCCGAGCACCGATAGCTCACGAAGAACGACCTCGCGCGGACTGAGTGGAAAGTCGACGTTGAGAAATGTGGTCAGCGTAACCAGCTTCCCGCCCGTGCCGAGCGCGGCAACCGACCAGGTCAGGGTGGTCGGGTTACCGATGAAATCGATCACCAGGTCGGGTTTGGCGCCCCGGAGCCATGATTCGAATCCCTTGATCGAACCCAGGTCGGATGAATCGAATGCGGCGCATTCGAGCTCATCGGAGAGCACCCGGAGCTTGGCGGGCGACACGTCCAGGGCCGCCACCTCGGCACCGAAGGCACGGGCTACCTGGACCATGTGGATGCCCACACCCCCCCCCGCGCCGACCACAACAACCTTCTGGCCGGGCGCGATCTGGGCTCGACGAGCTATGTGCACGGGGGTCGCGACGGCGTCCGGGATTACCGTGGCCAAGATCGGATCGAGATCGTCAGGTAGCCGCACCGCGTTGCGTGCGGGTATCGCCACCATCTCGGCGTATCCGCCGTCGCGATCCACACCCAGGTAGCCCTTGAGGTTCCGACAGAGGTCTTCGGCTCCCGCCAAGCACCGATCGCAGGTGCCGCAGAAGAGGTAGAAGTAGGCCGCCACGCGCTGGCCCCGGACGGCATCGTCGACTCCCGCGCCAACCGCCTGGACCGTTCCGACGAGTTCGTGTCCGGGCACCAGTGGAAGATGCGCCGGATCATGGCCCAAATCACCCCGAATGCAGTTCAGGACGGTCATCCCGACGCTGCACGCCTCGACTCGGACCAGGACCTCGTCGGGCCCACAAACCGGATCCGCCACCTCCTCGTCGACGAGATCGCCGCGAAAGGACCGAATCCGAAGGCCTCTCATATTCAGAATCCTATTCCGGCGACAGCGTTCGGGGTCGGAAACGCCGCAATCTGGCCGATCGCAGCGGGAGCCACGGCGGGCGATTGGTGCTGCCGGGGCCACCCCGAGGAGTCGGCGAAAGGGGGTGGGGGTATCCTCGGGCCTAGGCAATCGCTACTTGAGAAGAGGTGGGCAGAGCCTCTGCCCGATCTCGCGCTTCACTGCGCACCGTCCCTGCGACGCGATCGGTGAGTTCGCCGTCATTGACGGAGACCCGCTGGGCGTCTAAAATTTCGCTCCGTGCGCTGCCCCTGGTCACCGACGGGCTGGATCTGAGCGCCAAATTGCAGACCTTCATACAGCAGACCATGAACGGCATCACCTACGCCGGTCTGCTCTTCCTGCTCGGGAGTGGATTCACCCTCATCTTCGGCCTGATGAGAATTGTGAATCTCGCTCATGGAACCACCTACCTGGTGGGTGGATACGTCGGTTACGTGGTCATGGCCAGCACCGGCAGCTTCGTTTTGGCTTTGCTCGCGGGCGGAGGATCGATGGCGATTTTCGGGGCCATTCTGGAGCGCGGCCTGCTAAGGCCGGTACAGGGGAAGTGGATCTCCGAGTTGTTGCTGACCTTGGGGGTCTCCTTCGTCATGGGCGATCTGGCGCTCGCCATCTTCGGCGGCAATCCACTCAGCGTGCGCATGCCCGGATTTCTCGACCGATCCAGCTTGATCGGACCGATCACCTATCCCAATCAACGCTTCTTCATCCTGGCGGTGGCGATCGTCGTCGCCGTCGTCCTCTACGTCCTCATTGGCCGGACCAGAGCGGGCGCCATGATTCGCGCTGGTGTCGACGACCAGGAGATGGTTGATGCCCTCGGCATCCGAATCAAGCGCGTCTTCACAGCCGTGTTCGTCCTTGGTGCCTTCTTGGCTGGTCTGGCGGGCGTCCTCGGAGCGAGCCTGCTGACGCTGTACCCAGGTGCCGACTCGGAGATCCTCACCTACGCGTTGGTGGTGGTCATTGTCGGAGGCATGGGATCTTTGAAAGGCGCGGTGGTGGGGAGTTTGGTCGTCGGTTTGCTTGATAACTATGGCAAGGCGTATTTCCCTGAATTGGCGTACTTCTCGCTCTTCGCGCCCATGGTCCTGATCTTGCTCTGGCGTCCCCAGGGTCTGTTCGGCAAGATCGCGGCATGATCGGCGGCGCCGTCCGGATGGTGGCTCGACACAGCCACATCTTCCAGGTGGTGGCGGTGCTGGTGGCCCTGATGGTGGCGGTGATCATTCCTCAGCTCGGATCCAGCTTCTACGTGTCGCTGGGGTTGAGCGTTCTGATCTACGGCCTGCTGGCGATCAGCTTGGACGTCCTCGGCGGTTACACCGGACTCATTTCGCTGGGTCATGCGTCCTTCCTCGGGGTCGGCGCGTACGGCATCGCGTACGCCCTGAAAATTGGTCTCGACCCGATCCGGGCGATCGGATACGCACTGGTCGCCGTCATCATCACCGCCCTGATCTTCGGATTGGTTGCGGTCAGAGTCAGAGAGTTGACCTTCGTCATCCTGACGCTGGCGATGGGGCAGATCGTCTGGGGTCTGGCCTTCCGATGGGTCTCGGTTAGCGGTGGCGACAACGGACTCCCGGTGACCGGCCGTCCCTCGTTCGGTCCCATTGACCTGGGGACGGACGTCGCCTACTACTACTTTGCGCTGGCCGTTTTCGTGGTCTGTGTATTGATCATGTGGCTGCTCGTACGCTCCCCATTCGGACTCTCGCTGAGGGGGATTCGTGATAACGAGTCCAGGATGAGGATGCTCGGGTACAACGTTGTCGTCCACAAGTACCTGGCCTTCATCATCTCGGGTTTCTTTGCCGGCATCTCGGGCGTGCTCTTCGCCTTCTACAACCTGTACGTGAGCCCGACCATGATCGACTTCGCGCACAACGGAACCATCGTGCAGATGGTCATCGTGGGCGGCCTGGGGACGATTTGGGGCCCGCTCGTCGGGGCCGGTGTGATCGTCTTCTTCCAGCAGTTCGTCAGCATTTCGGTGCAGCGCTGGGAGACCGTCCTCGGGATCATCTTCATCCTCACCGTGCTATTCGCCAGGGGTGGCCTCTGGGGCGGACTCTTGAACCTGATGACTTGGTTGCGGCGGCGATACGGTGAAGGCCCGCCCCCCAGTTCGACCGTGGCGCACGGCTTGAGCGAGCTCGATACCAGTGCCAACGTGGCGGTCGACTGACCCCCATGACAACCCCTTCCGAATCGCGTCCGGGCGCAGCTTTGGTTCCTGCGCTTCGACTGCAGGGTCTGTATCGCCGCTTCGGCGGTGTCACGGCGATCTCGGATATCAGCCTGGAGGTAGTGGCGGGCGCACGCCACGGCATCATCGGTCCCAACGGTGCTGGCAAGACCACCCTCTTCAACGTAATCAGCGGGGAGCTTTCCGCGAGCGATGGTCGAATCGAGCTCTTCGGCCGGAACGTCACCCGGATGTCGTCCGTCAGGCGCGTCCGGCTCGGCCTCGGTCGCACTTACCAGATCACTCGCACCTTTTCAACCATGACCGTGCGCGAGAACCTCACCCTGGGCGTCAACGGTCAGGGCCGTCACAAGTTCTCGATGCTGAAGCCGTGGCGAACGTACTCCACAATGAGCGCCGAGGTGGCGCGGCTGGCCGAGGAGTTTGGACTCAGCCATCGTCTTGACAGCCCCGCCTCCGATCTGTCGCACGGTGAGGTGCGTCAGCTGGAGGTCGCGTTGGCCATCGCCCTGAAACCGAAGCTGCTGCTTTTGGATGAGCCGGGAGCCGGACTTTCGCCGGGCGAGAGGGTGGGCATGCGGGCACTGCTGAAAGGACTCAGTCCAGATCTGACCCTGATCATGATTGAACACGACATGGAGTTGGTGCGCGACGTTGTCGAGAGCATGCACGTGCTCGACTTCGGAGAGGTGGTGGCGGACGGGCCCACCCGGGAGATTCAATCCGATGAGCGGGTACGCCGGATTTATCTTGGGAGCCGAGCCTGACCATGCTCGAAGTCAAGGACGTTCACGCTTATCGGGGTCACAGCTACGTGCTTCAGGGAGTGAACCTGACCGTGCCCGACGCGGCCTGCACCACCCTTCTGGGTCGCAATGGAATGGGCAAGACGACCTTGATTCGAACCTTGATGGGGATGACCCCGCTCAGTTCCGGCGAGGTGATTTTTGACGGGCTCCGGCTCAACTCCCGCGAGCCGAACCAGGTGGCGCAGGCAGGTTTGGCCCTGGTGCCTCAGGGGCGCCACGTGTTTCCATCTCTGAGCGTCGAGGAGAATTTGACCTTGGCCGCGCGCCGCCGGTCGGGCAGCGACGGCCAAACGCGCGACGAATGGACGTTGGAGCGCGTCTACGACCTGTTCCCCAATCTCAAGACGCGACGCCGAAACGGCGGCGGTCAGCTGTCGGGCGGAGAGCAGCAGATGCTCGCCATCGGTCGGGCGCTGATGACCAATCCCAAGCTCTTGCTCATGGACGAGCCGTCCGAGGGCCTGGCGCCGGTGATCGTGGAGAAGTTGGCGGAGGTGATCGTCGGCCTGCTCGGAGAGGACCTCTCCATATTGCTGGTCGAGCAGAACTACCATCTGGGAGTGGATTCCGCTCAGCACGTGCACATCCTCTCCAAGGGGGTGGTGGTCTGGGAGGGTAGCCCCCAGGAGCTGGAGGCGGCCGAAGACGTGAAGCAGATGCACCTGGGGGTTTAAGAGCACGATGGAGAAGCGCAAGCTTGGGAGCACGGGACCGTTCGTGGCCTGCGAAGGACTTGGCTGCATGGGCATGTCTCCGGTCTATGGCCAGCCCGATGAACAGGAGTCGCTGGCGACCATAGCGCGGGCGGTCGACCTGGGCGTGGAGTTGATCGACACCTCGGACATGTATGGGGCCGGCCACAACGAGGAGGTGGTCGGTCGTGGCATAAAGGGTCGGCGCGACCGGGTCATCTTGGCCACCAAGTTCGGCCACGTGCTGGGATCCGACGGGCATCCGGTGGGCGTCAATGGCAGGCCGGAGTACGTGCAGCAGGCCTGCGAGGCCAGCCTGCGACGCTTGCAGGTGGACGTGATCGACCTCTATTACCAGCATCGCGTCGACAGGGCGGTGCCGATCGAGGAGACGGTCGGGGCGATGGGACGACTGGTTGAGCAGGGCAAGGTTCGCTACCTGGGCCTCTCCGAGGCCAGCGCCTCCACGCTGCGGCGGGCGGCCAGCGCCCACCCCATCGTCGCCCTACAGACCGAATACTCACTCTGGTATCGAGAATTGGAAGCCGAACTCCTACCGACCTGCCGAGAGCTGGGCGTCGCCTACGTCGCCTACGCGCCCCTGGGTCGAGGTCTCCTGACCGGCAGGGTCAGAAACCTGGAAGAGCTGGAAGAGGGTGACAACCGACGCAATCATCCCCGTTTCCAGGGCGAGAATCTAGGCGTCAACCTGACCCTGGTCGACCGGGTGCGGTCAATGGCCGAGGAGAAGTCGTGCTCACCCGCGCAGTTGGCGCTGGCCTGGGTTCTGGCTCAGGGGGAGGACGTGATACCCATTCCCGGCACCAAGCGCCGCACGTTTCTGGAGGAGAATATCGCTGCGGCGAAGATCCGGCTCAGCCAGGAGGATCTCGACCGACTGGACCGGGAGATACCCGTCGGTGCGGGTGCCGGCACGCGCTACGGAGCGAAGGGGATGGCCGGAGTCAACGTGTGACCATGGGTCAGACCTCCTCACCGCCACCGATGGTGGACCGCAGTCAGATGTTGCGCCTCATGAAAGAGCAGTTGGTGATCGAGCCCGAGGGAACGGCGGTGATCACGATCGACTGCCACCGTGGTCACCTGGACCCCGAGATTGCGACCATGCCGGTGGCGCCAGAGGTGGCGGCGGCGGTGGTCGGGGCAACGGCGCGGCTGCTGTCGCTGGCACGCGCCAGCGGTATGCCCGTGATCCACGTGATTCTTCAGAACCGGATTTTGCCGGACGGTACGTCGGAACCGATGCGGAACCCGTTTTGGGCGAGCGTCGAGGCCGCCAATCAAATGCTCACCCCGGACCGGGAGAGCACCATCAGCCGTCACAATCTGGTCGGCTCACCCCAAACGCAGCTCATGCCCGAGCTGGGTCCCGAACCCAGTGACATCGTTATCAATACCAAGCGGCGCCTTTCGATATACCGCGACACGGACCTCGATCTGACGCTGCGCGAACTCGGGATAGGGACGGTCATTCTGGCTGGCATCAACACCAACACCTGCGTTCTCTGTGCGGCCTTCGAATCCCTGAACCGTGATCTGAAGACGATCGTGGTGGAGGACTGCGTCCACTCCATGTATGGAGACGACCTGCACTACTTTGGTCTGCAGAATATCAGCCGATGCCTGGGCTGGGTGGTGAGCCTGGACGAACTGACCGCCAAGCTGGCCACCGACCGGACTCCGGCCCGCGCTCGCTGATGTGCGCGGCGCGGCTCAATCCTCCTCAATACTCGGACTGGTTCGCATACTTTCCTCAAGACTATCGATGGTCGGCGGCGATGGCATTGGTTATGGGCGTTGCCAGCTACGGCGGCTCGGATGTGGGCGAGGCGGACCGGGCCGGTCGGCGGCTGGCGCAAAGCCTGGGCGACGATGAGGCCTGGTTTCGAACCTGGTTGGAGGAAGGAGAAGCCGTGCGCCGTCTGGCTCAGGAGGCCGAGGCCACCGGCAAGCGCCTGACGGCGGCCTCGGCCTATCTGCGCTCGGTCACTTATCTGCAGATTGGTGAGCGCTTCCGGACTCCCAAGGATGGGGCGGCCCTGAATTGCTATCGTGACGCGCTCGACTCTTTCGGCCGGTATTCCTCACTCGTCGACTGGCCTCTGATCGAGAAGGTCCAGGTCCCCTTCGAGGGCGGTTCGCTGCCGGCCTACCTGGCGCACGCGTCCGCGAGCAGCCGGCCACCGCCGGTCGTGGTCTACTTCGACGGTCTCGATATCACCAAGGAGATGTGTTTTCTCCGCGGCGCCACTGAACTCCTCCGACGAGGCCTGAGCGTGCTCCTGGTGGACGGGCCGGGGAACGGGGAGAGCATTCGGTTTCGAGACCTGCCCCTGCGCTACGACTACGAGCGGGCCGGGAGTGCGGCGATCGACTACCTTGAGGGTCGATCCGACGTGGACGCGGGTCGGGTCGGGGTGCTCGCCATCAGCCTGGGCGGCTACTACGCGTCGCGCTGCGCAGCGCTCGAGCCCAGATTCAAAGCGTGTGTGGCTTGGGGGGCCATCTGGGACTACCACGAGACCTGGCGCCGGCGGATCGAGTCCAACTTTTCGGGCTCGATCTCGGTGCCCAGCCAGCACCTGGAATGGGTTCTCGGCGTCTCATCCCGGGATGAGGCCATGCACAAGCTGGAGGACTTCAAGTTGAGCGGCGTGGTGGAGGCGATGAGTTGCCCATTCTTGGTCCTCCACGGCGAGCACGACGAGCAGGTGCCCCTGGAGGTGGCGCGCCAGCTCTGGGAGTCCTCGGGATCGAAGGACAAGACCCTGCACGTGTTCAGCGCCAAAGAGGGCGGTGGCCAGCATTGTCAAAGTGATCAGTTGACCGCCGCGACCACCAAATTTTCGGACTGGCTGGCCGAGAAGCTGGGCGCGTGAGGCCGCGCGGCGTCCCGCGCAGTCACGGCGTGGGCGGGTCATGAAGGAGAATCACGAGTTGGAGATGGCGTGCTTGACGGGGACGCCGGTGAGCGCGTTTGGCAGGAGGGGACTAGGTTGCCAGGTCGATTAGAAGGTCGTAGGGCGGTGGTCACGGGAGCGGCGGGCGGAATCGGAATGGCTCTCGCGGCCGGTGTCGCAAGGGAGGGCGCGAGCGTGGTCTGCGTCGACAAAGACGCCGCCGGCGCGGCTCGCGGGGCGGATGAGATAGGGGCAGCCGGGGGTCGATCGCTGGCGATCGGAGCCGATCTGAGCGATTTCGCGCAGGTCGAGCGCGTTCTGACCCAGGCCGTGGACTTCATGGGCTCGGTTGACGCGCTCTTTGCCAACGCCGGTGGCTCGCGCGGGGAAACTGTTCCATTCTTGGATCTGGAACCTTCGATTTGGTGGGAAATGGTCAATCGCAATCTGACCACGGCGTTCAACTGCGGCCTGGTCTTCGCGCGCCAAATGGCGAGCGGCGCTGGCGGAGCGATCGTCTTCACGAGCTCCCAGCTGAGCGAGGTGACGCGTCCCGGACTTGCCCATTACGCCGCATCGAAGGGGGCGATTCGGCAACTGGTGAAGGGCATGGCCGTCGACTTGGCTGAACACGGCATCCGCGTCAACGCCATCGCACCCGGCACGACCGAGACGCCGGGCAACCGTGCCTATTTCGCACGGCCCGACGTGGCGGAAGTCAACCGGCGCCTGGTGCCCATGGGCCGGGTCGCAGATCCGGTCGAGATGGTGGGGGCGGCGGTCTTTCTGGCATCGGAGGAGGCGAGTTACGTAACCGGCGCCACGCTCTTCGTGGACGGTGGTTACACCTGCATCTGAGTCGGTCCGATGCGGCCGGCGCGGCACCAGCTCACCGGCAGCCAATGGGTGCAGGTACGGTTTCTGTAAGTAAGAGGATGGCTACCACATGACGCTTGGATGGGGAATCATCGGTCCCGGCGGTATCGCCGGACGCTCGATCGCGCCCGGTATTGGGGCCGATCCCAACAGCCAGCTGGTGGCGGTGGTGAGTCGCGACCAGGGCCGAGCCGAAGCGTTTGCCAAGTTGCATGGTGCCGCCTGGGCAGGGACCGACTTCGACGAGATGTTGCGGCGGCCAGATGTGGATGTGGTCGTCATCACGACCCCCAATTTTCTTCACGCCGAACAAGTCACGGCCGCCGCCCGGGCTGGCAAGCACGTTCTATGCGACAAGCCCCTGGCGGGTAGCGCGGAAGAGGCCGCGAAGGTGGTCGACGTCTGTGCCAGTGCCGGCGTCAGGCTGGGGCTCAACTTCCAGACTCGCCACCACGCTGCGTTTCAGGACGCCCGGCGGGTTATTCAGTCGGGTCAAATCGGCGATGTCGTCGTGGTTCAGGTCGACGCCGGTAACGGCGGGCGTTTGCCACGCGGCTGGAGGCTCGACCCCGCCCAGGCCGGTCTGGGGGCGGTGAACAACATCGCCGTGCACATGTATGACCTGCTGCGCTTCTTGCTCGACTCGGAGGTGGTCGAGGTGGTGGCCATGTTCGAGACCGGGCGCGGGCCTGCCATCGAACTCTGCCCGATGGTTTTGTTGCGATTCGCGAGCGGAGCCATGGCCTATGCCAACGGTAACCAGGTGGCCGCCAAACCCCTTGACGAGATCGTGATCCATGGCACCAAGGGCCGCATCGACGGGCGCCGGGTCACTCGTCCCAGTCCCGACGGTGAGATGCGTGTGGTTACGGAGAGCGGAGAGTCGGTGGCGGCCTATTCGAGCATGGATGCGTACGCCCGCACCATCGCCGCATTCTCCGCCGCCGTCCTCGAAGGGCGCCAGCCCAACCCCTCGGGCGTGGACGGACTTCGCAGCGTCGAACTCACCGACGCGATTGCCCGCTCCGTCCGAGAGGGCTCGGTGGTCTCGGTCAGCTCCTAATCAGGAGGCGGTCGTCAAAGGCGGTCCGGGTTAGCGACCGACCACCCTCGGGGGTCACCATGATGGTGTTTTCCAGGCGTACGCCGGCGCCTCCACGCACCCCCGGCACCCAGATCAGCGGTTCGACGGCGAAGGTCATGCCGGTCTGCAGCACGACCGTCTCCGCTCCCGGCAGGTCCTCACCGATGTAGGGAGGTTCGTTGGATCCGATTCCGACTCCGTGACCGATGAACAGACTGATGAAGTTGTCAGCCAGTCCGTGTCGAGCCGCCGCCTGGTGGACGGCCGAAGCCACATCGTCGTTGGTGTTGCCCGTCTTCATGGTTTCGGTGGCCGCCTGCAGCGCCTCATAGACCGCGGTGTACACCTCTTTCTGGCGCTGGCTGGGCTTGCCGCAAATGACCGTCCGGCCCATGTCGCCCCAGTAACCGGACCAGCCCGCCCCGATGTCGATGAAGACAAGATCCCCCTCGCGAATGATCTTGTCGGACGGGATGCGGTTGGGCGGTGCCATGTGCTCGCCGGAGGCGACAAACGGAGTGTCGACGTGCGCCTGCTCTCCGCCCAGGCGGAAAAGGGTGTGCATCGCCTCGGCCACCACGTCGGTCTCCCGCACGCCTGGGCGCACGGCTTCGATGGCCGTCTGGGTGACCGCTTCGGCGATTGCCGCGGCCTCCTCCATGAGGGCGATCTCCTCGGGGAGTTTGACCAGTCGGGCGGCGTGCATGGGCGCGTCGCCGTCGGCAAGAACAACCCCCGGCATCAGTTCGCGCATGGCTTCGACCAATACGAAGCCCGACTCGTCGAGGCCAACCCGAGCCGAGTCCAGCCCGAGGCGGTGAAAGAGGGGCTTCAGCACGGACTCCACCGCGCCTCGAACCAGTCCCTTGGCCTCCATGATCGGTACAGCGTGGATCTCCTCGATCCAGGGCATTACGATTTGAACGCGCTGCACCTCGCCACCGGAGGCGAGCAGGATGGGGCTCCGGTCTGCGAGCAGGAGGCACCCGTTGAGGACGGCGCTCTTGCCCGCGATGATCTGAGCGCGCAACGAAGTTACATAGCGCACGTTCTCGTTCTTCCATAGCAGCAGGGCATCGAGGCCTGCGGCGCGCATCGCCTGCTGGGCCTTGGCTACACGCTTTTCGCGGAGCAGCGCGGGGTCCGGCCGGTCCTCGTAGTCGACCCGGAACTGTCCATGCGCGAACTGTCCGAGATCAGAGCGCACGCCGCTCACCGGGCGCACCGCGCGCCAGCGGGCCGAGGGGCCTCAGCGGATTGATCAGGAAGGTGCATGCGTTTGGCTCCTCTTATGAATGGACGCGGCGAACGCAATTCGTGGCCATGGGATGTCGTGGCATCGGACTGGCCGACGAACGGGCGCCCCCGAAACCCACCAATCGGGCGGTTTCCGAGGGCGCCACGCGCTAATCGTAACGGGCTGAAACTAGGCGGTCGGTCGACCAGTGCTGTCGTGCTGGAACTCAGCTTTCCACGCACTTTCTGAGAGGGCACCCCAGGGCTGCTGGTTGGGGTAGGTTTTGATGGGAACGTTGCGAAGGCTGCCGTTCACGTTCTCCACCTGACAGACGTAGATGTTCTGAATTGGTGACAGGGTGACCGGGCTCAGCTTTACCGCCCCACGTGGGGCCACGATCGCCGTCGCCTTCAACGCCTTCGCGATCGCTGCGGGCTTGGACGTGTCGCCCTTGAGTTGCCTTAGAACCGTGACCGCCAGCCGGGCTTTGGTAAAGCCGGCGTCGGCGTAGTAGCCCGGGTAGGCGCCGTAAGCAGCCTTGTAGTCATTGGCGAATTTCTGATTGATGGCGCTCGGAATTCCATCGCAGTACTGGGCCACGACCCGGACTCCCAAAATCGCGCTGGGGTCCTCGGCGGGTAGGACGGAATAGTCCGTCACGGTGGTGTTGCCAATCAGGGGAATGGTTGCCTTCAAACCGAACTGGTTGTAGGCACTGGTCAGCTTGGGGCCACCGGCGCCCACCGTGACCGCGAAGACGGCCTGGGTGTTCTTGGGGATGCTCGACACATACGGTCCAAAGTCAGCCGTCGTGATGGGGGCCCAAATCATCTTGTCAATGGTGCCGCCGAGATGCTTGAACTCAGCCGCAAAGCCGCCAATGGACAGCCATCCAAAGGCATAGTCGGCGCCGATGGTGGTGATGTGGGTTAGGTGGAGGTCGTTGTACATCCACTCCGCGGCAACCGTATCGGGCTGGTTGCAGGTCCATCCCGATGAGAAGGCGTTGCCATATTTGAGATATCCCTGCATCTGGTTGTAGCCGCACTCTGAGAGGTCATCGGTGGGAATCTTGAGGGGATCCAAGAAGGCGGCGACGGCAGCCTGCTCATTGGCCAGCAGCGGTCCCTCCACAATCGAGACGTTGTCTTGATTGACGAGGTTGCGAGCGTCGCTGAGGGCCACGTTCGGGTCACCCCCACTGTCAGCGAATATGGTCTGGATCGGCCGCCCGTTGGCGGTGTCGCCAAATTGCTTGAGGCCCAGATTCCAGCCATCCTTCTCGGCCTCGCCGGGAGACGCGCTGGTTCCGGTCAAAGGCGCGATGTATCCGATTTTGATAGGCGACTTGTTGGATGACGTCCCCCCCGTTCCGCCGCACGATGCGACCATGAGCACGGCCATCGCTGAGCCCAAAAGGCTCCATCGGTTTCTCATTTATTCCTCCCCCAAGACGAAGTGCGTTTGAGTCCCAATGTGCTGGAAGGCCATTCGAAGGTCACCCCGGCCCGTACGGAACTGCAGATACGAACAGTTGACGTGGTAATTATGGCGATCAACTGACCTCCAGTCAATCGCCCGACCCGTCGGCGATACCACTCCGCGTTGTTTTCGCCATCGCAATCGAACGCGCTGGCGGTCGCCAAGCGCCCCCTGACCAATTCGCCGGGCGGGCCGTCATGCAGGCAGCGCTGAACCGGCAGAGGGGCGTCGGGCCAGGCTGGCGCGGCCAGCCCGACCCCTCAACGCCCGATGATTTAGCCTCCGAAGAGCGCTTGCAGGCCGGCTTTCGCACACTGCAAGTCCTGGTCACTGGTACCGCCGCTGACTCCGATCGCTCCCAGCACCCGGTCTCCGCGCCGGATTACGACCGATCCTGCGCCCGGAATCATCGGCATGCGGACCAATCGGTCGGCCTGAGCGAAGAACGCCGGGCGCTCCGCCTGCAGGGCCGCGAGCGCGCCCCCGTCGCGATGCCAGATGGATGCCCCCACGGCCTTCGACTCGGCCAGTTGAGAGCTCAGCGGAAAGGCACCGTCCATTCGCTCTAGGCCTTGCAGGTGCCCGCCCTCGTCGACCACGGCGGCGGCGACGGTTATTCCCATCTTGCTCGCGTGGTCGAGCGTCGCGCCGATCAACTTGCGGGCCTCTTCCAGTTCTAGGGGCATGACCTAACTCCTTTGCAATACATAGAGACCACCGGTGTGGCGGTCCACGGCATAGATGACGTGGTTCTCGTCGACGTAAACGTCATTGCTCTGGGCGCAACCCGCTCGAGAACCAGGTGGAGGCGGTGGAACGTGGTGCGCCACCTCGCGCGGTTGGAATGGTTGCCGGACATCGCAGATACGAATCCCGGCGCTGGAGAAAGCGCCCACCACTTCATCCTCGGAGTGCCACGCCGTCGGCGAGGGGTCGCTCTCGTGCAGATTGTGGGCTCCAAAGCGGCCACCGCGAGACCGGAAATCTTCGAATGGTGGCGGGGGGCGGCGGCGATCGGGACCAGGTTGGACTCGACCGATGAGTCCATCAGCCAGAGCAACGTGGAGTGATCCTGTCCATCACTGGTGAGCGCCTCGTCGGTCACCGCCAAGAGGCCGCGGCTGAACACCGGTAAACGAAATGCACCGCCCCCTACCGAGAGCGGACCAGAGGTGTCGATGTAGGAGATTGACTGCGGTCGGAGTGGATCCGAAATGTCGAAGAACTCAACTCCGGCTGGCCGCTCACCCGGCTCTTGGACCTGGTAGGCCACGGCGAGGACGGCGCCGTCGTGCGCGATGGCGAGCGAGTTGGAGCGCACCTTGGGGCGCGGGAGGTCGGTCTGCTCGAGCACCTCCGGCCGCCGCGGGTCGCTGATATCCAGCACGGTGAAGTTGGTTGGCGCCGACTCGTGGGCCACAAACAGAAATCGCCGGCCACCTCGGACGATCAGGGCCATGCCTTCCCCGCTGTGTCCGCGACCACGCCGATCCGAGGCGCCAACCAGCTTCAATCCGCGGGCATCGGCTCCATCCGCCAAACCTAGGTCCCTCCTGAATCAACCCCGGTGCCGTCTCCTGGGGTTCAACCTGCCCGCTGCCAACTGCGCCGCGGCCCCTCGTTGGCTTGCCACCCGAGCAGCCCGGCCGCTTCCTCACCGCCCGCCTCTCGGGGGGCCCGCCAGCAGGCGCTTCAGCCAGCCCACCACCTGAGCGCTGACCTCCAGCTCGCGTCCCCGATACCAATGATCGCAGTCTTCGAGTTCCACCACCTCGCAGCCGCCCGCGCAGGCGCGGGCGAAGGCCCGCGCCGGATAGACGGATTCGGGTTCAGCCGCGCCCTTCAGGAAAAAGCTGGGGGCGGTCACCCGCGGTGCAACCTCGACCAGATCAGGAAGGTGGTGGAGGCGGTCCCACAAGCTGGCCGCGCTGATCACCCACCACCATCCCGGGATGACCATCAGCTGGCCCCCGAGCCCGGCCTGGACCAGCCGCTCGGCCTCGCCCACCAACTCCGAATAGCGCTCCCCGAGGAGGAGTCCGGCCCGGCTCGTGAGCTCGGTTGAACCGAGGCCGCCACCGGCGGCCGAGAGCAGGACCAGACCTGGAGTCTGGGGATGATCGGCGGCGTGCTGACCGGCCAGCAATCCGCCGTTGCTGTGGCCGATCAGCAGCGGTGCGGGCAATCCTCGGTCGGCCAGAAAGGCGGCCGCGTAGCGGTTGTCGGCGATGGCCTCCTCGGTCAGCTGCAGGGCACCGCCCACGGGTGCCCGCCCCAGGTGGGTGCCGAGGATGTCGTGGCCGCGGCGGTTGAAGGCCAGGGTGGCAATACCCAGCTCGGCCAGAGCCGGGGGCAGGAAGCGGGGCGGCCCGCTGTAGAAGTTGCCCTGATTTCCGTGCATTATCAGCGCGCCTGCCCTAGCCGGCCCTCCCTCGGGCTGGTAGAAGATGCCGTCGAGGGGATAGGTGTCGGTGGCCACGGACACCAATTCCAGCTTCATGACTGCTCGGGGATGACGGGAAGCAGCAGGTAGGAGGCGGTGTCGCCCCCGCAGTGGACGGTGACGTCGCCGCCGAACAATTCCTCGGGGCGGTGGCTGGAAATGGGGTGGAGGAAGGGCCCGCAACCCTTGGAGGCGTAGTGAAACGAACGGGCGAAATCGGACATCGGTCCCTGATACTCGTAGTCCTTGCCTCGCACACTCAGGGTCACCCTCCATCCGGCCGGGACGACGATCGAGCTGGGCCAGATCTCGACGTCGACCTCGTAGGTCTGACCGGGTTCGAGAGGGCTTACTTGATCGTGGCTGTGAAAGGGCCGATGGGGTTTGGAGCGGACCGGATCGAGCTTGCGGTGAGAGGCTCGCAGCCAGCCCTGGGCGATCGGTGTGTTGGGGTCCAGGGCACCCTGGAAGACGATTTCCTCACCCGCCGGGTTGAAAACGCGGACCACCAAGAAGAGGTCGGCATCGGCGGTGCTGGAGGAGATGAAGAGCTTGGCCGCCATGGGCCCGGTGATCTCGGTTTCCCGCTCCACCGTCATGCTGAAATCGAGGCCCTCACCCAGTGCCGGATAGCTCGCCTCAGAGGCGGCCGGAATGTCGGTTTGCAGCCGGCCGGAGGCGGCGTCGAGGTAGAACTTGGTCCACTGGGTCCGGGCCAGCGGCCACTCATCCTCGTGTCGCTCCACGAAGCCGTCGACGCGGCGTACCTGCAGCCTAACCCGGGGCTCGCCCGCCCAGGAGCCGTCGCCCTTTAGAAAGTGATCAAAAAACCGCCGCTGGAGCGCGACCCCATAGTCGGTGTAGAAGAGGCTCCAGTGGGAGTCGCCGTGGGCTTCGAGCCATTTCTGCTCGGTCGCCGCCTCGGTGAAGGCTTCGAAGTTGCCCCGGGGGTGTAGTCCCTGGCCCCCCCAGTTGGCGGTGGAGAGGAACGGCGTCTGGACCTTGGACCAGTCCGCCGATCGAGCCTGGTGCCAGGCATCATCGAGCGGGTGGGCGTTGATGTCCGCCTCCAGATCGCGTCGGTTTTGGGTCAGTTCCCGATCCGAGAGGGTGACCGGTCCGGCCACGGATTCACCCGTGTTGGGGTTCTTCAGCGCGCGTTCTCCGAGGCCGTATTGCACGTTCTCGACCTGCTGCGGATACCAGTTGGCCTGAAAGACGCAGTAGATCCCACCGTGATAGCTCATGTCGCGATAGAAGTCCGCCGCTCCCTCCCAGGGGACAAGAGCGGTCAGGTGGGGGGGCTGAAGGCCGGCCACCTGCCACTCGTTGATGGCGTAGTAGGAGATGCCGGTCATGCCGATCTTCCCCGTCGACCAGGGCCGTGTCGCTGCCCATTCGATGGCTTGGTAGATGTCCTGCGCCTCACGCACCGACCAGACGTCGAGGGTACCGGGCGACCAACCCGTTCCCCGGGAGTCGATGCGAACGCAGACGTAGCCGAATGGAACCCACTTCTCGGGGTCGACCACCTCCCAGTTCTGGTACTTGTTGGTGCTGCCCAGGGCCGCGTCGGGGAAGTCAGCGACCATCTTGTTCCACTGCGGTGCGTAGCCCTGCTGGAAGGACAGCCCCTTGGCGTACGGCCCGTAGCTCAAGACGACTGGATAGCGGCCCTCTCGCTGGGGGCGGAAGACGTCGGCGCGCAGAACGACCCCGTCGTCCATCTCGATGGGAACGTGGTAATCGATCAGCATCCCGTCCGCTTCGACGGTGCGCTCGGTATTCCTGGTGACGCTCTCAGACATGTCTACCTCCACGTGCGAGCCGATCCACGACAGGGTATTGGCCTGCCCAACTCATCCTAAAACCCGCCCCGAGCCGGCGTCGGCGATGCCGTGCGCCGGTTCCGAGTGCGGCTGGACCCGCACGCGGGGCGCATCAGGCGTGCGGAATCAGGGGTAACAGCAGGTGCGAGGGATGCTCTGGGCCGGTGTGGATGGTCACCTCGCCGCCAAAGACCTCGGCCGGGCGCATCTGGGGATCCGCATGGGTGAACGGTCCCACCCCGCGGTGGGCGTAATGGAAGTCTCGGGCGAACTGGCTCAGCTCGCCGGCGTATTCGTAGTCCTTGCCCTGGACGGTCAGGACGAGCTGGAATCCGGGGGGCAGCACGATGCAGGTCGGAATGATCTCCACGTCCAGCTCATAGACGGCCCCGGGCCGAAGTGGCTCTGTGGCCTGGTGGGGATGGTAGGGACGATAGGGCCGCGTGAGCTCTGCATCGAGCCGGCGGTGCGAGGCCCGAAGCCAGCCGTTGGCGAGGGGCGTGTTGGGGTCCAGCGCCCCCTGAAAGGTGAGCTCCCGGCCGTCCGGATAGAAGGCCCTTACGATCAGAAAGAGATCCGCGTCGCTGGTCTGGGAGGAGATGAAGAGCTTGGCCGCCAGCGGTCCCGTGATCTCGGTCTCCTCGCTCAGCGCGGGGAGGCGGAAGCTGACCCCCTGGACCATCGCCGAATAGGCGACGCTGGCGTCGGCGGCCGGCACCTCCCGTCCCAGGCTCAGGTCCGCCGCGTTTAGGTACAGCTTGCTCCAGAGGGTCCTCTGCAGCGGCCACTCCTCCTCCATGCGAATCACGAAACGTTCGCCGGGGTGGCGGATGTTGAGTTGGACCGGCGACCGCCGCTCCCAACCATTGTCCAATCCCTTCAGGAAGTGATCGAAAAAGAGGCGCTGGAGACGCAGACCGTAGTCCGAATAGAAGAGCGACCAATGCGTGTCGCCGTGGACCTCAAGCCATTTCTGGGTCGAAGCCGCCATGCTGAATCCCTCGAAATTACCCCTCGGATGGAGCCCTTGACCACCCCAGTTGGCGGCCGACAGCAGGGGGGTTATGACCTTTGACCAGTCCGGATTGGTGTCCCGGTGCCAGTCATCGTCGAGGGGATGCTTCTTGATCTCCAACTCGCGCTCCAGACGTTTGCCGGCCAGTTCCTGCTCGGAGAGCGTCACCGGCCCCGCCACCCACTCGCCGGTGAGGCGGCTGCGACGACCCCGGGATCCGACCCCGTACTGGACCGTCTTGACCTGGATCGGAAACCATTTGGCCTGGAAGTCGCAGTAGATGCCGCCGTGGTACATGCCGTCGCGGTAGTTGTTGGCGCGACCTTCCCAGGGGATGATGGCGGCCAGATGGGGCGGCTGGAGGGCAGCCACGCGCCATTGATTGGAGGCGTAATAGGAGATGCCCAGCATGCCGACCTTGCCGTTCGACCAGGGCTGGGCCGCTGCCCATTCGATGCAGTGGTAGACGTCCAGCGTCTCCCGGGGCGAGTTGGTCTCAAGCAAGCCCGGCGACCAGCCCGCTCCGCGCGAATCGACCCTGACCACGGCGTAGCCGTAAGGCACCCAGCGTTCCGGGTCGGTGGTCTCCCAGTTCTGATATCGGTTGCTGGAGCCGCGTTCGATCTCGGGATGGTCTTGAATCATCTTGTTCCACTGCGGCAGGTAGCCGTCCTGGAAGCTGAGACCCTTGCCGTAGACGCCGTAGGTGAGGATGACAGGCACTGTGGCATCGCCCCGAGGCCGGTATACGTCGGCGCGCAGCACGGTCCCGTCATCGACCCGGATCGGGGCCTGATAGGTGATCAGCATTCCGTCCCGGAATTCGGTCCGCTGCAGCGCGTCCGCCGGCTCAGGCATGGAATCTGCATTGGACTGGGGGGCGCCCCGCGCCCGGCCCGACGGCGATGAAGCGTCGGTCAGGTACCGTCGCCGCCTGACTCCCACCGATTCCTCTCGGCGGTGGGGTGCGCCCGGCGGCTGGGCGCACCCCTGAAAGGGTCATGGATGCCGCTCCCGTTACGCCGTCGGACGTGCCGCGCTGTACTTGCGGAAGCCAGCCTCCCATTCGCTCTCGGACAGATCGCCCCAGGGCTGAACGTTGGTGTAGGTCTTGATGGGAACGTTGTGCAACACGCCGTTGACTCGCTGGACCTGGCAGATGTAGATGTTCTGGATGGGAGCGAAGGCGGGCGCGCCGCTCAGTTTGACCGGTCCCCGTGAACTGACGATGGAGGTGGATTTCATGGCTTTGATCAGGTTCTTGCCGTTGCTGGCGTCGCCATGCAGCGTCTGCAGGGCGGAGATCAGGAGCCGGGCCTTGGTGTAGCCGGCGTCCGAGTAGTAGCCGGGATAGGTCCCGTACTGGGCGTAGTACTCGTTGGCGAATTTCTGATTCTTGGGGGTCGGGATGCCGTCGCAGTACTGGGCCCCGGTTTTCAACCCCAGCACCGCGTTGGGGTCTTCAGAGGGGAGCACGGAATAGTCGGTCAGCTGGGTGATGCCGAGCAACGGCACGGTTCCGGTCAGTCCGAACGACTTGTAGGCGGCGGTGAAGCGAACCGCCGTCGCTCCCGAGAGCTCGGCGTAGACGCCGTCGATGCCGGACTTTGGAATCTGAGAGACGTAGGGGCTGAAGTCGGTGGTGGTGTTGGGGGCCCAGAGCATCTTGACCACGGTCCCGCCCAACTTCTTGAACTCATCGCCGAACCCGCCCGTGACCAGCCAACCGAAGGCGAAGTCCTGACCAATGGTCATGACCTTGCGCCAGTGAAGATCGTTGTAAGCGTAGACGGCGGCCATGATCGCGGGCTGGTTGCAGGACCAGCCCGAGGACAGGCCCACGCCGTACTTGACGTAGTACTGCAGTTGGATCGCCGAGCACAGGGCCAGATCGTCGGTCGGGATCCCCTTGGGTGCGGTGTATCCGGCCACGGCCGCGATTTCATTGGCCGCCAGGGGGCCTTCGAGCATCTGAATATGCTGGTTGTCAACCAGTTCGCGCACCTGCGAGAGGGCGACATTGGGGTCTGCCTGGGTATCGACGAAGGTGGTTTGGATCTTGTGGCCGTCAACGGTATCGCCGAAGTCCTTGAGGCCGAGGAGCCAGCCGTTTTCTTCGTTCTTCCCGTTGGCGGCAAAGGCACCGCTCAAAGGCACCTCGTAACCCACCCTGATCGGCGAATGATTGCCGCTCGCCGTGCCACCGCCGCCACACGCGGTTAGCAGGATGGTGCCGCCGGCAACAATGCCCCAGAGGGCGCGAGATCTACCCATCGTGGTTTCACTCCTTTGGCTGCGCGTATGGACGGACAACAGGCCCAAGGGGCCGCCCTGGGGACCACGCACCTTCACCCTAGCAGCGGAAGGCAAAACTGGCAAGTCATCGGGAGCCGCAGGCGGAGGTTGGGGGGGCCCCCTAGGCTTGACGGCTACGATCTCACTTGTCTGCCCTATCGAGGATCAAACCCGACTTCACGGGGCAGCTGGCGCAGGTTGCCGGGGCCGATTAGAACCGGTGCCGAGCACGAGGGTTTGTTCGTCGACAAGGAGGGGATCGCCGCCTGACCGGCAATCAAGAAGAGACTGATGGTCGACATTGGCGAGTTCGTCCCGAGCGCGTCGCCGCGCCGGACGGATGGCGACGGGTGGTTACTCACCAGCCGCCGCTCGATGGCGTAGCCGGCTCGCGCGGAGGCGGGTGTCCTTGGCTACAAACGTCGCCCAGCCCCCACCCGGCAAGGACGCCATCCACGGGCGGGCGAAATCGGATCCCGATCATGCGCTGGAGGTTCTGGGCGGGATCCCAGTGCCGCCCGAAGGCGGTCCTGAGCTAAGGGCGAGCCGACTGAGGCAGAGCGTAAATCGGTTCCGCGCGGGTGGCGCCCTTCAGCACGATGGACCGCAATCGGCGCAGGCGAGAGGCGTCCTTCAGCAGCCGCTGCGTGTTGCGCGAGAGAAGCACGGCGGCGGGTCGGCGCTTGGAGAGGAAGGTGGCATTGTTGACTGGGATTCCGATCAGGGTGTACTCCAGCCGCAGTTCCGAACCCACGTTGCCGGCCACCACCGAGCCCGAGTCGATTCCAATCCCGACCTGGACCGGGGGATCGCCCGCGGCGGTCCGCTCGGCGTTCATTTCCGCCACCGCGGCGGCCATGTCGCGGGCGGCGGCGAGCGCGTGTTCGGCCGAGTCCGGCATCGGCACCGGGGCGCCGAAGGCGACCAGCAGCCCGTCGCCCAGGAACTTATCGAGGTTGCCGCCGTGGGCGATGACGATGTCGACCATACGACGGAAGTAACGGTTCAAGAAGCTGACCAGGGCCTCGGCCTCCATGGATTGTGAGAGCTGCGAGAAGCCGGCGATGTCCGAGGCCAGGATGGTGACCTCAAGGCGCTGCCCGGGCAGGAAGACCTGGTCTCGATTGGGGTCGCCCAGCACCCAATCGGTCACCTGCTTATTGACGTAGCGCTCGAAGGTTCGGCGCAGAAACTCGGCTCGCTCGAAGTTCTCGCGGAGTTCGCTGTAGAGACGGGCGTTGTCGATGGCGATGGCGGCCAGGTCCGATAGCGCCTGGAAGAATTCCCGGTCGGCATCCACGAAGATGCCCACGCGGAGCGGATTGTCAACGTAGAGGGCCCCGATTACGGTTCCCTTGACCAGCAGGGGCACGGCCATGATGGAGCGCAGGTTGTGGAGTACCACCGAATCCTGTCCCCTGAATCGGTGATCGGCAGTGGCATCCATGGTCACCACCGGCCGGCCGGTGGCGATGACCTCCTCGATCACGGTGCGCGAGCCGAGGAAGCCCTCGGCCAGGGCCTGATCGGTTTCGCCCCGGGAGGTTCTCACCTGCAAGTCGCCGGTTTCCCGATCCAGCAGCACGACGAATCCGCGAGCGGCCGACATGAGATCGATGACGCGCGTCATGAGCAGGCCCAAAACCTCGTCCAGGTCGAGTGATGAGGTCAATTCAGCGGCCACCCGATAGAGCAGCCGATCCCTGCTCAGAGGCGGTTCTGGCACCATGGCAGGAGCAAGTGTAAGCGGCCTTCCGCGGCGCCTACACTCGATAGCCGATGCCGATCTCCGAGTCCCAGCAGGCGGAATTGGAGCAGTTGCTGGAGGGACTCAACCCGCCCCAGCGCGAGGCGGTGGAGCACGCGGAGGGCCCGCTGCTGGTGTTCGCGGGCGCTGGCAGCGGCAAGACCAGGGTTCTCACCACGCGCATCGCCAGCCTGATTGCCCGTCAGCAGGCTCGCTCCGACCAGATTCTGGCGGTGACGTTCACCAACAAGGCGGCGCGCGAGATGCGCGAGCGCGTGGCGCTGCTGGTGAGCGGTGCGGAGCGGATGTGGGTTGGCACCTTTCACGCCACCGCCGTTCGCATGCTGCGCCAGGACGCCGAGCGGGTGGGGCTGACGCGCAACTTCGTCATCTTCGACGAGGACGACCAGAGGGCGGCGCTGCGGCGCGTGCTGGAGGAACTCCGAGTGGACGTCAAGCGCCTGCCACCGGCTCTTTTCAGCGCCCTCATCTCGCAGGCCAAAAACGAATTGTTGACCTTCGACACGCTGCCCATCAGGGGCCCCAACGACGAGACCCTGCGTTCCGTGTACCGCCTCTACGAGGAATTCCTGGCGCGATCGAACGCGCTCGACTTCGATGACCTGATCGTCCGGGCGGTGCGCTTGTTGCGCTCGGAGGAGGAGGTGCTGGAGCGCTGGCAGCATCGCTTCAACCAGATCATGGTCGATGAGTATCAGGACACCAACCGGGCCCAGTACATGCTCGTCAATCTGCTCGCGGGCGGCCATCGCAACCTGGGCGTGGTGGGAGACGACGATCAGGCCATCTACGGTTGGCGGGGGGCCGACGTGCGCAACATCCTTGATTTCCAGAAGGACTATCCCGACGCCCGGGTCATCCGTCTGGAGCAGAACTATCGCTCCACCCAGCCCATCCTGGACGCGGCCCACGCCGTCATCCGGAACAACTCGCAGCGAGCCGAGAAGAAGCTCTGGACGGCGCGCACGGGGGGCGAGAAGATCAGCGTCTCGCAGCTCTACAGCGAGGTCGAGGAGGCGGAGTTCGTGGCCGGAGAGGTGGATCGGCTGCGCCGCCAGGAGGGCAGGAAGACCAAGGACTTCGCGGTTCTCTATCGCACCAATGCCCAGTCGCGCGCGTTCGAGGACGTCTTTGGGCGCCGCCGAATCCCCTTTCGGCTGGTGGGTGGGGTGCGATTTTGGGAACGACGCGAGATCCGGGACCTGCTCGCCTACCTGCGCTTTCTTCTCAATCCCTCGGATCCGATCAGCTTCTCGCGCCTCGTCAACGTGCCCCGGCGCAAGGTCGGCGCGGTCAGCCTGGCGGCCGTCTTTGCCCACGCCCGGTCGCAAGAGGCGGACATTCTGACCGCCATCGCTGAGCCGGAGACCATTGCCGGCCTGCCCCGAGCCGCCATCGGACCTCTTTCAAACCTCGGCGCCCGGCTGCAATCCCTCCGCGCCCGTGCGGCAAAGCTGTCGGTCAGCCAGATCATGCTGGAGGTGATCGAGGCCTTTGGCCTGGACGCTGCCTACGAGGACTCGGGCGCGCAGAAGGATGCGCGGCTGGAGAACCTGCGTGAATTGCTCGGTCTGGCCGAGGAATACGAGCAGCCCAGCGGCGAGGGGGAGCTGGAAGGGTTTTTGACCGAGGTCAGTCTGCGCAGCGACGTGGACGCCCTGGACGAGGATGAGCAGGGGGTAACCCTGATCACCCTGCACATGGTCAAGGGCCTGGAGTTCCCGGTCGTCTTCCTGGCCGGGGTGGAAGACGGACTCCTGCCCCACCGCCGGGCGATCGAGGATCCACGCGAAATGGCCGAAGAGCGGCGCCTCTGCTATGTGGGCATGACCCGGGCCCGCGACCGCCTCTACCTCAGCTGCGCCTTCCGCCGCCACCTCTACGGGCAAGCCCAGGCCGGGTTGCCGAGTCGCTTTCTGGCTGAGATACCAGCGCCGATGTTGGCGCCGCGCAGCACCGGGGCGGCCGCCAACGCGCCCCCCCGCAAGGACCATCGCGCCTATCTGGCCGCCGCCGTCTCGGAAAATGTGCGTGCCGAGCCACTCGTACAGCGCTACTTTGCAGGAGACAAGGTCGTTCATCCCAAGTTCGGGCCGGGGCGCGTGGTCAAGAGCACGCTGACCAGAACCGACGAGGAGTTGGTGGTGCAGTTTGATGAGGCCGGGGTGAAGATTCTCAGCGGCATGCTGGCTCCGCTCACGAAGTCGTGACCGAGGGCGCGGAACCGGACCCCGCCGAGCGGATAGCGCGCCTGCGCGCTGAGATCGTGCGGCACGAAGACCTCTACTACGGAGCCGATGAGCCGGAGCTGACCGACGCCCAATTTGACGCCCTCTTTGTGGACCTGCGGGAGCTGGAGGCCCTGCATCCGGAGCTGATCAGCGCCGATTCGCCCACCCAGCGGGTGGGCGGGCGCGCCGCCACCCACTTTGCCAAGGTGCGACACAGCTCCCCCATGCTGAGCCTTCAGAACGCCTTCGATCCAGACGAGATTCGGGCCTTCGACGCCCGCGTCAGGCGCGTCATCGATGGCCCGCTCACCTACGTCTGCGAACTGAAAATCGACGGTCTGGCGATCAGCCTAACCTATCGCGGCGGTGGTCTGGTTCAGGCCGCCACGCGCGGCGACGGACGGGTCGGCGAGGACGTCACGCCGAACCTGCGCGGCGTGGCCTCGGTGCCGGAGCGCATCATCCCGCTGCCCGGCCTGCCCGAGCGCTTCGAGGTGCGCGGCGAGGTCTACTTCCCGCTGCCCGCCTTCGCGGACCTGAACCGCGAGATGGTCGAGGGCGGGCGTCCGCCGTTCATGAATCCCCGCAACGCGGCCGCCGGCAGCGTGCGCCAGATCGACGCCACCGTGACCGCATCCAGAAAGCTCTCGACCTACATGTACACACTGGATCCCAGCGGCGCCGCGGGCAGCCAGTGGGAGGTCCTGGAGAACCTGGCCCAGATGGGATTTTTGGTCAATCCCAACCGGGCGCGGTTTGACTCCATCGAAGGGGTCATCGACTTTCACCAGCGCTGGTTCGAGCATCGCGCCGAGCTGGATCACCAGATCGACGGGGTGGTGGTCAAGGTTGACCGCCACGATCAGCAGATGGAGCTGGGATTCGTGACCCGCTCGCCGCGCTGGGCAATCGCCCTCAAATACGCGGCGGAGCAGGTGGAGACGCAGGTGGAATCAATCCAGGTCTACGTCGGACGAACCGGAGTGCTGACCCCCGTCGCCCACCTCCGCCCGGTCATCGTGGGCGGCGTGGTGGTCAGGAACGCCACCCTTCACAACGAGCAGCTGGTCAATGAGAAGGGGGTCTACGCGGGCGCCACGGTGGTAGTCCAACGCGCCGGGGACGTCATCCCCGAGGTGGTCTCGGTGCTGGATCCCAAGCCTGGTTGGACGATGCCCGAGCGTTGTCCCCAATGTGGCGGCGAGGTGGTCCGGGAAGAGCCCTACGTCGCGCACCGCTGCATCAACCCCTTCTGCCCGGCCCAGCGCCTGGAACGCCTCATCCACTTCGCCTCGCGCGGCGCCATGAACATCGACGGACTGGGTCCGGCCACGCTGGCGCAGCTCATCGCCAGCGCCATGATCGACGACCCCAGCGATCTCTATGCGCTCAGCCAGGAGCAGCTCGTCCGCCTGGAGCATCACGCCCTCAAGTCGGCCCAGAAGCTGGTGACGGAGATCGAGCGCAGCCGCGGCGCATCCCTGGGCCGGTTTCTCTGCGCCATCGGGATCCCCCAGGTGGGTGAGGCCACGGCCGTTCTCCTGGCCTCCCACTTTGAGACCCTGGAGCGAATTCGAGCCGCCACCGCGGAAGGCCTGCAGGAGGTGGAGGGGATCGGACCCAGCATGGCGTCGGAGATCGCCCGCTTCTTCTCCACCGAGGGCGGCAAGCTGGTCGATCGGCTGCTGGCGGCGGGGGTGCGTCCCGCTTCGCCTTCACGCCCGGCCCCAGGCGGCCCCCTGGACGGCCTGAGATTTGTCTTCACCGGGTCGCTGGAGACCATGAGCCGGCCCCAGGCGGAGGCACGGGTTCGCGCCCTGGGCGCACGCACCAGCTCCAGCATCTCCGCCAGAACGGACTACGTGGTGGTCGGGTCGGAGGCCGGATCCAAGCTCGAGCGCAGCCGCCGACTCGAGATTCCGATCCTCGACGAGGCCGCCTTTCTGGAACTGCTGGAATCCCACCGCCAGCCATGATCTCCGACTCCCCGGTGACCGGCGCCGACCTGGGCCGGAGCGTCCAGTGCCCGGCCTGCGGGACCATGCTGCCGCCTCAGGCCCGTTATTGCGCTCGCTGCGGAAGGCCGGTGACACCGGTTCGGGCGGCTCCGGTTCCGCGCTGGCTGCTGGCCTTGCTCTGGTCGGGAAGCGTCCTGGCCGCGCTCTTGACCCTGCTCTACGGATACATCTACGCCTCCCCCGACTTCATCGCCGCGCACGCCACCTCGAGTGTGTCGGCATCGAATTTGAGGGCGGTGGCCGCGGCCATCGCCATCGGCGGCGGCGTCGTTTGCATCCTGCAGCCGCTGGCCACCTGGGCCCTGGGGCGGGGCTGGGCGTGGGGCCGGATCCTGATCAGCCTGGTGTCGATTCTGTGGTTGCCGACCCTGATCGGGATTCCGGTCTCGATACTGGTGCTGGCTGTCGTGTGGGGGGCCGCGCGACCCGCTCCGCCCATTGGCTAAACTCGGCCGGTGACCCTCTCTCGCGACGACGTGCGCCACGTGGCGTTGCTGGCTCGGCTGGGCCTGGGGGAGGGCGACGAGGCCTACTACACAGACCAGCTGGACTCCATCCTGGGGCATATCGACCGACTCTCCGAGGTTGACGTCGATTCCGTTCCGGCCACCGCCCAGGTGGTGGCGTTGGAGCATCGCCTGCGCGCCGATGAGGCCCGTCCGGGCATGGGCCAGGAGCGGGCCCTGTCCAACGCGCCCGCCTCGCGAGAGGGGTTCTTCGTCGTCCCCGCCATCCTGGAGGAAGAACCCTGACCCCGTCCATCGCCGCCCTCCACGATGCCCTGGTCACCAGACAGGTATCACCAGGCGAACTCTTGGATCGTCACCTGGCAATCATCGCGGAGCGCGATCCGGCCATCCGGGCCTTCGTCCGGCTGACGCCGGATCTGGCCGCCCACCAAGCCCGGGCGGCGCAGGAGCGATACCAGTCGGGGAACAGCCTCGGCCCCCTGGACGGCATACCCATGGCGGTCAAGGACGTGCTCAACGTGGAGGGGGTCGAGGTCACCGCCGGCTCGAGGATATTGGAGGGATACCGGGCCGTCTATGACGCCACCGTGGTTGCCCGGCTTCGCCAGGCGGGAGCTGTAATCCTGGGCATGACCAACTGTGACGAGTTCGCGATGGGCAGCTCGACCGAGAACTCGGCGTTTCACACCACCCACAATCCCTGGGATGCCACGCGCGTGCCGGGGGGGTCGAGTGGAGGCAGCGCGGCGGCGGTGGCCGCCGCCGAGGCCGGATACAGCATCGGCAGTGACACCGGAGGCTCCATCCGCCAGCCCGCCGCGCTTTGCGGGGTGGTGGGCCTGAAGCCGACCTACGGCCGGGTCAGTCGCTACGGACTGATCGCCTTCGCCTCCAGTCTGGATCAGGTCGGCGCCTTCACCAGTTCGGTGGTGGACCAGGCGCTGGTGCTGACCGCCATCGCCGGTCACGACCAGCTCGACGCGACCAGCTCCTCTCGTCCCCTGGGTATCGACCTCGATCTGGAGGCGGGGGTCAAAGGACTCCGCCTGGGCCTACCGCGGGAATATTTTGAGGTGGACGGCATGGAGGTCGGAGTCAAGGCGGCGGTGGACGCGGCCCTTCGGGTACTGGAGGCGGCCGGCGCCGAACTGGTCGACGTCCGTCTGCCCCACACCGAATACGGGTTGGCGGCCTACTACATCATCGCGCCGGCCGAGTGCTCCTCCAACCTGGCCCGATTTGACTCGGTGCGGTTTGGCCGCCGCTCACCCGGCGCGGCAACGCTGCTGGAGGCCTACAGCCAGACCCGGGGCGGCGGATTCGGGCGCGAGGTGCAGCGGCGCGTCATGCTCGGCACCCACGCCCTTTCGAGTGGTTATTTCGACGCCTACTACCTTCGCGCCCAGAAGGTCAGAACGCTGGTCGCCCAGGACTTTACGGCCGCCTTTGAAAAGTGCGACGCGATCGTCAGCGCAACCTCGCCGACGGTGGCCTTCGAGATCGGCAGCAAGACCGCGGACCCCTACCAGATGTACCTCTGCGACGTCCTCACACTGGGCGCCAACCTGGCCGGATTGCCGGGGCTGAGCGTGCCCTGCGGGCGGTCCGAGGGCCTCCCGGTCGGGCTCCAGATCCTGGCCCCGCAGTGGGGCGAGGCGACCGCGCTCCGAGTGGGGCGGGGCTTCGAGCTGGCTCATGGCGAGTGAGAACTGGCGGGCGGTGATCGGGATGGAGGTCCACGTTCAGCTCGCCACCCAGTCCAAGATGTTCTGCGCATGCCCGACCGACTATCTGGAGCAGCCTCCCAATCAGAACACCTGCCCGACCTGCCTGGGCTTGCCGGGGGCGTTGCCGGTCGCCAACCGTCGAGCGGTGGAGCTGGTCGTGAAGAGTGGTCTGGCACTGGGTTGCCAGATCGCCCAACAGACCAAGTTCGACCGCAAGAATTACTTCTACCCGGACCTGCCCAAGGGCTACCAGATCAGCCAGTACGACCTGCCCATCGCCAGCGGCGGCGGCGTGCAGGTGGGGGAGCGGATGGTTCGCATCACCCGGGTGCATCTGGAGGAGGACACGGGCAAGCTGGCCCACGCCGGTGACAACCTGCAGGGGGCGAGCGAATCGCTGGTCGATCTCAACCGCGCCGGGCTGCCCCTGATGGAGATCGTGTCCGAGCCCGATCTGGACAGCGCCGATCAGGCTCGCGACTACGCGGTCGAGTTGCGGGCGATACTGCGGACCATCGGGGCCTCCGAGGCGGAGATGGAAAATGGTCAGCTTCGGGTCGAGGCCAACGTCTCGGTTCGACGATCGGAGGATGCCGCCCTGGGGGTTAAGACGGAGCTCAAGAACATCAATTCCTTCCGTTCCCTGCACCGCGCCATCGGTCACGAGATCGAGCGCCAGATCGGTCTCCTGGAGGCAGGAGGGGTGGTCATTCAGGAGACCCGGGGCTGGTCCGAGGCCAAGTCCCAGACCTACTCCCAGCGCTCCAAGGAATTTGCCGAGGACTACCGCTACTTTCCCGAGCCCGATCTGCCGCCACTGGAGCTCGCGCCCGCCTGGGTGGCGGAGATTGCGGCCACCATCCCGGAGCTGCCCCGCGCCCGCCGCCTGCGCTTGATGGAGTCCCATCAGCTGGGCGACTATGACGCCGGGCTGCTGGTCCAGGACGGGGCGCGGGCGGACCTGTTTGAAGCCGCGCTCGCTCTCGGGGCCCCCGCCAAGCCGTTGGCCAACTGGATCGTGGGCCACGCGCCCAAGCTCCCCGCGCCCGATCTGGCCGAGTTGGTGATTCTGGTCAGCGAAGGCCGGATCAACCGCGAGCAGGCGCTGGTGGTGATGGCCAGGGCCGAGTCCAGCGGCCAATCCCCCGCCCAGATCGTGGCTGAATCGAACCTGGCCCAGGTCAGTGACGACGCTGACCTGGCCGTCCTGATTGATCAGGTGCTCGTCCTGCTGCCCCAGGCGGTGGCCGATTACCGGGCCGGGAAGGCGCAGGCCCTGGGCGCACTGATGGCGGGGATAAAGTCGGCCAGCCAGGGTCGGGCCAACATGAAGGCCGCCAGCCGCCTGCTCGCCGAGCGGCTCCAGCGCTGACGTGAGCGATGGCTGGGACGGGATCGTGCCCGGGGCCGGTGCCTAGGGCATCGGCTCACCACTCTTCGACCAACACGTTCACACCCAGTTCAGCTGGGATGCCTCGCGCGGGGACATGGAGGCGAGCTGCCGCCGGGCGGAGAGCATTGGCCTGCGTGCCATCGCCTTTACCGAGCACGCCGATTTCGTCAGCGGCGTGCACGAGGAGATGCACCGCCTCGACGTTGACGCCTACCTGATCGAGGTGGAGCGCTGCCGGACCCTGTTCCCGAGTCTGCGCATCGTGAGCGGGGCGGAGCTGGGTGAGCCGCATCGCTTTCCGGCCGAGGTCCAGGCGCTGCTGAGGGGGGCGCGGCTGGAGCGGATCCTGGGTTCGGTCCATTGCCTGACTTGGTCGGGCCGGCTGATCGACGCCAGCCAGTTGGGCCGGCTGCCAGCGGCGGAGGCGGGCGAGTTCATGCGCGCCTATCTGCGCGAGGTCGCCGCCCTGGCCCGCAGTGACCAGCCCTTCCAGGTGCTGAGCCACATCGACTACCCGAAACGGTACTGGCCGGTGGAGGCGGTCCGGTTTGACGAGGACGACTACGAAGGCGAGTACCGGGAGGTGCTGTCCGCCCTCGCCCAGCGCGGCGGGGTGCTGGAGCTCAACACCTCGCGCGGGATGCCACCCGAGCGGGGATGGTGCCCTGGGCCCAAGGTGGTGGGCTGGTGGCGGGAGTTGGGCGGTGACGCGGTTTCCTTCGGCAGTGATGCCCACGCCCCGGACATGATCGCCAAGGGCTTCGCCGCCGCCTCGGCCATGGCCGAAGGGCTGGGCTTCAAGCCCAGCGCCGACTTGAGCGAATACTGGCGACGATGATCGTCAGCACCCAGAGACCAGCCCACGGGGGCGCGGTCGTGGCCCACCACGAAGGCCGCGTGGTGCTTGTTCATCGGGCCCTGCCGGGCGAGATCGTGGAGGCGGAGCTGCGCGGCCGCCGCGGCGGGGTCAGCTACGCCAGCGCGGTGGGCGTGCTGAGCCAGTCTCCCGACCGGGTGCCGCCCCGCTGTCCCCACTTTGGAATCTGCGGCGGTTGCTCCTGGCAGCACGCCGCCTACCCCGCGCAGCTCCAGTACAAGATGGAGGTGGTTCAGGATGCGTGGCATGGGGCGGGGCTGAGGCTGCCGCCGGATACGCCCATCAGCGGCATGGCTGACCCCTGGCGCTATCGAATCAGGGGTGAATTTGAGGCCATCGGCGGCGGCGCCGACCTGGAGTTCGGGTTTCATCGCCTGCGCTCCCATCAGACCTTCCCCATCACCACCTGTCCGATTCACGACCTGCGGATCGAGCGGACCCTGTTCGCCTTCCGGGACGCCGGCCGGGAGTCGGGTGAAGAGGATATCCAGAACATCCTGCTGACGGTGGAGCCCACCGGTCCGGGCGTGCTCTGGAGAATTCGTCGGCGCGGCCGCTCAAGGCCGGATCAGGACCAGAAGCTGGCCCAGGCCGCCAGCCTGCGCGTCCCCGACCTGACCCTGCTCGACGACTCCATCGGCCTGGACTTCTGGGATCTGAGGTTTCGGGTCCGCAGCGAGACGTTCGTTCAGACCAACTACAAGCAGATGCTGGTGCTCTACCAGGCCGCGCTGGAGATGCTGGACGCCGGCCCTTCGGCCGCCGTCCTGGACCTCTATTCCGGTATCGGCACCATCTCGGTGGCGGCGGCCCGGACGGCTCGCGCGGTGACCGGGGTGGAGGAGAATCCCGGCGCCGCCCAGCTCTCCCTGCTCAGTGCCAGGATCAATTCATCGGTCAACCTTCGGGCCCTGTCGGGACGGGTGGAGTCGGTCCTGGGCGGAATCCGCCTGGGCGAATATCAACTCGGGATATTGGACCCACCCCGCGCCGGCTGTGATCCCCAGGCCATCGCCGAGCTGCTCCGCCTGGGACTGGATCGACTGGTCTACATCAGCTGCGAGCCGTCCACCCACGCGCGCGACATCGCCCACCTGGTGCGGGGCGGCTACCGCGTTCGCCGCGCGGCCCTGGTCGACATGTTTCCGCACACCTACCACATCGAATCCGTGGCCCTTCTGGAACGCGGTTGAGCCATCCTTTGCCAAAGCCGGTAAAGAGCGGCACCGCTCTGGTCAGGGCCGGCGCGCGAGAACTACAATCCGGCCCGGAGACCCCCTTGCTTGAACCCAACGATGGCCCGCGTCCCGGCGTCAATCTGAACCACCTGCTGGGCGCTGAATGAAGGCGGCGTCCGGCTTCGTCCACCTCCACAATCACACCGAGTTCTCGCTCCTCGATGGCGCCAGCCGGATCGATGATCTGGTGGCGCGGGCGGCCGAGCTCGAGATGCCGGCGCTGGCGCTGACCGACCACGGCGTCATGTACGGTGCCATCCACTTCTATCAGGCCTGCGTCAAGGCCGGCATCAAGCCCATCCTCGGCTTCGAAACCTACGTCGCCCCGCGCTCGCTGGAGTTGAAGGAGGGTCGCGCCGATCGTGACCCCTACCACCTGACGCTGCTGGCGGCCGATCTGGACGGCTACCACAACCTCATGGCCCTTTGCACCATCGGTCAGATGCAGGGCCTCTACTACAAGCCGCGGGTCGATCGCGAGGTGCTGGCGCGCCATTCCAAGGGGCTGATCGTCCTCTCCGGTTGCCTGGGCGGAGAGCTGGCGACGAAGGTCGCGGCGGGAGACCTGGAGGGGGCCCGGGAGACGGTCGCCACCTATCGCGACATCTTTGGCCCCGACCACTATCTACTCGAGGCCCAGCGCCACGGTATCCCCGAGCAGGAGGGGGTGAACCAGGCCCTGATCGGATTTCAAAAGGAATTCGGGCTCCGCATCGCCGCCACCAACGATCTCCACTACGTCCACCAGCACGATGCGCAGGCCCACGACGTGCTCCTCTGCCTGCAGACCGGGGCCAGCTATGACGATCCCAAGCGCTGGCGCTTCGACTCCCAGGAGTTCTATTTGAAGACCGCCGCCGAGATGCACCAGGTCTTCAGCGACATGCCCGCCGCGCTGGCCAGTACGCTCGAGGTGGCCGACCAGGTGAGCCTGGAATTGGATCTCGGCCACTCCCTCCTGCCCCCGTTTGAGGTCCCGGACGGACTGGACGCCGACAGCCACCTGCGGCGACTGGTCGAGGAGGGCGTGCGCTGGCGCTTTGGGCCCAATCCAGCTCCCGCCGCCTTGGAGCGAATGGAGGTGGAACTGGAGGTGATCAGGCAGACCGGATACGCCTCCTACTTCCTCATCGTCGGGGACTTCTATCAGTTCGCCCGTAGCAACGGCATCGTCACTGGGCCCGGCCGGGGCAGCGCGGCGGGCTCGCTGGTGGCCTATTGCCTGGGTATCACCAATCTCGATCCGCTCGCACACGGGCTGATTTTCGAGCGCTTTCTGAACAAGGATCGGGTGTCGATGCCGGACATCGACTGCGACTTCTCGGTGGAGGGTCGGGAAAAAGTGATCCGATACGTGAGCCAAAAGTACGGCGCCGACCGGGTGGCCCAGATCATCACCTTCACCACCATGGCCAGCAAGGCGGCGATTCGCGACGTCGGCAGGGTGCTGCAGGTGCCGCTCAAGGAGACCGATCGACTCTCCAAGTTGGTGCCTGTTCACCAGGGCCGGTCCAAGCCTCTGGCAGAGGCCATCAAGGAGGTCCCCGAGATGCGCCTGGCGTACGAGAGCGGACCCGAGATCACCCGCCTGATCGACGTCGCGCGGTCGCTGGAGGGGGTCTCGCGCAACGTGAGCACCCACGCCGCGGGGGTGGTCATCGCTCCCCAACCGCTGGTCAACTACGTGCCTCTGCAGTACGGGCCAGGCCGGGAGTCGGTGGTGACCCAGTACGACATGAAGGCGGTGGGCGAGATTGGCCTCCTCAAGATGGACTTCCTGGGGCTGCAGAACCTGGACATCATCAGCACCGCGCTGCGCCTGATCGAGGAGCAGCGCGGGGAACACATCGATCTGAATCAGATTCCCACCGCCGACGATCCGCGCGCGCTCGCCGCCTACGAGCTGATCAGCGCCGCCGACACCCACGGCGTCTTCCAACTCGAGGGCGCGGGCATGCGGCGCATGCTCCAGGAGATGAAACCCTCGCGTTTCGAGGACATCATCGCGGCCAACGCCCTCTTTCGTCCGGGCCCCATGCAGGACATCCCGGCCTACGTTGCCCGCAAGCACGGTCGGGAGCCGATCGAGTACCTGCACGAGCGCCTGAAGCCGATTCTCGAGGACACCTACGGGGTTCTGACCTACCAGGAGCAGGTCATGATGGCGGCCCGGGAACTGGCTGGCTTCACCCTCTCCGAGGCCGACATTCTGCGCTCCGCGATGGGCAAGAAGGACAAGGTCAAGATGGCCCAGCAGCGCGAGAAGTTCCTGGCTGGGGCCAGCGCCCAGGGCATCGCCCCGGCCATGGCCGAAACCATCTTCGAGCGCATCGCGCGGTTTGCGGAGTACGGCTTCAACAAGTGCCTGGCCGGGGACACCGAGATCCGTGACCCGCTGAGCGGTGAAAAAACAAGCGTGCGCTTCCTATTCTCGCGGCCACGCCCCTTCACGGTGCTCAGCCTGAACCCATCGGGCGGGCTCCATCCTCGGCCCGTGACGGCGGTCGCCGCCAATGGCATCAGGCCGGTATTTGAGCTCACCACGCGCACCGGTCGAACCATCAAGGCCACGGCAAACCACCGCTTCCGGGTCCGCCGGGGGTGGCGCGAAATGGGCCTCCTGCGAGTCGGAGACGAAGTGGCCGTGGCCGGCGCTGCCCGTTCCCCAGCCTCCCACCCGGGTGACCCCAAGGAAGCGGGCGTCCGCTCCGCGCGGCCTCGTGCCGCCCTCGCCCTGGCCTGGGACGAGGTGAGCCAGATCGTCCCCGCGGGCGAGACCGACACCTACGACCTGACCGTGGATGTGGACCACAATTTCGTGGCCGACCAAATCGTGGTCCACAACTCGCACGCCGCCGCCTACGCGGTGATCAGCTACCACACCGCCTATCTGAAGGCCAACTACCGCCTCGAGTACATGACCTCTCTTTTGACTCACATGCAGGGCAACGCCGAGAAGGTGGCCACCGCCATCGTCGATTGCCGCCAGCACGGCATCGAGGTTTTGCCGCCCGACATCAACGAATCGCGGGCTGATTTTTCGATCGCCCAAAACAGGATCCGATTTGGCCTCGCCGCGATCCGGAACGTCGGCCAGCGCGCGGTCGAGCTAATCGTGCAAAGCCGCGACCAGGGAGGTGATTTCCGCTCCTTGGACGACCTCTGCGAGCGCCTCTCAGGGGTGTCAGAGGTCAACGCCCGAGCCCTGGACGGGCTGGTCCGCAGCGGCAGCTGCGAGGTGCTCGGGGAGCGCAATCTGCTGCTCGCCAATTTGGATTCCGCCCGGCAGCGAGCCGACCGGGCCCGACAGGATCGGGAATCGGGCCAGACCAGCCTGTTCGGGATGGGTCCGAGCGGTGGGGTGCCGGCCCTGGATTACGCGGTCACCGCGGTGGCGCCGATGGGCGGCGAGGAAAAACTGAGGAGCGAGAAGGAACTCCTGGGTCTCTATCTGAGCGACCACCCGCTGAACCGTATTGAGGCCGAGATGGCCGCGCTGGTCGACTCCCAAACGGTCGAGATCACCTCCGAGTTGGCGGGTTCCGAGGTTCGTGTCGGCGGGCTGGTCACGGAGGTGAGGCGGGCGGTCACAAAACGCGGCCAGATCATGGCCTACGTCACCATCGAGGATCTCACCGGGAGTCTGGAACTGACGCTCTTCCCGAGCGCCTGGGACCGCTATCGCCAGCTCCTTGAGCCAGATCAGGTGGTCGTCGTCCAGGGCAAGGTTGACACCGCCCGAGGCTACAGTCCACGCCGTAATGGCAACGTCGGCGCCAGCGTCGATGGCGAGGCGGGCGAGGAAGCGGTGGAGGAGGCGGAGCGGGCCGCCATTCTGGTCGATATGGCCTGGGCGTGGGATGATCCCGAATGCAAGCCGGTGGAGCGCCAGAGGATTCTCCACGTTGATGTCCCTCCGAGCTGGCCGGGCGCGGTTGATCAACTGCTGGGGCTATTCACCCGCCATCCGGGGGACGACGAGGTGGTTTTGCACCTGAGGGTCCAGGATCGAGAGGTCACCGTGCAGGTGGGTGAACGTTATCGAGTACTGGCCTCGACCGACTTCAAACAAGAGCTGGATGCACATTTCGGGTCGGAAGTGACGCGGCTGGAGATGGTGCGGCCTCGGGCGAACCCCGAAGGCAATCACAACGGGAGGGGACGCCACAACAATGGAGAGAGACGATCGAATCGTGGCTGAGGAGGACGCCTCTGGCACTGGCGGCGGGCGCTATGTCGTGGTCAAGGCATTGCAGGACGGGGTCGTCATCATGGGCTTGACCAGGGGCCGCGATACGCGCTCGCATCACAGCGAGCGGCTCGACACTGGAGAGGTTCTGATCGCCCAGTTCACCGGGGTCACCGCAGCCATCAAGGTTCGTGGCAAAGCCGAGATTCTGACCGAGTTCGGCAGGATACTCTCCGACTGACCCTTCACCCGTGGAGCCCAGTCCGCCGTCCAACTAGAATTCGACTTCTGCTAGCGCCCACGTAGCTCAGTTGGCAGAGCACTTCCTTGGTAAGGAAGAGGTCTCGAGTTCGAATCTCGACGTGGGCTCCACTCCCCAATTTCGTATTCAGAACGGTCGTTTGCAATGCCCCACCAGCCACTTCGAGAAACCTTGCACTTGTATAGAGGAAGCGCTACTGTACAGGTACCCTTGGAGAAAACCGCTGCTCCCGCAATTCCCAGGCTCGTCGAGGACTACCTCGCCGACGCTCGTGCCCGTGGCCTCTCGCCGTCTACGCTGACCCAGTCTTACGGCTACCCTTTGCGAAACGTGCTGGCGCCCTGGTGCGAGGCCAACGCCATCACCAGCTTGCCCGAGCTCGACAATCGGGCCTTGAACCGACTCTCGATCGAGTTGCTGGACACCGGAGGCAAGCGAGGCCCTCTCTCCAAGCACTCGGTCCACACCTACATGCGGGCAATCAATCGATTTCTCGCCTGGGCGGAAGCCGAGGGGGAGGGGGGAGGCGCCAAGGCGCAGCTACCGAAGCTGCCCAAGCAGCTCGTGGATGTCCTGGCGCGGGACGAGCTGGAACGCATGGAGGACGCCGCCAAGACCGAACGTGACAAGTTAATCGTCCGGGTCCTCGCTGACACCGGAATCCGTGTTGGTGAGCTTGTCAACCTGCGGATATCCGACCTTCTGGAGCGCGATCGAAACCACTTCATCCGAGTCCGAGGCAAGGGATCCCGCGAACGCCTGGTTCCGCTCCCTCGCCTTTACCGACGTTTGCTCAAATACGCGGAGCAGGGCCGTCCAGAGGACGTCAATACGGATCGGATTTTCATCGCCCTACGACGCCGACCTGGCGGGGACTATGCAGCCCTCACGACCTCCGGCGTGGATCAGATGATTCGCAACCTGGCCAAGACCGCCAACATCCGAAAGCGGGTCTATCCGCACCTGCTCCGCCACTCGTACGCGACCTGGGCCTTGACTGGCGGAATGAATCCGATTCAGCTTGCCCAGATCCTCGGGCACTCCTCCTTAGCCATGATCCAGAACGTCTACAGCCACCTATCGCCGAGTGACGCCTACAACGCCATGCTGAAGATGCTGGCCGACGACTAGCGTGACGTAAAGTACCAAGCCAAAGGCAATGCCCATTCCCGACTACCAGACGATCATGCTCCCCCTGCTGCGATCTCTTGCCGACGGTCAACTACGGCCGGTCACCGAGTTCAAGAATTCCCTGGCGACCTGCTTCGGCTTTCGTCCCATGAGACCTCCAGTCTAGGCATGGTAACCACGTCGCGAGCCTCTAGAAATCGAATTCCGGACCTGGCCAGCCCTTGGGCCAAGCTTGAGCGCGCTGATAACCAAGCCACTGAATTGCGCGGATACATAAGGAGATGGGCGAATGTCGAAGATGACCCCGTGATCCGGCAGCGCTGGCAGGACGAACCGGAGTTGCACTACACCCGGGTCTACGTCGAGAGCCTGAAGCCGATCCCAAAGCCTTGGGGGCCTTTGATCGGCGACGCTATCCACAACTATCGTTCGGCCCTCGATCACCTCGGTTACGCACTCGTGAAGGCTGGCACGGCTTCTGCCGACCTTCGAGACGAAAGGAATGCGAAGCGGGTTTACTTCCCCTACTTCACTGGGAATCTGAGCGGGTACCTCACCAGTAGTTTTGTCGCCGAACGGTTGCCCGGCGTCGATTCCAGATACATCGCTGCACTTGCGCCATTCCAACCCGGCCTCCGTCCGGGGGAACGGCGTTGGCAACTCAAGGCCCTGCAGAGGCTAGACGATTTGGAGAAGCACCGAGAACCGCTGCTGACCCCCCACCTGTTGATGTGGACCAATTTGATTGCATCCCACCCCATGCCGTTCGACGTGGAGGTCATCCCCGGATGGAAGCACCTTAAGCCGGGCACAGAGCTCGTACATCTGGTGTGGAAGTTCGGAAAGCCGCCAAAAGCGGCTAAAGTCCTGGACATCACCGTCGATTGCGACAATCCGAGCATGGACGTGAAATACACACCTACCTGCAGCATAGTCTTCGGTGATCTCAAGCCCAGGCGAGAAGTGAAGCAGGTCCTTGGAGAATCCTCCAAGGTCGTGCGGCAGATCCTTGAAGCCATAGAGCGGATCTAGGCATGATTCGCCCATCTATGCGGCTTCCTTCCAGGCCGGACACAGTCTAGTAGGTACGTAAGTTAACGGTATTGCGTCTAGGGGATAGTTCCC
>DATKQJ010000009.1:0-132350 GCA_035532785.1 Candidatus Acidiferrales bacterium | reverse complement strand
GGCGCAAACCACGCTGCGCCCCGCGCCCCGAGCGCAAGCGCTCCAACTTCTCGTGAGCGCCCAAGATGACGAGTTCGCCCAGTTCGACCCGATCAGGACCCAGTTCGCGCCTGAGCTCATCCAGGGCGGCCTGAACCGGCGCTGTCTCGGTAATCGCGTGGCGACGGCGATTGGTCGGAATGATCGAAGTGTAACACCAGTGTGACACCGGTCCCCAACTGCCCAAGCGTTGGGGACTACGGCCAACTGATTGATGTGAGTTGGAATAGCTCGGGAGAGCTCGCTCCAGAAGTTGTGGAATTGCCGAACCCGCGCCTGACGAGCGAGTCGCACTGACGTAGGTTCCAGCGGAGCCGGCCGGCTCCGGCTGGAGAGGGTAACCGATGACGTCGGGTCAGACATCGGCGGCCGTCACGAGACGGCGTGGAAGGCGCGACGCGATGATCGGCGACAAACCACCGTATCGCCGAGCCCGTCGCGAGGTCAGAGTTCGAGGAGTTCGAGGAGTTCGACGGTTTATCAGACTGCTCGGGGAGATAAAGTCAGGCCAGGGCGAAAGGGAGGTGCGATCCGAACACCCCCTCGCCCGCCCAGAGCAACGGCTCCAGGCGCTCCCGGCCTTGGTCTGATCAGTCGCGTGCATCTCCGCGGAACACCGGATCGGTCAGCTCCATCAAGCCCATGTCCTTCATCAGTTCTCGGTAGGTGCGCATGGCCTTGATCATCTTTGGCAGCCCGGCGTAGATGGCGGATTGCAGGATCACCTCCTGAACCTCGACTCGGGTGGCGCCGTTGCGCATCGCGCTTCGGATGTGGTTCGGCAACTGCTCCTGATAGTCGGATACGCAGCACTCACCGATGATGACCAGGATCCGGGTCTTGTCCTCGAGCACGCCGCGGTTGTACATGCCGTCGTAGATCCACGTCATCCAGCGCTCGGTCCAGTCCTGATCGAGCTGGTCCAACTCGTCCACCAGGCGGAGGAAGAACTCCCCCTGCAGGCGCTCACCGCTGGCCATCGCCTTGCTGTTGTAACGCTGCTTGAGCTCGGCCAGTCGCGCCTCTTTGTTGGCGGCCTCGGGCATCTTGATACCTCCCATCGCAATCCGCCGGCAGGGCCGGCGCCATTCAGAGCAAAAGGTCGGCACCCCGGTAGCGCCGCTTTTCCCGACAGAGTAGACGGTTAGGCTGCCCGCTCGCCAGTGCGGCCCGGCTCAGGCCGACTGGATCGGATCAGGCTGGTCCGACGGGGCCAGACCCAAGGCCGGGATGCCCTCAATCACGCCGTCGATGAGACCGTAGGTCACGGCTTCCTCGGGTGACAAGAAGAAGTCGCGATCGGTGTCCTTCTCCACCTTCTCCAGCGGTTGACCAGTGTGATGTGCGATCAGTTCGTTCAACTCCTGCTTGATTCGCAGGAGCTCGCGGGCGTGGATGTCGAGGTCACTGGCCTGGCCCGACAGACCCTGGCCGCCGATCAGGGGTTGGTGGAGGTGAATGCGCGCGTTCGGCAGCGCAAAACGGCGCCCCTTGGTTCCTCCCATGAGAATGATGGTGCCAAAGCTTGCCGCCCTCCCGATCGCCACCGTCGAGACCGGGCAGGGTATGTACTGCATCGTGTCGTAGATCGCGAACCCGGGCGCAACCGCCCCGCCCGGGGAGTTGACATAGATCTGGATCTCCCGTTCGGGATCCTCGGCGGCCAAGAAAATGAGCTGGGCCACGATCAGGTTCGCGACCACATCGTCCACCGGCCGGGCCAGCATGATGATGCGGTCGCGCAGGAGTCGCGAATAGATGTCGAAGCTTCGCTCTCGGTTGCCCTCGTTCTCGACCACCGTCGGCACCCAGGCCAGGATCTGCTTGCGATCGATCTTGTGCATCAGCCTGATCGTAGCCGACCGGGGATCCTCGACGGCCGCCACCGCCGAGCCCAACCCAGCGAACCCCTGCCCAACGTTCAGGCGGGCGGAGTCAGCGTGTCGTCGCCCTCGATCCAGGTCGCTCCTGATGTCGAGAATTCCTTCTTCCAGACCGGTACCGACTCTTTCAAGCGGTCGATTCCCCACTGGCAGGCGGCTATGGCCTGGGCCCGATGGGGCGCCGACGTGGCCACCACGACGGAGACCTCCCCGATGCCAAGCTGGCCCGTGCGGTGCGCCATGGCCACCCTGGCCTGGGGCCAGCGAGAGGCGATCTCCTCGGCGATCAGCGCCATCTGGGACTCGACCATACCCGCATATCCCTCGTATTCCAAGTGCGTAACCGAGACCCCGCGGCTGATGTCGCGAACCACCCCGCTGAAGGTGCAGATGGCACCCGCGCCGGGGTGGATTACCGCTCGTTCGAGTCGGCGAGGATCCAATTCGTCGCTGGTCAACTCAAAAAGTGGTCCGAAATCGGCGCCTCCACTGACGGGCGGAATGAACGCCACCTCGTCTCCGTCCACGACTGCATCCTCCCAGCCGGCAAAGGCCTGATTCAAGGCCGGGCGGATTAGATCGAGATCCGATTCGAGCTGGGGGTGACGCTGGCGGAGCCGCGCGTAAACCGCGCCGACGGTCGCGGCGCCCGGCTCAATCTGCTCCAGGCCGGTGCCTGCCTGTTCCCGCAGACGCGCGAAGAGCAGGGCCGTGATCATCAGCCCGCGGGCGGAGCGGGGGTGGCCGATGCGGCGCCCGGCAATACGAAGACGTGCACCTCGCGACCGGAATCCAGCGCCCGCTCCACCGTCCTCCGGGTTCCGCCCGAAACCCCATCCCAGAACGCCACCAGGACGTCACAGGCGTCGATCAGGCGCTGGTTTCTAGCCGCCGCCACGACGTCGTCCCGAGCCTCCTCAAAGGACGCCCCGAGGGTCCGGACGGGAAGTCCCCGCTCCCGTGCCGCGCGCGTCGCGGCGGCGTCCACGCCACTCGCACTGCCGGTCACCACGGCGGCGTCGGCCGGGAGTGAGCGGACGTAGGCCTCCACCCTCTCAGGTGAGACGAAATGACGGCTACCGACTATCCCCACACGCATCCAACAGTCCCTAGATCGAACGTCTGGGCGCGCGGAGTTGAGCCCGCGCCCGCACCGATCAGCCCGCCTCGGACCCGGAATGCCCCACACGCGCCATGTTCTCGTCGAACATGGCCTTGAGGCGCTGGGCCTGGCGGTCGTAGGCATCGGCGTCAGCCCAGGCTGAGCGGGGGTTCAGAACCGCGCTCGGAACGCCCGGGACGGCAAGCGGGATACGAAGTCCGAAGGCCGATTCGACGTGCGTCTCCACGTCGTCCAGCCGACCCTCCACCACAGCTCGAACGATCGAACGCGTGTGCTCAATGGAAATCCGGCTGCCGACCCCGTAGGGACCTCCGACCCAACCCGTGTTGATCATCCAGACCCGGGACCCGTGCCGGTGCAGTTGCTCGACCAGCAGGTCGGCATAGACCGACGGTGGCCAGACCAGGAAGGGCGCCGCAAAGCAGGCGCTGAATGTGGGCTCGGGATCGCCGACCCCGCGCTCGGTACCGGCCACCTTGGCCGTGTAGCCACTGAGAAAGAAATATTTGACCTGGGAGTCGGACAGGCACGCCACCGGCGGCAGAACACCAAAGGCGTCGGCCGAGAGAAAGACCAGATTGGCCGGGTGCCCTCCGGTCCCCGATAAATCGGCGCCCGGAATCATGCTCATCGGATAGGCCGCCCGCGTGTTCTCGGTCAGGCTCCCATCGTCATAGTCGGGTATCCGGGAGTCGGGATCGAAGACCACGTTCTCAAGCACGGTGCCGAACTGCGAGGCGGCGGCGTAGATCTCCGGCTCTGAGACGCGGGAGATGCGAATCGTCTTGGCGTAGCAGCCACCCTCGAAGTTGAAGATTCCACGATCCGACCAGCCATGCTCGTCGTCGCCGATCAAGCGTCGGGTGGGGTCGCTCGAGAGGGTGGTCTTACCCGTCCCCGAAAGCCCGAAGAAGGCCGCCACGTTGCCATCCTCCCCCACGTTGGCGGAGCAGTGCATGGGCATGATGCCCTGCCCGGGGAGAATGTGGTTGAGCACCGTGAAAACCGACTTCTTGATTTCACCGGCATACTCCGTGCCGCCGATGAGGACCATCTTGCGGGCCAAATTGACCAGTACGAAAGTCTCCGAGCGGGTTCCATCGCGTACCGGGTCGGCGCGCAACGAGGGCAGGCTTATGACGGTGAAATCCGGTTCGAAGCGCTCCCGATCCTTCTCCGCGGGCCTGATCAGCAAATTGGAGGCAAAGAGGCTGTGCCAAGCGAACTCGGTCACCACCCGGACTTTGAGCCGCTGCTCGGGGTCAGCGCAGGCGAAAAGATCCTGGATGTAGACGGCGCGGTTGGCGACGAAGTCCAGGGCCTTGTCGAGGAGCTGGTCAAACACCGCGGTCGAGATCGGTTGGTTACCCTCCCACCAGATCGTGCCGTTCGACCCGGGCTCGTCAACAAAGTACTTGTCGCGGGGCGATCGGCCCGTGTACTGACCGGTCCGGGCGCTGACGGCGCCGGTGGACACAATTGCTGCCTCGTTGTTACGCACAACGTGTTCATAGAGTTCAGCAGTACTCAGATTGCGCCAAACCCGGAGCGGATTTCCGACCCCCAGATGGGTCAGAACGGGCCTCTCTTCCAGTTGCATCCCTTCGCATCATACGCGGCAGGCTGAGCCCGAGGCGCCCCATCGCCGAGCGGGCCCAGAACTGCAGGCTACCCGTGCGAGCGGCCCGGGTGACTCCGAGGGAGCGCGCACAGAGTCAGCGCCGGCGCCCCCTCAGGGGCGCCTTAGGAAGCTTTGTAGCGCCGGCGCCGACCGGAAACGAAGTCGTCCAGGACGAATTCACCCAGTCGCTCAGGCGAGACGTGGAAGGCGCGCCCACGATTGATTCGCGCCATCTGATTCACGAAGTCCGTCAAATACAGGCTCTTCTCCAACATGAACGTGTTGATGACGATGTGGTCGCGGGTCACCCGGCCGACCTCCTCCAGGGTGGCCTCGATGGTGCGGAAGGTGGGGGGATAGGAGAACACCACGCGCCCGTTCTCGGTATGAGCGGTTGGCTCTCCGTCGGTGATCATGATGATCTGGCGGTCGCCCCGGTGCCGCGCCAGGAGAGAGCGCGCCAGCCGGAACCCATCCTGCATGTTGGTGCCGTAGACGTAATCGTTGAGCGAGATGGCAGGCAGCTGCTCGGGCTTCATCTGAACCGCGTGGCTGGAGAATCCGACCACATAGAGGCTGTCGCGGGAGAATTGGGATCGGATCAGGGAATCGAGCGCGATGGCGACCTTCTTGGCGGCCAGAAAGCACCCCCGCAGGAACATTGACCGACTCATGTCGACCATCAACACGGTCGCCGTGCGCGCGTCGTGTTCTGATCGCTGCACCACGAAGTCATCCGGCACGAGCCTCAGTGGGATCGAGCCGCCATCACGGCGCAGCGCCGAAAACAGCGTTTCCTTGAGGTCGATCCGGAAGGGATCCCCGAATTCATAGGGCTTCAAATCACCGGTGGGGTCGGTCCCCTGGCCCGAGTCCAGGGTTGGATGTTGGCCCTGTTGCGATCTCTTGAGCCGGGCGAAGATCTCGCGCAGCGCCCCTCGGCCGAGCTGGCGCACTCCCCGGGGGGTCAATTCCAACCTCCCGCCCGAGCGCTCGACGTATCCGGCCCGCTCCAGCTCCTCGCTGATGTGGCGCACGCGATCGAGCTGGCTGCGGGCCTCGGGGCCGAGCAGGGATTCGGTCAGTGCCCGATCCACGTCCTGGGGGTGGAAGGCACCTCGCTCGAGCTGCGATTGGAGGCGATCCATCTGTTGAAGACGATCCATGAGCCCCATCGCCTCCCCCATGGAAAGCGATTCGTCGCCGGAAAACGCGTGCCCCTGGGACAGTTCGGAGGGCGGCGCCAGACGATCCATGAGAGCACCCAGGCGGGCCAGCTCCAAGCGCAGAGAGTCGTCTTGGAGCAAGGCGTCCATCAAGCCTTGCAGCTCGGCTCGTGCCTGAGGCGACAGGCTCTGCAGGAACGATTCCATCTGCGCCATCTGGCGCTGAAGGTGCTCGATCAACTGGTCCAGGGTCTCGATCTCAGGCGGGAACAGATCCCCGAACTGGTCCTTGAAGGCGCTGAAGTCCGGCTCCTGACCGAGCGCCCTCGCTTCCAGCATCTGATTCAGGCTCCGGACCATATCCCGGATTCGGGGCAGGTCCTTCGGATCGAGATCCTTGATGCCCTTCTTCAGCCCCTCAAACATTTGACCCAGGGCCTGCCGGCGCAGCCCTTCGATCAGCGCCTCGAACTTTGCTCGGGCCCCAGCGTCCATGAAGTCGTAATCGTTCAGCGCCTTGATGCGGCCGGGCACGTCCTCGGGCATGCGTCGCACCTGGCTGCGGCGCTGGCTTGCGATTCGTTCCAGCAAGCCCGAGCTTGAGGCTGGGGCGGCAGCCAGTCGCCGCTCAATTCCGTCTGACTCGGCCTGGAGCACCTCGTCAAGCTCGCGGCGGATCGAATCCAGGCTGGAATCGAGGTCGTAGCGCGCCAACTCGGACTCACGCTTTTCGCGCAGCCTTCGAAGCAGATCCTCGGTTCCAGGCGTGCGCCCCACGCCCCAGCGCTGGAGCCGCTGCAGGGCGTGCTCCAGATCACCGAAGCTGAGCAGATCGTCCGAGAGCGCGTCCAGAATCTGGTCGGCGTCGGCGTCATCAGGATGCTGGGTGCCATCCCAGCTCGAATAGCGAAAGCGGCCTGAGCCCATCGGCCCCACCACCTTACCTCGCCTGCAATTCGGGCGCCGGCCTAGATTCGATCTCCCGGACGCAGGTCCAACACCTGAACCGTCGGACCGACCAGTTGAGCCAGGGCGCCGGGTGTTCCAGACAGGGCCGGGAAGGTGCCGAAGTGCATGGGCACGACGACCTTGACGCCCAGCAACTCGACCGCCCGGGCGGCGCGCTCAGGTCCCATCGTGAAGTGACCTCCGATGGGCAGGAAGGCGGCGTCGAGACGATGGAGCTGACCGATCAATCTCATGTCCCCGAAGACGTCGGTGTCGCCAGCGAAATAGATCGTGAACCCGTTCTCGAACTCGATCACGTATCCGCAGGCGGAGCCACCGTAGACGATCTGATCCCCATCGGTGATTCCACAACTGTGCTGGGCCGGGACCATGGTGACCCTGACCCCCTCGACGATCTGGGTTCCGCCCTGGTTCATGGCGAGCTCGCCGGCCCCGGCCACGCCCTTCAACTCCAGCCAGTGACCGATCTCGAAGATCGAAACCACCCGGGGATGGGTGTCGTGGCAGATTTCGACCGCATCCCAGATGTGGTCGAAATGACCGTGAGAGATGAGCATCAGGTCCAGGCTCTCCACCGTCTTCAGGTGGGGCGGGCAACTCGGATTGTTCATCACCCAGGCGTCGAGCAGGATCTGCTTGCCGGCGGCGCTGGTCACCTTCCAGGTGCCGTGGCCAAGCCAGGTGAACTGGATCTCATCGTTCAGGGCCATCTCAATTCCTCCATATCGGTGGGTCGCGATGCGAGCGATTCGGGGCGGCGGCGATCCGGACCTCACCCCGGGTCCGGCGGCCCGGGTCCGGGCGGCCGCCGCCCGCGGTCAGGGGGAGGTGCGCCACGCTCCGCCTCTCAGGTACTCGATGAAACCCTCCACCGCGAACGGCAGCAGGCGCCGCCGTAGATGGACAATGCTCCAGCTGCGCCGGATGGGAAAACCGGCGACATCCAATTCGACCAGATCCCCTCGCGCCAGTTCCAGGGTCAGGGCGTGCCGGGATATGACAGCCACCCCGAGTCCGCCCTTGACGGCCTGTTTGATGGCGCTGTTGGAGCCCAGCTCCATCGCCACCGCCAGATCGACTCCGACCGATCGGGCCAGGGCTTCGAACGCTTCGCGCGTCCCTGATCCCGCTTCGCGGGTGAGGTAGGACTCACCCGCCAGGTCCCCCAGCGCCAACTTCTTGCGATCGGCCAAGGGGTGGCCGGCGGGCACCACCAAAACCAGCTCGTCGTCCATGAAGGGGTCGACCGAGAGCTCCGGATCCAGCCCCGGGTCTGAGTACACGGCGAGGTCGATGGCTGCCCTCAGGACCTGGTCGTGCATTTGTTGGCGATTTCCGATCTGGAGCGAGACGGCCAGCTCCGGATGCAGCTTCTTGAAGGCGCCCAGGACGGATGGAATGACGTATATCCCGACCGTGGTGCTGGCGCCGACGCGCAGCGAGCCCCGTTCCATTCCCCGCAGCCTCTCCAGTGCCAAGGCAGCTTCGTCGAGCAGGTTCAGGGTGCGGCGGGTGTAGTCGTGGAGCACATGGCCCGCTTCGGTCAGGGTCACGTGCTTGCCCATGCGGTCCAAGAGCGGGGTGCCGACGGCGGTTTCTAGCTCCTTCACCTGATAGGAAACGCTCGGCTGCGAGAGGCCCAGTTCCTGCGCCGCGACGCTGAAGCTGAGCTGTTCGGCGACCATGCTGAATGTGCGTAGTTGGTTCAGCGTCACGGTCCGATCCAGCCTTAGGCTTGCCGCCATCGGGCTTACGATAGCCGCCTGCATGCGAGTTGTTAATCGTTCCCGGCTGGGCGTCGCGGCCAAGCCCCCCGGCCCACCCGCCACGGTCGCCCCAGAGGGGGCCTGATGGCCACGCCCAGGCGCAGCCGGATGAGCCCTGTACGCCGCACGGCGCCCGTGCTGGGGGCGGTCGAGCCCCCGGATCCCGAACCGGTCACCCTCTCCGAGCAGAGGCTGAATCAGTTTCGGAAACGTCGCTACGACGTGCTCCACCAGGAGTCCGAGGCCAGTCGGAAGCGGCGCGTCCAGGGCAAGCCCGAGGCCAGGGAGCGGCTTGAGAACCTCCTCGACCGAGGCAGCTTCACCGAAATCGACATGTTTGCAACCGGCCGCGCCAGCGGGCTGGGGATGGAGGAGCGGCGCGTCGCCGGCGACGGGGTGGTGGTTGGCTTCGGCACCATTCACGGTCGCGAGGTGGCGGTTTACGCCTACGACCCGTCGGTCCTGGGTGGATCGCTGGGTGAGGTCACCGCCGAGAAGATAGTCAAGATCCAGGATCTGGCCCTGCGCAACCGCATCCCCATCATCGGGATCAACGATTCCGGTGGGGCCCGGATCCAGGAGGGGGTGGTGGCGCTGGCCGGATACGCCGACATCTTCTACCGCAACGTGCGCTCATCGGGCGTCATCCCCCAGCTCAGCGTGATCGCCGGTCCCTGCACCGGTGGAGCCGTCTACTCTCCGGCCATCACCGATTTCGTGTTCATCGTTGCCAATCAGGGCTACATGTTCATCACCGGCCCGGAGGTGGTCAAGGTCACCACCGGCGAAGAGGTGACGTTCGATGAGTTGGGCGGCGGAGAGGTCCACAACAGCCGCTCGGGTGTGGCCCACTTTCTGTCCAGCAGCGAGGCCGACTGCTGGGAGGGACTGCGGCGGCTGCTCTCCTATCTGCCCCAGAACAACACCGAGCGACCGCCCTATGTGGCCACTGACGACGACCCCCATCGAGCCGATCCGGAGCTCCAGACCCTGGTCCCGGACAGCCCCCATCTTCCCTACGACATGCGCGAGGTGATCACCAGGCTGATGGATGAGGGCCAGTTTCTCGAGGTCCAGCCCTTCTTCGCGCCCAACATCGTGATCGGCCTGGGGCGCATGGGCGGCCACGTGGTGGGTCTGGTCGGGAACCAGCCCAAGGTTCTGGCGGGGGCGGTCGACATCCGGGCTTCGGTCAAATCGGCGCGCTTCATCAGGTTTTGTGATGCCTTCGGCATCCCCATCATCTCGTTGGTGGACGTACCCGGCTATCTCCCCGGCACCGCCCAGGAGCACGAGGGCATTATTCGCCACGGGGCCAAGCTCCTCTACGCCTACGCCGAGGCATCAGTGCCCAAGCTGACCGTCATCATCCGCAAAGACTACGGAGGCGCCTACTGCGTGATGGCCCCCAAACAGATGGGGGCCGACCTCAACCTGGCCTGGCCCTCGGCCGAGATCGCGGTCATGGGTTCGGAGGCCGCGGTCAACATCGTCTACCGGCGAGAACTGGCTGCGAGTTCAGACCCCGCCGCTCGCCGGGCCGAACTGGTGCGCGAGTACACGGCTCGATTCGCCAATCCCTACGTGGCCGCCGAGAGGGGCTATGTAGACTCCATCATCGAGCCCCGCGACACCCGGCGAGAACTCATCCGCGGCCTTCAGCTGTGCCTCGACAAGCAGGTTGACCGGCCTCAGCGCAAGCACGGCAACATCCCGCTCTGATCAAACCGCTGCGAGGTCGGCGCCCGCGGCCGGCTCGCCGGACCTATCAGCCGTGGATCGAAAGGGCGCCCGTAGGAATGGATGAGATCTCGCCGTGGGGCTCGATGCCCCAACTCTTGGCCATCCGGTTGCCGCCGGCGGTGAGGCAGAAGAAGGCCGACAGTTCGATCACCTCGGACCAGGTGAAATGCTGCTTCAGCTCAGCGTAGACCTCGGCGTCGCGCCCGTCATCCAGGGTCAGGGTGCGGGCATAGTGGAGCGCAGCGCGGGTCTTGGGATCGGGATGATCCCAATCCGGCAGGGCGCAACTTGACTTCTCCTCCTCGCTGACCTGAGCCAGCGGGGACGTCTGACGGGCGCAGAATTCGCAGCCGATCATCTGCGCGATCTGCAGCCGGCCCAGTTCCTTGATGGAGTGGTCGACGCTGCCGCCGCGATGAAGCATGTCCCAGTAGCGAGCGAATTCAACCGCCACCTCGGGGTTGTTACCCATGGTTCGATACCAGGAGGGCGGCGGGCTCTCGGTCACGGCTGCGTCCTTGATCACGCGTTCCAGGGCTGAATCGGTCACTTCCTGGTCGGACAGCTGGGGGACCCTCGGGACATGGGTTTGGGTGGCCATCATTTCTCCTCGGTCGGTGGACCTTCTCTACCTCCAGCATAGCCCCCTGCTGCCGGCGTCATTTGGTGCCCTGGGGTCGAGATCGCAACCACTGTTGGCGACGCAGATAGTCGTCGACCGTGACCATGAACTCAGCCTGGCTCCAAGTCAGGGGGGACACCGAGAGGGGGGCGCCGGAATGGGGATCGAGCTGCTCCGACAGCAGCCCGCCCGCCTGCTTGTGGTCGGTGACCCAGCCGATTACGGCCCGGGCCGCCTTCAATTCATCCATCGATTCAGCGGTCAGGATGATCCACTGTGCCATCCACATCGAACAGATGAACCAGGGATTCCCGGGCGTACGGGCCAGGTCGTGCTCGACCTGGAAGTAGTAGTCGTTGGAGTAGCGGGCCATCCCACCCGCCTCGGCGCGATTGGTCAGCTGATCTTGAATGGCCAGCATGGTGGCCCTGATTCGCTCGTCATTCGGCGCGTACATGCCAAAGCGCCAGAGGCCGTAAATGGCGCTGTCGATGACCGGATCGGCGCTCAGGGATCCGTCCTCCTCCACCACTAGGCGGCGAGCAAACCGTCCCAGCTCGGGGCGGAACAGATGGGCGTCCGCGGCGGCCTTGAGATTGTTAGCCGCCGACCGGGCCAAGCCCTTGAGCTCCCCATCGCCAAAGAGTTCGCCAAATCGGGCGGCCGCCTCCAAACCAGCCCAGGCCGCCCCCACCGTGAAGGCGTGGAGGCCCCATCGCTCCTCCCACAGATCCCAGGAGGAAAGGGGGAGTTGAGTCCTGCCATCGACGTACGACGCCATCCAGCGCGCCGCCGGCACGACCAGGGTGCCGTACAGATCGACCGCGAAGTCGAGGTTGCGGTGGATCCGAAAGTGCTCCCACAGCGCCCAGAGGACGAGGCCAGTCTCGTCCTCTTGGATGGGCAGCATCCGCTGGCCGCGAGCGTCCACCCAAGGGTGCCAGCTGCTGCCGGGATCGCCGGCGGCGGTGTATTTGTGCAGCAGGAAGCCCTCCGGCGTTAGTGCGGAGCGACAGAAATTGAAGAAGTGCCGGGCCGACTCCTCATACCCCGCCCGATCCAGGGCGTTGACCACCAGCGCGCCGTCCCGCGGCCATACGTAGTTGTAGGTGTCGCGCGCGAACTTGGTGATGTCAAAGTCGGTGGCGGCGATGACCCCACCCTTGTTGTCGCAATGGGCGCGGGCGATGAGTGCGCTCTCGCGGAAGAGGGCGTGGGCCTCGCCGCCCAGTTCCCGGTCGATGAGCACGTGCCGCTCCCGACCCTTGTCCGACCACAATTGCCAGTAGCGCTGGGTCCGGCCGGCGTAGACATCGACGCCGCGCTCCAAGATCAGGTCCTGGCCGAAATGGGTCACCCCGCGCAGGTCGGGGCCCATGCACAGCCAGTGGGTCAGGGTCCGATCAACACCCGACCCGGCGGCGGCGAGGTTGAGCTGTGCGACGCAGTCCACCGCGCCCTGCTCGATCGGATTGCGGCCCAGTTCACCGTCCTCTGCGTCAATCCACGTCCCCTCCTGGCCGCTTCCCTTCTTGCCGGTGGCCCAGGAGTTCAGACCAAAATCAGCTCCGGCTTGTCCCCCGGCCAGAAAGTAGTGCTGGTCCTTGTAGGCAACCAGACAACGATGGCGCGGATCGTAGAGCACGGTGTTGCCGATGTCCGAGCCCCCGATGTACCAGTCGTAGTGAAAGTAGACCCTGATTTCGCCGACCTCTCTGGCCGGGGTTACGGTCATGCACCTGATGTACCAGTCGCGGGTCATATCGATGCAATCCCTGAAGTGAACCGCCAGGCCGAGTTCGCGGTTCGTCAGGTTGGCCTGGGTGACCAGGGCGCCGTCCTCATACCCGAGTTCGCACTCCCAGCCCTGGTCTCCGACCCAGCTGAACTGGTTGTCGACCCAGAACCCGGTGCGGCAAGGGTTGCCCAGGGTTTGGTTGGTGGCCCCCACATGAGGCCAGTAGACGTCGCGCACCACATAGTGGGAGTCGTAGTTCACGAGCGCGTTACCGTTTCCGATGACGAGCGAGCGCGACATTACCGGCCCATGGTATAGGTCACCCACTATGACCCTGCCTCAAGAGCCCTGCCCGACCCAGATTCGCGTCGTCGCCTCGCCCCGCCGCCGCCGGACCGTCTCGGCGCGTCTGGTCGACGGTGTCATCGAGCTTCGCGTCCCGAGTTGGATGTCGGAGTCGGAGCGGGCGTCGTGGGCAGAGCGCATGCGCAACCGGATCGAGCACCAGATTGGTCGCGCCCAACCGTCCGACCGGGTTCTGGAGGGGCGGGCGCAGGCCCTCAACCAGCGTCACTTCGACGGTCGCCTGAGCTGGTCCTCCATCGCGTTCGCCGAGCAGCAACACCGTTGGGGCTCGTGCTCCTGGACCGCGGGGGTGATCAGAATCTCGAGTCGCGCCGCCCTCCTTCCAGCCTTCGTTCGGGACTATCTCCTCATGCACGAGATGGCCCACCTCGAGGTGCCCGACCACTCGGAGCGCTTCTGGCAGCTGGTCTATTCGTACCCTCAGACGGAAAGGGCGCGTGGCTACCTGATGGCTCTGGACCACCAGTCCAGCAGGGTGAAGGGTCGCCAGCCTACGGGATGAACAGGAGCTTGTGGGCTTTTTGGCGGTCGAAAATGGCGTAGGCCTGGGCCGCCTCCTGAAGGCGCATGGTGTCGCTCACCACCAACTCCGGCCTCAAGCGGCCCTGCTCAATCAGCACTAGCAACTCACCCATATGCGCCTGCGCGTTGCAAATCCCGGAGCGGAAGGTGAGGTCGCGATTCCAGGCGTCGTAGAACGGGAAGTCGGCGCTGATGGCCGAGGGGACGCCGACGCTGGAGACCGTTCCTCCACCCCGAACCGACCGTAGCGCGGTCTGCACCGCGGCCATCTGTCCCACGCACTCAAGGACCACGTCGGCCCCGACGTCATCGGTCCGACGCCCGATCTCCATCTCCACGTTCACCGCCTTGGGATCGATCACCTCTGCCCCCAAGCCCCGCACCAGTGCGAGGCGGCTTGGCACGGGATCGACGACCACAACCCGACCCGCTCCGAGCAGTTGCGCCGACATCGTGGCCATCACCCCGACCGCGCCCGCCCCCACCACCAGGACCGTGTCACCAGCCTCGATCTGGCCGCGGACGGCCGCGAAGTAACCGGTCGCGAGGGCGTCCCCGACGAAGACGGCCTGCTCATCGCTGACGCCATCGGGAATCAGTGCCAGGTTGGTGTCCGCGTGCGGTATCAGGCACAACTCGGCCTGCGCACCGCCCAGGCCTCCGAAATATTCTCCGTGACCAAGGATCATCCGTTCGCGGCACTGCGACCACCATCCGTCGAGACACATTGGGCACCGCCCGCAGGCGATCGTGAATGAGCTGACCACCCGATCTCCGACCCTGACCGAGGTCACCTCCGGACCCAACGCCTCGACAACTCCGACGAGTTCGTGGCCTAGCACTGCGCCCGCCTCTATCGGAGTGTGTCCGTGGTAGAGGTGAAGGTCGGATCCGCAGAGACCGGCCACGGTCATGCGGACCAGGGCGGCGTCCGCAGCCGGCGGCTCGGGATCGGGTACCTCTCCGAAAAGCACGGAACCGGGGGCGAGGTAAGTGAGCGCCTTCACTCGCCGGATTCTAAGCTGGGCGGGTGACCAGGATTCGAGATGCAGTGGTGCTGATTACCGGGGCCTCGGGAGGGATCGGGGAAGCGACCGCTTTAGCCTTCGCCGCCCAGCACGCGCGCCTGGCCCTGTGTGCCCGCCGCCTCGATCGGCTCAACAACGTGGCCGAGGCGTGTCGACGGGCGGGGGCCGCGGAGGTGATCGTCCGTCGGGTCGACATCGGCCGAGCTCCCGACGCTAGGACCTTCGTCGCCGCCGCCCTCCAAACCTTCGAGCGGATCGACATCCTGATCAACAACGCTGGGGTGGGCTGGTTTGGAGCAATGGACTCGATGCCCGTGGAAACCATGGACGAGATATTCGCCACCAACGTGATGGGCGCCGTCCACACCATTCAGGCGGTGCTCCCCACCCTGTTGGAGCAGCGCTCTGGGGTCATCATCAACATCGCTTCGGTGGTCGGCTTCCGGCCTCTGCCTTACGCGGCCATCTACTCGGCCAGCAAGCACGCGCTGGTCGCCCTGTCGCATGCGTTGCGGGGCGAACTCTCCGGTAGCGGGGTGAAGGTGTCCGTTGTGTACCCGGGGACCACCGACACAGACTTCTTCGGCCGAGACGGTCCCGACGGCCCCCTGGTCCGATCCTCCCAGAAGGTAGCCGAACTGGTGTTGCGCACGGCCCGCCGACCGCGGCGGGACGTTATCGTCGCCCCCTACCGCCTGGCTCAGCTGTTGGAGCCGGTCGCGGGCGGCCTCCTCGATCATGCTCTGGGTGAATATCGGCGGCGCCACCGGCGGCCCACCTGATCGACCAGCCCCGGTCGGGGGGGTTGGCCTTCGACTGGCAACGGTAAGTTCCTGAGTGCGTGCAACTCGGCCGACTCCGGGGGCTGCAGACCCGCCCCGACGAACCCAACTGCCCAGCACTGAACCGCTGTGGTGGCGCCGGAAGCGAAGGTCCGACGACGCCCCACCGGTTGATTCCGCCGCAACCGCTAAGTCGGCCGCGTTGGCGCTCTCCGGCAGCCGCGTGACGAGGTGCTTGACTACCCTACGGGGAGGTCGGGACGCCGGGCGGATTGCATGCCGAGCTCCAAATTTGCCCTCAGCTTCGCCAGGGCGCCAACGACGTTCTTGTTCATCGCGCCGCGCGAAACCAGTCCCGTGACCGGACTCAGCAGGGGTTGCTTGATTCCGAAGGGCTGGCGGGTGATGGTCGTGCCACCGCCATAGGAACTAAAGGTGAAAACGTGACCGGTGATGGTGGTGGCACCCTCGACCTCAAACTCAATCTGAGCCGGTGGCTCCAGAGCGGTGATCGTGACCTTGGAACGGCCGCGCCGACTGAACAGTCCACCCTCAGCGGAGAATCGGCTCCCCACCCCCACCGGACCATCCGACTCCGGGGCTATCATCATGGCCTCAGGGCTCCATTCGGGATGCCGGGTAAGGTCTGCCACATACGCATACGCCCACTCAGTGGGCACGTTTGCGTGAATCTGCGAAACAGGTCCGGGCTTGCCCCTCACTTGACCCTCCCTGGCCGAAATGTCGACCACCTAGGCTTCGATAAAGGGCATCCTAGTCCGGCTCAGGGCATCTGTCACAAGCAATTGTGAAGAGTTGGAGGGACGGCTCCGGACGGCTCCGGGCGGATCCGCCAGACCCCTCTGTCTCGAACCCCCGATCGGCTCTCGGCGCTTCAGCCGGCAACTGTGGCCGCCGCCTCGCGCAGCGAAGGGCCACATCGGCCAGGGATCGGTGGGGCGCTGACCGGCCGAGCCCCAAAACGCATTCCGGACCCGCCTCCAAGCCGCCGACCAACTCGCCCCTAGGGTGGCTGCGTCAGCGGAGGTAGCGGCGGGCGCCGGACCCCCGCCATACGGTGGATGGCGAGGAGCCGTCCACCACTCCCGCCGCCGGAGTCGTCACCGTTGGCGCCGTGGCGGAGCGGAACCACTGCCGACCCTCCGGCGCCGCGCCCCAGTTCGCGAAATTGGGATCCGTCTTCCAGCCCGGGCAGATTCGGTCGGCCACAGCGCGCAGCGCCTCGGCAAACTCACTTCCCGTCTGGAAGCGGAGATCCGGATTCTTGGCCAGGGCCATCAGCATCAGAGCCTGCAACTCCGGATCGATTCCGGGGCGGTGGATGGCTGGGAGCTTGGGTGGGACCTGAACGTGCATGGTCATCACCGTGAACGGGCCGCGGGAGGCGGGGGCGGTGAAGGGCGGTCGTCCGCAAATCAGCTCGTAAAGGATGACTCCGGCCGAATAGAGATCCGATCGACCATCGACTCGGCTGGAGGCGACCTGCTCGGGCGACATGTACTGCGGGGTTCCAATGGTGGTTCCGAGCCGGGTGGCACTGCTCGGGGCGGCGTCGTCGGTCAGCCTGGCAACCCCGAAATCGGCCACCTTGACCTCTCCCGACCGCGAGATCAGGATATTTTCGGGTTTCACGTCCCGATGGACAATCCCGCACTGGTGGGCCTGATCGAGGGCGATCAGGATTCGGTCAAGGATCGCAACGCTTCGATCCAGAGACAGAAAACCTCGATTGATGAGTTCGCGCAGGGACTCCCCGGGAACGTACTCGAGGATCAGGTAGCTGGCGTCCCCCTGGCGCTCCAGATCGAAGACGTGGACGATGTTGGGGTGGCTAATGCGCGCCATCACCCGCCATTCCTGCTCGAAGCGGTGCAGCGCCGTCGGATCCACGTTGGGAGTCACAATCAGCTCCTTGATCGCAACCTCTCGTTGGGTCACAGAATCCACCGCCAGGTAGACGGCGCCGGCGCCGCCACGGCCCAATTCGGCCTTGGTCAGGTAGCGACCGATCTGACGCGATACAAAGTCCGGCGCCGGTCCCAGCCGCACGGCGGGGCCGGTCGGTTGCGGCCCCGCCGATGGGCGCGCAGAACTCGGCGTCGATGTTCCCAGCCCGGCACCTGAACGCGACCCGGGCCCCAGCGGCTCGGACTCCAGGGTGGCGCCCAACCCGAGCGACGGATCACGACTGATCGGTTCCGAAAGACCCCAACTGGACATTGCCAGACGAGGCTATCAGGGCCAAAATGCCCTTGTGCCCATGCCTTTGAAGGGGTTGTGTTCGACCGTTTTGGCCGGGCCTTAGGACTCGTCCCCCAGCACCCGCCTCAATCGACGAACCAGAATCGAAACGTCGTCCTCGAGGCGCGCCAGCTGCTCTTGGGCTCGGAGCGCCTCCTGCCGCGCCAGTCGTAACTCCATCTCGGCTCGGACCAGATTCGGATCCGGGGCGCGGCGCGCCGCCGACGCGCCTTCAGCCTCCAAATTCAGCCGCGCGTTTTCCACTCGCAGCTGGCGCAGCTCGGCCAGGAGTCCCTGGACCAAGCCGCTCTCAGGGGGTGGCGGCGGTTTTCTCTCGCGGGCGCACATACCGGCACAGGCCGGGCTGAAACTCACGAAGCCGCAGGTGTTCCATATCGCCCTTCAATAATCGCGCCTTCAGGGCCAGGTCCTTGTCGATGGACACATCCTCGTGCGGCCAGCGATACAGCCAACTCCCGTCCACCAAAACACAGAGCGACAGGGTGTCCGCCTCGGGGCGCACCACGAACTTCAGGCAGGGGACCGTCCTGCGAGCTATCTCCCGGCGTGAAATCCCGTGGTAGCGGCCGAGCAGAACGGCGATCGGGCTGCGCATGCTCAAATCGTATCGTTCCGACCTCGGCGGTGCAGGACCGCGGTCGGGAGAGGTCGCATCGCACCACCCCCGCTAAGCTGGCAACCCATTGATTGGCCCCGGCCGACCTGGAGCCCGTGCCAGGACGGAACTAGACGGACAGAAATCGTTGAGGACGCACTCCGCGCAGCGCGGGCGGCGCGCTTCGCATAGGCGCCGGCCGTGGAGGATCAGGCGCAACGAGAAGTCGGTCCACTGTTCCCTGGGCACGATTTTGCAGAGCAGGGACTCGATCTTGACCGGATCTTGAGTCTGCACCAACCCCAAGCGGTTGGAGACGCGGGTGACGTGCGTGTCAACGGGTAGCCCGGGGATGCCGAAACCCACCCCCAAGATGACATTGGCTGTCTTGCGGCCGACGCCCGGAAGTTTGACCAAATCATCCATGCGTGGCGGTACCTGGCCCTGGTGGCGTTCTACCAACGCCGCCGCACAGGCGATGATCGAGCGCGTTTTGGCGTGGAAGAACCCCGTCGGCTTGATCATGACCTCGACCTCGGAGGGATCAGCCACAGCCAGGTCAGGGGCGGTCGGGTATTTGGCGAAGAGGATCGGCGTCACCGCATTGACGCTCCGATCGGTGGCTTGGGCCGAAAGAATGGTGGCGATCGTCAGTTCAAAGGCGTTGGCGTGGACCAATTCACAGGCGGCCGGATAGACCTCCGCGAGACGGACGGTGGTCAGATCGGCACGCCGAGCCGCGCCCCTCGGAAGGCGCGGGAGGGAGGGCCCCCTCTTCTCAGCCAAGAATCCTCTTGGCGACGCGCGCTATCTCTCCTCCCGAGGCCCGTCCACCCATCGCAGCGGTGGCCAATTTCATCACGGCGCCAAAATCCGAGCGCGCTCCCAACTCACTGATCGCCGACCGCACGGCCACCTCGACGTCCTCCTCAGAGGCTGCCGGCGGCAGGTACCCGCGAAGGATCCGAGCCTCTTCCATCTCCTTGTCCGCCGACCCCGGTCGACCAGCCTGGGTGAAGGCGTCGGCCGCCTCCTCACGCTTCTTCACCTCCTTGCGCACGATTCGGACCACCAGCTCATCGCCTCCGGTCGGGTCGGCGCCTCGCTCTTTGCCGGCCGTCACGACCTCGCTCTTCAGCAGCCCGAGGGTGGTCACACCAATCTCATCTCGCCGCATGCGGGCGGAGCGCAGATCCTCGTCGATCTTTTCGAATAACCCCATCGAGGGGATTCTCCCACATGATCGGCGGAGCCACCTTTGGGACGATAATCCCCCGATGGCGCTGCTGGTCGGTCCACTGGTTGCGCTTCTGGGCGTCTTCTCGGTGTTCGTGCTGCTGCGCACCAGGGCCATGGCCAGGAAGTCCCTCTACGCCCGCCGACGAGCCGACCTCGAGCGCCGTGTGACCGAGCGGCGGCGACGGGCGATGCGGCCCCGTAGCGCAGAGGAGCTTCCGGCCCGGCCGGTGGGGCAGGCTTGGGATGAATCGGTCCTGCCGGCGGGAGAGGACTCCCCAGCAAAGGAGGCCGGGGGAGCTGCCCCGGCCTCCGTCCTCACCGGTTCGGCGGAGCCTGCCCCGATGCCCCTCGAGTCGATGCCGGAACCGGGCCAAGGGGAGTTCCCGCTGGCGCCACCGGCCAGCCAGCCGGGCTCGCTCCCGGAAGTTGCGGAAGAAGCCACGCCGGCCCCGGCCGACATCATCGCAGCTGCCCCCCAATTGGAGAGGACGCCGAGTTGGCCCGAATTCCCATCGCCACCATCCGAACCTTTCGGCCCCGCCGATACTCTTGAAGCCGCTCCCCAAGTGGAGGAGACGCCGACCTGGCCGGGCTTCCCCCCGCCACCTTCGGAACCTGTCGTCGGTGCCGATACCCCTGAAGCCGCCCCCCAAATCGAAGAGACGCCGACCTGGCCGGAATTCCCCACGCCACCTTCCGAACCTGTCATCGCCGCCGATACTTTTGAAGGCGCTCCCCGAGTGGAGGAGATGCCGACCTCACGGGGATCCCTGTCCCCGGAGCCTGTGGTTGCCCCCGCCAGCGGTGACGACGACGCCCCTACGGAGGCGACGCCAACCGGGCCCAGCCCCGCCGCTCCGGATGCGGAGACTTGGATTGGGGCCGCCCCCGCAACTCCACCGACCCTGCCCGTCCCCGCCCTCAGCGCCAGCGCGCCACCGACCTGGACGGCGCGGGTAGATCCTGAGGCGGGTGGCGAGTCAAGCGATCAGCGGGCGAGCGGGACCCCGTCGAGGGAGGATCGAGACCAGCCTCCGGGAGTTGATCTGCCGACGCCGGAGCCCGCGGGAGCTTGGTCGGTCGTCGACCGCCGCTCCGGCGCCCGCACGCTGGTGGGTCCGGAACGGGCTGCCGAACTGGGTGGATTGGAACCGAGTGCAAATCCAGATGATGAAATCGGGGAAGGCCTGGGGCAGAGCCTGCTCGCATACAGCGCGCTGGTGGTGGCTCTGATCGCCGTCCTGCTCGGTATCGTCCTAATGCTCAGCAACCTGGGCAGCTAACCCACAGCGGGCGGTGTCGTCACCGTCGAGCCAGACGCGCCTCAAAGTTCTGTAGCAGCTCCGCTCCCGACCATGGCGTCCCCCCGACGCTCGCGACCACATCTTCAGCCTCCGGGATCCATCCCTCCCGCCACTTCTCACGAAGCCATTCCCCGGCATCACGGTTGCTCCACCAGTGCTCGCCGAACAGGCCTCGCAATCCGGCTTCCACCGACGCCTCGGCCAGCCAGGCTCGAAGGTAATCGGCGGAGTAGAAACCTGGGTCTCGATCGAACTGCCAGGGCCGTGGATCGTAGTCGAAGCCGGTCCACGATGACAGTCGACCCTGATACAGCGACCGCCCCCGGGCCGGGTCGAGCGGATCGCCCGCGTAGAGGTCGAGTTCGTAATTGAGCTTGCCCACATAGCGACTGAAGAGCATCAGGTCCGCTCCCGTGAGGTCGGCGCATATCAACTCAGCCTGGGGCGCACTGGCCCCGGTCGCGTCGGCAATCCAAGCCGGATCGTGTCCGATGCGCTCAAACAGGTACGACCAGAGCTCGGGATAGGCCATCGAGCGTCCGAGGTTGCACAGCGGCCAACCAATGGTCGGATCGCTCAGTCCAAAGTGCAGAGCGTGCCCGGCCTCGTGCAGAAACGCGGCGTAATCCGAACTGCCACCGGTGGGCCGCGTCAGCAGGTGCACCTCGATCCCGGCATCGGGTACCCAGACTGACGCCCTCGGGTTCTTGGAGGGCCGATCAGCAAGATCGATGTGGATCGACTCAGAGCTGAACAGAGGCAGCTCCAATCGGTCAGCGGTCCGCCGCATTGCGGGCTCGAATCCGGGCGGCGCGAAGGCGGCATCGTGCTGCGGAAGAGCTCGAAGATAGCTCAGATGCCACTGCGGGCAGTTCCCGAATTCACACCCGAAGGCCTGTAACTGCGGCTCCATCCATGATTGATAGAGGTCGCGAGCGGAGGTCGCGACGGCGTTGACCTCGGCCCGCAGGGCGGCGTAATCAACCTCCTTCTGATCGGACCAGAAGGCGATGTACGAATCAAAGCCAAAACCCCTGATCACCTCGAGGGTGGTGGCCGTCAGGCTGGCCAGGTCGGCCTCAAGGCTGTCCTCCAGCTCCGCCACCGCGAGCCCGACTGCCTCACGCCGCGATGCCTGCGGCAGGCGGGCCAGCGAAGCCAGGGCGCCGTAAAAGGGAATCTGGTCACCCTCCACGGTCACCGTGGCGGTCGAATATCGCGTCTCCAACCGGTCGTTTTGAACAGCGGTTCGTCGATCGATCATGCCCTGCTGAATGGCGTGGCGAACCCGCTTCCGCGGCTCCCCGGGACCCTCCGCCGCCTGCAGCGCTTCGTCGCTGAAAAACCTCGCCCAGCGCTCCACGATGGCAGCCGATTCGGACTCCGTTTTGAGGCCGGCACGGACCAGGCGTCCCTCCGTCTGAAGCTCATAGTTGGCGGCGCGCAAACCCTTAACCACCTCGTCGAAGGTCATTGAGGGCCATCATATCGGCGTTCCATGAAAGGCATTCGACCCCCGGATCTATTGCTCGCCCTGCTGGTCGTGAATTTAGGACTGGACACCGTGGTGCTCAATCTGGCGGGGCAGAACCGGGCGCTGGTGGCGGTCGTGGTGCTCAGCGCGGCAGCCACCGGGTGGTATCTGCGCACGGGCCGGCTAGCCGCCCTTTACGTGCTGGTGGTGCTGCTCTTCGTTACTCCGGAGTCGGTGCTGATTCTCCTGCGTCCCGCCCACGCCGCCGTTGATGACGCGCTCACCGCCACCCAGGCTGCGGCCCAGCGTCTGCTGTCTGGACATTCACCCTACGGCCACGACTACATCAACGTGGCCGACCTGCGCTCCCTATTTCCGGTGGCGGTCGAGTTCCCGGTCAACCCCATTTTTGCCCACTACCCATACCCCCCCGGCCCCATCCTCTTGGCTGTGCCCTTTGCTGCCACAGGGTTGGACTACGCCTGGCTCTGGCCTCCCGCGGCACTCTTGCTGGCGGCCGCCGCTCACTTTGCGGCGGGCCGGGTGGGATTGATGGTGGCGGCACTCAACCCACTTCTGCTGATCGACTATCTGAACCTCTTCAACGACCTCCTCTTCATGGCGGCAGCGCTGACAGCGGTGGGCTTCTTGTTGCGTAGCAACGCCTTTCGCGCCGGCCTCCTGCTGGGTGTGGCGCTGGCCCTGAAGCAGACGGCGGTGGTTTTCGTTCCCGTGGCCCTGATCGCCTTCTCCGGCCGCCGTAGTCTTGTGGCCGGAATGGCTCTCAGCCTGGGAGTGACGGTGTTGCCATTCTTCCTCTCCAATCCAGCCGGGATGCTGACCGACACCGCCGCCTACTTCTACGGATCGGGGACCGCTTCCTTTCCCATTCGCGGGCTGGGCCTGCCCGGCCTGCTCTTGAAGGCGGGGCTGATTCCGAGCCGCTGGGACGCATATCCCGCGGCCCTGATTCAGATTCCCGCCCTGGCGGCGTGGCTTGGATTTTGCTGGCTTCGCTTCCGGAAGCGGACCGCGGCACCGTCCGCCTACTGGCTCTGCACGGGCGCGGTGGCGGCGATCCTGTTCTGCTTCGGGCGGACCCTGGCTCCCAACTACATCACCATCACGGTTGTATTGCTGGGCCTTGGCTTAGGCAGCCTGGCCTTCAAAGACCAGGCGCCAATGGCCGCCAGAATCGGTCGAGGCGAAGACCCGATTGGGGGCCGCGAAGGCGAAAAGAGCCCCGCCTGACCGGACCAGAGAGGTCACCTCGTGGCCGCCCAGAGCCGGCACCGAATGACCGTTCACCACCAGGCCCGAGGTCGTGCCCATCGCGTCCTGAGTAACCGCCCATACACCTGCGTGGACGGTGTTCCAGAGCCGCCAATCACCCCCCCTCGAGCGCCAGATCCGGCCTCGCCAGTCGGCCGCCTCAAAGCCGCCGGTTCGGGTCGATACGGCCGTGACGCGATCGCCGACCGACGACACCCGATGCCAGTTCGATCCCACCCGCTGGTAGAGGCCCAAGAGAGTGCCGGCGGCGGCTCCTCCCTGCGCGTCGGCCGCGATCGACTCGAACTCGGGCTTGGCCTCCGGGAAGCTGTCGACCGACCATGAGCGACCGCCGTCCCGGCTGTGCCAGAGGGCCCCTCCCCATTGACCCGCCCAGAGCTGGGCCCCGGCCGCCGCGACGGCCATGAACTGACCCTCTCGCACCCGCCGCCAGGTGTGGCCCGAATCGACCGAGAGTTGGAGCCCCTGGTCGGTTCCCAGTAAAACCAGCGGCCCTGAACTGGCCAGGTCAAGCGGTCTCCCCGCCGGCAGCCGGCCGACCCTGGCCACCGCCCCCAACGGACTGATTCGAAGCAGACCCCGGCCCTCCGCTGCGAGCAACGCCGAACGCTGCGCGCTCGGCGCCAACGCGGCCCTCAACCCGGCGCCGGTAGGGGCATCGGCCACGCGCAGGGCCAGCAGCAGCAAGAGCGCAACGAACAACCCCAAGAAGCCGGCCAGTCGGTGAATCAGAGGCATAGAGTAGGCCCAGATGCTGCTCTACCACTGGTCTTCGTGCAGTGCCTGCCAGAGCGCCCGCCGTCACCTGGCCGAGGTTGACCACGAGGAGCGCGACTTTTTCGCCCATCCTCTGACGCGGGCCGAACTGATGGAATTGGCGCGCCTCAGCGGAGGCATGCGCAACATCTTCTCGTTTCGCTCGCCATCGTTCAAAAGACTCCAACTGGCGCCCACGGAGGCCGCCGACGAGAAATTGCTGGAGCTGGTCCTGACCGAGCCGAGGCTGTTGCGCCGGCCGATCCTGGTCGACGGTGGCCGCGTTCGGGTCGGGCTCAAGGACATTCTCGATCTAGGCGGACACCAGCCACGGGAGCTTGGCTGGCAGCCTTCCACGGACCCTCTGGTCTAGGACTCGAAGCGCCGCTTTCGGCGCCCCGAGGCTGGCGCCGTGGAGAGAGTAGCGCGAGCCCCGAGGAGGGACGATGGTTGCGCAGCGCAGGAAAGTTTGACGACCACCTGCGCCTGGTCAGAACCCCGTCCAGTTACGTGCTATGGTCATTCAAATTGGGGCGGGATCAGACGGCCTGGTGCGCTCTCAAACTCGGTCTGGGGATCAAATTTAAAGAAGTGCCAGGGACGACTCGGGGCCAGGGAGGGAGGCGGGACGACGCCGCCGTCAGCGCGGCTCGCGGAGACGCGAAGATGGGCCCATTCACAGCTGCGGAGCTGGCTTATTTGGGCGGCGAACGCCACCTGGCGAGGCTGGCCACGGTGGGGGCCGACGGTACGCCGCACGTGGTCCCGGTGGGATGGAGCTACAACGCCGAACTCGGAGTCGTCGATGTCGGCGGTCGCGACCTGACGGCGACCAAGAAGTACCGCGACGTTGCCCGCTCCGGCCGCGCCGCCATCGTAATCGACGACGTGCTGCCACCCTGGCAGCCCCGAGGCATCGAGATCCGCGGCCGCGCCGAAGCCCTGGCGGGTGGGCAGCCGATCATTCGCATCCACCCCGACCGCATCGTCTCCTGGGGTCTCGAATGAGCCACCAGAGCCGGCTCTGAGGGCAAGCACCACTCCGATCCGGGTGCCGCCGCCCGGCAACCCGATCAGACGAGGCTGGTGTCCAGGGCGTCGAATCGCTGCCGGATCCGATAATCCGTCAGACGCTGGGCGGGAATCCTTCCCACTCCCCGGATCGTGGCCCGCATCTGTTCGGGAGTGACCTCCTGACCGTGGCTGGCGCCCGCGGCACGCGAGATGGATTCGTTCATCAGAGTCCCGCCCATGTCGTTGACGCCCATCGAGAGCAGCGACGCGCAACCGTCCAGGCCGCACTTGACCCAGCTCGCCTGGATGTTGTCGATGTGGCCGCGCAGCGCCAGCCGACCGACGGCGTGCATTTTGACCACCTCCTCCCAGGTCGGACCGCGCCGGGCTCGACCCTTTCGGAACATGGGCGCCTCCATGTGCACGAAGGGCAGCGGCACGAACTCGGTGAATCCACCCGTCTGGCGCTGAATATCACGCAGCACGCACAGGTGTCGGGCCCAGTTCTCCGGGCCCTCGATGGAGCCGAACATGATGGTGGAGGTGGTTTTCAACCCCTGCCGATGGGCCTCCATGATCACCTCGGACCACTGCTCGGTATTGACCTTGTCCGGGCACAGCCAGCGTCGAATACGATCGTCCAGGATCTCCGCCGCTGTTCCCGGCAGGGTTCCCAGCCCGGCCGCCTTGAGCAGGCGAAGCTGGTCGGAGACGGTGCGCCCTGCGGTCTGTGCGCCCTGGAAGACCTCCAGCGGCGAGTAGGCGTGGATGTGGAGCGTGGGGAGTTCCTGCTTGATGGCCGAGAGCAGTTCGACATAGAAGTCGCCGGTGAAGCTGGGATGGATGCCGCCCTGCATGCAGACCTCGGTGGCTCCCCTGGCCACCGCCTCGTGGCATCGGTCGACGACCTCGCGAACCGAGAGCAGCTCGGGCGCGCCGCGCAGATTCTCCGACATCTTGCCCTTGCTGAAGGCGCAGAACTGGCACCGGAAGTAGCAGATGTTGGTGTAGTTGATGTTGCGCGTGATGACGTAGGTGACGACGTCTCCGTTCACCTCCCGGCGGACCTGGTCGGCGAGGTCGGCGATGGCCCCGACCTCCTCCCCCCGCGCCCGGAAGAGAATTTCGATCTCACCTTCCTCCAGTTCCATGCCCTGCTCGACCCGGCTCAAGGTCGATGCCGTGGTCGCCCTCACCGACGCCTTGACGAAGCTCGCCGGTACCGCCATCGCGGCTGCCGGCCACCAGCGCTCGTCGCGCACCAGCCCCTCACCGTCGGCAGCTGCCAGGACAACCCGGAGGAGGGCTGGATCGAGCCACCGCTGGGCCCGCGCGAAATCGCTCACGTACTCCGGATAGACGCAGAGTCGGGCGGCGAGCTGACATCCCGCGCGGCGGGTGGCGGTTTCGAGCACGCCCAACCCGGGCCAGGGCGCCTCCGGATTGACGTAGTCCATGGTCAGCGGGGAGACACCCCCGAAGTCGTTGATACCGGCCCCCAATAGCGCCTCCAGCTCGCCGGTGGGGCTGAGGTTGGGGGGGGCCTGAATGTTGACCGTGGGCTCGCAGGCCAGACGCAGGACCGCGATGGCCCGAAGCAATTCCTCGAGGTCGGGCTCGGGCGCGGTCGCCATGGCGGTGCCGGGCTTGGCCCGAAAATTCTGCACGATGAGCTCTTGAACGTGATCTGAATCGGCCAAGCCGGCCAGCGTCGCCAGGGTCTGGCCCCGCTCCGAGAGCGTCTCGCCGATGCCGATCAGGATCCCGGTGGTGAAGGGCACGTTCAGCTCGCCCGCCAGGCGGATCACCCCGAGCCGGCGCTCGGGTTGCTTGTCGGGGCTGGCCCAATGCGCCTCACCCGCCTGCAGAAGGCGGGTTGAGGCCTGCTCCAGCATCAGGCCCCCGCTAGCACTGATCGGTCGAAGGCGGGCCATCTCGTCCCGGTCGACCACGCCCGGATTCACGTGAGGAATCAGTCCAGTCTCATTCAGCACCCGCCCGGCGACGTGGATGAGATAGTCAACCGTGCTCTCAAACCCCATCTCCGCAAGCTCGGTGCGGGCAACTTTGTAGCGGCGTTCGGGCTTGTCGCCGAGCGTGAAGAGCGCCTCTCTGCACCCCGCCAGGGCCGCCGCCCGCGCCATTCCCACCACCTCGTCTGCGGTCATGTAGGCGCGAGCGCCGGCACGGGGAGGCTTTGAAAACGTGCAGTACCCGCAGTTGTCGCGGCAGAGCTGAGTGAGGGGGAGAAAGACCTTGGGAGAGTAGGTGACGCGGTCCCCGTGACCCTCCCTTCGAACCTCTTGGGCGGCTGCCAGCAGGGGCGTCAGGTCCTGGCGGCTGGGATCCAGAAGGCGCGCCAGGATCTCGGGATCCCGCGAACGAGCCAGCTTCGCTGCGTCGCTCATGACCTTAAAAGTTCCTCAGAATCTGCTCTGCCAGACGCCCCGAGGACGCCCCATCCTCCATGACGGTGTCGGCCAGCAGGACCTGGAATCCGAGTGCCTCGATGGCCGGCGCCTCGGCGGCATCGACCCTGTCAAGCACAAACCACCGGGCCAGGTCACGATATTCCGTGGCCACGCCGGTCGCGGTCGGATTCAGGCCCAGGGCGATCATCATGTCCACGGTCGGACCCTTGAGCGAGCGCCCGCCGACGATGGGGGATACGGCCAGGGTCGAGTTGGGATCGAGGTGGGGCCTCAACAACGAGATCATGGGAGCGATCGAGATGAGGGGATTCGAAGGTCCGATCACCGTCAGCTGGGCTTGCGCCAGGCATTCCAGCGCCGCCGCCGAGGCCCGCGCCTTCTCCAGTCCCTCGAACTCGATGCCGAGTAGCTTGGGACCCAACTTTTCGCGCACGAAGTATTCCTGAAAGCCGAGTCGACCGTGGGCGGTCGAGAAGAAGGTTCGGACCACGTCGTCTGTTACCGGAATGACGGCTCCTGGGATTCGAAGGCGCCGTCCCAACTCCAGGGCCACCTCGGTGAGGGGCAGCCCCTCGCGCAGCAGGCGCGTGCGCAGGATGTGGATGGCCAGGTCCTGGTCGCCGAGCCAGAACCAGTCCGGCTCGCCCAGGCGGTGCATCATGCCGTGGGCGGCGAAGGTTTCTCCCGCCACCCCGTAGCCCGCCTCCTGGTTGAAGATTCCGGCCAGTCGAAAGAGGACCGCGTCCAGGTCGGGACAGATCCGGAGCCCCCAGAAATCGTCGTCGTCGCCGGGATTGGTGACGACGCTGAGGGCCCCGGGGAGGAGGCGATCCTGCAGCCCCACGGCCAGTTTGGCCCCGCCCGTGCCGCCCGCCAGCAGAACGACTCGCCGATCCCGCCGCGGCTGCGTCATCGGTCCTGGTCCCGGTTCGGCGGCCATGGCCTGGGCTCGATCAGCGGAAGAGATCCAGTTCGGCTGGGCGGATCAGTTCGGCCCCCCGTCCGTGATCCCCCAGCGCCGAGAATCCCCGTACCACCACCACCGGAGTCCGGTCCGTCTTGGCCATCGCCAGCTCCGCCGCCGCCGCCAATTCGTCGGCGATGCCGATGACGGTCGCCTCCAGGCGCCGACCAAAGTCGTCCGGGCGGCCCCGGTAGTCGATCACCGCCGGCATCCCGGCCACGCCCAGCGCAACATTGACGACCCCGTTCCGCCAGGGCCGCCCGAAGGTGTCGCTGACGATCACCGCCACCTCCTTCCCACTCCGCCGGAGCAGGTTGCTGCGCAGCCGCGCCGCGCTCTCGTCGGAGTCCTGGGGCAGCAGCGTCACCGAGTCCTGGCCGGGCACGTTGGAATGGTCGATGCCCGCGTTGGCGCAGACGAAGCCATGGATCGTCTCGACGATCAGGACGCGTTCCGAACGCACCACGCGGCGGCTCTGGTCAAGAATCAGCTGGATCAACCGAGCATCCGCCCCGGGAAGCCGCGCCGCGTACTCTCGTGCCCGCCGGCTGGGCGTCACCCCGTCCAGCTGGCACACCATGCCCTCGGACTTGGAGACCACCTTCTGCGCCACCACCACCACGTCGCCCTGCTCGACCTGGAAGCGATCGACGATGAGTTGGCCCAGATCGTCGCCGCGCCCCACCTCAGGCATCCCCTCGACTCCGAACACCTGAAATCCGCTCAACGTGCGGCCAGCGTCTCGAGGTCGGAGGGCTCGTCGAGATCCAGTTCCAGGCGCTCCGATTGCAGCCGTCGAAAGCCCACTCCGCGAGATCGAGCATCGGCCTCGAACTTGGACAGCGAGTCGTCTCCGAAGTGCATGCCCACGCAGCCGGGAGGCGCGAGGAGGATGGCGTTGGTTCCCCCGCGCCCGAGGGCCGGGGCCACCAGCACCAGCGGGGCGGCGGCTGGTTCGAACTCGGCCAGGAACTCGGACACGGCCGCGGCGTCGATCAGGGGAAGGTCGCTGGAGATGACCATGACCGCGTCTGCGCCCTGGTCCAGGCAGTGGCTCAATCCCCTCTCGGCGGCACCGTTCTGGCCGTCGGGGCGCTCCTCCAAAAGCGTATCGATGCCCAGCGAGCGGGACAATTCGGCCGCCTCGGGAGATCCGCACACGGCCAGCGCGTGATCGGCGGCGGCGGCGGCGGCGAGCAGGGCCCGGCGCGCGTTCTCGACCGCCAACTGGCGTCTCTCAAGGGGACTGAGAGCGGTGCTCAACCTCTGCTTGGCGCTCTCGAAATCCTTGATCAGAACCACCGCCCAGATTTCCGGACGGGGCATCAGCGCCGACGCGGGAAGTATTGGCGCCAGCTGAACGCCACTCCCGCAATCGCGGCCACCACCAGCACCGTCAGCAGCGCGACCAGGCTGCCGTGGTTGAAGGTGCTGAAACCGTAGAAGGCCATTACGCCCAGCATGAGGAGCGAGAAGATCATCATCAGCACCAGGGTGGCGGCGCGGTGAATTTTCATTGATCCGCCTCGGGCAGCATTGCCAGAGCCGACTCCAGCAGGCGAGCAAGCTCCTCCAGCGACTGCTCCCGGCCGAACTCGCCGACTTCGACCCTGCGCACCACCGCGCCCTCCCACCAGATTGCGCTGACCTGGTAGGTCTCGGGCCGTTCCTCCGACCAGGACACGTCGACCGCATCCCTGGTCACACCGGGGCGGGGCTCGATTCTCCACACCGGATCATCTCGGAAGTACTCCATCAGGTTGGCGTTGTGGGCGGCGGCGGTTCTTCGGATGGCGGCCTCGACTACCGAAAACGCCGCCTCCATCCGACCTGTTCGATCCCAAGAGGTACCCGCCATCGAAGCCTAAGCTTAGAGCGCAGCGGTGGACATCCTAAGGCTATCGACCACCACCTCGACCCAGGACGTCGCCCGCCACCTGCCGCTGGGCTCGGCGGTGGTCAGCGACCACCAGGTGGCCGGCCGGGGAAGGTTGGACCGCCGCTGGGAAGCACCTCCGGGGTCCGCCCTGCTGGCTTCCTTCGTTCTCCCCCACCACCCCCTCGCCAGCCTCGCCGCCGGGGTCGCGGCTGCGGCAGCGACCTCTCCTCTAGTCCGACTCAAGTGGCCCAACGACCTGATCCTGGAGGGGGGCAAGCTGGGCGGCATCCTGGTCGAATCGGACCAGAATCGATGCCTGGTCGGGATCGGCATCAACCTCACTTGGGCGCCTCCCGGGGGCGCCATGCTCCCGCTCGGCCGCGATCAACTGCTGGAACGCCTGGGGGGGGAGTTGGAACGCTGGTTGGAGTCACGGCCAGAGCTGGTGCTGGAGGCCTGGAGGGCCATCTCTATCACGCTCGGACAGTGGGTCAGGGTCGACCTGGGCCGGCTCGGAATGCGCGAGGGTCTGGCCCAGGACGTGGACTCAGACGGTGCCCTCCTGGTCGCCGGACAGCGGGTCTGGAGCGGCGATGTGGTCCACCTTCGCCCCGGGCCCGATCAGCCATGGCCGGCGGAGTCTGGTCAGGAGCGGTGAGCCATGGCCTCAAGCCGCCGGATCCGGTCCTCGAGCGGAGGATGGGTGGAGAAGAGCCCGGAAAGGTTGCCGCCCGCCAGGGGATTGACGATGTAGAGGTGGGCGAAGGCCGGCTGCGCCACGGGTGAGGGAACCGCCTGAGATCCCCGCTGCAGCTTCCTCAGCGCCGAGGCCAGGGCCAGTGGTTGACCGGAAATCTCGGCGCCGGTGTGGTCGGCTTCGTATTCACGGGATCGAGAGATGGCGAGCTGCACCAGGAGGGCAGCGATGGGGGCCACGATGACCAGGAGCAGGCCCCCGAGCATCCCCCGATCGCGATCGTCGCGCCCGCCAAAGCCGCCAAACAGCATCCCCCACTGAGCGATATTGGCGATGAGCGTGATCGCTCCGGCCATGACCGCCACCACCGAACTGATGAGGATGTCGCGGTTGCGCACGTGAGCGAACTCGTGCGCCAGGACCCCGAAGACCTCCTCTTCGTCGAGGATCTGAAGCAGCCCCTGGTTGACGCAGATGGAGGCATGGTGGGGGTTGCGGCCGGTGGCGAAGGCGTTGGGATTGGGGTCGGGGCTGACCAGGACGCGAGGCTTGGTGACCTTGTATTCGGAGGCCAAACGATCCGCCAGCCGGTGCAGCATGGGTGCCTGGGTCGGATCCACCTCCTGGGCGTGGGCCGTGGCCAGCGCCAGCTTGTCGCCGAAGAAATACGCGCTGCCGTTCATGGCCAGGGCCACGATCACGGCCACAACCAGCCCGGCCGGGCCGAACAGAAGCCGCCCGGCGAGGATCAGCAGGATGGTCATCACGGTCATCCAAAAGAACGTCTTGACCCAGTTCATGTTCTCTCCAAATTGTTTGCTTTGGGGTGTGAGAGCCAGTCTCGGAGGGCCTGGGCATGGCTCCAAAAGACCAGCTCGGGCAGGGTTGAGGGAGCAAATGATCGCACCTCCAACATCTCCGGCCCGGCCCCAAAGTCTGCCGCCAACAGGCGCCCCGAATAGGCCAGGGCGAGCATCGCCGGATTTGATTGGTCGGACTGGGTGGGGATGTGGTAGATGTCGATGAGGCCGGTGATTTCCACCTCGGCCAGTATCTCCTCCCGGCACTCGCGGCGGGCGGCCAGCGCCGGATGCTCGTCGTCATTGACGTAGCCCCCCGGCAAGCACCAGAGACCGTATCCGGGGGTGGTCGCGCGGCGGCCCACCACCACCCCGCCCTGGGCATCCTCGACCACCACCATGGTCACCACCTTGGGGTCCCGCCAGTGGACGAAGCCGCAGTCGGGGCAGACCTCGAGTTCGCGATCCTCGATCAGTTGCGTCGTCATCGCGGTACCGCAGTGAAGACAGAAGTGTCCGCCCATCGTCACCATGCTATGTCCGGCGCGGCCGCCGGGCGGGCACGGATGACAGGGGGGCTATACTCGCAACGCTCTGTCAATCAAGGGAGATAGCCGCTAATCCTCTTCTTCGAAGACCTTCCCCTGGGAGGCGAGTGGGTGACCAGGCGCCGCACCATGACCGACGCCGACATCGCCGGCTATGCGGGATTGGCCGGCGACTTTGCCCCCACCCACAGTGACCTCGAGTTCGCCCGCAACTCCAGTCTGGGCGGGGTCGTGGTTCCAGGGGTGCTGATCAGCGCGGTGGCGCTGGGATTGGGATCGATGGATGCCGGCCTGCCGGCCACCGCTGCCATGCTCGAATCGTCGTGGAAGTATCTGGCGCCGGTCAGACCCGGAGATTCGCTCTCCTGCCGCTGGCGCCTGAACCGGAAGCGTGACATCGACGACGCCCGTGTGGGGCTCGTCGGATGGCAGGTGACGGTGGAGAACCAACTCGGGATCGTGGTGGCCGAGGGCGACGTCGTCCGTCTGGTCGAACGCTCCTCCTACCGGGCCCCGGTCGGAGAGGAAATCTCACCACCGGAGCGTCCCGCACGGCGGCGGCGACGCGGCGGGCGGGGACGCGGGCCGGATCGGGCCGAGTCCTTGGAGGTGCCCGAGGCCCAGGCCACCACCAACGATGCGGGCGACCTGGACGCCGAGGCCGTCTCCGACTCCAAGGCCGACCCCCTCAGTCCGGCGCCCCGGCGCCGGCGCCGGCGGGGCGGACGCCAGCGCACCGGCGCCACCGGGGGCGAGCCGGAGATCGAAGCCTCGATTGGGTACCACGACCAAGTTCCCTCGATGCCAGCTTTGGAGGCGTCTCCTAGCCCAAGCACCCTGGCGCCCGATTCATCCGCCCCCGAACCGGGGCAGTCCGCCGAATTCGAGGGCCGCGACGCAGGCGGCCCGCCGGAGGGAGTCCGAAACCTGTCCAGGGTGTTGAGACGCCTGCGGGGCGGATCGTAGCCGCCTGAGCCAACTCGGTTCGGGAGTAGGGGTCCAGACCGCGTCGGCGGCAGGGAGAGCGCGCAAATTCAACTCGGGTGTCTGACGCCGACCCACGATTGGGTCCGGGGGCGTGTGTCAGTGCGGCCGGGCCAGAGGCTACTGCTACTGCTGCTCCGGCTTCGGGGTATCGGGCGGCATGCCGACGCCGGCGAGCTCAAGCCCCTCCAGGTGTTCGATGACTCGCCTGGTCAACTGGCTCGGAGTGGAGGCCCCGCTCGTCACCCCCACCCGCTTCACCCCCTCAAACCATCGCAGGTCGAGTTCGTTGAGGTCGTCGACAAGGTGGGCGGGCTTACCCACCAATTTTCTGACCACCTCCACCAATCGCTGGGAATTGGACGATCGCGGACTGCCCACGACGATCACCAGGTCGACTCCCCGAGCCGCCTCCACGGCCGCCTCCTGGCGGTCCTGGGTGGCGCGGCAAATCTCGTTGTGCACCTCGGCGCTGGGCCAGCGTTCCCTCACCGCCTCGATCATGGCCTCGGTGTCCCAGATCGAGAGCGTGGTCTGGCAGGTCACGGCCACCTTCTCACCGCGCAACTCCAGGTGGGCCAGATCGTCGGGATCCTGGACCAGATGGACGCGCCCCGGCGCCTCCCCCAGCACCCCCTCCGGCTCAGGATGGCCGCGCCGACCAACGTAGATCACGTCGTAGCCGCGGTTGGCAAGGTCGCGCACCAGGTCGTGGGTGCGAATCACATCGGAACAGGTGGCGTCGACGGCGGTGAGGCCCAACTCGGCGGCACGCGCTTTGACCTGGGGCGAAACTCCGTGGGCGGTGAAGATGACGGTCCCCGAACCGATCAACTCCAGGCCGGCCAGGCGCTCGGGGGGGTCGACCAAGCTGATGCCCTGCTCCTGAAGGGCATCGGTAGCGTGGGTGTTGTGCACCAGATGGCCCAGCATGTGAACTGGACCATCGGTCTCCCGCCGGACCTTGTTCGCGATCCTGAAGGCATCGACCACACCGTGGCAATAGCCCCGGGGCGTGATCCGCACCACCTCCATCAGTCTTCCAAGCCGCCGAAGAGATCGTCCCGGCTGGGCGTCGCGCCCTGATGCGAGGCGAGCACAAAGGACTCGATGCCAAATGCGGACTCCACCATCTCCGACTCCCGGATCTGGTCGGCCAGGCCCTGGAACGGCGAGTTGGGATCGTTTTGGCTGACGTGAGCCCGGAACGCCTCCAGCTTGCGAGCGGTGAATTCGCGCACGTCGACGACCGTCGTCACCTCGGAATCCGGAACCCCATTGGGGGTCATGTCGGCGGGAATCTCCACCCCCATCAGCTGCGCCTGACGACCCATCTCGGTGATGAAACTCCTGGGGATGGCGTGGAGGAACAAGCGATCGGGCCGGTATCCCTCGGCGGCCATCAGTTGGAGCGCGGCGAGGGTGGTCTGATGAGCTTTGATGTGATCGGGATGCCCGTAGGTGCCATCGGCTGTATAGGTCACCACCACCGTCGGCTGCTCCTCGCGCAGAATGACCGCCAACTGCTCAGCTGCCGCCGCCAGGGGGGCTTGATGAAAGCTCTCCGGATGCTGGTTGGAGACCGTCCCCGCCATGCCCGAATCGCGAAATCCCAGGAAGACCTGGCGATCGATTCCCAGCACCTCGCCGGCCCGCCGCAGTTCTTCCGTCCTGATCTGGCCCAGGCGATCACGCAGCGCCTCGCCCTCAGGCAGATTGAGGATCTGACCCTCCTCGCCGCGCGTGCAGGTGACCAGGACCACGCGGTGGCCGTCGCGCTTGGCGCGGAGCATCACGCCGCCGGTGGCGATCGATTCGTCGTCGGGGTGGGCGTGAACCAACAGCAAGGTCTTCACGCCTACAACAACCCGTCCACGAGTTGCGAGATTCCGCCTCCGCCGGGCGGGGCTATGATCCGGCCCCGGGCGGCGGCGATGACCTCCGGGGCGGCGCCCGCGACGGCAAAACCACGCCCCGCCCAGGAGATCATCGGTTCATCGTTGCGGCCATCCCCGGCGGCTGCCACCTGGCCCTGCGGGATTCCCAGCCGGCGGGCCAGAAAGCGCAGCGCCGAGCGCTTGTCAGCGCGTGGCCCGGTCATCTCCAGGTAGGTCGGCATGGAGGTGGCCGCGTTGAGGCGGCTGGCCCAGCGGGAGCGAACCTCGGGCAGGAGCTCCTCGATCCGCTCGCGCCCGGCCACTATCACCAGCTTGGGCGTGGTTGGCCCCATCGCCTCCTCCAGGTCGGGCACCAGGTTGATCTCCATCTGGGCGTGGGCGGCGTACGCGCGTGCCTCCGGTCGATCGCGCTCGATGAGCAGGCGGTCGTCGCGGTAGGCCTGGACGTGCAGATCCCGCTCCCGGCAAAAGCGGATGAGTTCGATCGCGACCTCCTTGCGCACCCCACTGTCGAGCAATGCGGAACCGTCCGGCAGGCGCACCTGGGCGCCCTGATAGCAGATCAGAGGGCCCTTCAGTTCCAGTCGCGTAACCCAGATCATGGCCCCCGGAAAGGGGCGACCGGTGCAGATGACGACCGTGACTCCGGCCGCCTCGGCCCGGCGAAGGGCCTGCTGGTCGAGCGGATCGACGGTGAGTTGCGGGCTCACTATGGTTCCGTCCAGGTCCAGGGCGAGCAGCCGGATGGGGTGGTCGGAAGCTATTTCAGCACCTCAGCGTTGACCAGGTTCTGAGGCCGGCGACCGCCCAGACCATCGATCAGGTTGCTGACCGCGATCTCGCACATCCGGCCTCGAGTCTGAATCGAAGCGCTGCCCAGGTGCGGCGCCAGGACCACCGCCGGAGACGCGATCAGAGCCGGCTCGACCGCGGGCTCGTGCTCGAACACGTCCAGACCGGCAGCCGCAATCGTCCGGTCGGTGATCGCTGCCGCCAGCGCCGCCTCATCCACGACCGCCCCCCGGGAGGTGTTGATCAGGACCGCCGACGGTTTCATGAGCTGCAGCTCCCGAGCCCCGATCAGGTGCCTGGTTTGGGGGCTGAGTGGAACGTGCAGGGAAACGAAGTCGGCCTGCCCCAGGAGCTCATCCAGGCTGCAGCTCTGCACCTGCAGGGCGCGTTCGTCCGCCTCCGCAAGGGGAGTTCGGGACTGGTAGAGGACACGCATCTGGAAGCCCCGGGCGCGCGCGGCCATGGCTCGTCCGATCCGGCCCATGCCGATGATTCCCAGGGTGGCGGCGTGCACATCGTGGCCCAGGAGCAGGTCCAACGCCCAGCCCGAGTAGGCGCCCCGGCGCACGAGCTGATCCCCCTCGACCAGGCGGCGGGCGGCGGCCATCAGCAGCGCGAAGGCGAAATCGGCGGTGCTCTGGTCCAAGACGCCGGGCGTGTTGGTGACCATCACCCCCGCCCGGGTGGCGGCGCCGACGTCGATGTTGTCGAAACCCACCCCGACATTGGCCACCATCCGCAATCCGGGCACGCTCAGGACCGACTCATCGATGGGATCGGTGATGAGGCTGACGATGCCCTGACAGCGGTCCGCAGCGCGGGCGATCTGCTGGACGTCGAGCACCTGGCCCGATTCCGGTAACGCCACCTGGAAGGCTTCCGCGAGCATCGACTGGCCCGGCTCCAAGAGAGGATGGAGGCGAAGTACGTGAGCTAAGGAAACGGGGCTCAAGGATTCAGCCCCAGCTCGACGGCGAAGGGGATCAGCGCATCCCGCACAAAGACGACGTGGGTGTCGAAGTCGACTCCCAGCGCCTCCGCCCCGGCCAGCATGGATTCGCGATGCACGCCCCGGGCAAAGCTTCGATCCTTCATCTTCCTGCGCACCGCGGCCGCGTCCAACGCCGCCAGCGAGTGATTGGGCTGGACCAGGGCGCAGGCGATCATGAAGCCACTCAGCTCGTCGACCGCGTAGAGGGCTCTGCGAATCGGGGTATTGCGCGTAACCCCGAGGCGATCGGCGTGGCTGGCGATGTCCTGCAGCAAATCCTCCGGCCAGCCCCGGCCACGCAGGAGTTCGTTGCCGCGCAGGGGATGCTGTTCTGGCGAGGGCCCTTCCTCGTAGTCCCAGTCGTGAATCAATCCCAGCCGCCCCCAGCGTTCGGGGTCCTCCCCCAAATGCACGGCGTACGCCCGCATCACGATCTCCACGCTGCGCATGTGTCGGCGCAGACCCTGGCTCCGCGTGCCGAGCTCGACCAGGCGCCAGGCGTCCTCGCGGGAGGGGTTCACCCTGGCAACTGATCCAGCGCCGAGAGCATCAATTGGTGCTGCTCCCGGGTGCCGATGGTGATCCTGATCCAGCCCTGTATGGGTTCCCGGTCGTAGTGGCGAACCAGCACCCGCCGCTCCCGAAGGCCCAGAAACAAACGCTCGGCGCCGGCGCCCGAGCGGGGCCGACAGAAGAGGAAGTTGGTGGCCGAGGGCAGCACCGCGAAATCACGACGGCGCAGCTCCGACTCCAGCCAGGTCCGCTCCGAGAGCACAAATGCGACCAGCTGGTCGTGGTACTCGGCGTCGAGGATGGCGGCACGGGCCGCCACGATGGCGAGCCGATCGAGGTTGTAGGAGTCCTTGACCAGGTCCAGGGCGTCGATCAGGGAGGGCGGCGCGAGGGCGTAGCCCAGGCGCATCCCGGCCAGCGCGTAGGACTTGGAGAAGGTGCGCAGAATGATCAGGTTGGGGGCCCCCGCGCGCACCAGGTCGACCTGGTCGGCGGGGGCAAAATCCACGTATGCCTCGTCCAGGACCACGACCCCGGGGGAGGATTCCACGACCTCCCTCACCGCCTCCCGACCGACCCAGGTTCCAGTCGGTGAGTTCGGATTGACCAGGATCTTGAGGACACAGTCGTCCTCCGCGAAGCTCTTGGGCGGCGCCCACTCGGCGTCCAAGGGATGGATATTGGCCCGCGCCTCGTGCAGGGCCGCGAGGGAGGCCAGCAGCGGATAGCTGGGATCAAGGAAGGCGACGGCGTCGCCGGTGCCGACAAAGGCGCGGAACGCCAGCGTCAGCAACTCGTCGCCACCGTTGCCCACGCTCACCCATTGCGGGGGCAGGCGGTGAAACTCGGCGATGGCGGCGCGCGCCTCCCGGGCCATCGGATCGGGGTAGAGTCGCAACTCGCCGCCCACCGCCGCCCGCACCGCCGCCAGCACGGAGGGCGCGGGCGGCCACGGTGACTCGTTGGTATTGAGCTTGACCCAGTCTTCACCGTCGGGCGGCTGCTGGCCGGGGGTATAGGCCTCGAAGTCGCGCAGCGCGGCCTTTAGGAAACCAGGCGACATCGCAGCAAGAAGACCTCCAAAGCCAGGCGCGCGCTGACATTCTGTTCCAGATGCCCAAGGGTCGCATATGAGGCTTCCAGCAGGCGCGCCAAGCCCAGCATCTGGTCGCCGGGGTCCTGGTCCATGCGTTGCCGCAGGCGCAGCTGAAAGCTTCTGAGCGCGATCAGCACCGGATCCTCGCTGGGATCGACGTCGATGTCCTCGGGGTCCGCCGCCGCGCGCCGTTTGGAGCGCCAGTTGCGGCTGGCCGCATCCAGCTCGGCTGCAAGGCGCAGGGCGCGGTGGGCGGGGGCGCCCATGACCTCCTGGAGTCGGCCCGCCCAGCGCTCGTGCTCGTCTACCAGTTCGGGGCTGCGCAGCGCCCGCAGCGCCCAGCCGGGGCGTCCGGCCGCCATCCGGCTCAGCTGTCGGGCGCGCTCCGGCTCGGCCCCGCTGCGCCGCATCAGGCTCTCGATGGCGGCCGTAGGGAGCGGATGCAAGGCCACCTTCTGACAGCGTGAGACCAGGGTCGGAAGGATTGCGAAGGGGCTGAGGCTGGGACTGGTGAGAACGATCACCTGTCCGGGATGGGGTTCCTCGAGCGTTTTCAGGAGAATGTTCTGGAGGATCTCGGCACCCCGGTCAATTCCGCTGATTAGCGCCACCCGGCGCCGAGCCAGCGTCGGCCTCCAGTTCAAGAACTGCAGCAGGGAGTGCTGGTGGCGGAGGGGCGGCTTTTCGGGAATGAGCCGGACCTCATCCATGAGCAGTCCCTGATCGGAATCGTCCTCCCAGTAGTCGGGGTGACGATCCAGTTCCAACTCCGGCAGGAGGGCTCGGGCCAACGCCCGGGCGAGGGTGGTCTTGCCGATGCCGGGCTCTCCAAACAGCAGGTAGGCGTGCGCCAGCCGGCCCGCGCGGACCTGTTCAACCAGGTGCCGGACGGGCGCCTGATGGCCGCTCACGCCGAGGAATGGGTCGCCCTCCAACTTCTGGAAAAGCCTAGCCTGCCCCGCCCGACGACCGCGGGGTCAAAGCGGGGGCGTGTCTCCGGCCGATTTGGGCGTGGCGCTGGAACCGGCGGAGGGGGAACCGAGATGCGGGACTGAGGTGCGTCCCAGCCGAGCCTGGCCCCAGACCGCGGCCATTCGCTGTAGAACGGTGAGATTGGTCATCAGCGCCAGCAGTGCAACCACCGCGGCCAGCACCCAGGGGTTGCCGATGAGGAGCGCGATGACGATCACCACCACACGTTCGGGACGGGCGAACAGGCCCACCGAACTGGTGAAGCCGAGGGCTTCGGCTCGGGCCCGCGCATATGACACGAGCAGAGAACCGACTAGCGCCAGGATGCAGATCAGCACCTCGGGTCGCATCAGCGCGTCTCGGCGATCGAGAAAATAGGCGGATAGCCCCAGATAAACCGCCGCCTCGGAGTAGCGATCAATGGTGGAATCCAAGAAGGCGCCGAACGGCCGCATCTTCTGGGTGACGCGAGCCAGGGCCCCGTCCAGGATGTCGAAGAGGCCGCTGAAGGCCAGCACCAGGCCAGCGGCTCGCAGGTAGCCTAGGCCCAGCAGCAGGGCGGCGCTGAAGGTGATCAGCATGCCCATCACGGTGACCTGGTTGGGGGACAGTGGCGACTTGGCCAGACCGCGCGCCAAGCTCTGGGCGACGCCCCTAACCCAGGCTTGAAATCTGGTCGTGAACACCAGCCACCTCCAACGATCGGCGCTCCCGCGCCATCTGGTAGACGTCGACCACCCGGGCGGCCACGCGGGGCCAAGCGAACTCCACCGACTTGGCCGCCCCCGACTCGCCCATCCGCCGGCGCAATTGCGGGTCGCGGGCCAGCACGACCATGGCGGCGCCCATTTCAAGGGCCGACTTGGGTCTCACGGTGAGCGCGTCCACGCCCGCCGAGACCACTGAGAGGTAGCCCGGGATCTCGGTGGCGATGATGGGCAGGCGGGCCGCCATGGCCTCCAACAAAACAATTCCGAAGCTCTCCCGGCCGCTGGCCGGTGCGCAAAAGACGTCGGCGCTGGCGTAGTAGCGGGGCAGGACCTGGCTTGGTACGAACCCCGCCATGACCACGTTCCTCAGCTTGCGCCGGGCGATGGCGTTCTCCACCGCACCCCTCAAGGGGCCGTCGCCGACGATGATCAGACGCACCCTCTCCTGCCGCGCGGAGGCGTGCTGAAAGGCCTTGAGCAGGTCACCCAGGCCCTTGCGTTTCTCCAGCCGGCCCACAAATAGGAAGTTCACGCAGCCGTCGCGGAGGTGATGGATGGGCGTCAACTGGCGGCCGAAACGATCGATGTCGACCCCATTCGGCACCACCACCGGATCGATCTGGGGAAAGTAGCGGCGGATGAAGTCGCGCGCGGGGGCGCTGACAGCGATGCTGGCGTCGAGGTGACGCAGGTAGGGCTTCAGAAAGGAGCGCCCGTAGTAGTAACCGATGTTGGACCGCGCGAAGGCGTGAAAGGTGCCCACGCTCACTGCCGTGGACATCCGCAGCAGGGTCAGCGGTAGAGCGGGCAGCAGCGGCTCGTGGAAATGCAGAACGTCGAAGCCCTCGTTCTCCACGATCTCGGAGACGCGTTTGGCCAAATGAAAGCTGAGCGTGATCCTGGCCACCGAGTCGTTGGCGGGCAGGCGAAAGACGCGCCCGATCCGGTACAGGCCGGGATTGTGGGCCTCGGCATCCCGCCGGCTGGAGGGAGCAAACGTGCGCACCTCGTGCCCGAGTTGACCCAACCAATGCCCCAGATGCTGGATGTGTTCGTTGACCCCACCGGGGTGGCTGAAGTCGTAGGGAGAGACAAGGCCGATTTTCATTCGGTGCTGTGGAGTCTGACACTTGAGGAGCGGATTTTGAGGGGCCGACACCCCCCTAATCGCTTAGGAAGATGGTGTGGGGCAGGTGCCACTGGTCGGGATGCGCCCGGATGATCGTCTCCAGATGGGCCACCAGTTCGCGGTTGATTCGAAGGACGTCCCCCTCGTGGTCGGCGGTGGGTTGAGGGAAGATGGGTGGGTACCCGACCGCCTGAAAAGTGTCGTCCGGGAGGCGGTAAACGACCACCGGCAGGATTGGGGTCCCGTTGCGCAGAGCCAACTCCGCCGGCCCCGCTGGTATGCGGGCCCGGTGGGAAAAGAACTCAGTCACCGGTCCGGTCCCGATCAGGTCCCGGTCAATGGCCGTCACCACTATCTCTCCGTTCTTGAGAGCCTTGACGACCTGGCGCAGGCCACCCAAATTCAGGGGCAGCACGCTGATGCCCAGCCGCTGACGCGTGCTGCGATACCAGTCGAACATCTCGGGTGGTTCAAGTTCCTCGGCGAATAGGCAAACCGGCGCCGTCGTCGCCGACCAGATGGCGGCGGCGACCTCCCAGGACCCCATGTGCGCGGAGACCACCAGCACGCCGCAGCCACGGGCGCGGGCGACTTCGAGATTCTCCTGCCCGCTCACCCTCAGCAGCGGCCGCAGATCCTCGACTCGGGCCATGGGCAGACGCATCAGGTCGATGTAGGCCTTGGAGTGATTGCGGAAGTTACGCCAGGCTATGGCTCGGACCTCGGCGCCCGAGAGTTGCGGCAGAGCGATATGGAGGTTTTCCTCCAGTCGGCCCCGCGCCCGCCGGGCGAAAAGAAAGGCGAACCTGGCGCCCACGATGGCCAGGGCGTAACCCGCCCGGCGCGGCAGTCGCTCCACCAACCCCTGGATTACGAGGAAGGCCCGGAAGGTGATCACGGCGTCACCGGAATATGGACATGAACGCATACCATTGGCCGGGGTCGGCCCGGATGTAGTCCTGGAATCGGTCTGCCACGCTCTGCATGATGCCTCGTTGGTCCCCCCCCGCCAAGTCGAGCTCGGGATCAACCCGGACCCGATAGGTTCCATCCACGGTCCGCACCGCGAACGCCGTCAGCAGGGGACACCGGTGCTTGAGTGCGAATGCGGCCGGACCCGAGGGAATCAGCATCCTGCCACCCAGGAACTCCACCTCGACCCCGCGGCCGTGGGGCAGATCGCAGACCAGGGCCACGATCTGGTTGGCGTTGAGCGCGGAGCGGATGGAACGGGTGGCCGTGTGGTCGAGCGGAATCACCTTCAGCCCAAAGATCTGGCGATTGCGCACGATGGCCTCGTCCAACGAACCCGGGAACCGTTCCGCGACGGCGTGGACGGGGTAGCCGAGGGCTGACGCCGCCGCCCCGGCCATGTCCCAGGACCCGGTGTGAGGCATGGCGACGACGACCCCTCGACCGCCAGCCAGGGCGGCATCAATCCTCTCCAAACCGTCCAGTTTGACTCGTGACAGCAGTTCGGTCGGGCTGAGCGAGCCCAGCAACAGAAAGTCGGCCAGCATGCGACCGTAGTTCTGAAAGGCTTGGCGGGCCAGCCGCGCCACCCGGGGATCTCGCGCCGGCAATCCCAGCGCAGCCCCGTAGTTCCGGTGCGCCTGCCGCCTCTGGCCCGGACTGAGCCAGTACCAAGCCGTCCCGCCAAGCCCGGCCAGACCATATCTGAGCGCGGGCGGCGTCGCCCGCGCCAGCCTTGAGCCGATCGAGTAGCTAGCTCGTAGCGGCTTCAGGGGTCTTTGTCTTCGCGTACATCTCGATGAAATCCTCGGTCAGGAGTCGGGCCTGAGGATCGGTGTACTGACGCGGAGGCGACTTCATGAAATAGCTGCTGGGACCCTCCAGGGATCCCGAGATGCCTTGGTCCAGGGCCAGCTTGCAGCAGCGCACGGCGTCGATGACGATGCCAGCGGAGTTGGGGGAATCGACCACCTCCAGCTTCAATTCGACGTTCAGGGGGACGTCCCCAAAGGTTCGTCCCTCGAGTCGGATCTGGGCCCATTTGCGGTCCTGCAACCAGGGCACGTAGTCGGAGGGTCCGATGTGGACGTTGTCCTCTCCCATATCGTAATCCAGCTGCGAGGTGACCGACCGGGTCTTGGAGATCTTCTTCGACATCAGCCTCTCGCGGTCGAGCATGTTCAAGAAGTCGGTGTTTCCGCCGAAGTTCAACTGGTAGGTGCGCTCCAGCTTTACGCCTCGCTCGCGGAAGAGGCGGGCCAGGGTCCGGTGGATGATGGTGGCACCCACCTGAGACTTGATGTCGTCACCGATTATGGGCAGTCCGGCGGCCTCGAAGCGACCCTGCCAGTAGTGTTCCCGGGCGATGAAGACGGGGATGCAGTTGACCACCGCGCAGCCCGCGCTGAGGGCCTGCTCCACGTACCACTTGGTCGCCTCCTCAGAGCCCACCGGCAGGTAGTTGACGAGCACGTCGGCACCCGTCTCCTTCAGGATTCCGACCACGTCGGCGGTCTCTCCGGGCGCCTTCTGGATCACGTCTTCGAGGTACTTCCCGATGCCGTCGTGGGTCATGCCGCGGTTCACCGTCACTCCCAGCGGCGGCACTTCGGAGAATTTCACGGTGTTGTTGGCCCCGCCCCAGATGGCCTCCGAGAGATCCTTTCCCACCTTGGTCTTGTCCACGTCGAAGGCAGCCACGAATTCGATGTCGCGGATGTGGTAGCCGCCCAGATTAACGTGCATCAGGCCGGGAACGAAATCCTTGGTCGACGCATCCCGGTAGTAGGTGACGCCCTGAATCAGGGAGCTGGCGCAGTTACCCACGCCCACCACCGCTACGCGAACCTTGTCCTTGCCGTCTGACTTGCTCAAACCTTCCTCACCTCAATTCGTCGGTACTGATCCAAAAGCTCCCAGAAAGCAAGCTGGAAGCGCCGGAGCGATTCACGGTCGAGGGAGCAGTAGACCTGCCGCCCCTCCCTGCGCTGGGTGACCACGCCGCCCCGCCGGAGCAGGGCCAGGTGCCAGGACACCCGCGGCTGGCTCATCCGCATGGATTCCGCCAGATCGGTAACGCTCTCCTCCCCGGATTCGGAGAGCAACTCCACCATTCGAAGCCGGGTTGGATTGGCCAGGGCTTTGAAGTAGGCGGGCAATAGTCGTCGATCGAGTTGATCATACATAACGGTTCCTTTATGCGAATGATAATCCATAAAGTCTCAGGGCAACTATCCCTTCACTGTATAGATTCGTGGTAGAATAGGGGCATGGCACCCGTCAACCGGAACGACCCGATCAGAGCGACTACCTCGGAGTCGCGGTACTCCCTGATGGAGTTCATGCGGGACTATCCCGACGATGCCACGTGTCTGGACTGGCTTTGGCGGACCCGTTACTCCGATGACGGCATCCATGCCGATTGTCCGAAGTGCGACCGCCAGCGGGCCTTCAAGAAGTACGCGACGGCCCAGTCTCGCCAGTCTTGGACCTGCACCGCTTGCGGCCACCACATCCAGCCGACGGCGGGAACGATCTTCCATAAGTCATCGACCTCCCTGCACCTGTGGTTCTACGCGATGTACCTGATGACGAGCACTCGATGCGGGATTTCCGCCAAGCAACTGGAACGCGAGATCGGATGCACCTACAAGACCGCATGGCGGATGCTGCATCTCATCCGGCACGAGCTGATGTCAGACGACTCGGAGCCCCTACGCGGCCATGTTGAGATCGACGAGATGTACGTGGGCGGGAAGCGCCGGGGGATGCTCGGGGTTCCCAAGCTCCAAGGCAAGCAACCTGTCCTCGGCATGGTCGAGCGCAAGGGCCGGGTGATCGCCACGACCGTGGAGAACGCTTCGCGGGCCGCGCTGATGCCTCACGTCGAGAAGTACGTGCTACCCGAGTCTGTGGTCTACACGGACGAGTGGAAGTCCTATCGCCAGCTTGGGAAGAACGGCTACCAGCACAAGCGCATCCAGCACAAAGAGAACATCTACGTGAGCGGGTCCGTCCACACGAACACCATCGAGGGGTTCTGGTCCTTGGTCAAGCGCGGCCTGGATGGGGTCTACCACTCCGTTTCAGCCAAGCACTTGCAGGGCTACCTGGACGAGTACGCATGGCGGTACAACCACCGGGAGGACGGCCGTGCGCAGTTCGATGCGCTGATCGAAAGGGCTGCTCAGGCGTAAACGCGAATCTTGAGTTCTTCGAGCAACGCGGCCACATCCTCTTTGCACGGAAGGCCGTCTATATCCACTCCGGAACTCACGGCGGTCAGTTCAATGCCCCGAGGCTTGCCAGAGTGATCGAAGTCGATTCGGCGCTCCTCGTCCAAGTCGGTTCCGAAGGAGTACGGAGACTCCGACAGCCATATATAGATGGCGTCCGCCTCCCGATCGAAGCGGTGACGAATGATGCGAGGCCCCATATCAGTCTGCAACCGTAATAACGACGGCGTGGTTCCCACCTTTCGCTATAACAACCTTGATCTTTCGGCCAAGGACCTCTTTTCGTAAGACGGGGTTGCCCGCCCCATCCGTCCAGGTGGTGTCGGGATCGGCTATCACCGCTCGAACCTCGGCGTCGGAGACATGGCGCTCCTCCATTCGTTCGCGGGAGTGGGTCGTGTAGATGGGCGGTCCGCTGAACGTTGGCCCCATCTAACCGCGACAGTAGCACTCAAGTCAAGTCGCCTCATAGTTCGGCTTGATCGGTTTCGGGGGCCTGAGCGCCTCGGGGATCGCATCCGGCTCGACCACGTCCAATGGCAACTTCGGCTTACCCGGCTTCTTGGCGATCTTCTCAAGGTCGCGCAGCACCGACTCCCGGCTCGGGATCGGGATCTCTTGGCCCCGCTTGGTAGGTTGTGTCGACTCCTTCGGCCGGTCATTCATGAGGGTCACGGTACCGCGAGCACGGCGTCCGCGGGCCAGGGGACAGCCCCCTCGTCCTGCACCCCCATTCCCTCGCGCCATACCTCGTCCCGGCAAACCCACACCACCGGGAAGTCCGACCCACTCACGATTGCCGTCAGCGCCCTACGAGGGACAAGCTGGCCCTGAGCGGTTCTGACCATGACCCTGGTCCCGAAGGAGATGGTGGACATTTTCCGTTTCATGGCCCGATTTTGAGTTCGAAACTCCGAAATGCCAAATTTCCTCTTTTGTCTATCCAGACATCCGGGGCTCTTGTCTGGTAGGATGCATCCACGCGGGCTCTATCCGGAGCCCCGCCTTTGAGGTGGGATCGCCAAATGCCAGACTCGGATGCCAAGTCCACCACCGCTAAGTGGGTGCCGCCTTACGTGTCCTTCAAGACGATCAGCGGACTCGTCGTCCGGATGGAGACCGAGGGGACGCCTCCAAGGGTTGATCGGAGCTTCCTGTCGGGGCTCTCGGGCGGCTACCAGAGCCAGGTTCTAGCCGCTCTAAAGGCAATGGACCTCATCGATGCCAAGGGTGACGTCCAGCCCTCGCTGATCGAACTGGTCGATGACGGAGAAAATCGGGGGGCGCTCATCGGCAAGCTCGTCCGGAAGCTGTACCCAAAGCCTGTGGAGTTGGGAACCATCAACGCCACCCAAGGCCAGCTCGAAGAGGCTTTCAGGGACGGTTATGGGGTGAACGGCGACACAATGCGAAAGGCTATCGCCTTCTACCTGGCCGCCGCGAAATATGGTGATGTCCCGACCAGCCGCAATTTCCGAGTGCCGTCGGTGTCCTCGGATGGTCGGCGGGGCGCCAAGAAGGTTCGGAAGCCGGAGTCCCCCAAGGGTGGGGAGGCAGACTCCCATGGAGGCGAAGGAGGAGGACATCAGACGCCTCCCGATTCCGAGTGGATCGAGGCGTTCGATGCAGCCTTGATTGCTTGGGTTCGCCGGATTCCGGTGGGTAATGAGTTTTGGCCTAAGGCCAAGAAGGACCACTGGTTTGTGACCTTCCGGCACATCGTCGATGCGATCCTGCCGGATGAGCCCGAGGGCGACGACGACGATTACGACGAAGAGGAAAGGGGGTGATGCCATGAGCAGCCTCTAGCACCGCTGGCAGGTCGAGAACCGCCGCCCGTGGCGCCAGCGGCGCGGGTAAGAACCGGGATGGGGCCGGGGGAAACGGTCTTGCAAACCCCCCGGCTCCCCCTTCACATTCGAGATTACGCCATCCCCGCCAATTCGGAGCGCCGTTTCGATTCCTCTACATCCAAGGGATAGTTACCAGTCTCAGTTATGTATCGGAAGCGCCCCCCAGAGGCCGATTTCAGAGGCCCGCGATCCGTCTCAGGGAACGCTCGTAGGCGGCCGTGCAGCGGCCGATGAGGAGCCGTCGCCGGGCCTGGTTACGAATCTGGACGCGATCCAACTGGAGCGCCCGCGAGACGGCCTCTGCCAGACCGTCCTCGTCGCCCGGCGCCACCAGATACCCACCGCTCCCGTCTTTGACCACCTCCGCCAGCCCGCCGCGACGATACCCGACCACCGGGCAGCCGGCCAACTGAGCCTCGGCGGCCACCAGACCGTACGGCTCCTCCCAATCGACCGGCATCAGGCACACCGAGCACCGGGCCATGAGCTCCCAGAGCGTGGTTCGGGGCAGGTTGCTGACCCGGCGCCGGACCTCGCGACGCCAGTAGGCCCGGTCGTAGACGGAGCCCGCCAGACGCACTTCGAGCCCGCTGCGCCGGGCCACCCGAATGGCGGCGGCGGTTCCCTTTTCAGGCGACACTCGGCCGGCGATCAGAGCCCAGGGGCGGGGGCGGACGGCGGTGACGACAAAATCGGGACTCCCATTGCGGATCGTCTCCACCTCCGCCAGGCCCGCCGACCTCCATTGCCGGGCGCAGGCCGCGCTGACGGCGGCAAAGTGTGACCCCGTCTGCTGCGCCGAGGCCAAAACGCGGGGCGCCGGCGGTGGCAAGTGGAGGGTGTGCAGCACCGGCAGGTCCTGCGCCTGCTCGATCGCCTCGGCGTCGAAGGCGTGTCCGCTGACCGCGTCGTGGCCCCCCTGGCGGACCCGGGCCAGCAGGCGCTCAAAGGCCTCACCGAGGGCGGGCAGAGGGGTCGGCTCGGGCCGGCCAGGGCGCCACAGGGCCCGGCGCAGCGCGGGCACGGGGACGGTGACCAGCTCGCGGCCGGGTAGGTGCGAGCCCTCCGCGCAGTAGACGACCACCCGGTGACCCCTTCGCTCCAGAGCCGCCGCCAGATCGCAGGCAAAGGCCTGGGCACCACCCCGCTGGGCCTCGAGGAGGGGCGTGACGAGAGAGGTGAACACGCCCAGGCTCATGCTGGTGGGTCCGGAAGCGCCCGGCGCTGCCTGCCCTTCTACGTCACCTCGTCCCAATCTGCGACAGGACCAGTTCCGGCGTGATGGGGATGGAGTTGATCCGGGCCTGGGGGTTGACGGCCCGCAGGGCGTCCTCGACCGCGTTGGCGATGCAGGCCGGGACCGGGATCGTCCCGTTCTCCCCAACCCCCTTTATCCCCTCCGTATTGGAGGGCGTGGGACGGCTGAGCGAAATCAGCTGAAGCCGGGAGTTCGACTCCAGGGCGGTGGGAATCTGATAGTCGAGAAAGCTGGCGCTCTTGAAGCTGCCCTCGGAGTCGTACACCGCCTCCTCCAGCAGCGCCATGCCCAGCCCGTGACACCATCCTCCATGGAGCTGGCCATCGGCGGTGATGGGATTTATCACCTGTCCCACGTCGTAGGCGATTGCATAGTCGAGAACCGCCACGCTGCCGGTACCGGTGTCGACCTCGACCAGGGCCGCGTGGCAGGCGGAGGAGTATGCGGTCGGATTCTCCGCCTCCCAGCTTTCCTCCACCTCGAGGCCCTCGCCGGCGAGCAGGTCAGCGGCGGGAATCGACACCAGCGGATCGGTCTGCAGAGTCACCACCCCGGCCGCCAGGTTCAGGTCTGAGACCTCCACCTCCAACACCGCCGCAGCGCGCTCCAAAAGCCGGCGGCGGGCGCTGAGAGCGGCCAGGGCGATGGCATTTCCGGCGTGCAAGGCAGTGCGGCTTCCGGCCGTCAAACCGCCCGAGGCGACCGCCTCGGAATCGCCCGCGTGCACCACCACTCGGTCCTGATCCCAGCCCAGACGCTGGGCCAGGATGATGGCCCCCATGGTCTCGTGACCCTGGCCCTGAGGAGTGCATCCGAGATAGAGGTGGGCCACGCCGTCGGATCCCAGTTGGATCCGGGCCCGCTCGCCATTTCCCGTTCCCGTCTGCTCCACACAGCAGGCCACGCCCAGCCCTAGGAGCCGGGCGGGATTGGCCTGCTCAGGGTGGGACGCGCGCCGCCGGTCATAGTCGATGGCCCGGGTGGCGGCGGCCATCAGAGCACCGTAGTCACCCGAGTCGTAGACCAGTTCCCGGCCGGCGATGGCCAGCCCGGTGGGGTGGGGCATGGCCGCGGGTGCGACCAGATTGCGACGCCTCAGCTCGACCGGATCCATGGCCAGGCGGCGGGCCAGGCGGTCCATCATCCGCTCCATGCCAAAGTTCCCGAGCGGCCGGCCGCCGCCGCGGACGAATCCGGTTGGGGCCGAGTTGGTGTAGAAGACCTCCGCCTCGACGCGGAGGGCGGGCACCGTGTAGGTGGAGATCAGGTGGCTGACGTAATTGTTGGGCTGGTTGGCGCCCGCCGTCCCGTAGGCGCCGGCGTCGTGCATGATCCGGCCCCGGATGCCGAGGATGTGACCCTGGGCGTCGGCCGCCAGCTCGAACTCCATCTCCGTGCCGTGAGCGTGGACGGTGGTCAGCGTGTCTTCACTCCGGCCTCCGACCCATCGGGCCGGCCGGCCGGTGGTCCAGGCGGCCAGCGCCACCAACACGTCCTCGGGATAGACCGTCCCCTTGGGTCCAAAGCCGCCCCCGACGTCGGGTGCGAGGACGTGAATCTGCGATGGCTCGAGTCCGAGCCGGAGCGCGATCTCCTTGCGCACGTTGAAAACGCTCTGGGTGGAGGCATGGACGATCAGGCGGTCGCCCACGCGCTGGGCGTGGGCGGCTCTCGGTTCCATCGCGGCACCACAGATCCGGCGGGCGGACAGGACCTCCTTGACGATGACCGGGGCATCGGCAAAGGCGGCCTCGATATCGCCAAAGGCGTAGACCTGCTGGCGGGCCGGCTGCGGCGCGGTGGCGGCGGCACCCGCCCGCCAGAACTGCTCCACCGTCCCCTGGCCGGGTAGCACCGGAAGCGGCTCGATCTCGATTCGGACCAACTGGGCGGCGTCGTGGGCCAGGTACTCACCCTCGGCAAGCACCACCGCGACCGCGTCCCCCTCGCACTGAACGACTCCCTCGGCGAGCACCGGACGAGGATGATCGGCCAGGTCGGGGGGCAACCAGTCAGTCATGGTCCGGCACGATGGGGGCAGGTCGGCGGCGATCCAGACGGCGGCGACGCCAGCCATGGCCCGGGCCTCATCGGCGTCGACGGAGAGGATGCGCCCGTGCGCCCGGGGCGAGCGAACCAGCACCAGATGGAGTGGATGCTGGGATCGGACGTCGCCCGCGAATAGGCCGTCTCCCACCACCAGCCGTCGATCTTCGACCCGGAGCGACCCGCTACCGATTGTCAAAGTGGGTGGCCTCCCCCGCGACCCAGGCCCAGTCGCGCAGCATCGTCAAACCCTCCCCGCCATCGGCGGCCGTGGATCCCGCACGCCGCGGGGGCTGGGCGAGCACCACCGCCCAGCGCCAAATTTAGCAATGGTGCAACCGGGAGCGTAACCTGCTCGCCAAGCCGTTGCTGGCCTTCACCGGGGGGGCCACCTCCCATGCCAACCCCCCTCCGGACCCGATTCGATTTCGGACATCCTCACCACCGGTGCCGGGTCCCCTCGTCGTCGGCGCCTCCTGATGACGAAGTCTCGAATGTCCGGGACTCCGCCCAGCCAGGCCAGCACCGCTCTGGTCGGCGGCAGCATGACGAGGTCCAGATTCGCGGCGGCCACCTTCGGATCGGACCAGAACCACTCCGTGACCTCGGCCGGCTGCGGCGCCACCGACTGCCCCAGCGGCTGAAAGGCGATGTAGAACAGGGTGTCAAATCGAAGGGGCCGGGTGGGAGGGGTGACGATTCGGGCCAGCGGCGCGAGCGCAGCCAGATCAAGCACAAGAGAGCAGGCCTGGAGGGCATCGGCGAAGCATGCACCCCGGGCCAGGCGGCGGCGGAGGGAGGCGGCGTCGGCATCGGTGGCCACGCGGCCGCGGTCGGTTTTGGCCAGCAGCAGCCCCACCTCCTCGAAGAGCTCGCGGGCGGCGGCGACCCGATTGGGATCGCCCAGGCGGAGGTCGGACGGGTCGACCGCCCCCCCGGGGAAGACCAGGGCGTCGGGGGCGAAACGGGCGCCCCGAGGCCGGCGTGTCAAGAGCACCCGGCACGGGCTCCTGGGGGCTTCGACCACCACCACCGTGGCCGCCGGCCGAGGCCGGGGCGGTGGGGATCCGGACGCCGACTCCACGATCAGCCGTGCAGCATCAGGAGCGCAACCGCGATCCCGAAGGCCAGGCAGCACGGTATCACCAGCAGCCGGTAGAGATCGAAATAGTCGCGCCAGGCGACCCGCAGTCGATCCAGACGACCGCTTCCCCCGATCACCGCCGCCGTGTACACGGGGAGCGAGGAGGAGGTGTTGACGATCAGGGCCAGAAGCATGATGCCGCCGCCGAGACCGAGCCATCCGGCCAGGGGCGCCCCCGGCCCGAACCCAATCTGCGCTCCCCACAGGGCCCCGGTCACAACCAGCAGGAGCATCTGCGGCAGGCCCAGCAGGAAGAAGGCGCCAAAGCTCAGAACCAGCAGGGCCAGGGCCAGGGCCACTGCTCCACTGACACCCGACATGACGCTGGCGGCCACCTGCAGCCCACCCACGACGGGCATCGGCGGGGCGGCACTGTAGGCCAGGCCGACTGCGTTGTCCCCCCTCAGCGCAGCCCAGGAGTGGAGACCCCGGCTCGTCACCAGCAGGCCGGCGATCAGGGCCGGCAGGCCGGCCCCCGCGAATCCCACCGCCAGCACCACGCGATGGCGAACCAGGGCCGCCAGGCGGTGCCGGATGGGCTTCGGCCGGACACGCTCGAGCCCGCTCTCCAGGAGCCGCTCGCGGTCGAAGATGGCGGTCGTCAAGAGCGTCAGCGCAACACACGTACCGAGCGGTAGCAGCAACGAGTAGGGCGCCAGCGGAGAATGGAACACGAACAGGCCCAGGGGCAGGTCAGCCACCGCGGCCGAGACCGGAGAGAGCAGAAACGACCAGGCCCCACCGGCTGCGCCCTCGCGGGGGAAGAGTAGGAAGCCTAGGATGCGACCCATCGCCGCCCAGTAGGCGGTGAGCGCCCCAACCAGGGCGAAGATCCCCAGCAGCCACCAGTCGACGGGGCGGCCGGAAAGCTCCAGCGTGGCCATGCCAGCGCCCATCCAGGCGGCGACCCAGACGGTGCTGACCACCATCCCGGGGAGCACCTCGGTCCAGATCAGGGCGGAATCGTCAAGGGGAGCGAACAGAAGGACCTCGAGCGAGCCCTGGGCCTTTTCCCACCAGATTCCGATCGAACTCTTGATCGATTCCAGGAGCGCAAAGGACATGAAGAAGAGCGGCAACAGCAGTCCGGTCTGGGCATTGCCCCCGAGCCGACGGGCGAGGATCTGAACGCCGACGGGAAGAGATCCGACCAGGGAGGTGGCCGCAATCAGGAGCAGGACGAATCCGTTCAGATAGACAACCCAGGACAGGTCTCCGCGGCGCCACCAGGAGCCCACGTAGAAGGGAATCAGGTGGGCCAACCTGGCCGGCTCGGCGGCCAGCGATCGGACCAGGTCCCGAGGCAACACCGGCGGGGCGCCCCGCGGCGGGGGCCGAAGCGACGGCTCCGGCGCCTCCTCCACCGCCGGTGCGGTGATGGCCTCCATGTAGACCACCTCCAAGCTGCGCGGAACCTCTTCCAGCTTCCAGAGTGGGTTGCCCTCGGCCAACAACCGGGATTGCAAATCGGCCACCTCACGGCCGATCGCGGCGGGGCTCGCGCCGGATCCGAAGGGTAGTTCCATGGTGCCGCCCGCGGCGAGGTGGGCGATGAGCACGCGGGTTCCCAGGCGCCGCTCCAGCACCACTTCCAGGGACCCCTCTTCGACCAGCCGGCCCCCCCGCATGATGGCGATCCGATCGGCCATCGACTCCGCCTCGGTCAGAATGTGGGTGGTCACAACGAGTCCGGCGCCGCGAGCCTTCTGCTCTTGCAGGTAGTCCCTCATCAGGACAGCCGCGACGGGGTCCAGGCCGGCAGTCGGCTCATCGCAGAAGATCCACTGGGGCTGATGCAGCGTGGCCCTTATCAGTGCCACCTTCTGGGCCATACCCTTGGAATACGACCACAGGACCTGCGATCGAGCTCCGTCCAGGCCAAAGCGCGACAGGAGCTCATCGATGCGGCGCTTGCGCACCGACGCCGGAACCTTGAAGAGGCGCCCGAAGTGGTCCAGGTACTCGGGCGCGGTGAGACGACCGTAGAGGTGGGCCTGGTCGGTCACGACTCCCAGCTGAGGGCGGATCTGATCGAGATCTTCGGGAATGCGAAGGGGGCCGTAGCGGATCTCCCCGGCGTCAGGGCGGAGCACGCCGCCCATGCACCTGATGGTGGTCGATTTGCCGGCCCCGTTCTGCCCCAGCAGGACCAGGATCTCCCCGCCCCTGACGGTCATGTCGATTCCACGCACGGCCGCCACCGTCGAAAAGCTCTTGTGGAGTCCACGGACGCTAATCAAGGGAGGGAGCGGGATCGACTTGTTTCCTCCAGCTGGCGGACACGGAGCCAGATCCGGTCGGCCAGTTCCGCCTCCGGGAGTGTCGCGTCCAGCATCAGCCAGCGCTCCGGTTCAGCTCGACCGAGACGTTCGAATTGGGCCAGAACGCGCTCATGGAATTCGATTGACGCCGACTCGATGCGGTCCTTGGGGCCGGCCCCGAGACGCTCGGCGGCGGCGCTCGGGCTCAGCATCAGCCCGACCGTCAGGTCGGGCCGGGGAAAGCTGGGCGGCCACCAAGTCTCCAATCCCCGAGCGCCCTGGTAGGCGATGGTGGAGTCGTGATAGCGGTCCAGGACGACCCATTCGCCCCGCGCCAGTGCGGGCAGCACTCGGGCACGAACAAGTTCGGCCCGAGCCGCCAGGAAAAGGTACATCTCCGCCTCGGGCGAGATGTCCTCACCGTGAAGGAGGATCTCCCGGATGCGCTCACCCAGGGCTGTCGATCCCGGGTCACGTAGGTAGAGGCCTGGACGGAGGCGGCGCAGCAGCTCAATCTGGGTTGACTTGCCGGAGGCCTCGGGGCCCTCGAAGGTTACCAGCACCGATGGCGCATGGCCGTCAGTCCACGTCGGCGGCGGGCAAGATCCGCAGCCGTCGGCGGGGTTCTTTTCCGGTGCTGCGGGCGAAGAGTTCGTTCTCCTCCACCAGCTGGTGTTGGAGGCGCCGCACATAGGCGTTTTGCGGTCCCAACTCAAGCGGCGCGAGGGTGGACTTGACCTGGTGAATTGCGTCCAGCGCCTCGTCCAGAGCGTGGCGGGTCTCCCCTTCGGCAGGGTCCCCTGCGTAGAGATTGCTGAGCGCCTCCTTGACCTGGGTGACGGTGTTGCTGCGCAGGATGTGGATGGGGATGCCGGTGCTCTCCGCCTGACGCAGGCTGTCCGGTCGGCGCCGGTAGTAGTTCTTCAGCGTCAGTACGGCATCGGCCCCCTCCAGATTGCCCAGCACGCGGACGGGAAGGTCGAGGTCGCGGATGGACTGATCCAGGTAGCTGCGGCTGACCCCGTAGGGAAAGATGGAACGCGCTCGGCGCGGGGCCCCCAACGCCGGCAGCGCCGGGCGCCCCGAGTCCATGTTCGAAATCACAGCCCCATCGCGCGTCCGGAGCCGGATCCGAGGCGAGGGCAGGGGGCCCCGCAAGGCGGCATCCACGACATCGGCCAGGGGCTGGTGGATGGCCACCCGCTGACGATCCTGGATCTCGATCAGGACGTCGAAGGTGGGTGGTGATTTGCGCTCCAGGACGGACTTCTGAGTCCCCCGCCGGCGCGCCTCCTCGTCCGAGAGGGTGACGCTCTGGATGCCTCCGAGGAGATCGTTCAGGGTCGGATTGACGAGCAGGTTCTCCAACGTCTGACCGTGGGCGGTGGCGATCAACTGCACCCCACGCTCGGCGATGGTTCGCGCCGCCTGCGCTTCCAGCTCGGTTCCGATCTCGTCGATGACGATCACCTCGGGCATGTGGTTCTCTACCGCTTCAATCATCACCGCGTGCTGCTGGAGCACGGTCGGAACCTGCATCCGCCGCGCCCGGCCGATGCCCGAATGGGGAATGTCGCCGTCGCCGCCGATCTCATTGGAGGTGTCGACGATGACCACGCGCTTGCGCTGTTCGTCGGCGAGCAGCCGGGCGCATTCCCGCAGCATGGTGGTCTTGCCGATCCCAGGGCGGCCGAGCAGGAGCACGCTCTGACCCGACACCACCAGGTCGCGAAATATCTCCGCCGTTCCGGTCACCGAGCGGCCGACGCGGCAGGTCAGGCCGATGATCCGACCGGCGCGATTCCGCAGCGCCGAGACCCGGTGCAGGGTGCGCTCGATTCCAGCGCGGTTGTCGTCCCCGAACTGGCCCAGTCGATTGGCGACGTACTCCAAGTCGTCCTCGGTCACCAGCTGGGAGCTGAGCAGAGTCTCAGTTCCCGGCATGCGCGCCTCGGGGTTGCGCCCCAGGTCGAGCACGATCTCCAAGAGTTGGTGGGGATCGATCAGGGCATGAACGGCCTGGTGGAGATGAGGCGGAAGCGCCTGGGCCAGCAACTCGACCTCATGGGGCCAGGCGGCGGCCAGGGGAGGATTTGCCTGGGCTGTCATCCGAAGGACGGCACCAACCGCTTCTCCGGCACCGGTTCTCTGACCATGAGCTCCCTGACGAGCAGGGACTGGTGAAGCAGGATGTTGAAGCCACGCCCGCAGAGGGCGCCGATCATCACCGAATCATAGTGACGCACGCTGCACCAGGATGCACGCGCTTGAGTTTGGCGGATGGTGTAATCGACCAGCTCCTCGACCAGCGCGGGCTCGGGCAGCGCCATCAGGGAGATGGTGGCAGGGCGGGCGTCATCGCCCGCCAGCACGCGGCACCAGCCCACCACCTCGTTGCGCTCGATCAACTCCTGGCGACCGGAGGCGGCCCTCAGGGCCCGCCAATCTCGATAGCTGGGAGCCTCCACTTGCGCCACCGTCTGAGGCGTGACCTTGCGATACAGGTGGTAGAGCGAGGTCTGGTCGCGTCCTTTGACGGCGCGCAGCCCGGGGGGGGCTGGCGCCTGGTTCACCGCGGTCGACTCGGAATAGAGGACGGATTCGGTTGCGTACTGCCGGAAGCCGTGGCTGCGAAATGAACCGAGGAGGGAATCCTCAAGCGGGATCCGCACGAACAGCCGGCGCACACCCCGTCGGCCGGCCTGTTGACCGAGATGGTCGATCAGAACCCCGGCCACCTCCTCCTCATCGGCGGCCTCGACCACGCACAGGTTCAGCACTTGCAGCGTGGTCACCTGGGCAGGGAGGCTCAGCGACAGCGGCTGACCCGACGCTTGGACGAACCCGAGCAGGTTTCCGTCCTTCTCCGCCAGGTAGAGCAGGGTTTCCTGAGACAGTGGCAGCAGCGCACTCAGGGTCTGGCTGACCACCGACCAAAGACGAGCGGGCGGGGGAACGCCGGACAATCGTGCCGCCGCCTCGCGGTGAACGCTTTCGATGGCGGCTAGATCCAACAGCCGGGCGGATCGAACCTTCACCCGCTCACCATGCTCAGGAAGTGTCGATGCACGCGATCGTCGGAACTCAGTTCGGGGTGAAATGCCATCGCCAGGATGTCCCCCTCGCGAACCGCAACCGGATGTCCGTCGTGACTTGAGAGCACCTCGGCCGAGCCCCAGGCCTCGATCACCGGCGATCGGATGAAGATCCCGGGAAAGCTGGGCCCGGCCACCCCCACGATCTCCAGCGGGGCTTCGAAGCTGGCCAGCTGGCGCCCATAACCGTTCCTCCTGACCGAGATCCCAAGGGCTCCAAAGCCGCTCTGGCCGGGACGTCCATCGCTGATGTGGGAGGCGAGGAGAATCATCCCGGCACAGGTTCCCAGGGTGGGCAGACCAGACCGAACCAGCTCCATGACCGGGGTGAACAGGCCCACCCGCTCCATCACGATCTGCATGGTGGTGCTCTCTCCGCCGGGCAAGACCAGCCCCTGCAGACCGGCCAGATCGGATTCGGCTCTGACCAGCCGGGTTCGGGCGCCCAGCCCCACCAACATCCTGACGTGCTCGCGAAACGCCCCCTGGATGGCGAGAACCCCGATCACCGAGGAGGGGAGCGCTCCCACTACCAGCCCCTGGAGGCGAGCAGCTCCTCCTTGGCTATGCCCGATATCGAAAGCCCGCGCATGGGAGCTCCGAGCCCAGAGGAGATCTCCGCCAGCACGTCTGGCTGATCGTGGTAGGTGGTTGCAGCAACGATGGCCCTGGCCATCTTCAGCGGCTCCTCACTTTTGAAAATGCCCGAACCAACGAAGTTTCCATCACAACCCAGCCACATCATCAGGGCGGCATCGGCCGGGGTCGAAATCCCTCCCGCGGAAAAGTTCACCACCGGCAACCTCCCCAGTTGCTGGCACTGTTCGAGCAGATCGACCGGCGCGCCGAGTTGCTTGGCCTCGTGCACCAATTCGGCCCGCCCCATTCCAGCCAGGCGGCGAATGCCCGCGTTCACGCTCCGCATGTGCCGGACCGCCTCGACCACGTTGCCCGTGCCCGCCTCGCCCTTGGTCCGGATCATGGCGGCGCCCTCGGCGATGCGGCGCAGGGCCTCGCCGAGGTCCCGGCATCCGCATACGAAGGGGACCTTGAAGGCCGTTTTGTCGATGTGGTTCTCCTCGTCGGCGGGGGTCAAGACCTCCGACTCGTCGATGTAGTCGACCTCCAGCGACTGGAGTATCTGAGCCTCGATGTGGTGACCGATCCGGCATTTGGCCATCACCGGAATGGTCACCGCCTCCTTGATGGCTCGGATCAGAATCGGATCGCTCATCCGGGCCACACCGCCTTCCTTGCGGATGTCCGCGGGGACACGCTCCAGCGCCATGACCGCTGCGGCCCCCGACTCCTCGGCGACCTTGGCCTGCTCTGCGTTGACCACGTCCATGATCACGCCGCCCTTGAGCATTTCGGCCAATCCGGCCTTTACCCGGAAGGTGGCCGGGGTGCTGTTGTTTTCGGACCCCATGGAAGCCGATATTACCGCGTTGGGTAATGGGTATCGCCCCCTTCACTCGCCAGTCAGCCCGCCTCAGACCCCCCTTGTCACCTAGGCGCCGGCCCGGCGAGCTGGCGCCCCCTCGTCGAGACGTCGGACAGGGACTAGCGGCCCTGGCCGCGGCCGGGCCTGGCGATGCGCGTCAGGGGTAGAGAGCTTCGGGGACGAAGGCCACGGCGCGGGTCCAGCCTCCGGTCGCCCCGTCGATCTTGATCGGGAAACAGGCGATGTCATAACCGACCGCGGCCGGCAGAGTGCCCAGGTTGCACAGCTTCTCAATCTGAAGGTATTCCCTCTGGCGGCCGGCGATGTGGGCGGGAAAGAGCGATCCCTTAACTCCGGCTCTGGTCTCTTCGGCCATGTTTTTGAACGGACGATCAAGTCCGTAGGCGTCGATTCCGATGACCTTGACGCCCTGATCCACCAGCCAGAACACGGACTCGGCGTCGAGACCGGGATGTGCGTTGAGGTACTCGGCCGAGTCGATGACGGCGTCGCAACCGGTGTAGATGAGGACAATGTCACCGCCGGCCAGGGTGTGGTCAATCGCCGCCAGCGCACCCCTCAGATCCTCGACTCGGATCCAATCTCCCGCCACCTTGTGGGTGAGGTCGAGCCGCACGCCCGGCCCGTAACACCATTCCAGGGGCACCTCATCGATGCTCTTGGAGGGCTTTCCCTCCGAGGTCGGCCCGTAGTGTAGGGGGGCATCGACGTGGGTTCCGGAGTGGGTCGAGGCCTCGACAAAGTCCATCGCGTTCGACATCGAGTCGGGGAAGTCGGTGGGCTTGACGCCCAGACTCTGGCTGATGGCGCGGGCGTATTCGTGGTGGTCGTAGCGGATGATCCGAGGCGATCGCGGCTCGAATCCGAAATTGGCCAGTGGGGCGCTGAGATCGACGATTCGGCAGTTGTCACGGGCTTGTGTCAATTCGGCTTACCTCAGAATGATGGCCAGGCCGGATCCAATTCACGGCGACCCGGCCGGATCCTATTTTGGGCGCTGGCCGAATGCCCTTGCGTGGGGCGATCTGATTGGACTGGGCTACCGCCAAGGGCACCCTGAGAGGGCCATCGGCGTCTCGGCCGGGATCCGGTCTTGACGGGGCCGGAGAAGACTCGCTCAGCCGCGCTGAGGCGCGACGGCTGGGACCAGGGGCGTCGGTCTAGAGACGCTCAAGGACCTGGGTGCGCTTCAGTTCGTACTCCTGCTCGTCCAGCACCCCCTCCTGGCGGAGGCGGTGAATCATGTCCATCTCCTCCAGCACATCGAGTAGCGGAGCAATGGTGCGCTGGGTCACGTAGGCGTCGGAAGCAGCATCCCGGTTGGCAGCGTCGCGGCCATCGAATTCGCGGACATAGAACATGGCCTTGATGGCTGAGAAGGGAATCCCGTATCGGGTCAGACTTTTCGCTGGCGTGGCGTCCTCCGGCAGCAGGTCGATGAGCATCCCGTGACGATGGCGCGTGATGGTGCCGGACAGGTGGCCGCGCACCACCTCGCCGTCCAGAAAGCGAATCGCCACCCTCGGTCCGGGCGAGTCCGCCTCCGCAGTCATCACCGCCGGAAACTTCACCCACTTGACCGCGCTCAGGGGGATCATCGCCCGCTCGTTGTTGTCGAGTCCGCTGCCGTCGTCGATGTCCAACATGAAGTCCATATCCTCAAAAGTCAGCTCTTCGGATTCGCCGGTCAGGACCTCGTCGTCGAAAAAGCGAACGCTTACGCGAGCCATGCTGCCAAGCCTAACGCCGGTCAAGGCTGGCTCCTGCGCCCGGGCGACGCGTGCCCACCTTCCGGGAGCAATCGGCACACCGGGCAAGGTGCGCGCGGATCAACGTCATTTCGGCCCGACGCAACTTACCCGCCAGGTAGGGGGCCAGCAGGACCAGCGCCTGGTCGCACTTGAGGTCGTCGCTGGCGTGGAGGGCAAGGAATTCCTCCTTGAAGCGCAGTCGGGCGCGATAGAGCAGCGTTTCCACCGCGCTCTCACTCAACTTCATGACCAGCCCGATGCGCCGATAGGTCAGCCCCTGCAGCTCCCGCAGGGTCAGTACCAGGCGGTACTTCTCGGGCAGGCGCTGGGCCACCTCCCAAACCTGGCGCCGCAATTCGGACTGCTCGGACTGAGCCACGGGATCGAAAGCCTGAGAGGGGGATTGGAGCTGCACCATCAGGTCCCCACCCTCACGGTCATCCTCGGCGCGCGGATCGCGCAAGCGCCGGCGCAACTCGTCGTAGCAAAGGTTGCGCGCCACGGTGTGGACCCAGCCGCCGAAGTTGAAGTTTTCGTCGACACGGTCCAGGGTTCGGAGCGTTTTCATGAACGTCTCCTGGGCAATGTCCTCGGCCAGCAGACGGTCACCGAGCTTGCGATGAACCAGCCGGTAGATGGCACCAACGTAGCGACGGTGCAGTTCCTCGAAAGCTGATACCTCACCGGCCTTGTAAGCCAGGACCAGTTGCGCGTCGGAGCGCTCGATCACCGGTTGCGTAGCGCGCCCTCCACCGTCCGCCTCAGCCGCGCAGCCGGGCCTTCGGCCGCCGCCGGAGGCGCCGCCACGATCACCTCGCTCACGCCCTCGCTGAGGACCCGTTCCCAACCCGTTCCGGCGCTGCCCGCAGCCAGCAGCACTGGAATCCCAGCTGCGGCGGCGCGGCGGGCAACCTCGATCGGGCCCTTCCCGAAGGCACTCTGGGCGTCAACCCTGCCCTCTCCAGTGATGACCAGGTCGGCTCCGATCAGCGCGCCGTCGAGGCCAGCTACGTCGGCCAGCAAAGCGGCGCCGCCTCGCAGTTTGGCGCCCAGGAAGTACATCAGTCCAGCCCCCAGGCCACCCGCCGCTCCCGCCCCGGGTGTGTCCGCCAGCTCGGGTCCGATGACCTCGCGAAAGCGCATCAGGGCCAGCTCCAGCGCCTCGCACAGGTCTGCGTCGGCTCCCTTTTGGGGGGCATAGACGCGGCTCGCTCCGTCGATCCCGGTCAGCGGGTTGGTGACGTCAGCGGCGACTTCGACATCGATCCGCCGCCAGTCGGGGTCGACACCCTGTGAATCAACCCGGGCCAGATCAGCGAGCGCCAATCCGCCCCGTGGCAGGTCACGTCCATGCGAGTCCAGCAATCGGACACCCAGCGCCTGGGCCATCCCGGCTCCGCCGTCATTGGTGATGGATCCTCCTATCCCCGCAATGATGCGCCCAACGCCGGCCCTGCGAGCCGACTCCAGCAATTGCCCAAAACCATAGGTGGTCGTCAGCCCGGGGTCCCAGGTGGAGCGCGGAATCAGCGCCATACCGCTGCTCTGCGCCAGTTCCACCACCCCCACGCTGCCGCCCTCAATGAGGCCCCAAACGGCTTCGACCGGAGCCCCCAGCGGACCCTGAACGATGGTCGTACGACGCTGGCCGGATCCCGTCCCAAGCAGCGCGTCCAGGGTTCCCTCGCCGCCGTCGGCAAGCGGCAGGCACCGGATCTCCGCCCCCGGATGCCAATCGAGCACCCCCAGCGCGATGGCCTCGGCCGCCTCCCGAGCGGTCAACGTCCCCTTGAAGGGGTTGGGCGCAATAACGACAATCACCGAACTCGTGGCCGGCCGTCAGTAGACCGGCATGCTCCACGAGGCGTATTTGGGATTGTCGCCGCGAGCGGCCTTGAAGTAGATGGACTGCAGTTCCCGGGCGACCTCGCCGACTCTGCCCTCCGCCACCAAGCGGCGGTCGACCTCGGTGACCGGAGAGACCTGAGCACCGGTCCCGACCAGCATCAGCTCATCGCAGGTATAGAGCTCGGTGCGGTCAATCGAGCGCTCCACCACGGTCAGGTTCAGCTCCTCGCGCGCCAGCTCGATGACCAGCTTGCGTGTGATGCCCTCCAGGATGTCGTCGCTCACGGGGGGAGTGAACAGCACCCCGTCCTTGAGCATGAAGAGGTTTTCCGCAGACCCCTCCGAAACGTGGCCCTCCAGGTTTAGGACGATCGCCTCATCAAATCCGTTCTCCAGCGCCTCAGACTTGGCCAGGGCTGCGTTGACGTAGCCGCCGGTGACCTTGGCCCGGGCCGGTAGCGAGGAATCGGAGACGCGCCGCCAGGTGGCCACCATGCAACGGATCCCGCCCAGCTCGACGTAATTGCCCATGGGCGCGGTGTAGAGCAGGAACCCGTCCGAGAGCCCGTGCAGGAGAACGCCGATCTGCTCTACGGACTTGTAGAGCAACGGCCGCACGTAAGTATCCGCGCGGTAGCCGTTGCGTCGAAGCAGATCGGCGGTGATGCCTATCAACTCCTCGGTGGAATAGGGGAGCTCCATCTTCAGGATCTTGCCGGAGTTGCGCAGGCGCTGAAAGTGGGCCGCCGCCTGGAGTAGGAAGAGCTGCTGCTTCTCCTCATTCCAGTAGGCCCGAATGCCCTCAAAGCAGCCCGTTCCGTAGTGCAGGGCGTGGGTCATGGGTCCGATCCGGACGTCGTGATAGCGGACGAATTCGCCGTCGTAGAAGACCCAGACGTCGGGATGGATGGGCCTCGGCTTGAGCCGGGACTTGAAGTCGATTTCAACGCTCATGGTGACTCGGATTGTAGGGGTCGGGCCGTCGCCCGTCCCGCCGGCAGGCCCCAATCGGCTATAACACGTGGAGAGAATGCCAACTCTTTACCAGATCATCAGCCAGATGCGGATCCAGCATCCGGGGGCGCACAACGCCAAGACCCTGGACGTGGTGACCGAGGAATTGGGCCGGACCCAGGACAACCTGGCCGCGGCCCTAGATCACCTCGCCGATCGCGCGCTGCCCACGGGTGGCCGAGCGCTGCTGGAGGAGCTCCGGGCCCGCGCCGAAGCGGCCGGCGTCGATGAGATCATCACCCCCCGGCCGCGGGCCGAGATCATGGCCAATGCCGAGTCGGTGGACGGCTCCCAGGTCGGAATCGCGATTCTGCTGGGAGGCACCGCCGTCGCCGCCGTGGTTCTGGCGCTGCTGGTAGTGGTGCAAGGATTGAACCAGATCCTGCACTGGTTTTAGCCGCCGTGGCCGAGTACTCCTTTGATGTGGTGTCGGAGTACGACGCCGCCGAACTGTCCAACGCGATCGATCAGGCCCGGCGCGAGGTGGCCACCCGGTTCGATTTCAAGGACGCAGCGGTCACCATCGAACACAAGGCGGACCTGATCACCATCGAGGCATCGACCGAAGACCGGGCCCGGGCGGCCGGCCAGGTGCTGATCGAAAAGGGTGCCCGGCGGTCGCTGTCCGGCAAGCTATTCAAGGTCGGCGAACCCAGCACCGTGGGCAGGGGCAGGGGCCAACTGGAAGTCCGCCTCAACGCCGGCATTTCTGACGAACTCGGCAAGAGCCTTTCCAAGAAGGTCCGCGATATCTCCCCCAAGCTTCAGGTTCGGATTCAGGGTGACCAGTTGCGGGTGACCTCGAAGGACAAGGACACCCTGCAGGCGGTGATCCAGGTGCTGCGGGATGACGCCTCGATCCCCGTCCCGCTGCAGTTCACCAACTACCGATAGCGGGTCCGTCCCCGCTGCCGCCAGGGAAGTGAGATGCGGGTGATCCCGGCCATCGACCTTCGAGGGGGGCGGGTGGTCCGCCTGAACCAAGGCGACTTCGAACGCGAAACCGTCTACGACCGCGACCCCCTCGAACTGGCCGCCACCTACGCCGCCGCGGGGGCCACGCGCCTGCATCTGGTCGACCTCGACGCCGCCCGCGGCGGCTCTGACAACCAGCCGACCTTGGACCGGATCGTGGGCGCACTCGCCATCGAGGTGCAGGTGGCGGGGGGCGTGCGCACCCTGGAGGACGTCGAACGCTGGCTCGACGCCGGAGCCGAGCAGGTCGTCATGGGCACCACTGCGGTGCTCAATCCTTCCCTTTTGGAGACCCTGGCCAGCGCTCATCCCGGTCGCATCCTGGCCGCCCTGGATGTCAGTGCCGGCAGCCCAGTGGCCCACGGCTGGCGCACCAAGGCTGAGGCCACCCTGGCCGTCATCCTGGCCGCCTGGGAAGCCGCGCCGATCGGAGGGGTGATTCTGACCAGCGTGGACAGGGACGGAACCATGACCGGACCGGATCTCGACCTGGTGGCTCGGGTTCGGCGCCTCAGCCGCCACCCCATCGCCTATTCGGGCGGCCTTTCGGATCTCTCCCAGCTGCCCTGGTTGGGGGCGGCCGGGGCGAGTTCGGTCATACTCGGCAAATCGCTTCTCGATGGACGCATTTCACTCGAGGAGGCGCTCGGCGCAAGCTGAGGCCTGGCCTGCTGGCAGCCGCCAGTCTGATGCTGCTGGTCGGCTGCGGCACCCCTCCGGCGGTGGACGACGCAGCCCTTCAGGCCGACCTGGCCGCGGGTCGGAGTGGCGCCGAGGTGACGTTCCACGCGACCCTGAGCACCGATCCCGCGCGCATCGGCAGCCACGAGCAGATGCAGGTTCAGGATGCCTACGGCGACCGCCTGGAGATCGATTACAACACCGATTTGGGTCCCTGGGTGCCAGCCCGAGGCGGACAGGCCATCATCGTCCGGGGCCAGCTTTACATCGACAGCCCGACCCGGATCGGAGTCCATTGCGTGCACGCCAAGACCTCACTCGGATGTCCGATCCCGGGCTTCATCCGCTACCAGGGAACAACCTACCAGTAGGCCGTCAGGAAGGCCGGCGGTGGACGGTGCCGCTGTTGGCCTGGGCCACTGGACGGACCACGATCTCGTCGATGTCGACGTGTGCCGGTCGCGTGACCGCGAAGGCGATCAGATCCGCCACGTCGTCCCCGGTCAGCGGTGTCAGTCCGCGATAGGGCGCGGACGCCCGCTCCTGATCGCCCTTGAAACGCACCAGGCTGAACTCGGTCTCCACCAGTCCGGGCGCAATGTCGGTGACCCGAATGGGCTCGCCGTTGAGCTCGATCCGAAGCGTCTGGGAGATCGCACGCACGGCATGTTTGGCGGCCGCGTAACCACCGGCGCCCCAGTAGGTTTCGATGCCCGCCGTGGAGCTCATATTGACGATGTGGGCGTGGCCCCTCGGAGAACGCCGCAGCAAGGGGATGAAGGCCCGCGTCACGCGCATCAAACCCAGCACGTTGGTGTCGAGCATTGACCGCCAATCACGCTCGTCGCCCTCAGCGATGGGAGTCAGGCCCAGAGCCCCGCCAGCGTTGTTGACCAGGACGTCGGCTCGGCCCGCCTCCGACTCCACGTGATCCAGAAAGGCCTCGACCGACGCTGGGTCGGTGACGTCGAGCGCGAACGCGAGACCTCCGGTCTCTGCCGCCACCCGGACCAGTCGGTCCAGCCTTCTGGCCCCCAGTACGGGCAGATAACCGGCCCCGGCCAGGGCTCGCGCGGTGGCCGCGCCGATTCCCGAAGACGCTCCGGTGATGACCGCAACGGGCAGCTCAGATGGCATTCAGAAGGGAAGGGTAGCTCGCCCCGCGAGCGGGCATCGCCGAGGACTTGGGGGAGGCATTTCCAGACTCGCAGCGCGGGTCTGAGGGGTACTCTAGAACTGTGCTGGAATTTGTCGTCGCGCTGCTCGCCGGATTGCTGGTCGTGGTCGGCCTGGTGATCATCGCCGGGCCGGCGCTGCCCCGGCTCTGGGGTTCACTCGACGCCCAGCGTCGGCACGCCCCCGCGTCGAGTCCAGCTGTGAAATCGCATCTGCAATCGGATCTCAACCCGGCCACGGCCAAGGCGCTACAGGCGTCCGAAGCCCTGATCGGACTCTTCCAGCAGCAGGGCGCGCACCGCCAGGCGGCGGCGCTACGCCTCGCCTCTCGCAGGCTCCAGGTCGATGAGCCGCGCGGCCTCTACGCCATGCAGCAGGTGCTGCGGCAGATGCGCAGCATGGTCTTGAAGGAGGCGCCGGCCCAGGCGCGCTTCGCCGACCTGGTAGGGGACCTGCAGCTCGCCGTGGCGGACCGATCCGAACAGTTGGAACTGCTGCCTCGTTCCTGAGAGAGCAGCGGCTAGCTGGTGAATTTCGGCATGTTCGACCACAGGCCCCGGACGGCATGGACGCCGCCAAGAGGTTGCGGCAGCGGCACCCAGAAATCACACGGATCCGTTTCGCAGCCGTGCTGCTGGTGGCCCTGACCGAGCTAGCCTGCTCGCCACCTCACGTGGGGGGTCCCGTGTCCGGCGCAACTGCAACCCCGTCGGCGGGGGAAACGCCGACCCCGGCTTCCACCGCGTCCCCTGCAAAGGCGTGTGCTTCCAGAGTCCTGGCATCACTAACAGAAGATCAGCGGATCGGACAGCTGTTTTTCATGGGCTTGGCCAACGACCAGCTGGGCACGGCTGAACGCAACGCCGTGGTTTCCGCCGCTGTCGGATCGGTCTGGTACTCAGGCCTGTCCAGCGCCCCCGCCTCATCGGTTGCGGCGGTCAGCGCGTCGGTCCAGGCCTTGGCGCCCTCCGGCCCCGTCGGGCGAATTCCACTCTTGATCGGGGCCAACCAAGAAGGCGGTCAGATCGACCAGTTCCACGGCCCCGGCTTCACCCCCATCCCGAGTGCACTCGTACTTGGGCAAGAGGCGCCGAATCGACTGGAAACCGAAGCGGCCAGTTGGGGCGACCAGCTGATGGCGGCCGGCATCAATCTGGAGGTGGCTCCGGTGATGGACACCGTACCGCCCGGGACCGACGTGCGCAATGCCCCCATAGGCGCGTTGGAGCGTGAGTTCGGACACGATCCAGCGAGTGTGTCAGCACACGGGATCGCGTTCATGAAGGGCATGCAGAGCGCCGGCGAAGCGACGGTCATCAAACACTTTCCCGGTCTGGGTCGGGTCACCGTTAACACCGACTTTGGCGCCTCGGCAGTCGACCGCCAGACCACGGGCAACGACCCCTATTTACAGCCCTTCGCGGATGCCATCAGGGCCGGCGCGGACATGGTCATGGTTTCGACCGCTCTCTACACACAGATCGACGCGCAGCGGCTGGCTGCCTTCTCGCCCGTGGTCATCGGACTGCTCCGTGACCGCTACAAATTCGAAGGCGTCATCGTGTCTGATGATTTGGGGGCTGCGGTCGCAGTCCAGCACCTTCCCCCAGGGCAACGAGCGACCGATTTCATCGCGGCGGGCGGTGATCTGGTGACAGTGAAGGATGCGCGGCTGATCACGAGCATGGCCTCGGCGGTGAGAGCTCGTGCTCAGACCGACCCGGCCTTCCGCCAGCGCGTGGATGATGCGGCGCTGCACGTTCTCGACCTGAAGAGCAGACACCACCTTCTTTGTACCTAGGCGGGCGTGGCCTCCTCGCCACCAGCTCGCATGCCAGCTTTCCGACCGCGCTCGACCAGGCGCAGCGCGAGCCGGCGGGTGGCTTCATCGATCATCTCTCCCTCAAAGCGCGAGGCGCCCGCTCCCGCGGCCTCCGATCGCGCCTGCGCGTCGATCACCGCCAGCGCTCGCTCGAACTCCAGTTGAGAGGGGGAGAAGAGGCGGTTGATCGTGTCCAGCTGAATTGGGTTGATGGCCCACTTGCCGTCGAATCCGACCAGCGCCGAGCGCCGGGCGCTTCGTTCCAGTCCAGGCTCGGATTCCAGCATCGGGAAGGGGCCGTCAATGGCCTGGAGGCCGTGAGCCCGGGCCGCCACCAGCACCGTCGATAGGTGGTGCACCCAGATCGCATCCATGGTCGGATCGTCGGCCACACCCTCGTTTACGGCCGGCATGCCGAGGTCGGCGGCAAGATCGATCGGGCCCAGAATCAGCGCTTCGAGGCGCCAGCCCGCAGCGGCGATGGCGTGGACCGCAGCCATTCCGCGGGCAGTCTCGATCTGGACTTCGAGCGAGATCCTGTGATCGAGCCCCGCAGCCTGCTCCAGCTGGTCCAGAAGACGCTCCGCTCGAACCACCTCCGACGGACCCTCGACCTTGGGCATGACTATGCAATCGATGCGCGCCCCGGCCCGCTCCACAAGCCAGCGGAGGTCGTCCTGGCCCCAGCGGCCCTCGAAGCTGTTGATTCGCACCGCCCGGATCTGTTCGTCGTACCGCCAGCGCAGAATGCTGTCGGTCACCTGCGCTCGAGCGGCCTCCTTCTCGGCGGCAGGAACCGAGTCCTCAAGATCCAGGATGATCTCGTCGGCGGGAACCGTGGCCGCCTTCGCGTGAAATCGCGGTCGACCTCCGGGCACCGAAAGGCAAGAGCGCCGGAGTCGACCGTGGTTCAAGCCACGACCTCGCCGCCCACCGCGAACGGGTCCGGAACTGGACCGCCAGGGCAAATTCGCATCCGGGGCATCATACGGCTGCGTTTCGACCGTCAGCGGCAAACCGGGTAGCCGTGGCCAATCTCCATGGCGTCACCCAGTTGGAGGGCCCCACAGATCGGGATTGGATCCCTGAAATGGTGGGAATGGAGGCCTCGTCCGCACCCCAACCGGCAGGAGGTGATAGTGACCACCCAACTGGTCGATGCGATGGCCCAGTCGGGCCGTGCCGGCGCGAGTAGCCGGCAGTATCAACAGCGCGACGACTGCTGCTCCGTTGCACCAGCCGAGGTCCAGCAGCTCCACGGAGTCCAATCTGCCCGCTGCTGGCCATCGTCGTCCTCGTCACCATAGAGATTTGGCTACCGGCTGGACGGAGAGGGCGGCACGGGCCGGTTCAGAGAGTCCTGAGAGCCGGCTCACGAGCGCCTGTTCAATGAGGGAGATTGCGCTTGGATCGATGAACGTGGCCGTTCCGACCTGGACCGCCGAGCAACCCGCGAAGAGGAACTCGAGAGCGTCGTCGCCGCTCGAGATACCTCCAATCCCAATCACCGGAATGGTCACCGAGCGGGCCACCTGCCGGGCCAGATGTACAGCGATGGGCCTTATGGCGGGCCCCGACAATCCCCCGCTGCCAAAGCCAAGCCGCGGCCGACCTGTCGAAATCTCGAACGAGGTGCCCGTCAGCGTGTTGATGGCACAGAGGGCATCCGCCCCCTCCGCCTCGACGGCCCTGGCCACCGCCGCAATATCGGTCACCGCCGGAGTCAGCTTGACCCACACGGGAAGGCGGGTGCGGCGTCTGACGGCGGCCGTTACCGCGGCAGCCTGAACGGGATCGTTGCCAAAGTACACGCCCCCCGATCGCACGTTGGGGCAGCTCACGTTGATCTCCAGGCCGGCGACCCCGGGCACGCCGTCGAGGCGGGCCGCCAACTCCGCGTACTCGTCGATCGATTCGCCGTTGATATTGACCAGGACGGGAAAATCCCACCCGGCCCAGAGGGGCGCGTAGTCGCTGATCAAGGCCTCCACCCCGGGTCCCTGGAGACCGATGGCGTTCAGCATCCCGCTCGGTGTCTCAACCAGGCGCGGAGGTGGCGCACCCGGACGGGGATCCATGAAGATGCCCTTGGACACCATCCCACCCAGGTGTTCGCGCTCCAGCAGCGGCACCTCGGTGCCGTAGCCGAATGTGCCGCTGGCCGCCATCACCAGGCTCTTGAGGTCTACCCTTCCGACCTCGAAGCTCATGACCCGGCCCGGTAGGGCAGACTCGGGGGCAGATCCTCCCATCGGATCGAGTCCGCCTGATAGACGGGCCCTTCGGTGCAGGCTCGATCGTAGCGACTCTGAGTTCGCGGAACCGCGCACCCCAGGCAGACCCCGGTCCCGCAGGCCATGTACGTCTCAACCGCGACCTGAGCGTCCGGACGTCTCCGCGCCAGAGCCGCCAGCATGGGATTGGGGCCGCAGGCCAGGACCTGCCCCGCCACCGCCGGGATGGCATCCAGCGCCGAGCCGCTAAAACCCTGCGAGCCGTCGTCTGTGGCCCAGTGCACCGAGTCCCCCTGCCACTCGGTGCACAGTTCGCTCGCCGTCCGAGCGCCGTGCACCCAGTGCACGTCCAGCCCCAGATCGCGGGCGCGGGCGGCGGCCAGCGGCATGGGTGCCACCCCCAAGCCGCCTGAGACCAGCGCCACCGGGCCGCCCTCGGGGTCCAAACCAAAGCCATGGCCGAGGGGGCCAAGCATGGAGAGGCTGTCGCCCTCCCGCATCTTCACCAGCTGGGCGGTACCCACCCCCACATCCCTGACCAGGACCTCAACCTGCCCCCGCTCGGCCCGGTAGACCGAGAACGGGCGGCGCAGCAAAGGGCCCGGCCGCAGGAGGAGGTTGACGAACTGACCCGGTTCCGCCTCGGCCGCGATGGCCGCAGCCGCAAAGGTGAGCACCCACATTGATCCACCCACCTCGCGGCGCGATTCCAGTCTCGCCTGGAGCTGGTGCATCATCCGCCCTGGCGCCACTCGCCGATGGTCCGAACCTCCAGGTTGCCTCCGGCGAGAACGGTCGACTCAACCAGCGCCGTGGCCGTGTCCAGTGAGGTCAGGCACGGGATCCGGCGCTCGACTGCGGCCCGGCGGATCTCGAAGCCGTCGCGAATGACGGGCAGACCCGGCAGTTCCTGCTCGATCACCCCGGTCATGGTGTTGATGACCAGGTCCACCTCTCCCGCCAGAATGACGTCCAGCACCGTTCTCCTCGATTCGCCGATCTTGCCCACCTCGGTGGGGCTGAAGCCGGCCCGCCGCAGCGTCTGGGCGGTACCGCTGGTCGCGAACATCTGGCATCCCAGCCGGGTCAGCCCGGAGGCGATGGTGAGGATCTCGGGTTTGTCCGCATCGGCGATGGTGAGGAGCGCCCTGCCCCCCGGCTTGATCGCCATTCCGGCCCCCAAAAAGGCCTTGCGGAGCGCACTCGGAAGATCTCTGGCAACCCCCATCACCTCGCCCGTGGACTTCATCTCCGGACCCAGATAGGAATCAACCGCGGCCAGTTTGTTCATCGAGAAAGCCGGGGCCTTGACCGCCACCAGCGGGCGGGGAGCGACCAAACCGGTGCTCTGGCCGAGGTCCTTCAGGCGTTCGCCCAGCATCACCCGGGTGGCCAGCTTGACCATCGCCACGCCCGTCACCTTGGACAGCATGGGGACGGTTCGCGATGCGCGCGGATTGACCTCCAGCACGTGCACGACGCCTCGGTGCACCACGTACTGAATGTTGAGGAGTCCCCGCAGTCCGAGGTGGATGGCGATACGGACGGTGTGCTCGACGACCGCCGCCTGTTCCCCCGGCTCGAGCGAATAGGCAGGGTAGACGGCATAGGAATCGCCGGAATGCACGCCTGCCCGCTCGATGTGCTGCATGATGCCGGGGATGACCACGGTCTCACCGTCGGAAATGGCATCAACCTCAACCTCGACTCCAGAGAGGTACTTGTCGACCAGCACCTGGCCCCGCGGTAGGGCCTGCTTCGCCCAGACCATGTAGCGCGCCATTTCGGAGGGGTTGCGGACGATCTCCATGGCCCGTCCGCCGAGCACGTAGGAGGGCCGCACCAGCACCGGATAACGAACCCGCTCGGCGATCAGGAGCGCCTCCTCCACCGAGGTGGTGCTGTCTCCGATCGGCTGCGGTATGCCCAACTCGTTGAGCGCGGCGGCAAATGCGTGGCGGTCCTCGGCCCGATCGATGGCGGCCACCGAGGAGCCCAGCACGGCGACCCCGGCCGCGTCCAACCCGTCGGCCAGGTTGATCGCCGTCTGGCCGCCGAACTGCACCATGACCCCGTCCACCGACTCGGTCCGAGCCACTTCCGTCACGTGCTCCAGGTCGAGGGGTTCGAAATAGAGCCGGTCGGAGGTGTCGAAGTCGGTGGAGACGGTCTCCGGGTTGGAATTGACCATGATCGCCCGCACCCCCGCCTCCGCCAGGGCCCAGGCGGCGTGGACCGAGCAGTAGTCGAATTCGATCCCCTGCCCGATCCGGATGGGTCCCGACCCGATCACCAGCGCCGAGCGGCCGGAAACCGGTGAGGCCTCCGATTCGGCTTCATGGCAGGAGTAGTAGTAGGGCGTCTGGGCCTGGAATTCGCCCGCGCAGGTGTCGACCAGCTTGTAGGTGACCGGACCCTCGGGCTCGCTCGGATAACGATCGGTCAATTCCCGGAGCCGATCCAAAAACCAGACGTCGATGCCACTCAGGCGCGCCAGCAGGCTCGGCTCCTGGCCCCGGCGCAGGGCCTCCATGAGGGCCGGGAGGCGGCGGTCGTTGGGGGTGGAGATGAGGGCCGGAGCGCTCAGGTCCTGGTCCTCAGTGGAGGGCTGCTCAAGCGATTTGAGGGCCTTGCCCAGGGCCCGATCGAAGGTGCGCTCGATGGCCATGACCTCACCCGTGGATGCCATCTGGGTGCCCAGTTCCCGATTGGCGCCGGGGAACTTATCGAAGGGCCAGCGCGGGATCTTGACCACGCAGTAGTCGATGGCGGGCTCGAAGGCGGCGAAGGTCTTGCCGGTCACGTCATTCCTGATCTCATCCAGGCGCAGGCCGACGGCGACCTTGGCCGCCACCCGCGCGATGGGATAGCCGGTGGCCTTGGAGGCCAGTGCCGAGGAGCGCGAAACGCGGGGATTGACCTCGATTACGTAGTAGGCGCTCGACGATGGATCGAGCGCGAACTGAACGTTGCATCCGCCCTCGATGCCGAGCTCGCGGATGATCTTGATGGCCGAGGAGCGAAGCATCTGATGGTCACGGTCGCTCAGGGTCTGGGAGGGGGCGACGACGATCGAATCACCCGTGTGCACCCCCATCGGGTCCAGGTTCTCCATGTTGCAGACGATGAGGCAGGTGTCGACCGAATCCCTCATCACCTCGTACTCGAGTTCCTTCCAGCCCCACAGCGAGCGCTCCACCAAGACCTGCCCGATGGGAGAGGCGGCCAGCCCAGAGCGCACCACGCGTTCGAACTCGGCCTCGTCGCGAACGAATCCACCACCGGTTCCTCCGAGGGTGTAGGCGGGCCGAATGACCAGTGGCAGCCCGATCGTCGAAAGGTAGTCCCGCGCCTGCTCGAGGGTCTCGCAGACCTCGGAAGGCGGGACCGGCTCGCCGATCTTGGCGAGCATGGACTTGAATGCCAGGCGGTCTTCGGCGCGCCTGATCACTTCCGCGTCCGCCCCCAGAAATCGCACCCCGTGGCGCGCCAGAACGCCCTGGCGGGCGAGCTCCATGGCCAGGTTGAGGGCGGTCTGACCACCGAGCGTGGGCAGGACCGCGTCGGGCTTCTCGCGCGCGATGATGCGCTCCACCGCCTCCACTGTGAGGGGCTCGATGTAGACCCGGTCCGCCACCTCCTCGTCGGTCATGATGGTGGCGGGATTGGAGTTGACCAGGACTGTCTCCACCCCTTCCTCGCGCAGGGCCTTGCAGGCCTGGGTGCCGGCGTAGTCGAACTCGGCTGCCTGGCCGATCACGATCGGTCCCGAGCCGATGATCAGAACTTTACGAGGGCGCGGTGGCGCCGGCTCGGGAGTGGTCGCCACCTGGGGTGCCCGGCGAGATCGCATCATGTCCAGAAAACGGTCGAAAAGGTACTGGTTGTCCCTCGGGCCGGGCGCCCCCTCGGGGTGGTACTGGACAGAGAAGGCGGGCCGCGTCTTGCTGGCCAGGCCCTCCACCGAGCCGTCGTGCAGGTTCAGGTGGGAGACGTAGAACTCCCCCGGCGGCAGGCTGGCCGCGTCGACCTGGAACTCGTGATTCTGGGAGGTGATATGGATCTGACCCGAGATGAGGTCGCGGACCGGGTGATTGGCGCCGTGGTGGCCGAATTTCAGGCGCGAGGTGGTGGCTCCGATCGCCCGCGCCAGGATCTGGTGACCAAGGCAGATACCGAATAGGGGAAGGCCCGCCTCCAGCGCCTGCCGGGCCAACTCCAGCGGTCCCTCGAGCACGCCCGGATCTCCCGGCCCGTTGGAGAGCAGGAGGCCCTGGGCGCCAAGCGATTGCACCTCGGCAAACGTGGCCGTGTGGGGCAGGACCACCACCCGGCACCCGCGCGCAGCCAGGCAGCGAAGGATGTTGGCCTTGAGGCCGTAGTCAACCACCGCCACCAGCGGGCCCCGCCCGTCCGCGCCCCGCCCGTCCGCGCCCTGCCCGCCTCCCAGTTCGACCGGCAAACCCTCGCCCCACTCCTGCGGCTGGCGGCGGGAGGCGGCTCCGACCAGGTCCTGGTCCTCGATCGGGGGGACGGCCTTGGCCAGGGCGCACAGGGCCTCGATCCGAGCCGGGCCCGGCTCGGAGCATTCGTGCGACAGAACCGCCCTCATGGTGCCGTGATCGCGCAGATGCCGAGTCAGGGCCCGGGTGTCGATCCCGCTGATGCCGGGGACACCCTGCTGGCGCAGGTATTGGTCGAGAGAACTCTGGGACGAGTGGTGCGAGGGCGAGGGGGCGGCCCAGCGCACGATCATGGCCCGGGCCCAGACCCGCGGGGACTCGGCGTCCTTTTCGCGTACCCCGTAGTTGCCCTGCATGGGATAGGTCATGCAGAGCATCTGCCCCGCATAGGAAGGATCGGTGAGCACCTCCTGATAGCCCGTCATGGCAGTGTTGAAGACGACTTCGCCCTGGCCCAGGACGCTGGCACCCAGCGCCCGGCCGGAGAAAGAGCGTCCGTCCTCCAAAACCAGAACCGCGTGGCCGGGTGCCGGGGCCGCCTGGCTGCTCATGCCTCCAGGATCACCGCGGAGTCCACCCCATCGGCCTCCACCAGGCGGACGGCGACGATCTCACTCTCCCTGGAGGGGACGTTCTTGCCGACGAAATCGGGCCGGATGGGCAGTTCGCGGTGCCCGCGGTCGACCAGCACCGCGAGCTGAATCGCCCGCGGCCGGCCGAACTCCAGGAGGGCGTCGATGGCGGCCCGGACAGTCCGACCGTGGTGGAGCACGTCATCGACCAGGACCACCGTCTGCTCGTCGATATCCGGCAACATCGATCCCTGGGGATGGACCGAGGCCGCCCGCAGGTGGAGATCGTCGCGATGCGAAGAGGCGTCGATTCGTCCCGCCGGGACCCCCTGGCCCTCCAGCTCCTCCAGCATCGCAGCCAGGCGCTGAGCCAGCACATCGCCGTGCGAGACCACCCCCACCACCACCAGCTGGTCCACGCCATGGTTGCGCTCGATCACCTCGTGCGCCATTCGCCGCAGGGAGCGACGGATCGCATCGGCGTCCATGACCGTCGCCTTCAGCCGATACCCGGCAGCCACCGTCAGGACAGCACCATATCGAGCAGGGCCATCCGGATGTGCATGCCATTGCGGGCCTGGCGGAAGTAGGCGGCTCGCGGATCTCCATCGATCTCCGGATTGATCTCGTCCACGCGCGGCAGAGGGTGCATGACGATGGCTTCCGGGCGCATCCGTGCCATCGCTGCCCGATCCATGCGATAGACGCCGCGCACCCGTTCGTAGTCCTCGGGGCGCTCAAAGCGCTCCTTCTGAATTCGGGTCTGATAGACGACGTCGGCCAGGGGCAGGATCGAATCCAGGTCGGAGGTCTCGTGCCATTCCACCCCGTGCTCGTTGAGGTACTGCTTGATGTCATCGCCCATCGCCACCAGGGGCGGGGCGACGAACCAAATCCGGACGCCTTCGTAGCGGCTGAGCAGGTAGGCGAGAGAGCGGGTGGTGCGGCCGTTGGCCAGATCGCCAACCATGGCCACGGTCACCCCGTCCAGGTGGTTCAGCTCGTCCTTGATGGTGTAGACGTCGAGCAGTGCCTGGGTGGGATGCTGGCCCTTGCCGTCACCGGCGTTGAGCACCGGCACCTCGCTGACCGCCGCCGCCCGCCGCGCCGCTCCCTCCTCCGGGTGACGCAGGACGATGGCGTCGGCGTAGCCAGACACGATTCGAATCGTGTCCTCCAGGCTCTCGCCCTTGGCCGCGCTGGAGAAGTCCCTGGCGTTGTCGGTGCCCATGGTGCGGCCCCCCAGTCGCAGCATGGCGGCTTCGAACGAGAGTCGGGTGCGGGTCGAGGGTTCGTAGAAGAGCGCGGCCATCACCCGCCCCTGCAGCCGACCCGCGGCCCGATGGGGATTGGCACGCATCTCATCCGCGCGGCGGAATATTTCCTCCAGCAGCGCGCGGCTGAATTGCTGCGACTCGAGCACGTGCCTGAGGGCCCCGACATCGGCCAAGACAACACCCCCTTCCCGGCCTCGCAGGGTCCGGATTTAAAGGAAACGGAACCTGAATTCTACCAGCCCCCGCCCGGCCGTTTCGGGGCGGGCGCCGGGAGTCAGCTCGGCCGCACCCGAAACTGGTCGCAAATGGGGGCCCCGGAGTCGGTGGCGATGTTCCATCGATGGCACCAGGCCAAACCGTCGAAGCGACGGCACTGGGCGCAGGTTCGTGCTTTGGCGGCCTCACCCTCCAGACGCCGCATCCGATCCGGACCCTTGGCGAGCCGCACTTGATCAGGCATCAGAGCTCCCGCACCGACCGCAGCGAAAACACACAGTCACCCGCTTCGTTGACCATTCCGCACTCTATTTCCTCGACCACCCAATCATTGGCCAGACCGTTGTATCGAAGCAGCGCGTCGACGGCGGCGGTCCAGAACTGACACGATCCCTCGCCACCAGAGCGCCCCACCAGCAGGGGATTGGCGTGAATGACGAGCCAGTAGCGGCCGTCATTGAGCTGCTTCCACTGGTTCAGGTGCTCTCCCCGAACGGCGTCCAGACGAGAACAGATGGAAACCAGGAGGTCACGAAGCCGACGGTTCTGACCGGCGCCCCAGGGTACGCGCCGGGGGTTGGGAAATCGCTCATTGGCAATCTCCAGTTCCGTCGTGAGCCGGCCCCAGCGGCGGAGGGCCTCGGGCGCCTGGGCCCCCAAAACGCGCTCCAGCCCCGTCATCAGGGCGGCCAGCCGAGCCGGAGGAGTGTCCCGACTCTGATCTCCGGGCGGGTCGGCCTGGCTCAGGTCGCCGAGCCCGGCGGCCTCGAGCAGGGCCAACCAACGGTCATCTCCCGCGATTTCGGTGGCGGCGTGAAATGCGCTCAGAAAAAACGAGTTCTCGATCCCTCCGTCGGTCGCCCGGAGACGCTCCAGGCCCATGTGCTCGAGGGTATTGGTAACCGAGGGGGGGGCGCCTCGCGGGGCCCGATCGGCGACTCCCGGGCCCACCGACGGGGGCTCCGACTCGAAGGCCGGGGAGAAGGGGGCGGTCGACATCAGCACCGAGGTCAGATCCACGACCAGGTTCCTGACCGTCGCGGTGCGCTCGGCGGGGTCCTTGGCCAGGGCTCGGCTGAGGACCGCATCCACCTCCCGAGGAAGCGCGGCGTTGCGCTCCTGGGCGGACGGTATGGGCGCGTAGACGGTGGCCATGGCCAGTTCCTGGGCATCAGCCCCGGGGTAGGGTGGCGTCCCGGTCAGCATCTCAAAGACCATCACCGCCAGGGCGTAGACATCGGCTCGCCGGTCAACGATCCCCCCCATGGCCTGTTCGGGGGCCATGAAGCCGGCCGTGCCGACGGCAAAACCAAGCCGCGTCTGCCGTGGGCCGCCGCCAATCACCTGGCGAGCCAACCCGAAGTCAGCCAGAAAGACCCGTCCGTCGTGGTGGATGAGGACGTTGCTAGGCTTCAGGTCACGGTGCACCACGCCCGCCTCGTGGGCGTGATGGAGGGCGTCCCCGACCAGGCTCAGGATGCGCCAGGCGGCGGTCCGATCCATGGGCGAGCCAGGCATGGAGGCGCGCAGCGTCCCGCCCTTGACCAGGGGGGTCGCGATGTAGGTCAGACCGGCCTCCGACCCGAAGTCGAAGATGGGCAGAATGTTGGGGTGATCTAGTCCGGCCAGCGTCCGCGCTTCGTATTGGAATCGCTCCAGCAGACCGGTCTGGCTGGCCAGATCGGGGGAGAGGATCTTCAGCGCCACCTCCCGGCCCAGGGAGGGCTGGAGGGCGCGATAGACCGAGGCCATACCACCTTCCCCGATCAGTTCGGCGATCTGGTATTGACCCAGCACTCGCCCTTCTAAATTGCTTGAACTTGACAACTGTCTACCGAGCCTGACGCGATTCTAGCCCGCGCGGAAGTCGTCGGTACCCAGCTCAACCAGCGGGCCGCCGCAGGAGGCACGCGCTCAGTGCCGGAAGTGCCTTTGACCCGTAACCACCATGGCCATCCCAAACTGGTCGGCGAGGGCGATCACCTCCGGGTCGCGGATGGAACCGCCGGGCTGGATGGCCGCGGTAACGCCCGCCCGTGCCCCCACCTCCAGACCGTCGGCAAAGGGAAAGTAGGCGTCCGAGGCCAGCACCGAAGCCTGTGACCGGTCGCCGGCGCGTTCCACGGCCAGGCGCGCCGCCTCGACCCTGCTCATCTGTCCGGCGCCTACACCGACGGCGCTGAATTCGCGGGCCAGCACGATGGCGTTGGACTTCACGTGCTTGCAGACCAGCCAGGCGAAAGCCAACTGCGCCCATTCCGAATCGGTCGGCTGACGCTGGGTCACGACCGAGCAGCTCTGGCGATCAAATCCCGCCTGATCCTGGCTCTGGACCAAGAAACCCCCCGGAACGGTTCGTATGTCCATCTCCGGCCGGGCGGCGGCATCCGCCTCGAGGACGCGGATTCGAGCCTTGCGGGAGAGGATCTGGAGGGATTCCGGGTCAACCCTGGGCGCGATCACCACCTCCACGAATATGGACGCGATCTGTTCGGCCGTGATGGGATCAAGGAGTCGGTTCAGCGCCACCACGCCGCCGTAGGCGGAGACGGTGTCGCATTCGTAGGCCAGACGGTAGGCCTGGTCGAGGGACTCCGCCTCGGCCACTCCGCAGGGATTCATGTGTTTGATGATGGCCGCCGCCGGCCGCGCGAATTCGCCCACCAGCGAGTAGGCCGCGGCGGCATCCTGGATGTTGTTGAAACTCAGCTCCAAGCCCTGCAGTTGGCGGGCGCCGCCGAGGCCCCCGGGATCGTTGCCAGTACGGTAGAAGGCGGCCGCCTGATGTGGGTTCTCGCCGTAGCGAAGCGACTGGGCGAGGGTCCCACTGAGCGTCATCTCAGCCGGAAAGACGGTCTCCCCCGGACGTCTCAACCAGCTCGCTATCTGGGCGTCGTAGTGGGCGGTATGGGCGAAAGCCTCGGCCGCCAGGCGCTGGCGCATCTCGCTGTTCAGGCTGCCCTGCTGCAGGGCGCCCAGAACCTCCCCGTAGCGCTCGGGACGGACCACCACCACCACCCCGGCGTGGTTCTTGGCCGCTGACCGCACCATCGCTGGGCCGCCGATGTCGATCTGCTCAACCACCTCTTCGAAGGGGAGTCCGGGCCGCGCCGCGGCGGCGGCGAAGGGATAGAGGTTGACGCAGAGCAGGTCGATCGTCTTCAGTCCGTGCGCCTCCAGGGTCTGCATGTGGGCGACCGAATCGCGCCGCGCCAGCAGGCCCCCGTGGACGCCCGGGTGCAGGGTCTTGACGCGTCCGTCCAGGATCTCGGGGAATCCGGTCAGCTCCGAGACGGGGTGGACGTCCAGGGCCGCATCCTCAAGACAGCGGAGCGTACCCCCGGTGGAGTAGATCTCGTAACCGAGCCGGACCAGGCCACGGGCGAAGGCGGGCAGCCCCGCCTTGTCACTTACGGAAAGCAGCGCTCGTCTGGGCAAGAAGTTCTATCGCCTCCGGCAAAATGCGGTGTTCCTCGACCCGGATTCGGGCCGAGAGCGTCGCCAGGGTGTCGTCGGCCAGGATGGGGACCTCGGACTGAAGCAGTATGGGTCCGGCGTCGACCGCTTCGGTGACCATGTGGACGGTGCATCCGGTCACCTCCCGGCCGCTCTGCAGCGCCTGCTCGACGGCGTTCATGGCGCCCCCGAAGGCGGGTAGAAGCGAGGGATGGAGGTTGATGATGCGACCATTGAATTCCGCCACGAAAGGCGCGCTCAGGATCCGGTCGTAGCCGGCGTTGACCACCAACTCAACCTTGTGGCTGACCAGCCAGGCGCACATGGCGAGGTCGCGCGCCGCGCTCGAAACGTGGTCCCGTTGCGCGAAGTGGCCCACCTCCAGCCCCCGCTCGCGGGCGTAGCGGGCGGCCCCGCAATCGGGCCGGTTGGTGGCCACGGCAACGACCGGAAAGCCGCGCTCGACCAGGTTGCGCAGGTTGCTGCCTGCCCCGCTGACCAGAAGTCCGAGGCGTGGCGATCTGGATTCTGACCTCAACCGAGGCGGATCCGGGGCCGATCGTCCGCCTCGACAACGCGGCCCACCACGCTGAACCCGCTCGGCACCTGGTCGGTCACCAGGATCATGCCCAGACCCATGTTGAAGGTCCGGAACATCTCCTCCTGGCCCACCTGGCCCAGATCCTGGATGAGCTTGAAGATGGGCGGCACCGTCCAACTCGACAGGTCGATCTGGGCCGCCAGGCCCGGCGGCAGGGCCCGCGGAAGGTTGTCCAGGATCCCGCCCCCGGTGATGTGGGCCGCGGTTTTCCAGGAGAGGGCCTGCAGTTCCTTCAGGTAGGAACGGTGAGGCACCAGCAGCTCCTCCTTGAGGGGCCTGGCCAGCTCGGGATAGACGTGCTCAAGGCTGACCTGGGCGAAGATCTGCCGCACCAGGCTGAATCCGTTGCTGTGCAGGCCACTGGAGGGAAGCCCGACGAGGCGGTCCCCGGCCCGGACCGGCTCGACGCGTCGATCGGGCTCGACGAAGCCAACCACGAACCCGGCCAGATCGTAATCGCCCAGACCGTAGACGCCGGGCAACTCAGCGGTTTCACCCCCCAGCAGGGCACACGAATTGTCCCGGCAGGCCTCGGTCAGGCCGCTGATGACCTGGTGAAACACTTCGGGATCAAGCCTCCCGCTGGCGAAGTAGTCGAGGAAGAAGAGGGGCCGGGCGCCCGCCGTCGCGATGTCGTTGACGCAGTGGTTGACCAGGTCGAGGCCGATTCCGGAATGGTCGTTGGCTGCCACTGCCACCTTGATCTTGGTTCCCACCCCGTCGGCCGACGCGGCCAGAAATCCGCCCCCTCCGGGCAACTCGAAGAGGCCCGCGAAGGGCCCCACGCCGGTCACCACGCCCGCCCCCTGGGTGGCCTCGATCATCGGGCGCACCTGTTCCAGCATTCGGGCGTAGGCGGCGATGTCGACGCCGGCGCCGACGTAGGTTGCTCGCTCCTGGCTCACGGGACCGAACCAGCCACCGCCGTCATCGAGTCACCCACCTCGAAGGCCATCTTGTCCATCTCCAGCTGCTGGGGCACCGGCACCGGGTAGGAGCCGTCAAAGCAGGCCCGGCAGAACTCGTCCTCGGCGCCGTGCCCGACCGCGCGCATCAGGGCGGGGATGGGCAGGTAGGCGAGGGAGTCGGCCCCGATGTGAGCGCGGACCTCATCCACCGTGCGGCCAGCGGCCACCAGCTGCTTGGTCGATCCGATGTCCACCCCCATGAAACAGGGGAAGCGCATGGGAGGGCTCGAGATGCGCACGTGCACCTCCTTGGCGCCTGCCTTGCGGAGCTGATCGATGATCCGGCGCATGGTCGTCCCGCGCACGATGGAATCGTCCACCACCACCAGACGCTTGCCGCGCAGGGATCGCTTGAGCGGATTGAGCTTCAGCACCACGCCGGCCTCGCGCAGCGATTGGTCGGGTTCGATGAAGGTGCGGTTGATGTAGCGGGACTTGACCAGGCCCTCGCGGAAGGGAATGCCCGAGGCTTCGGCGTAACCGATCGCCGCCGGGGTACCGGAATCGGGCAGCCCGATCACGAGGTCGGCCTCGACCGGATCGACCGCGGCCAGCTCGCGGCCCATGCGCAGGCGCGCATCCTCCAGTTCGCAGTTCATGATCACCGAGTCGGGGCGCGCGAAATAGATGAACTCGAAGACGCACATGGCGTGCCGACCCGAGGCCTGGAACTGCACCGATTCGAGCCCGTGGTCGTTCATGGTCACCATCTCGCCCGGGCGAACCTCGCGGACGAAAGTCGCGTTGATCGTGTCCAGGGCGCAGGATTCGGAGGCTACGACGTGGGCGGGCTGGCCGGGCAGGGGGATGAAGCCCAGGCACAGGGGCCGGAAACCGTACGGATCTCGCAGGGCGATGACCGAGTCGCGGGTGACGATGGCGCAGGAGTAGGCCCCAACCACGCGCCCGAAGGCGCGGCGGAGCACGTCCTCCCAGTCGGCGCCGTGGGTGTTTTCAATCAATCGCGCCATCACTTCGGTGTCCAGACCGGTCTCGAACACCACCCCCGCGGCCTCCAACTCACGCCTGATGGCAGCGGCGTTGATCAGGTTCCCGTTGTGCGCAATCGCGCCCGGACCCAGGGTGGGATGGCGAAAGGTGAGTGGATGGGCATTGTCAAGATGGCTGGACCCGGTGGTCGAGTAGCGGGTGTGGCCGATGGCGACAAAGCCCTTCAGGGCCTCGATGGAGGCGGCCGAGAAGACCTGGGCGACCAGACCCATCTCCCGGTGCACGTGCACCTCGGCGCCGTCGCCGACGGCGATTCCGGCCGATTCCTGGCCACGATGCTGGAGGGCGAAGAGGCCGAAGTAAGCCAGGTTGGCAACCTCGACACGGTGGGAGTGGATTCCAAAAATGCCGCACACGGCCCGCTATCCCCCCTCGGCCGCCGGCGGCAAGGCGTCGAGGGCGCCCGACCAGAGTCGGTCCAGCTCCTCCAACCCGACCCGGCATTGGCCCTCGAACTCGATCTGATCTCCGCCCGCCAGACCCAGCAACTCCAATTCAACGTGATGGCGACGCGCCAGGGTCTGCAGGCCGGGCATGCTCCCGGGTGCAGCGCTGACCACAAAGCGGCCCTGGGTCTCGGCAAAGAAGGCCGGCAGCAGGCCCAACTCGGCGCTGGATCGAAGCGCGGCACAGCGGACCCCCAGACCCCCGAGGAGCGCGGTCTCGGCCAGGGCGACCAGCATCCCACCCTCGGCCACGTCGTGGGCGGAGCGGAGCAGGCCCTCGGCGGCGGCCGCCAGAACGAATTCGTGGGCCGCCCGTTCGGCCGTCAAATCGACCCCCGGCGGCCGCCCAGCGACCTCACCCTTGATGACGCTCAGGTACTCCGAACCGCCCATCTCGTCGTGGGTGATGCCGACCTGGAGAACGAAATCACCAGCCGCCCGGAGCCCAGCCTGGAGCCGCTTGTCGGCATCCTCAAGGAGGCCGACCATCCCGACCACCGGGGTCGGGCGGATGGACCCAAACGACTCCGATTCGTTGAACAGGCTGACATTCCCGCTTACCACAGGCAGCTCCAGGCTACGGCAAGCGGCGGCGATGCCGGCCACGGCCTGCTCCAGCTGCCAGTACACCTCGGGCCGGTCGGGGTTGCCAAAGTTGAGGCAATCGGTGACTCCGAGCGGCTTGGCGCCGGTGGCGACCAGGTTACGAGCGGCTTCCACGACCGCGATCTGGGACCCGACGAAGGGGTCCAGGTGGCAGTAGCGCGCGTTCCCGTCCATGGTCATGGCCAGGGCCATGGCGGTGCCCTTGATCCGCAGCACGCAGGCATCACCGCCCGGCGCCACCAGCGTGGAGGCCCCGACCATGTGGTCGAACTGACGGAAGATGGATCGGCGACTGCACAGGTTGGGACTGGCCAGCAGTTGCTTCAGGGCGGCCCCCGCGTCCACCGTCTCGACGAGTCGAAGGGGCGGCGGACTCGGCTGGGGCTGGCTCATGAGGTGGCGTGGGGGCACCCCGGCAGTGAGCATCTGGACGGGCAGGCTGGCCACCTCGCGCCCACCCTCGACCACGCTCAGGCAGCCATCATCGGTGACCTCGCCGATGACCGCCGCCTCCAGGTCCCAGGCGCGGAACACGGCCAGGATGCCATCCAGATGTCGACCCTCGACGATCAGCAGCATTCGCTCCTGAGATTCCGACAGCATCACCTGATAGGGGGTCATATCGGCTTCGCGCCTGGGCACCTTGTCCACCTCGACGCGGGCGCCCGCGCCACTCCGGGCTGCCGCTTCAGCGACCGAGCTGGTCAGTCCGGCGGCGCCCAGATCCTGCACCCCCACCACCCCTTCCACCTGGCCTAGATCCATGCAGGCCTCGAGCAGGCACTTCTCCATGAAGGGGTTTCCCACTTGCACCGCCGGCCGCCGCTCGGCCGACGACTGATCGAGCCCGAGTGAGGCGAAGGAGGCGCCGTGGATGCCGTCGCTGCCGGTGGCCGAACCCGCCAGCACGAGCAGGTTGCCCGCGCCGTCGGCTCGGGCCCGCATCAGGCGGTCGGATCGAACCAGCCCCACACACATCGCGTTGACGAGTGGATTCTGGGCGTAGCAGTCGTCGAAATAGACCTCACCGCCCACCGTGGGGATGCCCATGCAGTTGCCATAGCCGCCGATCCCCGCCACCACCGCCTCGAAATGGTGCCGGCTGGCGGGGAGCGGTCCAAAGCGCAGCGAATCCAGCAACGCCACCGGTCGAGCGCCCATCGCGATGACGTCGCGGACGATGCCGCCCACGCCCGTCGCCGCTCCCTGATAGGGCTCGATCGCCGAGGGGTGGTTGTGCGATTCTGCCTTGAAGACCACCGCCCAGCCCTCCCCCAATTCGAGCGCGCCCGCGTTCTCGCCCGGGCCCTGGAGTACGCGGGCGCCGTCGCTGGGAAGGCGGCCCAGGAGTGGTTTGGACGACTTGTAGCTGCAATGCTCCGACCAGAGCACACCCAGCATGCCCAACTCCAGCGCGTTGGGGACGCGTCCCAGACCGGCCACGATGAGCTCGTACTCCTCCCTGCTGAGGGCCACCTCGCGCAGTGTCTGGTCGTCGATCTGGAGTGCGCTCACGCCGTCAGCACCCCCAGGCCGGCCTCGATCAGACTTCGGAATAGCAACAGCCCATCGGTGCCGCCGAGCCCGGCCTCCGCGCACCGCTCGGGATGGGGCATCAGACCGAGCACGTTCCCGCCCGCGTTGACCAGGCCCGCGATGCCGTGCACGGAACCGTTGGGGTTGGCGCCCCGGCTGACCCTGCCCTCCGCGTCGGAGTAGCGGAAGACGACCTGACCACCCTGTTCCAGGCGGGACAGGGTGGCAGGATCGGCAAAGTAGTTGCCCTGGCCGTGGGAGATGGGGATGCGAAGCGGCTTCCCGACCGTCATCAGACCTGTGAAGACGAGGTCATTCCGCTCGCAGACCAGGTGACTCCACTGGCAGACAAATCTGCCCTCCCGGTTCCTCAGCAGGGCCCCCGGCAGCAGGCCCGATTCGCACAGAACCTGGAAACCGTTGCAACTGCCCAGGACCAGGCCGCCATGGTCGGCGAAGTCGCGCACACTCTCCATCACCGGCGAGAAGCGGGCGATGGCCCCGCAGCGAAGGTAGTCGCCGTAGGCGAATCCGCCCGGAAGGATCACGCAGTCAACGCCGTGCAGGTCCCGGTCCTTGTGCCAGAGATAGCGCAGGTCTTGGCCCAGCACCCTGTCTATGACCCATCCAAAGTCTCGATCAGACCAGGTGCCGGGAAAAACCACCACCCCAAACTTCATGGAGCGGGATCCGCCTCCAGTTCGAATCGATAGTCCTCGATGACGTGGTTGGCGAGCAATTGCTGGCACATCTGCTCCACGCGGCTGGAGGCGCGCGTGCGATCGGCCTCGGACAGCTCCAGTTCCAGGTACTTGCCCACCCTCACCCTCGATACCTCGGTGAAGCCGAGAAAATTCAAACCCTGTTGAACCGTGTTCCCCTGGGGGTCGTTCACGACCAGCTTGGGGGTGACCACCACCAGTGCTCTCAAACCCGCTCCTTGGCCGGAAAGAGGGGAGTGCCGACGAGCTTTTGATAGGCGACCAGGTAGCGCTCTCGGGTCTGGGCAACGATGTCGTCGGGCAGGCGCGGCGGTTCCGACTCCCGGTCCCAGCCACTCCCGTCCAGCCAGTCGCGCACGAACTGCTTGTCGTAGGAGGGCGGGGAGATCCCGACTCGATAGAGTTCCGCGTCCCAGTAGCGGGAGCTGTCCGGAGTCAGGACCTCGTCGATCAGAACCAGTCGCCCCTCGACCAGACCGAATTCGAATTTGGTGTCGGCCAGGATGAGACCGCGAGCCGCACTCTGCTTCTCGGCGTGCTCGTAGAGTCCCAGGCTGGCGCTCTTCAAGCGCTCCGCCAGATCGTCGCCCAGAAGCGTCCGCATCTGGGCAAATGTGATGTTCTGATCGTGCCCGCTGTCCTCCTTGGAGGCCGGCGTGAAGATGGGATGATCCAGCTTCTGACTCTGTTCCAGCCCCGCCCCTAGGCTCTCGCCGGCCACGCCACCGGTTTGCTGGTACTCCGACCACGCGCTCCCCGCCAGGTAGCCCCTGACCACGCATTCGACGTCGATGCGCTGAGCTCGCTTGACGATCATGAAACGCCCCGAGAGCTGGTCGCGCTGGGCTCGCAGCGAATCCGGCAGGTCGGGAATCATCCCCGACACGAGATGATTCTCCTGGAAACCGAGGGTCTGGCTGAACCAGAAGATGGAGAGTTGGGTCAGCACCTTGCCACGGTCGGGAATTCCGGTCGGAAGCACGTGATCGTAGGCCGAGATGCGATCCGTGGTGACCATCAACAATCGGTCGTCGGAGAGCACATAGGTGTCCCGAACCTTGCCCTTGGCGAAGAGAGGCAGGTCGATCTGGCTTGTCAACAACGCGGGTCCCGGTTCCACCTTCAGCGGGCCTCCAGGGCGAGACCCAAACGGTCAAATGCCAGGTCCAGGTGAACCAGATAGAGGTCCGGCTGGAAGATCTCCTCCAAGCCCCCTCCGATGAGTTTCATCACCACCGCATCTCCCTCCAAATTGTTCCTAAATCCGCCCTCACCGCGCATCGCGTCCAGGGCCGCCTTCTGCACTCGCCGGTAGGCGTCCTCGCGCGCCATTCCGGCCTCCACCAGCGCCAGCATGACCCGCTGCGAGTAGACCACGCCGCCCCACAGGTTGAGATTGGCGAGCATGCGCTCGGGCCTGACCTCGAGGCCCGCCAGCACCACCTCCAACTGCTGGGCCATGAAATCCACCAGGCAGCAGGCATCAGGGAGCACGATGCGCTCGGCCGAGCTGTGGCTGATGTCCCGCTCGTGCCAGACGGCCACGTTCTCGAGCTCGCTCAGCGCGTACCCGCGCACAACCCGCGCCAACCCGCAGATTCGCTCGGTCAGCACCGGATTGCGCTTGTGAGGCATGGCCGAACTGCCCTTCTGCTGCTCTCCGAATGGTTCAAACGCCTCCCCCACCTCGCTACGCTGCAGATGGCGGATCTCGAGTGCGATGCGCTCCATGGACGCCGCCGCCAGTGCCAGGGCGTTGACGAAGGCGGCATAACGGTCGCGCGACACGATCTGCGTGCTGACCGCATCCACGGCCAGCCCGAGCTTGTCGCACACGTATTGCTCGACCCGCGGATCCAGTGTGGCGTGGGATCCGACCGGGCCGGACAGCTTGCCCACGCTGACCTCGGCGGCGGCCGTCCGAACCCGAACCAGGGTGCGATCCAGCTCGGCGACCCAGCCCGCCACCTTGAAACCGAAGGTGATGGGCTCAGCGTGGATGCCGTGAGTGCGTCCCACCATCAGCGTCCGGCGATGCTTCAACGCCAGCTCCAGGGCGGCGCCGCGGACCCCCTCCAGGCCGGTCAGGATGAGTTCCGCCGCCGCCCGCAGCTGCAGCGCCTGGGCGGTGTCGATGACGTCCGAGCTGGTCATGCCCAGGTGCACGTAGCGCGCCTCCGGCAGTCCGATGGACTCGTTGACCGAGGTCAAAAAGGCAATCACGTCGTGACCGACCTGGGCTTCGACCTCCTGGATCCGGGCCAGGTCAAATGAGGCCTGGCGGATCTTGGGAAGGGCCTCGAGCGGCACGCGGCCCAATTCGGCCCAGGCTTCACAGGCCAGAACCTCAATCTTCAGCCACAATTCGAAGCGGCGACGATCAGACCAGACCTCGGCCATCCGAGGCAGGGTGTAGCGCTCGATCAACTTCTGGGCAGGCTCCAAGGCACCGATGAAGTGGGCGCGGGCTGGCTCAGATTATAGAGGAGCCACTCCCCCATTCAGCCCCCCGGGGGCGATGGTCGCCCGCACTCATCGCACGGCCCGCTTTCAAGTTCACCGCGGCGGAGACGGAGGTGGCGGAGGATAAGCTGGAATCGCATGGCTGGAACCCGTAACCGTGAGAGATCACTTGTCGTTTGAGCGGCCGAAGGAGGCGGCGTTGAACAGCCTGCCAGCCAACCAGGAGGAAAACCACCTGGTCCAGCGGGCGAAGCAGGATCCGGCGGCCTTCGCCGAACTGTACGACCGCCATTTCCTTCGGATATATCGATTTGTGTATTCGAGAGTGAGAGATCAATCGCTTGCCGAAGATGTCACCTCAGTGGTCTTCATGAAGGCCCTGCGCGGTATTGGCCACTACCAGGACATGGGCCGTCCATTCGTGACCTGGCTCTATCAGATCGCGTCCAACGCGGTCACCGACAGCTTCCGCTCCGCCCGGCCCACCGAGGACATCGATGACCAGTCCCACCTGGCCAGCGCCGGCCTGACGGTGGAGGAGGCAGCCCAGCATCGCGACGTGATGCGCCAGATCTGGGGCGTGGTGGAGACCCTGCCCCAGCAGCAACGGAAGGCCCTGATCCTCAAATTCCAAGAGGACATGAAAATCGACGACATCGCCGCCATCCTGGGCAAGAGCCCGGGCGCGGTCAAGCTCCTCATCCACCGGGGTATGAGCAAGCTCCGAAGCGAGTTCGTCGAACCATGAACCAGACCCCTGGCGACCGGGAACTGGACGAGGTGCTCGACGACCCGGGCCTGATCTCGCTGGCCCAGGGCCTGAGCCGGTTTCGGCCCGACGCGGTCGATCCTGACCGCGCCTTCCAAAGCGAGTTGCGACGCCGCCTGCTGGCCGAATCCTGGCATCGAAACCAGCCCCGGCGATCGCTCTGGCGACGCGCCTGGACCATGCCCAACCTGGCCTGGGCAGGGGCGGCGCTGGGCATCATTCTGATCCTGGGGGTCGGCATCGAGGCCGTCATCAACAAGCCCTTCGGGGTCCAGCAGCTGACCGTGACCAGCCCCGTCAGCAATGCTCAGGCGGCGGACCTGCAGCAGGCCATCGAGCTCAACTTCACCCGACCCATGGATCGAGCCTCGGTGGAGCACGCCGTCTCCATCGCTCCGGCGGTGGCTGTCTCCTACACCTGGACCTCGCCCACCTCGCTCAGCGTGGTGCCGGTCTATCCCCTGGCCCCCAATACCCGCTACCAGGTCACGGTGGCCTCCACCGCCCACTCCAGCAGCGGGCAGGCTCTGGGAGGTGCGGCCAAGGTGGGTTTCGTGACCACCCCGCTGCCCGCGAGCACCACCCCACCGGCCCCGCCCAGTCCCCAGCCCACCCCGGCGCCGATCAAACTGGGGTCGGCCACGGGCCTGGCCCCACTCTGGTCGCAGGACGGCAAGCGAGTTTACGTGGTCGGATCCGCGGGCGATCTGGAGTCCTATCCGGCGGCGGGTGGAATCGCCACCCAGGTCGCACCCGACCAGGTCCAACTGGTTGCCGTCGGGCCGGCCGGACCGGCCTTCTGGCGGGCTGGCGTCCTCCACTACGCCTCGACCCAGATGGCGGTGGCCAACGTTCTCGCGATTGGGTTCGCTACCGGCCAGCCGCTGGTGGCCACCACCGCCGACATCCGCACGGCGGCCGGCAAGGTCCTCTTCACCCTGCCCGAAGCGGCCGCCTCGGCCGCGATTTCCAGCGACGGCACCCGCGTCGCCTACCTCAACGGATCGGGGCTGCTGCGGGTGGTCGACCTGGCCCGGGCCACCGACATCTCGCTGGGTCAGGCTGATGCCTACGCTTGGTCGCCCGATGCCCGTCACCTCGCCTTCGGCGCACCGCTCGGGGTAGAGGCCGCGGACCTGGGCGGCGCCTCGCCAACCCCCACCGGCACGCCGTCGGCGACTCCCGCCGTCACCCCCCCGGCGACCCCCGCTGCCCCCCCGCCGGCATCGACCGGCCCCTCCGGTTCCGTCGCCGAGAGCGGCGCCACGGCAACGGTTCTGACCCACCTGACCGGCGTCAAAAGCCTGTCCTGGAATGTGGCGAGCGAAATCCTGGCCAGCACCGGCGAGGGCGTATTCAGCCTCAAAGCCACCGGGGTGTCCACGCCCCAGCAGATCCTCCCCGCGGTCGCTAGCGCGGCGGAGCAGGCGCCAGCAGGAAGTGACGTCGCCTACCTCGAGAGTTCGATCGCGTACACGCTTTCCAGCAGCGCCCAGGCATCGCTCTCCAACCCCTCCGACCAGGACGCGGTGGTCAAGGGATTCATGGACGCCCGCCTGGCCGGCAACGCCCCGCTGGCCAGCACCTTCCTCGACGCCAACGGTGTGACCGCCTACTCCGGGCTCGCGCTGCTCTACTCCGCCAAGCCGTCCCTGGCGCGTTACTCGATTCTTCTCTCTGAACCGGGTGTGGATGTCGCCCGCCTGATTCTGGAGCAGGCCAACCAGGACAGCGCGGTACTGGAATCGATGAGCTTCATCCGAGATCTGAACGGCAAGCTGCTGGTCGACGCTGCCACCGCCAGCGCCCCCCGCCCCCTCGGTCTCAGCCCCGAGGTGGTCAGCGTCAAGGTCCTGCCGACCGGGGTCGCCCTTCAATTCGACTCCACCCTGCAGGCGTCCACCGTGGCGTCCGGATTCAGCCTGGCCGGGGCGGCCGTGAAGGCAACCTACAACGCCGGCACTGGCACTGTCACGCTGGCGCCCGCCGCCCCGCTCGCCCTTGACCAGGTGGTGGACCTCGGCGTGAAAGCGTCCCTGACCGACATCGCCGGCCATCCGGCCGCACCTCTGCAGCTCCAGATCTTGGGTGTGTAGCCACTTCCGGCCGGTCCCTAAAGCGAACCTCGGCGAATCGTCTCCGCGGCGAGAAGGAGCGCGCTGACCGAACCGGTGTGGGTGATTGACCCCCGCAGCGCAGCAGCAACGGCTTCCGCCAGGGGCAGACGGCGCACGATCATGTCCCGCTCGTAAAGTTCTGGCGCCCGGGCGCCCGGGCGCAGCCCCCGCACCAGGTACTGGTGCTGGACGCAGTCCATGACCGCACTGGGGCGGGTCGTCCCCAATTTGATCCAGGATTCACCGATCAGTCCGGCTTCCTCGAGTAGTTCTCGTCGGGCCCCAGCCAGCGGATCCTCGCCTGGCTCCAGAGTGCCCGCCGGAACCTCCCAGGAGGTGGCCGCCCAGGGGTGCCTCCACTGTCGCACCAGGTGGGTGAATTCCAGGTCGTCCACCGCCACCATCAGCGCCGAGTCCGGGGCCTGAACCCAGTTCATGTCGGCCCGGTCGCCATTGGCCCACTCCACGGTGTCGCTCCGCAGCCGCAGCCGGCCCACCGGGGGACTGACCCGGGTGCCGACCACCCGGACGGGAGACTGGAGGTCGTGCTCCAGGCTCATTGGCGCCGCCCGGTGAGGGCGGCGACCGCCGCCGCCGCCGCCGCCACCTGGCGCGGATCAGGACCGTAATCCAGGGCGGAGACCTCGGCGGCCAGCCCGCGCGCACGTTCCAGCAGGGCGGGGTGGTCCTCGATGAAATGCGTGCTGAGTCGGCCCGCCCGAAAATCCGGCTCGGCCAGAATCGCGCGATGGAAGGGGATGGTGGTCTTGGGACCGGTCAGCACAAACTCCGAAAGCGCCCGCTCGGCCCGGGCAATGGCCTCCGCGCGATCACGGCCGTGCACGATCAGTTTGGCGAGCAGCGAGTCGTAGTTGGGCGGCACCTGGGATCCAGGCCCGAATCCCGAATCGACCCTCACCCCGGGTCCCCCCGGCGCCACCCAGTGCCGGATCCGCTCCGGGTCGGGGGCAAACCCTCGCGCCGGGTCCTCGGCGTTGATCCGCATTTCGATCGAATGCCCGGTCGACCCGGACTCCGATTGGGACCGGGAGAGGGGTTCGCCGGCGGCGATGCGGATCTGCTCCTTGACCAGATCCACGCCCGTGACCGACTCCGTGATGGGATGCTCGACTTGGAGCCGGGCGTTGACCTCCAGGAAGTAGAAGGCGCCGTCGGCGAATACGAACTCGACCGTCCCTGCGTTCTGGTAGCCGGCCGCACGCGCAACCCGCACCGCCGCCTCGCCCATCTGCTCCCGCACCTCCTCGGTCAGGGCGGGGGAGGGAGTCTCCTCCATGATCTTCTGGTGGCGGCGCTGGAGGGAACATTCCCGCTCCCCCAGGTGAATCACCTGGCCGTGCGAGTCGGCCAGGATCTGGAACTCCACGTGGCGGGGATTGCGCAGGTAGCGTTCCAAGAACACCGTCGGGTCCCCGAACGCGGCCTGGGCGGCGGCAGCGGCGGCAGTCAGGGCGGCCGCCAGGTCCTCGGCTCTCTCGACCACCTTCATGCCGATTCCCCCGCCTCCGCCGGAGGGCTTGATGATGACCGGGAAACCGATCTCGCCGGCGCACTCCAACCCCTGTTTGATATCGGTGATGGCGGGTGAGCCGGATGCCACCGGGACGCCCGAGGCCACCGCCAGCTGGCGCGCCGCGAGCTTGGATCCCAGCGTGCGCATGGCGCTGGCCGGCGGTCCGACGAACTTGATACCGGCCGCCGCACACGCTTCCGGCAGCTCCGGCCGTTCGGACAAGAAACCGTAGCCAGGATGAATCGCACCGGCTCCCACCTCGGCCGCCAGATGGACGATGCGGTCCAGCTGTAGGTAGGAATCGCGCGCCGCCGGGCCGCCGATGTGGTGCGCCTCGTCGGCGTAGCGACGGTGAATGGCGTTGGCGTCGGCGTCGGAGTAGACGGCCACGGTGGCGATCCCCATTTCACGACAGGCACGCATGACTCGGATTGCGATCTCGCCCCGGTTGGCGATCAGGATCTTGTCGAATGGACGCCCGATGGACACTTGGCCGCGACCCTAGCCGACGTGGACGAGGGCCTGGTGGGGACCCACCACCTCGCCCTCACTGACATAGACGGCGGTCACCTCGCCGCTCTTCTGGGTGGTGATGTCGTTCTGCATCTTCATCGCCTCCAGCACGGCGACCACGTCGCCCACGCCGACCTGGTCTCCGACCTGGACGGGGACCTTGACGATCAGGCCCTGCATGGGCGCGGTTATCGATCCCGGCTTGATCGCCGGCGCGGGCGAGCCGGCGGGGAGGGGGTTGTCGTCCCCGAGTGACGTCACCAACAATCCCCGCCCGCTCACCCGGACCTTGAAAACCTCGCCCTCCACCTCCACCTCGAACTCGGCCATGGGCGCGGCCGCGACTTCTGGGGGCGGGGCCTCGGAGGCGGCGGACGCCATCGTCTCCGTGTCCTGGGTGGGTTGCGGGACCTGCGATTCGTCGCTGGCGGAGGCGTCCTCGGAGACCTGCGCCGGGCTCGGCGCGGGAGCGGGGTCGTCGATCTTGAGGCCGGGGAAGAGGAGGTGGTTCAGGAGTTGCTCGTCGCTGACCTCGTCGCCCGACCGCTGGAGCCGCACCCGCGTGCGCTCCAGCTCGGGCTCGATCAGGTCGGCGGGGCGGATGGTGATGGGATCCTCCTGCCCCAAGACCTGCCTTCGCACCTCCCTCGAGGGGGGCTGGGGAGGGCGCCCGTAAAGGCCCTGCAGGTAGTCCTTCAACTCCTGGGTGACGGTCGCGTAGCGCTCTCCGGAGAGCACGTTGAACACCGCCTGGGTGGCGACCAGCTGCCGAACCGGCGCCACCAGAGGCGGGAACCCCAGGTCCTTCCGGATCCGGGTTATCTCCTCCAGCGTCTCCGCCAAGCGGCCCTCGGCATGGTGGAGGGCGAGCTCCCTCTGCACGTCATCGAGTGTTGCCCCGGGCAGCTGGTAGCGCAAGATGTCGGAGTCGACGCGGTCGGCCAGCGCCGACATCTGGTCGCGGTGAGCTGATTTCAGGCGCTCCACCACCACCTTGATCTCGGATAGCCGCTCCAGGTCCAGTCCGGTGTCGTACTCGCCATCCCTCAAGGCCGCCACCACGCTCTCGGCCGCGGGCTGGCTGGCACCCCAGGCCAGGGGACTGATGGCGGTGTCAAGAACGCTGGCGCCCGCCTCCACCGCCGCCATGTACGACATCGGCGCCATGCCGCTGGAACAATGGGAGTGCACCACCACCGGCAGGCCCACCGCCCTGACCAGCCCCGTCACCAGCTCCCAGGTGGCCTGCGGGCTGAGCAGACCCGAGGTGTCCTTAATCACGATCTCGTCCACCTCCATGGCGCCCAGGCCCTTGCCGAGCACGATCCAGCCGTCCAGCGTGTGGGCGGGACTGATGGCGTAGCAGAGGGCGCCCTGGACCCGAGCGCCGCTGGCCCGGGCGTAACCAATCGCGGCCTCCATGTTGCGGAGGTCGTTGAGGGGATCGAAGACGCGGAAGATGTCAACGCCGAGGGCTCGGGCGCGGCCGATGAATAGCTCCACCACGTCGTCGCCGTAGTTGTGCGATCCGACCAGGTTCTGGCCCCGCAAGAGCGCCTGGATGGGGGTTTTAGGGGTCGCCTGACGGAGCCCGCTGAGATAGCTCCAGGGATCCTCACCGCGTCGCAGATAGGCTTCAAAGGTTGCCCCGCCCCAAGCCTCCAGGGAATGGAAACCGACCTCGTCCAGCAACTCCGCCAGGGGCAGCAGTTCGGCCGCGCCCAGACTACCCCCCAACAGAGATTGGTTGCCGTCGCGCAAGGTGGTGTCGGTAAGGCGCAGCCGCGCCGGTCCCTTTCTCTTAACGATCTGCCAGCGCCCTCCGAAGTTGCTGATGGCGGCTGGCCACGTCCGGGTCCTGCAGCCCCAGGATCCGTGCCGCCAGCCAGGCGGCGTTCTTGGCGCCGGCCTCGCCGATGGCCATCGTCGCGACGGGAATCCCAGAGGGCATCTGGACGATGGAATAGAGGCTGTCGACACCGCCCAGGTGAGCGGTGGGGACGGGCACGCCGATGACCGGCAGCTCGGTCCAGGCGGCCACCACCCCGGGCAGGTGGGCGGCGCCCCCGGCGGCGGCGATGATCACCTTCAGGCCTCGCTCCGACGCGCTGCTCGCCCACTCCATGACCCCGGCCGGGTTGCGGTGGGCGGAGCAGATCTTGAGCTCAGCGCTGACCCCCAGCGCTTCGAGCTGCTCCAAACACTTCTCCATCAGCCCCAGATCGGACTTGCTGCCCAGGATCACACCCACATCCGCCATCACTGCCCCTCTGCCTCCATTGCTATATCGGTTCGGTGGTGCTCCCCCCGGAATGCTACCCGCGCCACTCCCGCCAGCGCGCCGGCCCGCGCCGTGGCCACGTCCTCGCCCAGCCCGACCAGAGTCAGCACCCTTCCGCCCGCCGTTACCAGTCCCTGATCGCGATCGAATCGGGTGGCACCGTGAAATGCCATCACCCCCTGCGGAAGGTCGGCCAGGCCGGAAATCGGGTGCCCCGTCTGGTGCGAATCCGGGTAGCCCTGTGAGGCCATGACCACCGCCACCGCCGCGCGCGACGTCCAGCTGATCGGTGGGGCCTGGTCCAGGTCACCCTCGGCGGCGGCCAGCATCAGATCGACCAGGTCAGATTCCATTCGGGGCAGGAGAACCTGTGCCTCCGGATCACCAAAGCGCGCGTTGAATTCGATGCAGCGCAGGCCGGCCGGAGTCAGCATGAGACCGGCGTAGAGGACGCCGCGATATTCGAACCCCGCCTCAGCCAGGCCGGCGATGGCCGGTTCCAAGATCGAACGCCGGGCCTCCTCCACCAACCCATCGGTCACACCCAGCGCCGGCGAATAAGCACCCATGCCCCCGGTGTTGGGCCCCGCGTCGCCATCCCGGGCACGCTTGTAGTCGCGGGCTGCCTGGAGGGCGATCACGCGGCGGCCGTCACTGACGCCGAAGACAGACAGTTCGGGACCGGTCAGGCGCTCTTCGATCACCACCCGCTGGCCAGCCCACCCCAGCGTCTTGCGCACCAGCAGGGCCTCGATGGCGGCGTCGGATTCATCGACCGACGCGCACACCGTGACGCCCTTGCCCAGGGCCAGCCCGTCGGCCTTGACCGCCACCTGGCCCGCGTGCTCGCGGGCCCAGAGCTTGGCTGGGCGGGCCTCGGTGAAGACCCCGAACTCGGCGGTCGGGACGGCGCAACTCTTCATCATGGCCTTGGCGAAGGACTTCGAGGTTTCGATCTGCCCGGCGCCACGGTCGGGTCCGAATACGGAGAAGCCGGCTTCCCGCAGAGCATCGCCGAGGCCGGCGGCAACCGCCGATTCGGGGCCCAGCACGGCCAGGTCGATGGCCTCGCTCTTGGCGAACCGGACCTGCGCGCTGACGTCGTCGACCTTGATCGCCACGTTGCTTGCCACCCCCGGGGTGCCGGCGTTGCCGGGCGCCACGAAGACCGCCCGCACGCGCTCGGAGCGGGCACAGGCCCAGGCCAGAGCGTGCTCCCGCGCACCCGAACCCACGATCAGAACCTTCATCCCGCCCGCGCTCACTCCCATTCGATCGTCCCTGGAGGTTTGCTGGTGATGTCGTACACCACGCGATTGATCCCCGGCACCTCATTGACGATGCGGTTCGAGATCCCCGCCAGGACGTCGTGGGGCAATCGTGCCCAGTCGGCCGTCATTGCATCCTCGGAGGTGACCACCCGCACCGCCACCACGTTGGCGTAGGTCCGGTAGTCGCCCATCACCCCCACCGTCTGGAGCGGAGTCAAGACCGCAAAGGCCTGCCAGACCGCACGGTAGAGGCCCTGTTTCTTGATCTCATCGACCACCACCCAATCGGCCTGCCGAAGCACCTCCAGCCGCTCACTGGTGACCTCGCCCAGACATCGGATGGCGAGACCGGGTCCGGGAAAGGGCTGCCGCCAGGTCAGGTCGTCCGGCATCCCCAGCTCGGCGCCCACGGCCCGAACCTCGTCCTTGAAAAGTTGGCGCAGGGGCTCGATGAGCTGGAAGCGCAGGCCCTCGGGCAGTCCTCCGACGTTGTGGTGGGTCTTGATCTTGGCTGCGTGTGGTCCTGTGTCGGGCGCGGTCGACTCGATCACGTCCGGGTAGAGGGTGCCCTGGGCCAGGAAGTCGACCTGGCCCAGGAGCTGGGATTCCTGCTCGAACACGTTGATGAACTCGCGGCCCACGATCATCCGCTTCGACTCCGGCTCGACCACACCGGCCAAGGCGGCCAGGAAGCGCTCTCCCGCGTCGACATATCGGATCTTGAGGTCGAGGTGGCCGCCCAACACCTCCATCACCGTCTCCGCTTCGCCGCGCCGCAGGAGGCCGTTGTTGACGAACACGCAGGTTAGTCGATCCCCGATCGCGCGTTGGATAAGGACGGCGGCCACGGCGCTGTCGACCCCGCCCGAAAGAGCACAGATGACGCGGCCGTCCCCGACCTGGGCCCGTATGCCCTCGATGGATTCGAGGATGAACGAGCCGGGGTTCCACGTCCCAGTGCAACCGCAGACGCCAAAGAGAAAGTTGCGCAGCATCTGCTGTCCCTGCGGCGTGTGGTGGACCTCGGGGTGGAACTGGATGCCGAACAGGCCGCGCCCGTCGCCCATTGCGGCGACCGCTGAGTTGGCGCTCCGGGCCAGGGTCCGGAAGCCAGGCGGCAGGGTGAGGACGTGGTCGCCGTGACTCATCCAGACGTCGAGTTCCGGCTCCAGGCCGGCAAAGAGCCCGGCGGCTTCGGTCACCTCCAATTTGGCTGGCCCGTATTCGCGGGCGGCGGCGGGAGCGACCGCGCCACCGCGATGGTGGGCGATGAGCTGCATCCCGTAACAGATGCCGAGGACGGGCACCCCGGCATCGAGCAGGGCGGGGTCGATCTGGGGCGCGCCGGGGGCATAGACGGATGCCGGACCGCCGCTGAGGATCAATCCAAGCGGCCGTCGGGCGGCCAGGTCCGCCCACGGGGTGGAGCCCGACACCAGCTCACAGTAGACGTTGGCCTCGCGCACCCGTCGGGCGATGAGCTGGGAGTACTGGGAGCCGAAATCCAAGACCAGAACCAATTCGCGGCCGGTTCCAGGTCTGGTCAGCGGAAGGGCGTTGGCCGGCTGGGTCAGATCACGTCTCCTTACCGGCCGCGGCGGTGATCGCTCAGGATGTCCTCCTATCGAGGGCGGGCTGCAGCGGATTATAGGGCCTCGGCTCTGACCATCCCCGCCCTCCGGTTAAGCTTGGAGAAGCGATGGCGATCAAGACCTTGGAGTACCTGCGAGGTATCTCGGCGGATGACTGTCGGCGACTTCGTCAACAAAACATCCTGCATACCAACCGCCTCCTCCACGCCACCACCCTGGGCATCGACCGCAACCGCCTCTCGGCGCGGACCGGGATCTCCGCCGATCGCCTGCTGGAGTTCGGACGGCAGTGCGCGATGCTCGAGATCTCCGGCCTGGAGCCCTACCTCGCGGTCTCCCACCGCCTCGGGTACACCGGGCTCAAGCAGCTCAAGCACGCCGACCCAGACCTGCTCCACGCCCAGTTCGCGGAGTCGGTCGGGTTGCGAAGCGCTCCCAGCCGAGCCATGGTCGAGTATTGGATCAGTCAGGCCCGCTACCAGGACTGCATGGAGGAGCCAGGTGAGCTGACCGCCTCTCAGACTCCCTCCTAGTTTCGCGGGCGCGGCCGGATGGGTTGCCCGGACGAGCACTCGGATCTCGCACGGCGCCATATGCCAGGCGCGCTACGCGCCCGGGCTTCGCCGTCCCGGCTGGGAACCGAGTCCATCGTCTTAGAGCCGGGAGAGAGCGCAGTGTTTCACACCGCCTGCTGATCCGCAGCCGGCCGGGGGTACCCCAGGCGGACCAGTACCGCTGACGCTGCGATGGTGAACGCGACAGAGGCCAAGAGAGCAGCGTGCAGTGGCCGCGAGATGAGCCCGGCAGCGCTTGCCAGCGACGACAGCACGAAGCTGAATTCCCCAATCTGGCCGAGGCCCACTGCCAGCTGCGAGTAGCGGACACGCAGGCGGGGCATTCCGGGCCAGCGCTGCAACCATCACGACCTTGGACGCGATGATCAGGCCGACAAAAAAAGCTATCCAGGGCGCCGAAGGTAGCTGGCTCGGATCGATCAGCGCTCCAATGAGGACAAAAAAGAGAACAGCGAAGACCTCCCGAAATGGCAGCAGACGCCGGCGGGCCTCCGCTGCCTGCTCGCTTTCTCTGATCGCAAGGCCAGCTATGAAGGCGGCCAGTGCAAGTGGAATGCCCGCTATCTCGGAACCGATGCCGGCCAGCACGAGGCCGCTGGCGAGAGACAGGATGAGGAAGAGATCGTCCTGGCTCGTGAGCCGTCGAAGCACGCGCGGCAAGACCCAGGCGCCTCAAACGCGAGCGCCCCGAACGCGACCAGGCCGGCCGCCCTGGCGGCCGTGCCGGATGAGCCAAGGCCGAGGAAGAAGAGCAGCGCCGTGGCCACGGTCACTCCCGTCAGATCTTGGATGACGCTCCAGCCGAGGAGGTCGTCCTCTGTTGCGCGGTCAGTCGTCCGCCGCACGCTCCTGGTGATGTTCACCACCGCGACGCTGGACGAGAGCGCCCCCGAGAGACCGACCAATACCGCTCCCGGTCGGCCGACGCCAAGGGCAATCAAGACTCCCGAGGGCGATCAGCGTTGTCAGTAGCGTCTGGAGTGGGGCGACGATAAGTAGTCGTCCCCGCTCCCTTCCAAGGCGTCGTGGGTCAATCTCGATGCCGACTTCGAAAAAGAGTAACACGACTCCGATGTCGGCCAGCAGTTGGAGCCGGCTCCGATCGGCGACACAGCCGGGTGTGAATGGTGATACCGCCAGCCCGACAGCTATGTATCCGACCACCGCGGGCAGTCCAAGCCGGCGGCCAGCCAACCGGCCGCCACCGCCAGCAGCAGCAAGAGGCCGATCTCGAAGATCGCGGGCGCCGTCAGGTCCATTCTTGCAATTCTTCCGATGCGCGGATGGGGCCATCAGCGACGCCGATCAAGTGGCAGGACGGTACGGCGCTCGCGAACGTTCTCGGGCCAACCTGCGCGCATCCGGGCCTGCTGGGCGCGTCAGATCGAGTCTGAAACCACTATTACTACCTGACCGATGCCCTTGGCTCAATCGTCGCCGTTATCAGTGGCGATGGCTTAACGGTGAGCGACCGCTATGGCTACGACCCCTATGGACATGCCACCTACACGTCAGGTTCGGTCGCCAATCCTTGGGGCTTCGCAGGAGGCTATACCGACTCCACCGGGCTAATTAAGTTTGGGACGCGCTACTACGACTCCGGCACTGGCAGATGGACCCAAACCGACGCTGAAGGAGAGTCCATCACATCTCCCGCGACCCTTAACCCGTACATCTACGCGTCCTGCAACTCAGTCAATGCGACTGACCCGACCGGACTGTTCAATGTGTGGCATTGGCGCTGCTGGGCAGCACTTGGGAAAATGGTTGGAATCCTTTGGGGGATGTTCCGCACCACGCCTTGGTGGCTTCGCGTCCTTATACTCCCTGCCATAGCCGCCGCTGGCACAGGAGATATCCCAGTAGTCATCGCATACTCGGTGATGGTTGCGGGCCTCCTCTTTTATTTATTGGCTATGGGGTGGGCTGCCATCAGGGTGTACCAAGACATTTACACATCAGAGACTTGTTGACTGTCGTATGGTGGGCTCCAGTTGGCATCGCAGCACTGAGCGCTGTGGCCACCTTCATCCACCCTAAGCGCTACCGGCGACCGTGGCGGCCAAGGGAGTTCATTGCAATTGCGTTGTTCCTTCTGGTTAGTGATCGATTGGGGTCATCGCCGCCGGATACAACCGTTGCTTGGTTTTTCTATGTTCTCTCAGTGAGCGTGGCGCTGTCATGCCTGCCCGTTGCACTAGTGGGGCGCTTGAGCTGAATCTAAACGTTGACGTCGAAAACACCGTCGATGAACTCCTAGAACGGTGACCTGGCCGACGCCTCACCCCGGCGCGGTGACAACGGGCGCATCTCACCGTGGGCACCCTCGCATCCTCGCTGCGGTTTCGTGACAGCCCGTGACGACCACGCCGCCACGCTCGGCTATCCTCCCAGTCGGAGGCTCCCAATCTTTTCCCCGATCAAGTTGCCCTCGCTGTCGCGAAGGTAGCAGGTGCTGCTGCCACTCACAGATCGCGACTCCGGTCCAAAGCCGGTGACGGCTCACTGTACTCGGGGCACGGCATCTCCGAGCCGTGAATCTCAGATTGAACGCCACCTCCCCATCCTGACCTCAGTTACGGGGCCCGTGTAACCCCCCGACCGAACCCTTCCCAAGTCCCGTCAGGGGTATACGCCAAGCACAGTGTTCGCGTTGGCCACTCGTTGTACGGCTAGCGCATAGGCAGCCGTGCGCATGTCAACGCGGCGATTGACGCTGGCATGCAGCACTTCGTAGAAGGACCTGGTGATGACGTGGTGGAGCTTGGTGTTGATCTCCTCTTCCTCCCAAAAGAAGGCCTGGAGGTCTTGCACCCATTCGAAATAGGAGACGATGACGCCGCCCGCGTTGGCCAGGATGTCAGGAATCAGGAAGACGTCGTTACCGTGCAGGATGGCGTCGGCCTCGGGAGTCACGGCCGCGTTGGCCGCCTCGGTAATCAGCCGGGCGCGAATCCGGCCGGCGTTGGCCTGGGTGATCTGATCCTCGACCGCGGCCGGGACCAGCACCGTCACCGGCAACTCCAGCAACTCCTCGCCCAGCATCCCCTCGCCGCCCTTGAAACTGCGCACGTCACCACCCTCGGCGCGGTGCCGGTTCAGCGCCTCCAGGTCCAGACCGCGGGTGTTATGGGTGGCACCGTGGGAGTCGCTGACCGCCACCACCCTCAGTCCCGCCGCGGCCAGTAGCCGCGCCGCCGGGGCACCGACCTGTCCGTATCCCTGCACCGCCGCCGTGGGCGAGTCCTCCTCGATGCGCAGGTACTTCAGCGCTTCCAGGGTGACGTCGGTGGCTCCTCTCCCGGCCGATTCCTCGCGCCCCTCCGAGCCTCCGATGTCGACCGGCTTGCCGGTCACCGAGGCGGTCACGGAGTGACCCGCGTGCATGGAGACGGTGTCCATGATCCAGGCCATGATCTTGGAGCTGGTGCCCAGGTCCGGGGCCGGGATATCTCTTTCCGGCCCTACCAGCAGTGAGATCTCGGTGGCGTAGCGCCGCGTCAGATGCTCCAGTTCACTGTCAGACAGACGCTTGGGATCGACGTCAACGCCGCCCTTGGCGCCGCCGAAGGGAATGCCCACCGCGGCGCACTTCCAGCTCATCAACATGGCCAGCGCCTTGACCGTGCTCAGGTTGAGCCCCGCCTGGTAGCGAAGCCCGCCCTTGGCCGGCCCGCGGGTGATGTTGTGCTGGACCCGAAAGCCGGTGTAGACCCGCACGCTGCCGTCGTCGTGCCGGACCGGGAAATGGACCACCAGTTCCCGCTTCACCTCGCGCAGGATGCGGCGCTCGCTGTCGCTCAGCCCCAGCAACTCCGCCACCTCGTCGAAGCGGCCCTGGGCCACCTCGAAGGCCGAGCGCGACCGGGCCTGAACCGCCATCCTTCGAAATTCCCTCTCCGCTTGCAGCCCCAAAAGGGCCGATCGCAGTCGATACTACTACCCCGCCCGCAGCGATAATCCGCGATGGCACATGGACCTCCGCAGACCGGGCGCTTACCTTCTCGCCATCGTGGCTCTGGCGTTTGGATTCGTGGTCGCCGTGCAGTGGCGCTCCCAGCTGATCGCGCCCGGCAACCGAATCGAGCAGAACCAGGCCCTGCTGCAGAGTGTTCTGGGGTTGGAGCGTCAGAACCAGCAGGATCGAAGCCAGGTGGCGTCACTCCGGGTCCAGATTGGCAATCTCGAGGCCGATGCCTCGACCCGGTCGGACCAGACCAATCAGCTGGCCGCGACCGTGAACGGCCTTCGCGCCGAAGCTGGGGCCACCACGCTTCGCGGGCCGGGTTTGACCGTGACCCTGGACGACGGCAAGAAGGGACCGGACCTGCAGGGGGCGACGGCCTGGGTTGTCACCTATCAGGACGTGCAGGATGTGGTCAACCTCCTCTTTCAGGGCGGCGCAGAAGGGGTGGCGGTCAACAGCCGGCGGATAACGCCCCTCTCGAGCTTTCAGGGAACGGGCGGAACCGTGGTCATAGATCAGGGTCCGCCGCTGCTGGCGCCCTTTCGAATTTCAGCGGTTGGAGACCGCGATGCCATGCAGTCTCTCCTCAGCCAGACGAGCAGCCTCGGGGATCTTCGCTTGCGTCAGCGACTGTACGGCGTCAGCCTGAACGTCGATCTCTCGACCCAGATCACCCTCCCGGCCACCGACTCGAGCCTCGAGGTGCGATTTGCCCACAGCCCCTGAACACCGCATCCGCAACCTCGCCGTGGTCGGCCTTCTGAGTGGAATCATCGCCTTTGTGGCGGTCGTGCAGCTGCGTAGCCAAGCCGAGGTCCAGGCCAGCCTGGCCGGACAGGACAACACCGCCTTGGCCTTTTTAATCGACGACCTCCACCGTGCCCACGACACCCTCGAAGGGCAGGCCGCGTCCTTGGCCCACCAGGCGCAGTCGCTGAAGGCGGGCGGCCACAACGCCGCCATGGTCGCCCTCTCGGCACAGCAGCAACAACTCCAGATCGTGGACGGCCTGGTCGCCGTTTCTGGACCCGGGGTGGTGCTCAACGTGACTGCTCCCCTGACCGCCGTTGACCTTCAGGACGCACTCAACAACCTGCGGCTGGCCAACGCCGAGGCGATCATGGTCGACCAGCGGCGGGTGGTGGCAGAGAGCGTGATCGAAGACTCGAACGGTCAGGTCCTCGTCGACGGAGCCGTGGTGGGGGACCCGTGGACCTTCACCGTGATCGGGGACCCGACCCAACTCGGCACCGCCGCCGGTCTCATGGCGCGCTCCCTGGACTCCGACCCAAGAGTTAAGTCGGTGAGCTTTAGGAGTAATCCAAACCTGACCATCGGGGCGGTCATACGGGCTCATCCCTTCGTCTACGGCCGGAGCTGACCTCTCGGGACATCCTTGCGCAACCCCCGCCGGCGTGGCCCAAGACCTCCCTTCGGGTGGCCGCAGAATCGTGGGCTGCGCCCCGGGGGAGGGCGTCAGCGTAGTTCTGGGCCCGGGATGGGACGGGGGTATGCTGAGTACGGATGAGGCGACTTGAGCCGAGACCAAAACAGGAGGAAACTCTCCATGGCTAAGAACAAGGGACGAACCCCAGGCGGGGGCCGGCGACCGACCGGGAATCGCGACGGTCTCCTGGACCAGGTCGTCAGTGAATTTCAGCGCCGCATTCCACCCGACTTCGCCCGGCGAATCGAGGACGGGGTGAGTGAGGGTCAGCGGGTTCTGCACGACAACCTTTCGAACTTCAGGCGCCAGGTCGGAACCGCGGCCAGCAGAGCCGAGGTTGAAAGGTTGACCCGCCGTCTCGATCAGCTGACCGAGATCGTCGAGGCGATGGTCAGCGGGGCGGCCAGTGGGGCGCGCTCGGCGCGCAGCGCCCAACGCGCGGCTGGGGGCGCGAGCGCGAGCGCCGCGGCCTCTGCCAAAGCACCGGCCAAACCGGCCCCCGCGCGCCGGGTGCGGAGGCAGGAGACCACCACCTCGGTGCCGACAGCGGCGCGCAAGCGGTCGCCCAGGACCAAACCACCCGCATAAGTCCGGGCGCCCTGGGTGTCAGGGCGCGCCCACGCCACCCTTGAGGGAGGTTTCCGACTTTCTAGCCCCGGCGAACGTGCTCGTGTGGGGCCGGGGCAGACACCGGCGGCGGCCTGCTCAACGTCGCCCGACTCGGCGATCAGTCCCTGACTCGCCCCCTGGCCGGGGACGGTCGGGGTCGGAGCCAGCGTCTTGGCACCCCCTGGCGAGTTTCGCGGGATGCCGTCAGACGAGCAGTGTTTCCACCTCGTAGCGGGCAATCTGGGCGTCGGAGGTGACGATCCGCAGTCGCAGATGACGAGCCTGTGCCACGAGCAGACGGTCGAAGGGATCTCGATGAAGAGAGGTGTGTCTTGGCTTCGTGGCCGCCAACAGACTTAGTCTATTGCGGGCGCCTGATTGCCCTCCTCCAGGAGGCTGGAGAGAAGGCCCGCATCGATATTTCCTCCGCTGACGATGAGGGCCGTCTTGGGGCCTGGTTCCAATTGCTCCAGGGCCGCCAACGGCAAGGCCCCGGAGCCCTCGGCCACGATCCGGGCCGCCAGCGCCAGTTCGCGCACGGCAGCGTGCAGCCGCGCCTCCGGCACCACCAACCAGCGGTCGACCGCGCTCTCCAGGCGGTCCATCATGGCCGGGTGGTAGGGAGCCACGGTGCCGTCGGCGATGGTGTGGGGTGCGAGATCGACCCGCCCTCCGGCGGCTATCGCTGCGGGCCAGAGCGCATATCCATCGGACTGAACGCCAACGATCTCAATTTCTGGGCGGCGGGCACCCAGCGCCGCGGCCAGGCCGCTGACCAGGCCGCCGCCGCCCACCGCCACCACCACGCGCTCCAGCCCCTCCATCTGCTCCATCAGTTCGAGGGCGCAGGTGCCATGCCCGGCCATCATTTCCAGGTCCAGGTGGGGGTGCAGAAAATTCTCCGGGCTCTGCCTCCAGCCCTCCTCCGCCATCCACTCGAAGACGCGCCGGCGCGGCCACAGGACAGCCTCGCCTCCCCATTCCCGGACGCGCTCAACCTTGAGGCGGGGAGCGTCCTCGACCATGATCACCCGGCATCGAACACCGAGTTGATGGGCCACATAGGCGCAGGCTATGCCCGCGTTGCCGGCGCTGACCGTGAGCAGGCCGCGGGCCAGAACCGACTTCGGCAAGGCCAGGGCGGCGGCGAAATAGCCCCGAACCTTGAAGCTGCCGGTCGGCTGCAGGAGCTCCAATTTGAACTGCACGCTGGGGTCGTCGAAGTACGGCCAGACGGGGGTGGGCGCCAGCCAGGGACGGATGCGTTGGGCGGTGGCGCTGATCCGCTCCGGGTCCAGGGCCTCCATCAGGTCCCGGCGAGCACGTGCTGGGCGGCGTGGATCAGATCATCGCGGCCGGCGCCGTCGAGGGCGAAGATCCGAAAGAGCGCCATCCGCACCGGCAACCGTCGAAACAGATCAAGCACGCGGGAGCGTTGGAAACCGCCCGCCAGGGGATCGAAGAGGAGGATGTCCTGGGACTCCATGAGCGGGTTGAAGGCACGCGACTCCTGCGCCGCCACGTCGACCTCGAAGGCCATCGACCGGAGCGGGCCCGGGAGCAGTTCCCGGATGCGTTGAGCGAACTCGTCGCGGCCCATGCGCAGGGCTCCGGAGGGCACGTCGTGGGCCTCGGAGTAGCCGGAGTAGATGAGCGTCCACTTGAGCCGGCGCTCCACAATCGCCGACCACCCCTGGCCCAGTTCATGGAGCAGAGAGCCCGCTGGCTGGTGCCGCCACCCGTCCACTTCGGTCAAAAGGCTCCATTCGGTGAGGCGCCTGAACGCCTCCAAATGGTCGAGTGGGCTACCCCCCAGCAGCACCTCCATGGTGGGCTTGAAGATCTCCCTCAGCTGAAGATCTATGCGTCTGACGGTGCGATGGAAGTAAACCTGGTGGTAGAGGTAGAGCCGCGCATTGAGGAACATGAACAGCGCTTCAGCCCCGTGCATGTGAAGCGTCAGACCCTGCTCGGAGATGAATGAATAGTGCAGGATGCGGTCGACGTCGACGGACCCACTGGAGACCCCGCAGATGTAAGAGTCGCGGGGGACGTAGTCCATGTTGTCGGCGCTGTAGGGACCGACCAGGATCGGGCGCAGCGCTCGCAGCCAGCCGGGCGGCTCGAAACCGGGTATCTCCAACGCAGAGATCAGATACGCCACCCAGTTCGGATCGATGGCCTCGCCGACTCCGAAGTCTGCATCGGGCGAGGCGCCCAACCCCAGCAGGACGGGGCTCAACTCGCCCAGGATCAGGTGCCGGCCCAGGGCCTCGTGATCCAGGCCCCAAGCGGAGAGGTAGTTCTCGTCGAAAAAATGCCCAAACGGGCCGTGACCGACGTCGTGAAGGAGCGCCGCCATGCGGGCGGTTTCCACCACCAACGCCTGGGATGGAAGCTCGGGGTGGTGGCGACTCAGCGTCGGATAGAGATGGGTTGCCCAGGAGCCGGCCAGATGCATGGCTCCGAGCGAGTGCTGGAAACGCGAGTGCTCGGCGGTGGCGAAAACCCACCACGCGCTCTGCAATTGGTGGATCCGCCGCAGGCGCTGCAGCCAGGGGCTGTCGATCAGATCCTGTTCCGCGAATCGACCCGGCACCCCCCCGGGCTTGGTCACGCGAATGTAGTGATAGATGGGGTCGCTGGAGAGATTGACGCGGCTGTACTCTGTGGCCATCTCTTCCATCCACCTATATTGACTCGCCCGCCGGACCGCCAAGCTGAATGGGAGATGTTGATCAAAAAGGCCCGATGACACTCGAAGCCGGGGTCGAACTCTTCAATGCGGGGCGGTATTGGGCTGCCCACGAGGCGTGGGAGGAGGTCTGGATGCTCGACCGGCACGGCCCCGACGGCGACTTCTGGAAGGGCTTGATCCAGGTGGCGGCGGGGTGCCTGCACGCCCAGCGGCAAAACCGCCGCGGGACCCAGAACAAACTGTCGGGCGGCCTGAGCCTGCTGACTCCCTTCCGTCCCCGCCACCTGAGCGTTGAATTGGAGCCCCTCCTGGCGGTCGTGGAGGCGAACCTAGCGGCGCTGCAATGCTCTCGCGCGGCCTGGCCGGCGCTGGCCAGCCCCTTCGTCGCCAGATCCAGCCCCGCCGCCGACAGCTGACACGGCGTCGCCATCCCACCCCCCGGGGCCCGCGCGAATCGACTCAGGAATAGGGCGGGAATTGCCGCCCGGCGCCACGCTCGATGAGTCCGCCGTGACCGAGGGCGCGAAGGTCGTCGGCGGAGGCGGTACCGCGAGCAAAGACCAGGGGCAGCATCAGGTCGAGCGAGGTGTTCCGTCCAAAGCCCGCGCACGAGGCCACACCCAGGACGGTGGCCCCCCCCAAGCGGCCGAGCCAGAGCATGCTGCCGGGATGGGTGGGAGCGCCCTGGGCCAACACTCGCCCCCCCGCCGCCGCCAATTCGCGGTAGGCCGGATCGAGCGGATCGATCGAGGATGCGCCCGCAAATAGGATCAGCTCGGCCCCCTCCGCTGCCGACTCCCGATACGCGGCCGCGATCGCCCTCGAATCGCGCGTGATCTCCTTGATCCCCAGCAGATTGGCCCCGTACCAGCCCAGCTTGCGGGTCACCGCGGTGGAGAAGATTGCCCGTGCCCGCGGCTTCAGGCGCTCGGTCACCACCACCACCGCGCGCAGGCCCCGGAAGGGTTCGACCGCCACCACCGGCCAGGCTTTTTGCGCCACCGCCTCCGCCCTCGCGAGCGTGGCCTCGGGCACCGCGACCGGGATCACCTTCGCCCCGACGACGTCGTCGCCGACCTCGACCGCCGATCCATCGACTAGCGTGAAGACGGAGGTCAGCGGGATCCTATTGAGACGAACGAGGGCGGGCACCGCCACTCTCACCAATCCCCGCCACCGCGCTGCCCCGCGGACCTGACTCTGGTGGGGCCCGGACAGCTCCACCCCGGGGCCGGCGACGGCCCGGCCCAGCCGTAGCGCCGCCGCGTCCTCGTGTACCTCGGTTGCGCCCAACTCCACCACGTGGACCTCGTCAGCCGATTGCAGCTGAGATGCGTCGCCGTCGTCGAGGATCTTTCCCTTCTTGAGTCCGGCTGTGTCCCTGGTCAGGATCCTGCCTCGAATCAGGGCCGGGGTGATCTCGGGGCCGAACAGCCGGCGCGGCCTCACCCGACTACTCCGGGGGGAGGCATGAAGACGATCGGAGAGAGGGTGTGGAGTCTTGTCCTCTCCCGCCCGGTCGCCCTCAGCAAGACCCGAAACCCCCTCATTCCCGGGCGACCGGCGCCCCCGGGCCGACTCTGCGCCCGACACCGCTCGCGGGCGGGAGGGCGAATAACCGGGCCCACTCTGCCACCGAAATGCCTGACCCGCCCGCGGTGCATTCCCCTGGCTTCAATCATGCGCGGCCCGCTCCTCACGCCGCTGGCGCAACGGGGCCCTCGCGTGCCTCCGGCTGTGCGCATGCCGCTGCGGCCAGGAGATTGATGGTGTCAGAGTAGGGCCATCCCCGGATTCAACTTCGACCCATCGGTATACGTCGGCCTGCTCGTTCTGCAGGTCCTGTATCTGCGGGCTATTGGTGGCCGGAAGTTGGACTGGCGCAGGATCCTCTTCTTCGAGGCCGGTCTGGTGACGGTCTGGTTCGGGCTTGAAAGCCCCCTCGACCGACTGGGTGACGACTACCTGCTGAGCGCCCACATGGTTCAGCACATGCTGCTGGTGGCCTACGCGCCGCCGTTGCTGCTACTCGGGCTGGGCCCCGACATGGCCGCCCGGATCCGCTCCCTACCGCTACTGGGGGCTCTTTTAGAGCCTGTTCCGGCCATGGTCCTGTTTTTCGCGGGCATTCTGCTCTGGCACGTCCCGTTCATGTTCGACGCCACCTTCAGCAACGCATCCATGCACGTTGCGGAGCACCTCACCTTCATCGGCATCGGAGTCTTGTACTGGTGGTCGGCGATCGGCCTCACCTCCGATCAGAATCGCTGGCGACTGGGGGTGGGAGGACGAATCATCTACGTGTCCGTCGGGTCGATCCCCATGATGCTGATCGCCCTCGCCCTTCAGTTCTCTCGGGTGGTGTTCTACAGCGCCTACGCCCATGTGCCCCAGTTGCTGCCGGGCTTCACCCCGGTGCTCGATCAGAGCGTGGCGGGCGCAATCATGTTCACCATGGACATGGCGGTCATCGCCGTGGACGTTGGCGTCACGGGCTACGGATGGCTGAACCACGAGGTGGGCCGAGACCTCCGCGCCACCGGAGGCTAGAGCCGCCTCGATCCGATTCGCCGGGAGCTCCAATCAGCCTGGATTCGTCGGCCGCCGGCGCGGCGGTGCGGGCGCGACTCGCGGAAGGAGCTGGTTCCGCGGCTGAGCGCCGGACCGCAGCGGGAGTTTGTACGACTCTGGGGATGGCGGCGGCCACCGACGTGTGGCGCCTATGGGTGGCCCAGGAAAGACTCCAGCCCTGAGACCAGGCCTGACGCAACCCTGTCAGGATGAGATTGGATCACGGCCGCATCGGAGGGGTCGGTGAGAAATCCCACCTCGCAGAGCGCACCCGGCATGGCGCTGGCGGTGGGTACCAGGCCCGGATCCGTCGGCCCGAGCACGATGAAGTGCCCGTATGCCGCCCCCTTTCCAGTCAAGGTCTCGGCTTGGTCCTGAGCGTCTGACACGATCCCGCGATCGTTCAATCCCAGCGATTTCACGACCGCGGATTGGATGTCACCGGCCAGCGCCTGATCGGCTGCGGTGAATGACCGGGCGTCATCGTAGAAGGTCTGGGTTCCCCCCACCGAAGGATCGTCAAAGCCGTTGAAATGGATGGAGAGCAGAACCGAGGCCTGGGCCAGATTGGCACAGGCGACGCGGGCGTTGAGATCGCGTATCTCGGCGTCCGCGGTGAGGGCACTCTGATTCACGTCCGATGCCCCCAGAGAGGTCACCGTCGAATCCGTGGTCCGAGAGAGTACGACCCGGTATCCCGCGCCGCGAAGCATTGGAAGCATCGCCAGAGCCACTTTCAGAGTCTCGGTCTTCTCCTGCAGGTTGGTGCCGTTGGAGGTGGCTCCGCTGGTCCCAGGGTCAGGCCCGCCGTGGCCCGGATCGATAAATACCGTCTTGTGAAGGTTTCCGCGCGTCGGCGCGTAGGCCACGCAGGCCCCCGCAGCCGCACCCTGAAGATTCAGAGGAGCGCTCGCTCCCAGGCCCGAGGGGGTCGGGACCCGCACCGCCGGGGGATGCACTCCGTGCTGCCCCGACGGCGTGCGCGACCCCAGCCACGATGAGGTCACGATCACCCCGGCCACGATTGCGACCAGCGCCAAGAATGCCATCGGACTGAAACGCGCCCCGGCCCGGCGCCGATGGCGACGCCCGCCCCCGGGGCGGGCCTCACGCCTTGGAAAGGGGTCCATCAGTGTCGGAAATGAGCCCCGGCGCACCCTCCGGGAGGATGGGGCGGCAGGCACGGGACGGCATCGGGCACGACTCTAGCCGAAATTACGTTCCCGACTCGCCTGGGCCGCAGCTGGCCGCTTGGAAATCGCCACCACCGGGCCGTGACCCACATCCGGTCTGCCAACTCGAATGTTTGCTCGGACGCGCGAGGCTCGCGCGCCCCTTGACTGCAAACGTTTGTTCGCTTAGGCTGATGGACTTGCCCCTCCCTGCCCCGACGATCCCCTTCGATCCCGCCCTGCTCCCCGGCGAGGTGACACTGGACCGCACCATCCCGGCCAGCGACGCGACCTGGCGAGACCTGCCCGCAGATCTTGATCCATCCTTGCGCGACGCGCTGCGCCGGCACGGCATCGAGCGCCTTTTCTCACACCAGGCGACCGCCTACCAGAAGATCCGCTGCGGCCATCACGTGGTCGTGGTGACCCCGACCGCCAGCGGCAAGAGCCTCTGCTACAACCTGCCCGTGCTGCAGCGGCTGCTGGAGAATCCGGACAGCCGCTCCCTCTATATGTTTCCCACCAAGGCCCTGGCCCAGGATCAACTGGCCGAATTGGGCGAACTGGGACGGGGCCTGCCCATGGTTCTTCACGCCGACACCTACGACGGCGACACCCCGCCCGGGCAGCGCACCGCGATCCGTGAGGCCGGACACATCGTGATAACCAATCCGGACATGCTTCACACCGGCATCCTCCCCCATCACACTCGCTGGCGAAGGCTCTTCTCCTCGCTCGAATACGTCGTCATCGACGAGCTCCACACCTACCGCGGCCTGTTTGGAAGCCAGGTTGCAAACGTGATCCGCCGTCTCAAGCGAATTTGCGCCTTCTATGGGTCGAGGCCGACCTTCATCTGTGCCTCGGCCACCATCGCCAATCCAGATCAGCTGGCCGGCCGGCTCCTGGAAGAGGCGGTCGAGATGGTCGCGGTCAGCGGCGCACCCAGGGGTGAGCGTCGAATCATCTTCTACAACCCTCCACTGATCAATCGTGATCTCGGAATCCGCCGCAGTTCGCTGCTCGAGGGCCATCGGATCGCCGCCCCTCTGATCAAGGCTGGTCTTCAGACCATCGTCTTCTGCCGGTCGCGGCTGCAGGTCGAAGTGATGCTGAGCTACCTCCGGGAGTCGCTCGCACCGAATCTGGACGGCCGGAAACGGGTGCGCGGCTACCGCTCCGGATACCTGCCTCGTCAGCGCCGCGAGATCGAGGCCGGTCTGCGCAGCGGCGAGGTGTTGGGGGTGGTCAGCACCAACGCCCTCGAATTGGGCATCGACATCGGAAGCCTGCGCGCGGCGGTCGTGGTCGGCTATCCCGGAACCATCGCATCGACCTGGCAGCAGCTGGGCCGCGCCGGGCGGCGGGGAGCCTCCCTGGCCGTGCTCGTGGCCTCCTCGTCACCGCTCGATCAATTCATCGTGCGACATCCCGAATACTTCCTCAGCTCGGATCCCGAGGAGGGCCTGATCGATCCCGACAACCTGCTGGTCCTGGCGGGCCACCTCCAGGCCGGGATTTTCGAACTCCCCTTCGAGACCGGAGAGCGGATGGGCAGCGCAGACGTGGCGGATCTGCTCTCGCTCCTGAGCGAGGACGGTACCGTCAGCGAATCGGGCGGCCGCTTTTACTGGAGCCGTCAGTCCTTCCCCGCCGAGGGGGTTTCACTGCGGCGCATCAGCGCCGACAACGTCGTCATCATCGACACGTCGGGGCCGCGACCGGAGGTCATCGGCGAGATGGACCAGTTCACTGCCCCGGTCATGCTTCACGAGGAGGCCATCTACATTCAAGATGGATCTCAATTCCATGTCGACCGCCTCGACTGGGACGAGAAGAAGGCCTACGTGAGACCGGTCGAGGTCGACTACTACACCGACGCCATGCTATCGGTCGCGGTCGTGGTGCTGGAAACCTTCGAGCGCGACCCCACCTCCCCGCTCGACCGTTGCCACGGGGAGGTGAAGCTGACCTCGCTGGCCAGCATGTTCAAGAAAATTCGCTTTCACACCCACGAGAACATCGGCTCCGGACCCATCGCGCTGCCCGAGCAAACACTTCACACCACCGCCTACTGGACCACAGCCGACCCCCTCCGCGTGGAAGGCCTGGACCACCAGCAGCTGGAGGCCGGAATGGAGGGAATGGCTCACGCGCTGCGCACCGTGGCCGCCCTGCACCTGATGTGCGACCCGCGTGATCTGGGCGCACTGGCCGAGATCAAGTCGACCAGCACGCTGCGCCCGACGGTCACCGTCTACGAAGCCTACCCGGGCGGTGTCGGTTTCGCCCGGCGGCTCTATGAGCTGCATGCCAGGTTGCTGAGAGACGCCGCCGAGCTGGTCCGCGACTGTCCCTGCAGCGACGGCTGCCCCTCTTGCGTGGGTCCCTCCGCTGGCGTTGGAGGTGGAAAGCAAGCGTGCCTGCATCTGCTCTACGCGAACGACTCGCCAGTCTAGGCCAGACTCGCTTCGTCTCAAGCCCGGAACCGGGCCCGGAGGTGTTCCTCCCGACCGGCTTTGCGGCGATCGAAAACGAACTCGGCGTGACCTATCGCCGCATCACCGTGCACCCCGTCCTGCGGCCCGAGGGGATGCCGGAGCGGCTCTCATTCGGCTACCTCGACACTGAGACGACCGGGCTTTCAGGCGGGGCCGGAACCCAGGTCTTCGCCGCCGCCTTCTGCCGACCCTCTCCGGATGGGCTGCTCCTTTCCCAATACTTTCTGGGCCGCCCAGCCTCGGAGGCCGCGTTCTTGAGTGCCCTTCAGGCCGAGTTGCGCGAAGTGGATGGGATCGCGACTTACAACGGCGCTCGATTCGACCTGCCGCTGCTGCGCTCTCGATGGGTCATGGCCCGTCTGCCCGGGGCGCTGGAGCATCCTCAGCACGTCGACCTCCTGACGCTGACCCGCGCGCTCCTCCGTCAGCGGCTGGCGAGTTGCACGCTGCACGCGGTCGAGCAGGGGATCCTGGGGCTGGAACGGGACGACGACCTGCCTGGGGCCCTCGTACCCGAAGCCTGGTTTGGCTACCTCCGGTGGGGCTGGAGCCCGACCTTGGAGGCGGCCCTGGCCCACAACCGTCAGGACGTGCTGAGCCTCTATCAGCTCCACGCCCGGCTGCTGCTCCGGCTGGCCGGGCGCGATCCTGGGATGGACGCAGCCGACTGGCTGGCCCTGGGGCGGCACCTGTGGCGACGCCAGCGGCGGGCCGATGCCTGGCGGGCCCTGCGACGATCGGCGGAAATCGCCCAGGGACCGGCGTCGGCAATGTCGGCCATACTGCTGGCGCGCCAGTTGGCGAGGAGCGGTCGCCCGGATGTGGCAGAGCGGTTACTGGCCAATCTGGCCGAGCGGCTGCCTTGGGAGGCGCAGCTGCAGGTCGCCCGGGCACGACTCCTGGAATGGAAACTGGCGCAGCCCGGCCGGGCCCACCAGGTGGTTATCTCCACTCTGCAGCGGCTACCCCGTCAGAGTCCACACCGGGCCGACCTCGAGGCCCGCCTCCTTCGCCTGGAACGGCGGCTCTCACGCACTCGCGCGGCCGCCGGCAGGGGGCGGCGTCCAGGCGCGCCTGATTTCTCCGCCCCCGATGGACTTTCAGGGGAATGGGGACTCACCCTGGAGCCCCCCAGGCTCCCGCGTCAGTAGTCGATGCGGGCCATCGAGGCCCACACAATGGAATGCCTCTCAGGCGTCTGGGCGCCGCTGCCAAGGCGCCACCGTCTCGCATCCGAACTCCTCCGGCGCCACGTCGCGCAGGGTTTCGGTGAACTGCCAGCGGTGGCCGGCGAGATCTTCGACGGTGCACTCCCGCTCGCCGTACTCCTGATCGGTCGGCGATTCGACCACCCGCGCGCCGTGGGCGCGGGCTCGTTCGAACTGGGCGCTCGCGTCCTCAACCCGCACCTTGATGACGTGCGTCACGATGCCCTGTTGCGGTGGTTGCGGCTCGCCGCTGGCGTCGGCCACGATCATCGCCCCGTCCGGGCCGATGCTCAACTGGGCCCGGTGGCTCTCGCCGATCCGGACTCGCTCCTCGAAACCGAAGGCCTGGGTGAGCCAGGCCACCGCCGCGCGCACGTCCGGGTAGGCGAGGACGGGGATAACCGTGGCCGGCGGTACAGAGCGGTTGTGCTTCATCCACTCATCATCTGCTGCGGGCTTCCAGTCGCGCAAATGGCACGACCCCACTCGGGCCCGTGGGCTGCGGCCGGATGTGTGCAGCCAACTATTTGCAACCAGGTTCGGCGATCTCACGCGCCCCACTCTCGATGGGACGGCGTGCGCATCGCCTTATGCCGGCCCCGTCAGGCGAGCATCGGCAACTAGACTTCGTCGCGTGCGCGTGGCAGTCAGCGGAGGAGCTGGATTCATCGGATCCCATTTGGTCGACGCCCTGACCGCACGCGGCGACGAGGTGCTGATCATCGATGACCTCTCCAGCGGCGTTCGGACAAACTTGCCCTCCGCTTGTCGCTTCCAACAGGAGGACATCCGATCGGGACTCACGCTGGCGCTGCTCCGGGAGTGGCGTCCCGACGCGATCTGCCACCTGGCCGCTCAGATGAGCGTGAGCCGGTCGGTGCGCGAGCCACTGTTCGACGCGTCGGTCAACATCATCGGATCGTTGAACATGCTCGAGGCGGCGCGCGAAATGGGAAGCCGCTTCATCTTCAGCTCGACCGGGGGGGCCCTGTACGGCAATGCCAACATCCTGCCGACGGCCGAGGATCATCCCACCTGGCCCCTGTCCCCCTACGGTGTCAGCAAGCTCAGCTTCGAGCACTACTTGCACTGCTATCAGTCCGAACACGATCTGAGCTACGCCGCGCTTCGCTACGCCAACGTCTACGGGCCGCGCCAGAACCCGCACGGGGAGGCGGGCGTGGTCGCCATTTTCTGCCGAGCCATGCTGGCCGGTCAGGCGCCGGTGATCCACGGATCGGGCACCCATACGCGCGATTACGTCTACGTCAGCGACGTCGTCAACGCCAATCTGGCCGCGCTCGATTCAATGGAAATCGGACACTTCAACGTCGGGAGTGGGAGGCAAACGACCGTCAACGAGCTCTTCTCCCTGCTCTCGCATCGACTCGGAGTCACGGTGGCGGCGACGCACGGACCCGAACGCCGAGGTGAGCAGGTCACCTCGGCGCTTGATTCCAGCTTGATCGGCCGCAGACTCGGCTGGAAGGCCAACGTCGACCTTGAGCAGGGCTTGAGCCTGACCGTCGACTGGTTCAGGTCCAGGGCCGGCGGAGAAGGGCAGCCTCCGCTACCGCAGACATCGGCCTGAGTCCTGCGCCAGGCCACCCAAGGGCGTTGCGGAAGCGTGCGCGACCGTGTGCCGTGGCTTCGTGGCGAGGCCGAGGTTAGGCCAACCGATTTCCGCCTAGGCGCGCGCGATCCCCAACTCCGCCAACTCCGCCCAGGTGCGAACGGTGTCGCCGCGATTCATTTCCACGAAGGCAACCGCGGCCTCCAGCACCGCCACCCGGTAGCCGCGGGCGCGACCGTCCTTGGCCGTGGCGCCAACGCAGTAGTCGCCAGCCAGGCCCGCCACCACCAGCGATGCGATCCCCATCTTCTTTAAGTGCTCTTCGAGCTCGGTCGGGCGCGCCAGACCCGAGACCGGATCGCGCATCGAAAATCCGGAGTATCCATCCTCGCCATTGCTTCCCTTGCGGATCACGGCACCCTGCACCAGCAGGTCGGCGTGGAACTGGGCACCCCAGCTTCCCGCCACGCAGTGAACCGGCCAGATTCCCCCGTCGATCTGGAAATGCGGGGTCCGCGCCGGATGCCAATCCTGGGTGTAGAGGACGGGCGAACCCGCGCTCCGAGCGCGTTCGATCTCTCGATTGCAGGCCCCGACCACATCCTGTCCCCCGGGCACGTAGAGCGACCCGGCCCGATCGGAGAAGTCGTTCTGGACGTCCACCACGATCAGAGCCACGTCAGATCGATACTCCATCATGGCCGGATGCATCCAGTATCGATTTTCACCCGGTCGGCGCGTTGGCGGCGCATCGCAGCCGGTGGAGCGGAAAGCCGGAGAATCGCAATCAGGGGTCTATCATGGGTCAGGAAATGGACCTCACTGAGCCGGTACTGCTGACGCGCCAGGGCCTTGACAAGCTCGCCCTTGAACTTGAGCAGGTGCGGCTGCGGCGCGCCGACGTGGCGGAGCAGATGAAGGAAGCAGTTCAGCCCGGCGACATCGAAGATAACCCCGAGTACGAGCAGTCCAAAACTGAAGTCTCCCGCGCCGACGTGCGCATCTACGAACTCGAGGAAATGATCGGCCGGGCCCAGATCATCGAGGAGGGACATGGCGAGATCGCCACCCCGGGCTCGATCATCAAGGTGCGGGCGGCGGACGGCGCGGAGGAGACCTACCACCTGGTCGGGGCGGTCGAGGCCGATCCCCAGTCGGGTCGGATATCGGTCGAGTCCCCGGTCGGCAGGGCTCTGGTTGGAAAGCGGCATGGCGACAAGGTCGTCGTTGACGCACCCTCCGGACAGTTCCGGCTGACGGTGATCAGCGTCGCCTGACCGGAGTCGATCGGGGGGCGAGTGAGCCCGACTTCTGGTGGGCCGAGGCCGACGACAACGCGGCACAATGGTCTGATGACCACTGGTCTCAGCGGACGGTGCGAACGGGCGCCAAGACATCATGTCTGACCCCGTCGACCTCTCTCCGGTCCACGCCGCTCTGGATGGGCTGCGAGCTCAGATCTGCCATTGCGGGTTCAAGGGTGAATGCCTGGGCTGCCGCGGTACCGAGATGCTGCGAGCGCAGGCCGAGGCGGTCGCCGCCGCGGCTTCGCAGCCTGTGCTTTTCCAGGTGGCGCAGGAGGCGGCCATCAAGGATATGGGCAACCGTTTTGGAGAAATGGCGCAGCGACTCATGGATGACCCCGAACTGCGGCGCGCCGCAGAGGAGATGCAGGCCAAGTTCATGTCTGATCCCGAAGCCCGCCGCCTCCTGGAGGAGTTGATGCGGGGCCTGGGGCAGGAGCCGGATTCCGGGTCCTCTTAGAGTCCTCGGCTCACCTCTGATGCCCCGAAGGGATCGACGATTCCGATCTCAGGAGCCCGAGGTGTTGCCGCCGAGCACCGGCCAGTGCCCTCGATCCGGGTCGCAGGGGCGGCCGCGCTCGACCTGGATGGTGGTGTGGGTGATCTGGAAGCGCGAGCTCAGGAGTCCCTCTAGGGCCCGCACCAGGTCTTCGCCGTCGGTCACGGTGTCGACCTCGACGACCAGGTGGGCCGACAGCGCAGCCTGATCGCGCCCGATCGTCCAGACGTGGAGGTCGTGAACTGAACAGACACCCGGGCCCGACTCCAGGAGTTGCTCCACCAGAGCCACATCCAGGCCCCTGGGGCTGCCCTCGAGCAGCACGTTGACGGTCTCGGTGGTGATGCGCAGGGTGCCCCAGGCGATCAGCAGGGCGATCAGGATCGCGATCACGGGATCGGCGGAGGTCCAGCCCGTGGTCAGGATGATCACCCCCGCCGCGATCACTCCGAGCCCCGCCCCCAGATCTCCCAGGACGTGGAGCAGCAGGATACGCACGTTTCCGTTCCGCTCCAGCGCATGCAGCGAAAGGGCGATGACGGCGTTGAGGCCCACCGCCAGGGCCGCGGCCCCGATCACGATGCCACCCGCGATGTGGGCGGGATGGGCGAAGCGCTGGACCGCCTCAGCGATGATGACCACCACCACCACGGCCAGGACCACCGCGTTGGCCAGGGCGGCGACGATGCTCGCCCGCTCGTAACCGTAGGTGCGGCTCTTGTCAGCCGGCCGCCGAGACTGGCCCTGGGCGAACCAGGTCAGGCCCAGGGCGAGAAGGTCGCTGGCGACGTGGCCGGCGTCGGACCAGAGCGCGAGCGAGTGGGCCAGGAAGCCGCCTCCGATTTCCACCACCAGCACCACCACGGTGAGGACGATGGCCAGCAGCAACCGGGGCCGGTTCGAATCGACGTGTTGCACGCCCGGATGCGCGGCCTCCACGCCCCCATGGTAGGCGGGCCCGACCGGGGCCAGGGTGCATCCCGCCGGCACAAAAACTAAACTTTGATCTCGTGTCCCAAGTGCGCGTCGAACGCGATTCGATGGGAGAGATGGAGGTTCCGGCCGACGCCCTCTATGGTGCCTCCACGCAGCGGGCCGTCAACAACTTTCCGATCTCCGGCCAGCGATTTCCTCGTGGCTTCATCCGTGCTCAGGGATTGATCAAGAAGGCGGCAGCCGAGGTCAACGCTGAGCTGGGCCTGATCGACATCGACCTGGCCTCCGCCATCAGCCTTGTCGCCCAGGCCGTTGCCGACGGCGATTACGACGATCAGTTCCCCATCGACGTCTACCAGACCGGGTCCGGAACCTCGACCAACACCAACTTCAACGAGGTCATCGCCCACCTCGCCACCGAGCGGCTGCGGGACGGACGCTCGGTGCACCCCAACGATCACGTCAACAAGTGCCAATCCTCCAACGACACCATCCCCACCGCCATGCAGTTGGCGGCGGCGATGGCGATTGAAGAACGCCTGCTGGTGTCGCTGACCGGCTTGCACGAGGCCCTGGCCGCCAAATCACGTGAATTCATGCCGGTCATCAAAACTGGACGCACCCACCTCCAGGACGCGACCCCAATCCGCTTGGGTCAGGAGTTCCTGGGTTACGCGGGACAGATCGAAGCGTCCATCCGCCGGGCCCGACAGGCTCAGGCGGAGTTGCTTTCGGTCCCCCTGGGGGGCACGGCGGTGGGTACGGGGGTGAACGCCGCTCCCGACTTTGCTCGCCTGGCCTGCGAGCGATTGGCGCGCTGGACCGGACTTGAAGTGCACGAGACCGACAATCACTTTCAGGCTCAATCCACCCTGGACGCGGTCATCTCCGCCCACGGCCAGCTGAAGACCATTGCTCTGAGCTTGTGGAAGATGGGTTCGGACGTGCGTCTCATGGCGATGGGACCGAGGGCGGGCCTGGGCGAATTGACGCTGCCCGAGACCCAGCCCGGCAGCAGCATCATGCCCGGCAAGGTCAATCCGGTCATCGTCGAGTCGTTGACCATGGCCGTGGCGAGGGTGGTCGGGAACGACACCACCATCTCGTTTGCGCAGACCGGTAGTTTCCTCGAACTCAACGTCATGATGCCGGTGGCGGCGGTGTCGATCCTGGAGTCGATTCAGCTGCTGGCCAATTCGGCCGAGAACTTCGCCCGGCGCTGCGTCGAAGGCATCAAGGCCACCAGCCACGGCCCTGAAATGGTGGAGAGAGGGCTCATGCTGGCCACCGCTCTGGCCCCCGTGATGGGCTATGACGCTGCCGCCAAGCTGGCCAAGGAAGCCCTCCATTCCGGGCGCACGATCCGAGAACTGGCGCGGGAAAGCGGATTTTCGGAGGCGGACCTGGACCGGCTGCTGGATCCCGCCAAGCTGACCGAGCCGGGGTTGGAAGCCCGACCCTAGATCGGCAGCTCGAGCAGAACCAGGGACTGGCTCCAGGGTGGATAGGAGATGCGGGCTGACTCCCGGAAGCCGAGCCCGCAGAACAGGGCCAGGGCCACGCCCAGCTGAGGGCTGGCCTCGGTCCAAACCCTGGCCACGCCCGCCCGGCGGGCCCGGTCAAGGGCGTGCTCGACGATCATGCGTCCGAACCCCCGGCCGCGCGCCGACGGAGCCACGACGAGGCGGTCGAGGTGGCAGGTGCTGATCGGAAAACTGCATCGAACCGCGCCCGTCAGCTCGCCCTGGTATTGGGCCCGGTAGACTTCGAATCCACCCCCCAGCCACGCCGCCACCTCCCCCGGCTGCGGCATCCATTCCTGCACCAACCGCTGGTCCAAATCCTCACCCGAATCCCGCCAGGAAATTTCGTAGAGCGAACTCAGCCGTTCCGCATCGGTGGGCCCGGCCAGACTGAGGTGGGGAACGGGTGGGAAAAAGCGCACGCCAGTTGTCGGCTAGAGTAGCGCGGACGGTGGAGATTCACCAAGCGGCACGCTCGCTCTACCGATCGGGGCGGATGCACGACGCCCTGGAGGCGGCCCAGGCGGCTTGCGAGCACAGCCCGCGCGATCCCGATGCGTGGGCCCTGCTGGCGCGCATCGCCCGGCGCTGCGGCCTTCCCGCCTCGGCCGAAGACGCTTTCCAGCGCGCGGCTGCCCTCTCTCCGCAGCATCCCGTCCCGGTCCGGATGAGCGCCGAGCAATTCGACGCCCTGGTGCAGGCAACCCTGGCCACGCTGCCCGACGGCCTCCGCTCGAGGCTACGAGGAATGGTGATCGAGGAAGTGATGCCATCCCTGGATTTGGTCACTGCGGGCCTTGATCCCGATGCGCTGACCAGCCTCTCGGAACCGAATCCAGGACATCTGGTCCTCTATCGGGAAAATTTCGAAAATGCCGCCGGTGGGCTGGCCGCGGTGGCTCAACTCCTCAAGGTGACCCTGCAGAACGGCTGACTGCGCCCAGCGAGATTGGCTCGTTCAGCACTAGCAAAGGCGCCTTGGGGTCCAGGGCCCGGAACGGGAGTGTCAGGTTCCTGGGCTATACGCGTTCAAGCCCGTCGCCCAATTCTCGCGGGACGGGATGTCGAGGCCCAGGATCCGTTCCGGCTCCTCCCGGAAGGCGGGGATCCAAGGCCGCCTTCTGCCATCTGCCTGCCTCCTCCCGATCTCGCAGGTGGCGCTCGTACAGACGCACCGCACTCTCCACGAGCGCGTCCTGGCTGGACGCGACGTGCCCCTCCACCACCAGCCTCCGCACGGTCGCGACGACCTCCGGGGAAAGGTTGTGGGTGCGCTTTGCCCTCATGGGTCTACCCGTGGATATACGTGTGTCGGAACGCCGACCCCGGGGCCTTGCGCGCACGCCCGGTGACAATGAGCGGATGAACAGAGCCGAGGGGCCGTGGCGACAGTCGACCAGCGTCTGAGGCACCGTCTGCGGGTGGCGTTTGGCTCCCTGTTGGTGGACTGCGTGATGGTCGTGGCCAAACTCCTGGCCGGTCTCGCCACCGGCAGCCTGGGGCTGATTAGCGATGCCGCCCACTCGGGCCTCGACCTGGTTGCCTCGCTGCTCGTCTTGGTGGCGGTGCGGACGGCGGGCAAGCCGGCCGATAACGAGCACCCCTACGGACACGGGCGGGCGGAGAACCTGGCCGGTTTCGGCGAGGGCACTGCCCTGCTGGTGACCGCCCTGGCCATCGTCGCGATCGCCGCCAACCGCCTCCTCAACCAACCCGGCTCGGTGCACCCCGCCTGGTATGCGTTCGCGGTGGCCGCAACCACCGTCTGCGTCGAGATCACCCGGGCCACCATTTTGTCCCGCACCGCCAAGGCAACCTCCAGTCCTGCCCTCAACGCCTCGGCCCAGAATCGATTGGCGGACGTCTTCTCATCCACCGGAGTCCTGCTCGGGCTGCTCGGAGTTCGGCTGGGGCTGGGCTGGACCGACACCCTAGCCGCCCTGGTGGTTGCGGCGCTGATCCTCCGATCCGCACTACGCCTGCTCTGGCGGTCTGGAGACATACTCATCGATCGTGCCCCGCAGGGCATCGATCGCCAGATTCGAGAGGCCATCGTAGGGACCCCCGGCGTGCGCTCGGTGGGTGCGGTCCGGGTCCGCCGCTCCGGCTCACGTCTCTTTGGGGACGCGGCCATCTTCACCGGCCGCCTGCTCCCGGTGGAGGTGGCGCAGAGTTTGGGGGCGGAGATCCGCGCCCAGGTCGCCACCGTGCAGCCGGATCTGGAACTGACGCTGGTAATAGAAGCCGCCATCGATCCCGCCAACATGGTGGAGAGGGTCGAGGCTGTGGCCGAACGAGAGGGAAGCGCTCGCCACCTGCACAACGTCACCGTGGAGCGCGAATCGGACGGCTCGCTTCACCTGTCGATGCACGCCAAACTGCCCGGGTCGATGCTACTGCGGGACGCCACCCAGACCAGTTCCAGGCTGGAGTCGAGTCTGCGCGCCGAGTTCCCGGAGGTCTCGCGAATCGACATCCATCTAGAACCACTGGAACCCGACCTCATCCGCGGCGACGACGTGACCGCCCAGCGCTCGGAGTTGGTCGCGCTGGTGCGCTCGGTAATCGCGGCCCACCCGGATGTCTCCCGCTGCGCGGATGTCGAACTGAGTAACCGTTCCGGCCACCTCGTCGCCCATGTGGTTGCGATCATGCCGGAGGACGTCAGATTGGAGACGGCACACAGGGTCGAGACGGAGTTGGAAGATCGAATTCGGCACGCCGTCCCCGAGCTCTTCGAGGTGGTGGCCCGGGTCAGCGCCTGACAGGTCGGCCGACTCCGCCCACTTGCGTCAGCCGAAGCTGGCGCCGAGGCCGAGATGAACCAATTCCACCACCTCCTGTAAGGCGTCGGGGGAGGTCTGGGGAAGTACGCCGTGACCGAGATTGAAGATGTGACCCGGACGCCCGCCAGCCCGCTCCAGGACCTCCCGCACGCGCTCGGCCAGGTAGGGCCGGGGAGCCAAGAGCAGGGCCGGGTCGAGGTTACCCTGCACCGCCAGTCCGGCACCGATCCGAGACCAGCCCTGGTCCAGGGGCACACGCCAGTCGAGACCGACCACGTCCGCCCCGCTATTCGCGATCTGCTCCAGGATTCCCGCCGTACCGGTGCCGAAGTGGATCCGAGGTACCGCCAACACCGAAAGCGATTCAAATATGGCGCTGGTGTGGGGGAGGATGCGCTTCACGTAATCCTCCTGACTCAAGATTCCGACCCAGGAATCGAAGATCTGAATCGCCGCGGCTCCCGCACCCACCTGGGCGACGAGGTAATCCACCGCCAGCGCCGCCAGCCGGGCCAGGAGTCGATCGAAGGCCGCTGGCTCCGACCACATGAAGGACTTGGTGAGGGCGTGGTCGGAGCTCGGGCCGCCCTGGATGATGTAGCTGGCGAGGGTGAAGGGCCCGCCTGAAAAGCAGATCACCGGAACGTCGGCCGCTCTCGCCACCCGCTCTACCGCCGCCAACATCGCGGGAACTGCCTCCTGGACCGGATCGGAGCGCAGCGCGTCGACCGCCGCAGCACTCCGCACGGGCTCGGCCAGGACCGGCCCGACCCCGTCCACAAGGTCGAATTCGAGGCCCAGCGCACGCAGCGGGAGCACGATGTCGGAAAACATGACGGCGGCATCCACCCCGAGTCGGCGGACCGGCTGCAGGGTCACCTCGGCACAGAGGTCAGGGTCGGCGACGATGTCGACCAACCGCCACCGCTCTCGAATCTTTCGGTACTCGGGCAAGGACCGGCCGGCCTGGCGCATGAACCAGACCGGGGTGGTGTCCACCGGTTGACGCCGGGCGGCGCGCAGAAAACGATCGTTCAAGCTGCCGCTTCGATGATTAGGTCGATGTCCGAGTCCTGGTGGGCGGCCGACAAGAACCAGGCCTCGAATTGCGAAGGCGGCGCCAGAACCCCGCGCTGGCGGAGCCGGCCATGAAGCGCGGCGTATTCCGCCTCGTCGCGCATGAAGGGGGTCAGCAGGGAACCCACACGCTCCACACGCGCAACTCCCAATCGCGCCAGGCCGGCCTCCAGGCGTGCACCCACGCGCTCCAGGTATTCGTAGACGGGTGGACTGAGGAGCTTCAGGGTTGCCTCTCCGGCCGCCATCACCAGGGGATGCCCGGAGAGGGTTCCGGCCTGGTAGACGGGACCGGCCGGGGAGACCAGGTTCATGAGGTCGGCGCGCCCCCCGAAGGCGCCGACCGGCAGCCCGCCTCCGATGATCTTCCCCAGCACGGTCAGGTCAGGGGCGATCCCGTACAGCTCCTGGGCGCCTCCGCGCGCGACGCGGAAACCGGTGATTACCTCGTCGAAGATGAGGAGCGCGCCGTGGGCGCTGGTCAGATCGCGCAACGCGGCCAGAAATCCGGGCGCGGGCGGCACCACCCCGACGTTGGCGGCGACGGGCTCCACGATCACGGCCGCGATGCGGCCGGGATTGGCCTTGAAGAGCGCCTCCACGTGGTCGGGATCGTTGTAGGCGGCCACCAGGGTCTGTCGCGCCACCGCCTGGGGAACGCCGGCTGAACCGGGGATGCCCAGCGTCAGAGGGCCTGATCCGGCCTTCACCAACATCGAGTCGGAATGGCCGTGATACCCGCCCTGGAACTTGACGATGAGCTCCCGGCCGGTGGCGGCACGGGCGAGCCGGAGTGCGCTCATGGCCGCCTCGGTTCCGGAATTGACCAGCCGTAACCGCTCGACCCGGGGCATCCGCTCGGTGATCATCTCGCCCAGCCGTATCTCGGCTTCGGTGGTGGCCCCGAACGGACCCCCCGCCGCCGCCGCGCGTTGGATGGCGGCCACCACACTCGGCTCGGCGTGACCCAGAGCCAGCGGCCCGAAGGCCCCCACCACGTCGACGTAGCGTCGGCCCTCCGCGTCCCAGATGTGGGCGCCGCTTCCCCGCGCCATCACGGGCGGGTCGCCGCCGACCGCCAGGTAGGCCCGGACGGGGCTGTTGACGCCCCCCGGGAACAGTCGCCTCGCCCGCTCCAGCAGATCGCTCTGGCTCAAGCGCCGAGCAGTTCCAGGATCTTGGGCAGCGTCCTTCTCACCCCGACCAGAATCGGGGTGTCACGAATAGTGGAGCGGCGCGACTCGCTGCCCCGCAGGGCCCGCACCAGCTCTCCGAAGTCGGGCAGATCGTCGCACTCGTAGGCGACCAGAAAATCCATGTCGTCGATGCCAAAGGAGTTTGCCAACAGCTGGCGCACGCCGGGATAGGCGTGCCCGATGCGGATGTGCTCGTTCATGACGCCCTGACGCACATCCCGTCCCAACAGGTACCACTCGTTGCTCTTGGTGAAGGGATAGACGATCAGATATTGGGACCGCTCGCCGGAGAAGAGGGATTGCTCCTGCTCGGTCGGCTTCTTCACGTATTGCGAGGGCCGGACGATCCCCAACAGGCTCTCCTTGATCGAGAGCCAGCGCCCTAGTCCGGATCGCAGGCAGCCGGCGTTCGCCTCCTCGAGTGCGTCCAGCGAATCGGAGAGGCGCCAGAGCAGAAGTTCGCTCCCCGGCTGCAGGCCGATCATGGAGTAGGTGAAGGTCTGCACGCCCGAATCCTCCACCGCCTGGGCGAACGCCTTCCCGTTGGACCTCCTCTCGAGGTCTGGAAGCCGTCGAAAGACCGGGTCCAGCCCCAGGGTCAGAGCCTGCACGAACTTTTCTCCACTCATTGCCTCTCCTCGGCGATCCAAGCGGCGGCCTCGGCCGCCAGGTAGGTGATAATCACGTCCGCGCCGGCGCGGCGGATGGCCAGCAGTGCCTCCAATCCGGCCGACCTCCGATCCAGCCATCCCCGGGCGGCCGCCGCCTCCAGCATGGCGAGCTCACCACTCACCTGGTAGGCCGCCAGGGGCAGGTCGAATCGCTGCCGGGCGCGGGCCAGGAGATCGAGCGAGGTGAGGGCGGGCTTGACCATCAGAACGTCGGCTCCCTGGGCCACGTCCGCAGCCATCTCCCGCATCGCCTCGCGGCCGTTGGCGGGATCCATCTGATAGGTGCGGCGGTCTCCGAAGGCGGGTGCCGACCCGGCCGCCTCGCGGAAGGGAGCGTAGAAGGCGGAGGCGTGCTTGGAGGAATAGGCCATGATCGCGGTCTGGGCCTGACCGGCCTCGTCCAGCCGCGCTCGGATTGCCGCCACCTGCCCGTCCATCATTGCGCTCGGCGCCACCATGTCGGCCCCGGCCCGGGCGTAGGCGAGCGCGATCCCGGCCAGCTCGGGCAACGTCTTCTCGTTGTCCACCCGCTCACCGTCCAGAACCCCGCAGTGACCGTGGTTGGTGTATTCGCACATGCAGACGTCGGCCGCCAGAACCAGCCGCAGTCCCGATGACCGCAGCAATTCGAGCGCCTGCGGGACCGGTCCCGCCGGATCGGCCGCACCCCGCCCGGCGTCGTCCTTGTGGTCGGGAACCCCAAAGAGGAGAACCCCACCCACCCCTGCCTGCGCGAGCTGCCGGGCGTGTTCCAAGATCAGGTCCGGACTCAGCCGGGCCTGACCCGCCAGCGACTCCAGGGGCTCGCGCCGGCCCTGGCCCGGAACCACGAACAGGGGAGCCATCATGGCGGCGGGGTCGAGCCGAGTCTCCCGGACCAGGGATCGCAAGGCGACCGACGAGCGGAGCCGCCGCGTGCGGTCAGGCAACACTTGCCAGCACCGCTTCCAAGAGGGCTTCAGGGGTTGGCTTTCGGGCTTGGGCAAGGACCTTGAAGCCGAGCGCGCTGGCCTCGCTGCTGGTCCTAGGTCCGATGGTGATGGCTGCGATCTGGGGAAGACCGGGGTGAAGCCGAACAAACCCCTGCGCGGCCGACCCGGAGGAGAGCAAGACCGCCGCCAGGGCGGGGTCGGCCAGGGCTCGATCGAGGGCGGGCCCGCTTTCGGGCGGGCCGATTTCGGTCAGATAGGCGATCCACTCCACCACGACCGCCCGGTCGGAACGCAGTCGCTCCGGCAGCTCCCGGTCGGCCAGATCGCCCCTCACCACCAAAACCCGCCTCCCCGCCAGCTGATCGGCCGCGGCCATGGCGGCCGGAATGGAGGCCGCGCGCGCATCCCGGGGCACCACCTCCACCCGCACCCCGTGGCGGGCCAGAGCGGCAGCCGTGGCCTCCCCCACCGTAGCCCAGCGCGGTCCGGGTCGGATGGTGGCCTGGCTGAGCAGGAAGCGCACCCCGTTGCCGCTGGTGACCACCACCCAATCGAACTGGGACAGATCCGGCGGAGGCTCCTCGGCGCCCGAAATCGCCACCGTGGGTACCCAGTGCACCCGGTAGCCGAGATGGTTCAACTGTGAGCGCAAGTAGACGTCGCCCGGCGCCGGACGGGTGAGCAGCAGGGACCCGGTCAACGAGGAAACTCCACCACCGCGGCCAGCTCTCTGCCCGCCTCCGCGCCGAGACGCATGGCGTCATCCTCCGTGGCCCCGCCCTCTAGGCGCACGGTGTGGCTTCGGGCCCCATCCGGGCGCACCGCGGCGGCCAGCAGGTGCAGCCGGGAGCCGACCTGAGTGGCGAGGGCGCCGATCGGGGAACCGCAGGTGGCACCGATGGAATCGAGCACCGCCCGCTCAGCCAGGACCGCGAGCCGCACCGACCGATCGTCGATCTGAGCCAGCAGATCCAGCAGAGGCTGGTCATCGACGCGGCACTGCACCGCCAGGGCGCCCTGGGCGGGGGCCGGAGCCATCAGCTCAGGCTCCAGTCGCTGGTCGATTCTGTCTCCCAGGCCGAGCCGGTCGATGCCCGCGGCGGCGAGGAGGATGGCCGCCCCCTGGCCGGCATCCAGTCGCGCCAACCGGCGATCGACGTTGCCCACCATGGGGATGACGCTCAGGTCGCCGCGCTGGCGGAGCAGGAAAGAACGACGCCGCGCGCTGTCGGTGCCGACCTCGGCTCCCCGCACCAGCGTGCTCAGGCTCCCACCGCCGCGGGCGGTGACCAGGGCGTCGCGAGCATCGCCGCGCTCGGGAAAGGCGCCGATCAGCAGTCCCGGGGTCGGTTTCAGAGCCAGGTCCTTGGCGCTGTGCACAGCCAGGTCGATCTCTCCCGCCGTCATCGCCGCCTCGATGGCCGTCACGAAGACCCCGTCTCCCAGCGGACTCCCGGGCAGGCGATGGTCACCCGGAGTGAGGATGGTGATGACGTCCACCGGGTGGCCTCGAGTGCGGAGCAGTTCTGCCACGCCTTCGCTCTGGGCCAGCGCCAGCCGGGATCCCCGGCTGCCCAGGCGGAGGGCCCGGTTCACAGGCGAAAGAGCTTTTGGGCAGCGGCCGCTGTCGATCCGTCGCAGTCCTCCCGCAGCGAGCTGATCGGCTCGTGGAGGAGGTCCGTCACCAGCTGCCGGGAGAGCGCCACGATCAATTCACGATCCCGCTCTGCCAGATCCGGCAGGCGCCTTAAGAGTCGTTCCAAGCGTGCTTGCCGCCTCACCTCGGCGCGCTCACGCAGCGCCCTCAGGGTTCCCACCGATTCCCGCCCGCGGAGCCAGCGCAAATACTCGCTCACCCCCTCCTCGACCACCTGCTCGGCCCTGTCCACCCAGGCCGAGTGGTCGGACGAAGACGAGAAGAGTTGGTCCACGCCCAGGTAATCCGGTCCCAGGGCGGCACGTACCGCCGCTGGAACCGCGGCCGGAGCGGACAGATCGGCGGTGGGCGGGAGCGTGGCGTGGGCCGCCAACTCCTCCCAGGGCCCGCTCAGCGCAACCGCCAGGGCGGATGCGTAGGGGGCCACGCGCGCAGCTTCCGCAAGGCCCACCACACCTGGGCGCGGCGTCCGGCTGGCGATCGTGATGGGGACGCCGGCGCTGCACAACGCATCCTTGAGGGCGGTTCCCATGACCCCCGCCCCGGCAACCAGAACCGGGGCCCCAGCCAGCTTGGCCCGAGTCGAGAGCCAATCCACGGCGCGCACCGCCAGACCTGGACCCCGAGGCCTCCTCTGAGATCGCGCCCGGCGCCCCTGGGCGACCGCGACCTCCATCAATCGGATGAGCTTGTGCTCGACCGGTCTCCGCCGGAGCAACTCCTCGAGGCTGTGCCGAACCTGATGCAGCACCTCATCCTCGCCCACGCTCGCACTCTCCAGACCCGCCGCGATTCGCATCAGACGGCGGACCGTGGCCTCACCCCGATGCTCGCGCATGTGGTTCAGGACGGGCGGCCTCCCGAAGCCGTACAGCTCGACCCGGTGGCAGGTGCTGAGCAACGCCCAGCGGGGGTTGCGTTCGACCAGCCAAAGCAGCTCCGAGCGCACCTCTTCGCGGCGCTCGGCCGAGGCGTCGGCAGCATCCAGCGATACCGCCCAGAGCTCCGCGGTCAACTCGTCCGCCAGCCCTGGATGAAGGCCAGCAGGACCTTGTCCATAGCCGCGCCGGCATCGACCAAGAGCCCGGTTGCCTCCTTGGTGTCGAGGCCGCGCTGCCGAGCGGTGGTTGCCAGCGACTCGATGAAGGGAGACCGAAAACGCAGAAAGCCCTCGATGGCTTCGCTCAGCGAGACTCCCAGCGCGGCGCTGTGCCCGCCGTACTCTCGGCCCTGTCGCTCGGCGTCGAGCAGCGCCAGCCGGGCTCGGGCGCGTCCCTTCGCATCGAGGTGGGTGATGAGGGCCTCGCTCATCTTCCGACCTCGCTCCCGAAACGCAGCACGATCTTGATCGGAGAGGGTCGACACCCAGACGATGGGGGTGCCACCCGGAGGGGGATGGAGCCGGCGGTAGGCACGCGAGATATGATCGCCTCCCGAACCAAGCTCGGAGAGCGCCGGCCGTCGAGGCCGCGGCCTCGGACTCAGCGCCGCGATCGTGCTTTGGGAAAAGCGGCGATGGCCGCCTGGTGTGATGAAACTGGGAATCTGGCCCTTGTCGGCCCAACGGCGCAGTGTGCCGGGGGTGATGCCTAGCTGTCGGCTCGCTTCCCCAAGGCTGACGTAGGCTCCGCCATGCTGCTTCAGCAGAAATCCGTCGTTCCCCAAAACTACTTAAATCTATCAAGGCTAGAGCCCATCGCGCCGGGCCCCAACGCGGCCTCCGGCGCCACGATCTGGGCAATGCTCGACGGGAGGAGTCCTCGCAGGAACCCGGCCCGGCCCCCGATTAGACCGACCTTGGGGAGGAATCCGGATGGATGACAGCAGAGCACTATGCATTGGTTGTCGGGACCCCGCTCTTGAGCGATCGCGCGTCCTTGAAGGCCGCCATACGCGCTGGGTCAGGCGCTCACAGCCCTCCCAGAGCCGGAAGCGGACGGAGGCGTCGTTTGCAGCGTTGCGGTGTCTTGAGCTGGGGGGAGCCCAAGGCCGTATTCAGCTCACCGCCTTTTTCACCAGCGCGCCAATCGTTGCCTCGCCGTCGGCGGTCAACTTCGCCAGAGCAAAGTTGACCGGCCAAATGGAGCCTTCATCGAGTTGCGCGCGGTCGGTGAAGCCCAACATCGCGTACCTCGCCTTGAACTTGTTCGCGTCTTGGAAGAAGCAGACGATCTTGCCGTCGACGGCATACGCCGGCATCCCGTACCAGAGTTTCGCCGCGAGAACTGGCGCGCTGGCTTTGATGACCGCATGCACTCGCTTGGCCATGGCGCGATCCGGTTCCGGCATCGAGGCGATCTTCTCGAGCACGGCGTTTTCGTCGTCCGCCTTGCTTCCGGTAGCTTTCAGCTCGCGGACGCGCTCCCTCATCGCGGCTCGTTCCTCGGCCGTGAATCCCTTGGACGCCTTGGCGATCGCGTTGGTGGTCTTGGCAGACTCCTGGGTGCCCTTCCTGGCAGGTTTCCTATCAGC